>NZ_JAZDDH010000001.1:644049-1288099 GCF_037081715.1 Halalkalicoccus sp. CG83
CGGTAGTGCGATAGCGAGAGTTACGGCCATGAAGGAGGAACGAATCCGAGGATCGACGCCGGTCGTGAACATGTGGTGGCCCCACACACCAAACGAGAGGACGCCGATTGCGAGCGTCGAATAGACGACGAACTTGAAGCCGAACAGTGTCCGACCCGTAAACTTGGGGAGAATCAGACTAATAAGGCCCATGGCGGGAAGCGTGAGAATGTACACCTCCGGATGGCCGAAGAACCAGAACAGATGCTGATAGAGGATGTATCCGCCCCCCTCAACCGTAAAGAAGGTCGTTCCCACGTTGCGATCCAGGAGTATCATCAGGAGCACGGCGCCCAGTATGGGAAAGGCGAAGACCACAATCCCACTTGTGGTCAGTATCGTCCAGGAGAAAATGTCGAGACGTTCCCAGCCGACGTCCTCATCGCGCTGGATCATGATTGTGACGATGAAATTAATCGCGCTTAGGATCGTGCTCACTCCGCTCAAGTGCAGTCCCAGCAGAACCAGATCGATCGTGAGGTTTAGCTCTCGAATGGAGAGCGGCGGATAAAACGTCCAGCCGGTCATCGGGGGTCTGATTGCGACGATCCCGAGCGTGTTCGCCAGAATTCCCGATCGCATCAACAGGAGCGCCATCGGAAGAAGCCAGAACGCGACGGCATTCACGCGGGGAAACGCCATGTCATCGGCCCCTACCAGCAACGGTACCAAGTGATTACTAAGTCCGAAGGCGACCGGCGTTGCAAAGAGAAACAACATCGACAGTCCATGGGTCGTAAACAACGCGTTGTACGTCTCCACCCCCCAAATGCCCGCGGTCGGTGTGAGGAGCTCAGTCCGTACCATGATCGCGTCCGTAGCGCCCCACAGTCCGACGAAACCGCCGAAAACGAGATAGAGGTAGCCGATGTCCTTGTGATCGACGGTCGTCATCCACCGCTGTAGACCATTCGGCTTCGAGTACGAGCTATTTTCCTCCATCTCACGCCTCAGTGGATCGGATCAGCTTCAGTCTTGATACCAGGGCCATTCGAGAGAAGCGGCTATCCGGTTAGGGGCTGTACCGTGAACTCCATGAACTCGCGGACGCCCAGTATTCCGATGACGGTTGCGAGCACGAAGGCGAATATCGGACTGATCGCGTAGATCGCCCCTCCGATTAGCGCGCTGGGAATCGTGAGGACGTCTCGGACCAGACGGTATGACTCGGTACCTTTATCGCCACCCCCGCGACCTGTTTCGGCAGCGATTAACGCCTCCCGCGCTGGACGTCCAGCGAAACGAAGCCCGAAAATCGCGAACAGAATGCCGAGCGAGAGTGGCGTCGTCGCCATACCGATGAGCACCAGGGGAAACAGCGCAGAGATGAAAAAACTCGCAAACACGGTTCCGCAGCGGCCGTTTCGTGAGGTGAAGTAACTTACGGGTACGGTTGCTATTAACCCGGTAGAGACTTCTAGGAATATTAGCACACCGAAGAACGCGCTGGCACTGAGTTGATATCCGAACAGGTGGGCGTTGAACTCCAGAACACTGGTGACGGTGACGACGATGAAAACAGAGACCATTCCGAGAGCGAACTGAACCAGCGTATCGCCGATCAACAGTGGTCGAAGTCCATCGGGAAGCGACCGTACCTCCGAGAGGATCGCTGTCCACCCCCTGAATTGTCGCGTCGATACGGTTCTAGGTTCCGTATCGGCGTGATAGTAGATGACCGCTGCGGTTACGCCGGCAGCAGCGGTAACGGCGAGAATCACTTGAAACCCGATAACGAATCCGGGGACGGCAGCGAGTAAGGCGGTCACGAGCAGTATCCCGGCTACCAGACCACCCAGCTGAACCAGCTTGGTCCTGAGGCGGGACTCGGGCATGTGCTCGCGAAGCCAGCTGTTGCCCGTTATACCAATGGTCTCGAGCCCAATGGGTCGCCATGATCCGATGAGAACGACTCCGAGGAGGACGTAGACCCACGCTGGTATCGGTTCGAGTCGCCCTAACTGTGGTGCGATAAGCCAGAGGAGTAGGCCCGATGAGGCTATCGTCCCCATCAGAGCCAAGCTATCGACGCTATTTGACGTCTTTTGAAAGTACCGCCAGAGATAGGGATACGAAACGGCTAGCAGCATAACCACGCTACCGAACAATCCAATGATAGCGGGATGAGCCCCCAGTAGTCGTAGATACTCCGGTATGTACCGGCTTATCACGTAGATCAGGACGGTAAACATGACCGCTATCGCCGATATTGAAGAGAAATTCGATTCACATCCATCAACACGTTCGATAAGTCGTCTAATTTTATCTAACATAGTCAGATACTGTGGCTAGATCACTCGAAGATAACTTCACGAGCGTACCTCATCACTCCATCCGCGATCCGTCTCTGATCGTCCGATATGACTCCCATAGTCGCCGCTTGAGTTTTCTAATACCCTGCCAAAGCAGCCGCAGGGCGACTCCCAATTCATCGAATCCCGACCGAAACGACGCCAACGCTTCGTCGGTTTGGTCGCTAGCCTCGTCGAACGAACGCAGCAGTTCCCGAACGCCAGCATCGACAATCTCACCGGATTCCTTGACCTGATTGAGTACACGTTCGAGCCGTGTCGGGACGTTCCAGATCCACTGTTCGAGTCGGTTCGGCCCATACGCCAGGTATACCTGTCCGAGAAAAACCGGTGTGAAGAGTAGATTCAACGCCGTAGTGTACTCTCCGGAGACGTGTCCGCCAACCTCACCCTGGACTGGAATCAATCCCAAACCGCCCATGAGATAGTGAACGACGACACCGGCGAGTACCGCAGCGAGAAACAATGCACTGAACAGCACTGTGGCCAGACGCCAACCGTAATATTTCCGATATAAATTGGTCAGGGGAGGGATGATCATGTCGGCATAGACGAACGCAAGAACGCTCCCAAACGGTAGCCCGTTCGTCCAGAGCACGAGTGCAAAGGGAACGTTCCCGATGGAACACATGAACGTGAGAACTCCGATGAGAACCGCTATTGCGGTGTTGAGAACTACCAGCGAGAACGTCCCTTCCGCGCTGAATAGTGCTTCCCACCAAGAAGCGGGAACGAACGCACCAACGAAGCCAGCAAGAACGAAACCGATGGCGATGTCCACCCAGAGCATATCCCACTCTTTGATCGTCGTTCTTGCCGCCGTCTTCCAGCCCTGAACGGACGATATCGTCTCCAACCACGAGCGGTCCTCCGAACGTTCCACCTGTGATTCGTACGCGCTGAGACACCCTGTACAGCAGAACTGCTCAAGATCACCGTCGAAATGCTGTGTAATACCCTCGTCAGCCGGCGTATCGACCGTCATCCCGCAGGCTGCACATTCGGCCTCCTCCCTCTTATGGAGGTGCGCGCGGGCATCCTCGAACCACCGCATAGGGACGACGTGTTTGAACGATATGATCAACAGGATGACAACGATGATGCCACCGATGTACTCGCCGACCACGAACTGCCAGCCGAGCAGTACCCATATCACCAATCCGAGCTCGATGACGAGGTTGGTACTGGCGAACATGAAGGCGCCCAGGCTGGCGACGCCCGATGCTCCCTTCTTGAACAGGGTCTTGCTGGTGCTGACGGCGGAATATGAGCAACTCGACGAGGCTGCTCCGAAGAGCGTCCCCAAACCGACCTCTTTCCACCCTCGTCCTCCTAGCGTGCGCGTCATTTGTTTCTCGCTCACGAACGCTTCGATGGCTCCGGCAAGCGTGAAGCCGAGAACGAGCGCCCACCAGGTCTCCCAAGCCATCCGAACCGTGAGCTCGAGAGCCTCTAGTAAGGTCGTTCCGAGAGACAGGAATACAGTTACTTGATCCATTGTAGGATGCTGATGTGGCTCGAATCGACGCTGAATGCGGTTATCTGGCTACCAACGATCGCTCTCAATTAACAACGTGATGGCTGCTGAGCTGATGGTCGTATTCCCCGACTATACGACTGACTGGTGTTACGAACGGGCGCTCCTCCCGCGGAAGATACGGACGCTAGGCTGATCCGATCAGGGATCACCCATGCCGACACTACTGCATGTCCCCCGGATCCGACGTACGAGCCTCGATACAAGGCGCAGCCATAAAACGCGTTCGAGCGTGCAGAACGTTACACTGTGTAGCGTCCAGTCTCGTTGTAATGACCGAAATGACCGCGATTCGTAACCGTCGAAACGGCAAGGTTACCGGAACCGTTCGAGGATTAGGCCCCCATCACCGACCGCGACATCAGCGTAATCGGTCGTGCCGAGCGTGACCCCGCGTAAGGTCTTCGAGGTGGGCGTGTTCTGTGATTTCCACTTGGAATCTGTGAACTCATAGACGGCCCCACTTGCACCGACGACGAATCCCCGGTCCCTCGAGCGATCTATGGCGTTGAGTCCGTTCCTACCGACCTCCAACCGGAGCCAGTCGAATCCGTTGTAGAGGAAGATCGATCCCTCCCCCGTCACGACGTTGATTGTCTGTGCGTTCAGTGCTACGACGTCATTGAGCGCCGAATCCGAGCTCCGGATGCCGATCCGCTGCCACTCGTCGCCTCCGGCGGTTCCGTAGACGCCACCGTTTCCATCGGTAATGAACCCGGCGCCGTCAGTGAATTCGACGGCAGTCGGCTCCGTTCCGTTTCCGGGTTTAGTGACCTCTCTCCAGTCGATGTCTCCGTTTCGATTCGTTCCAGACAACAGTTCACCCGATCCGTTGATCAGATGAATCCGTTCCTCCCCTGCTCGTCCGACGACAGCGATGTCTTCCCAACTACTCGTTTTTTCCTTCGGTGCCGAGCGATCCGTCCCCTCCCCGTTGAGTACGTCACGTTGGCCAACCGCCCCACTACTGCCGGCAAACCAGACATGTCGACCGTCGTCGGTGACGGCCGCTCCGGACAACCGATTCGCCGCACTAGCTGGACCGTCCTCAGAGACGACCTCCCACTCATCCGAGCGACGGGCTACGATTTTGCCCGCCTCGCCGACAGCATACGGTCCTTCGAAAGTCACAACGACATCGTATAGGGTTTCTTCAATCGGCGAGTCGATTTCGTTCCAGCCGTATTCAGCGTCGTCTCCGTCTCCGAGACAGCCGCCGAGTCCGGTTAGAACCATAGAGGTTCCTGTTAGAGCCAGAAACTGACGCCGGGTCTGGCTGCTATGTGGTGTGTTATTCATATAATTTTTGTGAATGTTAGCGGATGATCAGCATCTGATCCGGTTCGGTCGTATCTGTGGTCTGACGACGTAACGACGTACTTATCGTACGTACTCGGGTGTCTCCCGTTTCGGAAGGAACGCACCCGGAGCAGCGGTCTGTTTCGCGATCGTTGCGACACGAAGCATGAAGGAGAGTAGAATCGCCAGGGGAGCAAACGCCACCGACAGTCCAAAGCTCACACCGATCTGGAGCACCAGAGGGTGATGAGGCGACGGATCGCCTGTAGCGAACAGCATTACCAGAAACATCGAGACTACGAACGCGACCGTTCCACTCACAGCGATCAGGCGTGATAGATTCGACAGTTCCTGTTGAATATATATGGCTTTGAAGTACTGTCGCAGAACGTCCAGCGAAAGGGACAGCTCTTGGAGGTCGTCAAGCAGATCGATGGCGCTGTCCGATAACGTATCGTCATACTTCTTCTGCAGTCTTCGGGCGACGTTGACGTTTTTCGAGTACGTGTCCCCGATCATCGGGAGGAGAACCTCAATTAACGAGAGATTGGCGTCGGCCAACTGATCATCCATCTCCTCGACATGCGAACGGGTCATGCGGGTATATCTGCAGATGTCCTCGAGCAGCTCTCCTTCTCCGGTGTGGGAATCAGAGACAACTTGTCGTAGCGCAATTGCCCGGTCGGAAACCAGTTCGACGACCTGTGCGAGAAACAGGGCCGGATCGGTCGGTGCAACTGGTTCATCTGCGATCATCTTCTGGAGGTCGACGCGAAACTCATGGACGCTATCAATGCGTTCGCGAAGGCCAGCAGGAGTCTCGAACAAACGGGAAACGGTGAGTTGGTTCACTGAGATCACGATCGGGACGAACGAGAACAACCCCGCGATTATAGTGCTGAACATCGTCGTAACGAACCGACTCTCTCTGACCCCGATCACGTTCGTGAGGGTGAGTAGAAGCGACAGAACGAACACCGCTCCTACTAAGAGACCGACGATGATCCACCTATCACCCTCCAGCAAAGCCCACCGGCGGAATCGATTCTGCCGTTCCTTATCGGTGATGAGGGTACCAACGATTAGCAGTCCAACCACCAGCGCACGTCCGGTTATCCAGAGGATCTTCGTGCTGATGATGGATATACGTAGGAGAATGGATCCTTTCGAACCGAGATCCGGTATGAGATTAGTGCTTATTTCTGGACCTTCTCCTGGTGGTGTCGTAGCGTTTTCTTCGCCATCACCGTTGTTTTCGTCTATCATGTATATATTGTGTAGAGAATCGTCCGAAGGGATGGACCGTTGCCTTGGAATATCACTGAAATGACTTCGGCCGCACCGGTGAGGTTGGTGAGCAAGGTCGCGAGAACGAGAATCGAAACGGTAAGGCTGATCACTCGAACGAGCATCTTGCTTCGAGCCTTGCGTAGTTCCAACCAACTTTCGGGGTGATACCCCAGATACCAGAAACTGATAATAGCTGCAAGGTTGATCGAGAGTACGTTGATTAGAACCACTAAGCCCGATCCAACTGCGATGACCGGTTCAAACCAGGCGATCCCGACGCCCATAACTCCAAGCGGCGGTACGAGCGCAGCGGCGATCATCACACCAACGAGACCGACCTCGGCACCTGTCGAGAGACTAAGAGCTCCTGCAACTCCTGCACTGAGTGCAACGATGATCAACAGGGCACCCGGTGCGGTGTGGGTACTGAGCTGGTGAACGGCTTCGATGGACACTTCAGAGGAAACGAACGACGTAAATCGAAGGAGGAGAGCGAAGACGGTCGCGCTAACCATCCCGAGCGCGCTCCCAGTAAGCTGATATCGTATACTCTCGTTGAAGAGTACGTTGTCATCGATAACTGTTGCCACACTGGTGGCCATCGGAGGCCCTATGAGCGGTGCAATCACCATCGAACCGACCAATACGGCCATCGATTCGAGTAGAACACCAGCCGTAGCAATGATAGCACTGATGACCGTCATCAGACCGTAGATGGTGAAGTCCGGAATTAGATCGGCCGCTTTGGAGTGGAGTTCTCCCCGCGAAATACCCTGATATCCGAGTCCTTCGACCTGGCTATAGGGATCTTCGCTTTCGGTTCCGGTGGGTACAACGGCTTCCGGGTCCACTAGAACTATATAGACACGATCCTCCAGTCCGAGTTCATTGAGATCTTCGCGAACCGCTTCAACGCTAGGGGCCGGTACTGGGCAGGAGATCATCGCAGCGGCACTAGCGTCAGTACTGGAATCGGAGATTACATAATCCAAATCATTGCCATCTAGTACCTCAAGGATCGTACTAGGCATCTCTTCGCCCGTGACTAGAATCTTCAATACCCGCATGTCCTTTATTTTCATCAGAAAATATAGGTAATTATACTCACATCTATCTCAGATAGAGCATTTCGGAACGAAGTATCCATTCGTGAAATCGTTCAGTCGACGAGGAATGGACGGTGTTTTCTGTCAAATCTTTCGATACATTCCTCTCTACACAAGGATCTATTCAATAGATGAAGGTTGTTTGGAGCTACATCTCTCTAACTCATTGACTTAGAGCGTGAGAAACCAATGTGTTGTATCCAGTCGACACCGATATGTCCCGATTGATAGAGACATCGCTGCTCAAATCAAGGAGTCATTCGTACCGAGACGGTCGGTACGTCGCCTTGATCAGGTACGCGTATCCTGTTGTGCTTCCAAGGTTAAAAGCAGTATAGACTCTGTAGCAAAACGCTATGTAGCGTGAGATTTCTTCGATCGTTGCTGTATTTGAACGTTTCAGACGGCCAGCATCCGACTACGTACGTTTTGATTCCACAACAATATCCTTTGCAGCAAGGAATTTCCGCAATTCCCTCTAACCTTACTTCTACAGGACTAGGGGATCTGGGTGCTGTTGGAATTCTCTTTATTTCTTGCTGTTTCGTATAGAGGCTAGCCTCGTATGACAAGTAAGATGTGTCTTCTGAGCGCCGCCAACGAAATATCTTAACAGGGCCGGGACTACCAGCCTCGGTACCAGACATGTAAATCAATAAGCTTCTGCATCAAATTTGTATATAAACCAAAAGTGAATTATTCTAATCTATATTCAGGTATTAACACCATACAGAACGATAATTAAGCTGTGGTCCGGTACAAATTCCGCGTCAACGGTATGAGTTGCGTAGGGTGTGAACGAATCGTGCAGAACGAGATTGATGTCATAGACGGAGTCCGTTGGAGTGACGCTGATCATGAAACGGGGACTATTGAGTTCGCTGTTCCTGATCCGGAAACAGGCAGCTATGTTGAACATATAATCAATAATCTAGGATACGAGGTGAAGAGGGTGAATAGAGCCTAACGAGCCTGACAGACTGTCACAGACAGTTCGTCGTTTCTGGTCGAGGATTAGAATGCGGTAAATCGCTAGGAAGGATGTCCTGCTTGAGTGCACTTCACGACATCTGGCTCTCTATTGGAGCTTATGGCCGTGAGTCTCATAAGTCATCGCGACGTCGATATCTATCCCGTTTTGGTAACTAGTTGCCCCACGCACTAGAACTGCAGGAACGAGTCCGCGGAGATGGTGTTATCGTTGACGGGAAAGGCTTGCTTGTACAGGTCTGCTATGATATTCCTTATCTCCTCATGATGGTCGATTCGCCTATCGGTGCAGTTCGTACCACAGCGACCGATCACACTACCGGGGGCGATCTGCTCATACTTGAGGCGTCCGTGACAGTGGGGACAGCGAGGAATGCTGTGCGCATCCATCCAACTCGTCTCGTACCCGGCTAAGCGGAGGCGCTCCTGAGCGGCATACCAAATGTGAACGTCCCACGTTTGTTTTCCTGTCGCGGTGCGCTTGAGACGAGTGAACGCCAAGGATGCTTTCTGGTAGAGATCATCGTTCGGCCTGTGGTGACGTTGGTGACACCGCTGAAAGTAATTCAGCAGTGCCATTTTCGACGATCGGATCGCACCGTTAGTGAGTTCACCGGTCGGTACTCTCTCTTTGATCCGATCCTCGGGAAGGACTGCTCGTTTCCCGGATCCTCGCTCCCCATAATGTCGTTCATCTGATAACGGTGCGCCGCTTTTCGGACAGAACGCATCAATGCCAATCATGAGAATAGTGAAACAGTAGCTATTCAGAGTCAGGGACTCATCTACGCCAACTATGTAGCGTATCATCCGTTTAGCTATCCACTCCCGTATTAATTGGCTATATTAAAAAATATGCCACATAATGAAATATAGTACTCATTTCATGCATCTGTTGATTCTGGCGATTATAACTCTCTCTACAAAACCGACTGGGAACTAACAAATTGGAAACATCGTTCCGTACTGCTAGACGCTGGATTTCAGGGTTCGCTCTACGAATGTGCGATAAGCTATCATCCATAGGTTCTGGTAGTTTGGATTCGCGTCGAACGATATTGTATCTTGGACCGAGAGAGTCTACTGAACTACATAGTTTAGTGTCTTTTTACACTCTCAACTCGTCCTATCATAGGTACGCCTGATCCAGGTGACGTATCAATCCATATGATACGGATGATACCTTGATCGGTTACACTCTCGTGTGAAATGATAAACACGGTGTACTAACTAAAGGAATCCGCCGGTGGATTCTGCTCTGATCAGCGACTGTATGAAGCGACAAGTCGACCATATTTCAACGCGTGTACGCGAATCGTTCGACCGGATCCGTTGTCCTCAATGTGGCGTTCCGGCAATCCTCATAGAGAAATATCGGAGAACGGCTAGGATTATAAATAGTATGACAAAACGAGGCGACACCAAGTAGTCTGGCTGGTAGAATGAGTTTGCCGTTTCGTAACTAGTGGTATAGTAGACTTGGAATGCTTTACGTTAAGGCATTCTTTCAAATAATCTCCATTAATAACCCCCATAATGAATACTATTCATTAAAGACCGAATTCCAGAGACACACTCGAATATACCGGCGCAGAACGATACAGTAGCCCATCCTAGTAGCTATTCTTCTGAAGATACACCATCTAAGTTACAATAATCCGCAGTAAATCACGATTGGTATCCAGGCCGCCATTCGGGTTCAAGGCCCGTCCGTGAGCTGGCGGTACCCACCGCCTCAAGGAGTACTATGAGCGACAGTCAGATCCCAGACAAACAACCGAGAGGAACAGAAGAGTCGAACAATCCACAACCATCTGTAGAATTGACGGGTTTTCAGAGGGATTTGCTATTCACGATCGCCAGGTTGGAGGGGAAAAAACCGCACGGTAAGACCATAAAATATCAACTTGAAGATTATTATTCTAGTGAAATTAATACTGGACGACTGTATCAAAATCTCCGAGAGCTCACTGAGAATGGTTTCATCGAAACATATCCAATCGATGGTCGGACAAAATCCTACCACCTATCCAGTGAGGGACAAAGATGCCTCGAGAACCATTATAAATGGATGAGAATATGTCTAGAATATTGATAGCTACGAGAGTAACAGAAAATGTTAATAATAATATATAGCCGATAGAATAATCTACGATTTCTCGTCATATTGGTGCTAAAAATGGCACTTTTGAACCACTACTACTCGACTAACTTCTCATGATTGGGCAATTGGTCGCCGATATCATAAACCTCTTGATAAATATTCTCGCTCTATGGGATGATCTTCTTTTACGGAGTGTAACTACGCCGATCTAACGCTTCTATATATACTGAGGCCTGTTATTTTATCTAGGTAGCAGTATTATAAAAAATATCACGATGCTTCATTTTTAATCCCGTTGCTACACTAATTCGATCAGTAGCGTCAACCGACCCTGAACGGTGAGTGATCACCGATGCGCATAACAAACAATACGATGAAAGGTTCCGATGCTTTCTGCCCAAAAACGGGTGCACCGCTCTCTGAAGAGCGCCACTACACTGATACTGGGTTCTCTAAGCGCGCCGTGTTAAATGACGAGGCCTCCACAGGACCTGGGATCGAAGGAGAGCTAACCACCGGTAAGCTTCGATCCTCCAAAATAGCTCTATTCAATTATTTCCGCCGTTGCCATCAGCAACACTACGCCCAAAACCAGTCGCTATACCGAAAAGCACTGTTAGAACTGAGACGGCTCAAACGAACGGCAACGGGAAATCAGCAGTGGGATATTCATATTTGGTATGTCTTGGAGATGCGACTTGATATCGCGGGATACGACACACAGTGGATGCACAGTCATGCGAAACTCCGATGTCCACGGTGCAGTGGACTCCTTAAATTTCGGGAACTCATCCCAGGTGACGTAGTCGCTCACTGTAGTACCAACTGCACTAATGACAACCGCGATCGGCTCATCGAAATTCGTGAGTTATTGGCCGAACTTTATTCTCGAACTTACGACGATGTAATTGATGAAACAGAGTTTCTTCAGTTTGCTCCGTAACGTTCTGCTGATATCCTCTCCAGACGAGGTCAAGACAAAATTCGATTTGCTCGCTGCGAAACGATTACTTTCGGTTTCTTGACTCAAAAGTTGTAAGCAGGCTCATGTCGACTAGCATTTGAATGGATACCGTTGGTGAGAGTCTCGTGTTAAAAAGCGATGGTGAAGGGTTCACTGAAACGACCCAAATGCTTAGAAACCGTGGCTGCACCGTCCTGATTACTGGATCGGTTCCCGGATTTGGGAGAGAATCTCTGAGACTTTGGACGCGTGAGGGAGTGACAACGGAACCTGAACCGATACTAGTAGTCGGATCGTTAGACCAACGTGACTGGTCGAAATATATCTGTTTAACTTCCATTAGGGAAACATACGGATCGATTCATGCGATTATGACCGACTCCGCTATGGAATCAACTATTCCAAAAGAGCTTTTTGATCAAACAAGTCGTGTACGCGACGAGCTACCCGCCTTTCAGGACACAATCTGCCAAAGCATAACAAGAATAAGGTGTGCTCACAACGATCATACCCTTCCCAGACTCCACGTGTTTGTTGATTCATTTTGGCCAGTGTTGAAACGATATGAAACACAACATATAGAGACTTTTCTTGATTTACTCAATCAGATAGCGATTGGCACAAAAGCCGTCATCTGTGTTATGATCAATACAGAACATACTTCTTCTTTAACCGATTACCTTGCACCGTATTTTGATGTGAATATTGATCTCCGGAAACGTAACGGAGTTAGCGTGCAGCAGCGATGGAAGTTGCCGCTCTCAGGTCATCAAACGGATTGGCTTCCTCTCAACTCGTCTCATGATCTCAGCCGAGACCCACGAATAGCAACCCGATTCGATTGCTGAGATAGTAGGTAGCAGCCATCGATCACACAAGTGAAGAAGAGAGAAGTGTAATAAGGCAGATAAATAATCACATCTGTGATGTTCCAGATTCCTCAGGACTCACTGGAAGTGACGATACGAACGCTGTCGTGACCGGTTTCGTGCTCACTCCAGAAAACCGATCGACTCATGATCGCTTGGCCGTGATTAGTGCTGTCCTTTGTCTCTCTATACCTGTCAAACGACTGCCTCAGTCTGTTTTCTGGACTTGGTAGGGTAGTTGAGAAGATGTAGTTTCATTCTGAAGTTCACCGGCATATGAGTGATGAATCACTTTATGCCCAGTGGTGACGTGGTGATTGATTGCTTGTTCGTCGGAGCTGCGCGTAGAGGCCTCATGAGCTATAGTCGCAGACCAGCCGCATTCAGTACAGTAGTGCATGTGTTTTCAGTTGCTTCGCCGCGGTATCTACTTGGGCTCCCACTAGACAATTATGGGCTGTGGTTATTATAACCCCTAGAACCTATCATTATATTCTGTACATCTACGGACTATCTAAGCAGATCTGTAATGATCCTACCAAGGAAGAAGGAAAGCGGAATAGGGACCATACACAGGATCCTAGCCCACATGACGCGAACATCCAACGATGAGACGGTCAAGTCACTCTGTCGAGTCGAACGGTGATTCTGATCTCACAGCGTGGCGGCCCTTGGTCTGCAACTAGTAGTCCCGGATTCGCCCACCCGTAGTGACTTGGCTCTATCTCCTTGTCTGCTTGCATCGTTATGTGCCTGTTTGCTGGACCCCACCTGAGAGCCACTCTCAGGAGCCACTTCTATGGATCAGAGGATCCCCAAGTCTCACCGGGATAACCAGTAACGCCTTGCGTGTACGCCCTCCAGGAGTCAGAACAGAGGGGAGAAAAGGGACCGTCCACCACTTGGTTTCGGAAGTGTTTACCACACTACCAATGACACGGACACCACACGAGACGGGGCTGACTATTTAGTGGTGGGATCCGGGACAACCGCTTGGTTTCCGAAAGCGGACATCCCTCCCTCTGCTACACCTCTGCGTGTCGGCTTTCGCCGACATGTATTTGTAGAGAAGGGATGGTAATAAATACACTACATATTGTATAATATTAAAATCAACCAATCGTATTGTTTTCCAATACATATCCCTTCTGCTCGAAACCGCTACTGAGTACGCCCGTTCACGATTCCTGGAAGCAGACAACCGCTTCCTGCTACTAGACTGAGTATTCCGGGTGCCAACAGCGTTCGAGCGAACAGCCATCTCAGGCCGGAGTACGAACTCTTTGGTGTCGTTTTCCATGAATGAGTGCTTAGCTCCCGGAGATCGTTTTCCGAGCGAGTACGTCCCGGCGATCCGAACCACCATGCGCCGTGCCTCGTCACGAGTTCGGGCCTGTGGGCCGTAGGCGATCGACCAGATCAGGGCGTCTTCGTCGCGGATCTCGAACCGAGCGAGGTCAGCGGGCGACTCGCCCTTCGACTCGATCGGACGCACCTCGATGATCGACACCGAGTCGACGATCGCGGGCCTCATCCGTGTTGGTGACCTTGGGTGGTGGTCAACCACGGGTGTTCACGGCTACGCCTCGGAGTTCCCAGAGATAAGTCGGCGCTAATCGGCGTGTAAGCGCTGTCGGTTACGTCCGGGGACCCGACGCGGAGAGCGGGCCGAGGGCTGCGTTCGAACGGCCCGTACTCGTCCGTTCCGACGAGTATCGAGGACGGCGCGTCGTCATGGACGGTCGTCGTGGCGGTCCGCGTCCCTTCTGTACTGGTTTCGCAGATGGCCGAACGGCTCGGCGTCCGGCCACCCAGCGTTCGAATCCGACTGCTCCTCGGTCGGTGCGTTCGTCTCGGTTTCGGCCGTCGTTCCGACGGGCAGTCCGCCGTCGGGGGTGAGGCTCGAGATCACGTAGCCTACGGCGAGCGCGCCGACGATCGAACCGGGGCCGAACTGGTAGAACGTGTAGCCCTCGAACAGCTGGTGGATCGCGAAACCGACGGCGAGGGTGAACATCGCGACGTTCACCCGATCGTAGCGAACCAGCCCGTGGACCAGCGGACCGAGAACGAGCACGAGATACGCGATTCCGCCGAGGAGTCCGATGCGGATAAAGATCGAGAGGTAGGAGTTGTGGACGCTGTAGCTGCCGACGCCGTCAGCGAGATAGGGTTCGATCACGCCGCGGGTGCCCACGATTCCCTCTCCGAGCCACGAACCCTCCGTCCGGACCGCCTCAATGCCGGCGCGCCAGAGCTCGAACCGGTTGGCGGGGTCGATGGGGATGACACCGACGTAGATGCCCAGCAGCAGGACCGGCACTATGACGGCCGTCGAGATTCCGGCGACCGGGAGGAGCCGCCGATCCAACGCCGCGGCGACGTAGACACCGACCGCGACGGCGGCCGCGAGTATGCTCGCCCGGCTGTCCGTGAAGTAGAGACCCAGGCCGTTCAGCGCGAGCAGTCCCGCCGGGAGGATCGCCAGTAGCGGCCACCCCGATCGGAGCGTCCTGAGAGTGGCGGCGACGGCCGTGACCGCACCGGCGAACAGGAGCACGCCGAGGGTGTTAGGGTTCGCGAACACCGATCGGATGACCGGGAGTTCGCGGTCAACGAACCAGGGCGAGGCGTCCCCATCCCAGATCCGTACCTCGAACAGCCACCACGTGAACTCCCCGCGAACGATCACGAGCAGGCCGAGCAGCGCGAAGAAGCCCGCGACGCTCGCGACGCTCCACAGCACCGCGTCGTCGTCGACGTAGCGGGGGAGGCAGAAGAGGTTGAACGCGAGGACGAACCCCGCGTAGACGGGAAACAGTCCGAGTGACGAGTCGGCCACGAACCCGAGGGAGTGACCGAGGAAGATCCCGAACACGACCGAGAACGCGAGCAGGTAGGCAAGGTTCGTCCGGGCGAACGCGAGGAGGTCGTCGCGCACGAGGACGAACGCGAGGACGAGCGAGAAGACGAGGACGCCCTCAAGGACACGAACCCCCAGCCCGCCGAGCGAGAGCGCGAGGAGGACGATCCCGAGCCCGAAGGCGATGGCGACCTGGATCGAGAAGAGCATCGAGATCCCCTCGTTCGCGCGCTGGTCGTACTGGTTGCACGCGACGACCGCGACGAGGAGGTAGACGAGAACGAGGTGGATGGTCCTGAACGGCTCGGTCGCCCAGGTCAGCGCTGCGAGGCCGAGGGCGAGCACGAAGAGACCATTGACGACCCGATCCATCATCTATCGTTTCGTATACATCCACAAAGTAACTTCGCATCAACTGGTGAATCCGCTCGCGTGCCGTCGAACGGACGTTCGATCTCGACGGGCGGACGTCGGACCGACGTGCGAGGCGCGAACTCGATGATAACGTCGCGAAAGCAGGAGTTGAGTGCTGAGAGTCGGGATACGGGGGTGGTATCCACGATCAGGCTGATTGATTGGCGCGCGATACGGGGTTCGCCGCCGGATGGGCGACGAATCCAGATGCACGAACAGTACCTCCAGTAATAAGTTAGCTGGCCGGCGGTGACGACGAGGTCGCCGAGTCGGGCGGATCAACGGATACAGGACCGATCCCGTTCAACGATGGCACGGATGGCACCGGGGGCCGGATGAACGGTATGCAGGCGCGACTCGTCGCCGGACTGCGACGGTTCGAGAACGTCGGGATAGTGCTCGCTGCGGTCGCCCTCGGCGTCGTCGTTCCGGGGCCGGGACGGTACGCGGACGTGCTCGTCACGCCGCTGGTGGTCTTCCTGATCTACGGCTCGCTTCGCGGCGTCAGCGTCGCCGACGTCGAGAGCCGTTCCTACGGGCTCGCAATCCTCTGCTCGCTGGGTATCTCGTACGTCCTTCTGCCGTTCGGCGGAATCCGCGCGGCGGACGCGCTGCTCGCCGGGGACGCCCTGACGGGGATGGCGATCGTCCTCGCCGCGCCGACGACCGCCGGAAGCGCGATCGTCTGGACCCGGCTCGTGGGCGGCGATTCGAAGCTGGCCGCGCTGGCCTCGATCGGCTCGCTCGGGGTCGCACCCCTGCTCACCCCGGCGGTACTCTCGGCCCTCCTCGATCGGCGCGCCGTCGTCCCGGTCGAGTCGATGGCGTTCGATTTGCTGGTGATCGTCGTCGGCGGCGTCGGGCTCCTGGTCGTGATCCCCGATCGCCTGGTGAGCGAGACCGCCGTCGATCGGGGTTCGGGCGTCACGATCCTGGTGTTGATCTACTCGAGCATCGCGAGCGTCGAGGTCGGGGCGATCGACGCCGCGGGCTTCGGGGCCGTCTCCGCCGTCGTGCTCCTCCTGCTCGGCGGCGGGTTTGCTCTCGTCCGGTTCGCCGGCCACGTCGCGGGCGTCGATCGCTCGACGTATCTCCCGCTCTTTTTCACCGGCGGTCTGAAGAACCTCGGCATCGCGCTGGTGATCGCGTTCGCCTACGCGTCGGCGACGGTCGTCGTGGTGGTCGTCACGTACTACGTCCTCCAACAGGTCGTCGGCGCGGTCGTCGCGGACCTCGCGTGAACGACGAACCGGGCTCGATGTGATTTCCGTGACGAGGGACGGCTCGAACTGAGCGGACCGCGGGTTGCGTGTTCCTTCACCCGTCCTGGGATCATGTCCGCGTTTTCACGCGCGTTCCCCCGAAAACAGCGTGGATCGAGACCTCGTCCGATCCGCACGATCCCGTCGACACCACGTTCGCTACCGAAACCCACGAACCCGCCGCATCGGTCCATAGAGGCGTCCAATCGGCCGACGCAGCGCGTACGCTCGGCATTTCCGCGTCGGCCATCAACTAGCAGGAGGCGCTGGCTGGCGACCCCTGCTGGGTCACGCGCCCGTTCCCGGGGCTCCGGAACGACCCGGAACCGGACTTTCCGGTCTACGGATCGGCCGAACGAGGGGTCCCCAGGTCGCGACGTCGCCACCTCCTCGGGTAGCGTGGACGTGATCGCGAGTACACCGGAGACGTCACTCGTGACCTCGACGGACGCAGAATCAGGTGTACGTGTCGCGTCGCAACGGGACGATCAGGTGAGTTCCATGGCTTCGATCGTACACGTATGCCCGGTGTCGTGGTTGTGGTGTTCGGCCCGCGACTCCGCACCGATACGCGACGGGTGGAATCCGATCTGACCGCAGTCCTCGCACTGTATGTCGTACATGCGCTTCCACCAACGTATTCTTCACTATTAATCCTTTTCGTCGCGGCGCCGACCGAGGGCGGCTTCGCTCCCGGATCGGCGCTAGATCTCCACGGACTCGTCGTTCTCGGCGGACTCGTGGATCGCCCGGATCGTGTACATGTCCGTGAGGGCGTGGCGTCCGTCGGGGACGATCCCCTCGCCCGAGAGCACGCGATCGGCGAAGTAATCGAACTCCTCGCGCATCTCCTCGGTGGCCGTGAACTCCGTGGCGTCGATCTCGGCGCGCACCTCGCCCTTCGAGAGGTGCAGCGTCGCCTCGCCGTGGAACGCCGGGTCGAGCTCTATCTGCCCCTCGGTGCCGATCAGCTTGAGCTGTGTGTCGCTCTGGGCGTTCTGGCTCGTCGTACAGAGCAGGGGAAGATCGCCCTCGAGGGTGAGCGTGAACGAGGCGTACTCGTCGGGCACGTCCGAGAACTCCTCGCTCGGCGAGGACATCCGCGCCGTCGTCGACACCGGATCGCGATCGAGGATGAAGCGCGCGGTGTTGATCGGGTAGATGCCGAGGTCCATCACGCTGGTGCCGTAGCCGCTCAGCTCCGGGTCCAGGCGCCACTGGTCGGGGTCGGGAATCATCTCCAGCAGCGGCTGGCTGTTGGCGCCGTAGGCCTGCACGGGCTCGCCGATGAACCCGGCCTCGACCAGCTCCTTCGCGCGGCGCACCGCGGGTTCGGTCTGCATTCGGTAGGCGGTCATCAGGGGGACGTCCGCCTCCTCGGCGCTCTCGACCAGGCGTTCGGCGCGCTCGGCGTTCGCCTCGAGGGGCTTCTCACAGAGGACCGCCTTGCCCAGATCGGCGGCCGTCTCGACGTACTCGAGGTGGAAGGCGTTCGGCGTCGCGATGTAGACGGCGTCGTAGTCGTCGCTGGCGGCGCCGTCGTGGAACTCGTCGTAGCTGATGCCCCGTTCGGCCTCGTGCTTGCTCGCGAGGTCCTCGGCCTTCTCGGTCGAGGAGCTGACGAGGACGGTGGTCTCACAGAGGTCCGTGTCCTCGATGGCGGGGATCGCCACGTCGACGGTCCACCAGCCCAGCCCGATCAGCGCGAGCCGAACGGTCCCCTCGTCGGTGGTCTGCCAGTCGCGCTCGAGAAAGCCCTCGACTCCGGTTCCCAGGTCCATATCGACGTATCTCCCGAGAGCGGTAAAGTAATTCGGATCCGGGTTCGAATTTCGATCCGATCCCAGGAGGACCCAGACTCGGCAGACGGTAACCGAACATTCAGATGGCTCCTCGTCGTCTCGCCTACCAATGGACGGTTCGCCCACCAGACTGTCGATCGTCGATCTCGCACCGATCCCGGAGGGCGGGACGGCGACCGAGGCGTTCGAGCACACGACCGAGCGGGCCCGTCGCGCCGAGAACCTCGGCTACTCGCGGTTCTGGGTCGCCGAACACCACGACTTCACCGACCGGCTGGCGAGCACCACCCCCGAAGCGCTGACCGCCCACCTCGCGGCCGAGACCTCGTCCATTCGGGTCGGATCCGGGACGGTGTTGCTCAACCACTACAGCCCGTACAAAGTGGCCGAGACGTTCGGCGTCCTCGACGCGCTGGCGCCCGGTCGCGTCGATCTCGGCGTCGGCCGGGCGACGGGCGATCCGGTCTCGGATCACGCGCTCCGGGAGGACCGCAACCAGCAGGCGTATCGTGACGACCACGCCGAGAAGATCGAGGAGGTCGCCTCACATCTCTACGACGGGTTCGAGGACGACCACCCGTTCGACCGACTCAGCCTCGCTCGCTCGCGCGACGGCGTTCCGGAGATCTGGGTGCACGGCTCCAGCCCGTCGAGCGCCGCGATCGCCGGCGAGCTAGGACTGCGGTACTGCTTCGCCGCGTTCATCAGGCCCGAGCCGGCGGTGCGGGCGTTCGAGGTCTACCGGGAGCGGTTCGAACCCTCGTCGTTCGGCGCGGGCCCCGAGGAGCCGAAGGGTGCCATCGCCGTCAACGTCACCTGCGCGGAGACGGACGAGGAGGCCGCCCGGCTGCGCGCGACGACGGAGGCCTCGCGTCGGCGACTCGAACGTGGACAGACCGACCGGCCGCCGATCCACTCGGTCGAGGAAGCGATCGACGAACTGGGAGGCGTTCCCGATCCGACGCCGACTGCCGTCGAACCCGACGAGTGGCCGCGTGCGATCTCGGGCAGTCCCGAGACGGTGCGTGAGCTGTTGGGTCAGATGACGACTCAAACGGGTGTCGACGAGGTCGTGGTCATGAGCCAGCTCGCCGACCACGAGGACGTTCTCCGGTCGGACGAGCTCCTTGCCGAGGCCGTCGGCGCATCGGAGGGATGAGCCAATCGCCTCCGTTCGAAGGGCCCGTCGAAAGCTTCGACGATTCCGCCCACTTCGGGATCGCGTTACCGCGATAGATCCGCTCTCGTGTCGAGCGGATCGGAGTCCGCTCTAATCGAGGCGTAAACCCGATGGGCCCATTCACGCGCGATCGGCGAATCCGTATCGACGAACACCCGCATGAGTCCGGTGATCTCGTCGTAGCCACCGATCCCGACGCGCTCGTCGAAGATGGCGAGGCCGTAGGGAAGGTCCTCACGCGTTCGGAGGGCGAGGTGCCCGCGATCGATCGCCTCTCGGGCGCGCTCCGGGTACGTCTCGAAGAGCCTCTCGATAACGGAGGGCAGATAGACGAGCTCGGTATCGGTCTCCTCGAAGATCTGGTGGTGGAACCCGCCGAGGACGAGCGGTGCCATGTGCGTCGTATTGAACCCCCGGAAGGTCTCCGACTCGTCCACGAGCGAGACGAATCGTTCGACCGGCCGGTAGGGGTCGTCCGGTTCGGCGACGGTTATCGTCGCGTCCACGAACGGTTCGACGACGAACTCCCGATGATCCTCACAGATCACGTTGAGCAGCGGGGTCAGTCTGTGTGCGGTTCGCACGTTCGCTTCGAATCGGAGTACCTCTCCCGCGACGACCTCGCCGCGCCAGGTCAATTGAAATCGACCGTTGACCTTCTCGATGAACCCCTGTTCGTCGAGCCACTGCGTGTAGCGGTGGCTCGTTGCCCGTGAGACGTCGAGTCGCTCCTCGATCTCCCTGCGATCCAGCGGTTCCCCCAGGAGCGCTTCGAGGACCGGACCGTGGCGGACGATGTCGCCGAGCAGGTCCGTATCGACGCGGTCGCCCGCGGCGTCCAAGCGCTGGCCGAGATACCGACGGTTCCGTTCGTTTTCCAGGATGGCCTCGAAGATCGGCGAACCCGGCGGCGGACGGCCATCGTTATCCGATCGATCGTCTTGGTCACGAACCATGAGGCTCACTCCCTAGAGAGAGGATATCACGGGTAGTAACTCTATCCCGTACGCGCTCTGGAACCCGTCTCACTGGCTGAAACGGCGCTCTCGACGCCGAACCCTACTCGATGGGTGAGGCCAACAGCCATGCTGTCGTTCGTTTTCGTATGGCACACCACGTCTCCAATGAGCGGATCGAACGGTTCGAAGCCGGATTCCACGGCGATCTGATTCGTCCCGACGACGTTCGAAAGAGCGAAGCCCTTGTGAGCCCATCAGAACGGCTGCACCGTTCTGAGGACGCCGACTACGACGACGCTCGCGCGGTGTGGAACGGGATGATCGACAAGCGCCCGGCGTTGATCGCACGGTGTCGTGGCGTCGCGGACGTCATTACCGCGGTGAACTTCGCGCGCGAGAACGACCTGCTCGTAGCGGTTCGGGGCGGGGGACACAACGTCGCCGGGACCGCGGTGTGCGATGGCGGACTCGTCATCGATCTCTCGGAGATGAGAGGCGTGCGGGTCGACCCCGAGGCACGGACCGCGTGGGTCCAGGCCGGCGCCACGTGGGCGGACGTGGACCACGAGACCCAGGCCTTCGGACTGGCGACGCCGGGCGGTCTCGTTTCCGAGACTGGCGTCGCGGGGCTCACGCTGGGTGGAGGACTCGGGCACCTCCGCTGCAAGCACGGTCTGAGCTGTGACAACCTCGCGTCCGTCGACCTGGTCACGGCGGGCGGCGACTACCTGACGGCCAGCGAGGACGAGCACGAGGAGCTCTTCTGGGGACTCCGCGGCGGCGGCGGCAACTTCGGCGTCGTAACGGCCTTCGAGTTCGATCTGCACGAGGTCGGGCCCGAGGTCGCCACCTGTTTGGTGTTCTACTCGGCAGACCGGATGGCCGAGCGTCTGCGAGCCTACCGCGAGTACGTCGCGTCGGCACCCGCGGAGGTCAGCACGCTCACGTTGGCAGGCGTGATGCCCGACGAGGAACTGTTCCCGTCGGACGTGGTGGACGAACGGAAGATCGGAATCGTGGGCTGTCACGCGGGACCGGCGGAGGAGGGCGAGCGCGCGCTGCGGCCCCTGCGGGAGCTGGGTGAACCGATCGCCGACTTCAGCGGGACGATGCCGTACGTGGAACTCCAGCGACTCTTCGACGAGGACTACCCCGACGGGATGCGCTACTACTGGAAGTCGCTGTACCTCGACGACCTGTCGGACTCCGCCATCGATCGAATCGCCTACTGGACCGACGTCGCTCCCTCGCCGCTCTCGACGATCGACGTCTGGCAGTTGGGCGGCGAGATCGCTCGAATCGACGCCGAAGACACCGCGTTCGCGGGGCGATACGCGCCGTTCCTGCTCGGCGTCGAGGCGAACTGGGAACGCCCGGAGGACGACGACGCGAACGTCGAGTGGGTGCGCGACTGTCTCGACGACATGCGACAGTTCTCCGACGGGTCGGTCTACCTGAACTTCCCGGGGTTCCTCGAGCAAGGCGAGGACGTGATGCGGACCACGTTCGGATCGACGTACGAGCGACTGGTCGCGCTGAAGGACGAGTACGACCCGACGAACCTCTTCAGCCTCAACCAGAACGTCACACCGTCCGGCCGCGCACGGACCGACGGCGGGGCGAGCGATGGGTGATCACGACGGCGGCTCGGCGGTCCCGTGGCGGTCGTCGCCGTTTCCGATCGTATCGGTGATAGCGGTGATCACGATGGCGGCGTGGCTGGGCGGTCGCCCGGTCGTGCCCGCCGGATCCGGACCGGCCGTCGTCACGGTCGGGCTCGTGTTGGCGGAAGCGATCACGCTGTACGTCGGCTACGGGGCGCTGACCCGGATCGCCGGCCGAATCGCCCGGGACCTGCTCGAGGGTAACTGACCGTGGAGATCCTCGGGCTCGGCATCGCGACGGTCGCCCTCTTCGCCGGATTCGGCCTGTTGATCGGGATCCTCTTCGGGTTCTTCGGGATGGGCGGATCGTTCCTCGTGACTCCCGCGCTGTTGGTGCTGGGATACCCGGCGAAGACGGCCGTGGGAAGCGGACTCGCGTTCGTCTTCGGGACGAGCGTCATCGGGACGCTCGGACACCGTCGTCACGGCCAGATCGACTACACGCTCGCGGCGTTGATGACCCTCGGGATGACGCTCGGCGTCGGAATCGGCACGCGAGTCGTTCTCCTGCTTGAGGGGCTGGGCAGCGCCGACTTCGTCGTCGGCGTCGCCTACGTCGTACTCCTCGGTGCGGTCGGGCTGTTCGTGCTCCGGGATGCTCGTACCGACGATACCCATGCCGGGCCGACCGGAATCGTAGCCGAGATTCGGTCCATCGAACTCCCACCGACGGTGTCACTATCCGGTGGCGCCACCGTCTCGGTGTGGATCGTTCTCGCCGTCGGTCTGGGAATCGGCGTTCTCTCGGGCTGTCTCGGCGTCGGAGGGGGGTTTCTTCTGCTCCCCGCCATGATCTACGGGTTCGGCGTTCCCACTGGAGTCGCCGCCGGGACCAGCATCCTCCAGATCGCTGTTTCGGGCGCGTTCGGGACGTTCGTCTACGCCCTGTCGGACGGCGTCGCCGTCCCCGTCGTCGCCGCGTTGCTCGCCGGGAGCGCCCTCGGCGCACGCATCGGTACCGGTGCGACGCGGCTCGTAGAGGAGGCCGACGTCAAGGAGTACTTCGCGGTCGTACTGCTCGCCGGAAGCGTCGCCACCGCGGGCAAACGGGTGGGTCACGCATACGACGTCGAGACGCTCGAGGCCGCGAGCGCGCTTCTCGTCTTCGGCGCTGCAGTGCTCGTCAGCGGTGCGATCGTCCGTGCGTCGATCACGACGTCCGGGAGGAATCGGGAGCGTCGTTCGCTACGGATCCGCTAACCCAATCACTCGATCCCCTCGGTATACACCGTTCGAAACCGTTCGTATCGAACTGCCAGCGAGAGAGCTACGAGTACGGGATCAGGTTCTCGACGGTCCGTGTGAACGTCCTACCGGCGTCCTCGGCTCGCTTTACGGGCACCGCCGGGACTGGTCACTCCGTTGGTAGAAAGACTCATCCTACGATACCATCCCACAGAACCAACACCGTAAGTCCGTGACGGTACGCAGGATCCGCGAGGACGACGGTCCCCTCCGGCTCTGTGCGAATCGGTTTCGGGCCCACGCGTTCGGACGATGACGGGTCCGACCGCCGAGTCGCCTGCCTCGAACCGGATCGGCCTGCCGTGACTATCGGACAGAAAGGATATACAGGCGACCTACAGAGGGGGAGACAGGTACGACGAACGTATGATCCGAAACGGATATCCGCGACTGTGGCCGCCCCACGACTGGATCCGGCAGACGGAGGGGGAGCTGCCGACGAGAACGGGGGTCGTCGTGCTCGCCCAGTGGATCAGTGAGCACCGGGACACGATCACGATCTACCAGCACGACCCGCCCGAAGGGAAACGAAAGCGGTTCTCGGTGGTGTGGGAGCCGACCGACGATGCGGCGACGGTGACGATCTGGGGGAGTTCGATAGAGGTGACGGCGGCTCACGTTCAACGGACGTTCGAACGGGCACGAGTACGTGGGCCGGGCGACGCCGCGAGGTAGGACTCCGAGATACGGACCGACGGAACTCGGGACAGGGCCGATCGGGAGCACGGGACCGTTCGACACCGGTCAAGGCGCGTTTCGCGACCGGCATCCGTAACAACGTGGACTCGTCCGGGCCGTGTCTACGCGGCCACGGTGACGATCGGACAGTCGAGGCGTTCCCGCAGCGCCGTCTCGACGTCCGTCGTGGAGAACACCCGCCGTAGGAGCCGCCGCCAGCGGGAGGCGGTGCTCTCGCCGACGACGACGATGTCGGCGTTCTCGCCGACGATCTCGTCGATGATCGTCTCCTCGAGCAGGAACCCCGCGCGAACGACGTACTGTGTTCCGGATAGTCTGCCGAACTCGGCCTGTACGGCGCCTTGGAGTTCGGTTTGGGTGATGCCGCGGCCGTTCTGATAGAGGTTGACGTGGAGGACGGTTATCGCTGCCTCGTGATCCTGGGCGATCGAGAACGCCTCCGAGAGCGTTCGCTTCGACCGGCGCGTCAGCGGGTAGCGAACGGGGACGATAAGGCGTACCATCTCTTCCCTGCTACTCTCCCCACGAGCGTCAATCTTCCCCTTGAACGGTTTTCTACACCATATATTGGTAGTCTCTGGAACAAATCGGTCAACCAACCCGCCTACGACCGGCCGTTCCGAGGCCTCGAATCCGTCGCATCCGGGCCCTCGGCTACCGTCGGCGTGCGGCGTCGACCGGTCGAGTGTCCGACGCCGCCAGTCCGGACTCCCCTTCTCGGTCATCGATCGATCCGTCGGCTGTCATGGCCAAAACCGGTCGGGACACGAGATTCGGGATCCTCGCTCAAGCGTGCCGCCGATCTCCACCGCTCCGGCGTCGAGCGCGATCCGGTGAGGCCTCCTCTTCGGGCGAGCCGGGGGGCGTGGCGTTACCGCCGGAGCCGGTACTTCGCGAACTGCGCGAGCAGCGGAAGGTCATCGAGGTGGAGGAGCTTCGCGAGCGCCAGCTTGTCCCCCTGGTTCGCCTCGGCCATGGTGTTTTCATCGAGGCGCTGGAGATCCCGAAGCAGGGTGTCGTAGCGATCGTTGGGGGCGAGATACAGCATCTCGGTCAGCATCAGCCGGGCGTCCATCTTCGGCGCGACCTCCGTGTGCCAGAGGTCGTCGTAGAGCGAGACGTTCTCGGCCGACGTGTCGGGTTCGTTGGGAATGAGACACTGGTCTGCGGTGATCGCCGCGGCCCGCGCGGATCGCATCCCCTTGTGAATCCCCTCGCCCCACAGCGGATCGATCGTCGGCACCGTGTCGCCGATCGCCATGAAGTTGTCCGTGCTCAGGCCGCCGGGACCCTGGATATGTGCGGAGCCGCGGTGCTGTCGCCCCTCGATCCGCTCGGCGTCGCGGAACCGGGGGTCGGTGTCCAGCCAGTGTCGGAGGTAGCCGTCGACCGTCCGGCGCGTGTCGGCGTACCGCTGGTAGCTCTCGTTCTGGATGTAACAGAGGCCGACCTTCGCCGTGTCCTCGCCGGTGTGAAAGATCCAGGAGTAGCCGCCCGGCGCGAACTCGTGGTCGAGTCGGAGCATCATCGCGTCGGTCAGATCCGCGTACCCCTCCACGTCGAGATCGACGCCCTCGAACTCGTACTCGATGCCGATCGCCTGCTTCTCCCGCTTGAGGTCGCTCACGTCAAGCGCCTTCGCGAGCGGTGCGGCGGGGCCGGTGGCGTCCACCACGATCTCGCCGTATACCTCCTTGGAGCCGTTGTACTGCACGCCGACGATCTCGCCGCCCTCCGTGATCGGGTTCGAGACGCGGGCGTCGAACCGGTACTCGGCGCCCTTCTCCTGGCCGTCGTTGACGAGGTAGTTCTTGAATGCACCGAAGTCGAGAACGCCGCCGGCCTGTTGCTGAACCAGGTGCTCGTTCGGGGACTCGATCACGATGTCATCGGTGAAGTTCATCACCACCTCGTTCGGGATCCCGAACGCCGAGAGCATCGAGGGGAACGTCCCGCCGGTCGACTTGTTGCTCTGGCGCGGGAACCCGTCTTCCGACTCGGTTTCGAGGACCACGACGTCGTAGTCCCTCGCGGCCAGGTCTCGAGCACACTGTGCGCCGGCGGGACCGGCGCCGGCGACGACTACGTCGAACCGGTCGTTCATACCTGTCCAATACCTCTCCCGGTTATGAATTTTGGTACTTGCATACGGGCCACGACTCGGTGTGACTCGCTCCACCGGTGGAAACCCTCGCCAACGGCGGGACTCCCGCTCGGCCACGCCGACGTCGGGTGCTTCGCGTCGACCCCCGCCGCTCCCCTCACCGTCGATCGCCGCCGTCGGTTCGGTGGCGGTCGTCCCGCCCGGGGCGGTACACATCCGGCAGGAGGGCCGGCTCGGTGGCCGACGAGTCCGCCGGCGTCGGGATCGACCGTGTCTCGCCCGTCGTGAGGCCCGCGATGACGTAACCGAGCGCGAGCGCGCCGAGGATCGAGCCGGGGCCGAACCCGTAGAGCGTGTAGCCCTCGAACAGCTGGTGGATCGCGAAGCCGGTCGCGAGACCCAGCATGGGGACGTTCGCTCGATCGATCCGCAGCGCGCCGTGGACCAGCGGGCCGAGGACGAGCACGAGATACGCGGTCCCGCCGAGGATTCCCGTGCGGATCGCGATCGAGAGATAGGTGTTGTGGACGCTGAACCCGCCGTTGCCGTCGGCCAGATACGGCTCGATCGTACCCCGGGTTCCGACGAGGCCTCGGCCGAGCAGCGACGCGTCGTGGCGAACCGCCTCGAACCCCGCTCTCCACAGCGCGAACCGATTCGCGGGATCGATCGGGAGGATCGAGGCGTATATCGCCACCAGTAGAAGGGCGCTCGCGACGGCGACCGCCGCCAGCGTTCTCGGGACCGCCCCCCGGCCGTGAAGGACGTAGTTCGCGTAGATTCCGAGCGCGACGACGGTCGCGAACGCGCCCGCCCGGCTGTTCGAGAGCCAGAGGCCGAGCGTCGTGAGCCCGAGACACCCGATCGGAACGATCGAGACCGGGGACGACGCGCTTCGTGCGTGGGTGCGGTGGACAAGCACGGCGCTCGTGACGATCCCCGGGAACATGAGCAGTCCGAACGTGTTGGGGTTCGCGAAGACCGAACGGAGCACGGGGATCTCGAGGCCGGCGGCTCCGAGGACCGGGCTCTCGCCCCACGTCCGCACCTCGAGAACCCCGACCGAGAAGTCGCCGACGATGGCCGCCGGAAGACCGACCGCCGCGACCACGGCGGCCACGCCCGAGATCGACCAGTAGGCGGCGTCCTCCGTGAGGTATCGGGGGAGAACGAAGAGGTTGAACGCGAGGACGAGACCCGCGAGCACCGGGAGGAGTCCCATCCCGGACCCGGCGGCGAACGGTCGGGCGTGATGGAGAAACACGCCGAACAGGACCGTGTAGGCGGCGAGGTAGGGGAGGCTGGCGGGCAGGAACGACCCGACGTCGTCGCGCGCCAGGACGAAGGCGACCGTCGTTACGAGCACGGCGGCGAGTTCGACCGTCCCCAGTCCGATCCCACCGCTGACCAGCCCGACGAGCACCGTACCGACCGCGAAGAAGAGGCCGATCTGCAGCGACAACAGCGGCGAGATGCCGTCATTCTCGCGCGCGTCGTACCGGTCGAATGCGACGACACAGAGGAACAGATACGCGAGGGCGAGGTGGGCCCCAGCGACGTGATCGGTGGCGGACGCGAGGACCGACAGCAGGATCACGACCGCGAGGCCCGCGAGGGCGTAGGGAGGCATATTATATAATAAATTTGATATGTAGGTGCTTAGTTACTGATCCCCTATTCACGGAGGCGACGCCGATCGATCGAACGGACCCTCGTGGGCCGGTCGTGAAGTCGGCGGGTTCGTGGGTCGACCGGTCGGTGGTACCGACGCCCCGATCGACGACAGCGTCTTCGGATCGGCGACCGATCGGAGGGAGAACAGATGCCGCCGAACGGTTCCCTCGTGACGAGCGTCTCCGCGATGGCCCGTCTACCGAGGCGTCCAGGATCCTGGCTCGTGACTGGTAACCCGTTCGTCGTTTCGTCGTGGACCCTCGATCGGAACGGACGCTCGACTGACGAAACTTTTATCCTGGTGTGTGGTATACTACCACATGCACCCGCCGCTCCGTTCGGTACCGCGGTGGGTAGTCAGAGAACGCCCGTATCGAACCACGATCACCCGCAGACACCGACCCACCACATCGAACACGAACACCACCACTCCGGAACGTCGTATCGTCCGCCGACTACGTATCGCCCGCTGACTACCGCATCGCCCGTCAATCAGGTATCGTTCGCCGACCACTACGGAAACGGCCCGGGTTCCCTCGTCGGATCCTCGGGTGCGATTCCAAGTCCTTCTCGATAACGCCCATCTGGAGCAGCGCGTTCGGCCCGATACGTCATCCGAACCGTCGAGACGGCGTTCACCGCCCTCTGACGCGTTCGATACCGTCCGTCATGCCTTTGGCCGTCGATCGATTCACGTCCGCGTATGTGGCACGGGGAGGACTACTGGCTCGTTCGGTTTCTCTTCCAGCGGGCGCTCGCGCTGATCTACCTGCTCGCCTTCTTCGTCGCCGCCAACCAGTTCCGACCGCTCGCCGGCGAGAACGGGCTGTTGCCGATCGACCGCTACGTCGAGCACGTCTCGTTCAGCGAGCGGCCGAGCCTCTTCTATTTCGTCCCGAGCGACCGCGCGATCGGGCTTGCGGCCTGGTCGGGCGTCCTCCTCTCCGCGCTGGCGCTCGTGGGCGTTCCGTACTGGCTTCCCGACGCGTACGCCACGCCCGCCTCGATGCTGCTGTGGACGACGATGTGGCTGCTCTACCTCTCGTTCGTGAACGCGGGCCAGACCTTCTACGGCTACGGCTGGGAGTCGATGCTGCTCGAGACGGGCTTCCTCGCGATCTTCCTCGGCGCCGGAAGCGTCGCCCCGCCGTTCGTCGTCCTCCTCCTGTTACAGTGGGTGCTCTTTCGCAACATGTTCGGCGCGGGGCTGATCAAGCTCCGCGGCGACGAGTGCTGGCGCGATCTGACGTGTATGGAGCACCACTACGAGACCCAACCGATCCCCAACCCGGTGAGCTGGTTCGCCCATCACCGTTCGAAGGCCTTCCACCGCCTCGAGACGCTCGGGAACCACGTCGTCGAACTGGCGGTTCCCTTCCTCTACTTCGCGCCCCAGCCCCTCGCGGCGCTCGCGGGCGTGGCGACGATCGGCTTTCAGGGCTGGCTGATGGTCACGGGGAACTTCGCGTGGCTGAACGCGATCACGATCGTCCTGGCGATCGCCACGTTCAGCGACGGCGTTCTCACCTCCCTGTTGCCGGTCTCGGCGCCCGCCGCCGCGCCGACGCCGCTCTACCTCGAGGCGACGGCGCTGGTCGTGGCCGTCCTCGTCGTCGCGCTGAGCGTCCGGCCGACGCTGAACATGCTCTCCGAGACCCAGGTGATGAACACCTCGTTCGATCCGCTGCACCTCGTCAACACCTACGGCGCGTTCGGCTCGATCACGAAGGAGAGGTACGAAATCGTCGTCCAGGGCACCACCGACGAGGAGCTCACCGAGGAGACGGAGTGGCGGACCTACGAGTTCAAGGGCAAACCCACGGATCCCGAGCGCCGGCCGCCACAGATCGCTCCCTACCACCTCCGGCTCGACTGGCAGCTCTGGTTCGCCGCCATGTCCCCCTCGCCGTACCGGAGTCCGTGGTTCCCGCGGCTGTTGGTCAGGTTCCTCGAGGGCGACGAGGCCACGCTTGACCTGATCGCGGAGAACCCGTTCGACGAACCGCCGGCCCACGTCCGCGCCGTTCGGTATCGCTACCGGTACACGACGCCGGCAGAGCGCGAGGAGACGGGCCGGTGGTGGGAACGCGAGCGCGTCGGTACGTACGTGCGACCCGTCTCGCTCGAGGACGTTCGGGGCCGAGGGTCGCCACAGCGCGGACTGCTGTGACCGACGCGTTCGTTCCTGAGGGGTGAACCGGGTCGGTCGTCGAGCCCGTCCCCTCTCCCCTCAGCGCTCCTCGTCCGACCGTCGCGCGGGCGGCGTCTTCGAGAGGAGCCGTCCCCAGAAGCTTCGGTTATCGGCGACGCGCCGATAGGAGCGCTCGCGCAGCCGGTCGTAGTCCTCGAAGTTCCGGAGGAACTCGACGAGGGGACGGGCCTCCCGCCCGAGCCCGGTGCGGACGAACGCCTCCTCGATCGACGCGCCGCACGAGTAGACGCCGTCGTCGGTGACGAAGTGCGAGCAGTTCTCGTACTCCTCGGGAAGTCGGGCGCGTAGCTCCGGGGTGAGATCCTCGAACCCGACGATCCTGACGTCCGAGCGGTCCGCGAAGTACTCGGCCCACCAGGTACAGAAGCCGCAGTCGTCGTCGTAGACGAGCGTCGCGTCGGTCATACGGTGAGGTACTGGCTCTACGCCAGTAACGCTTGCTCTCGACCCAGCGGTCATCGAAGCCGGTATCCTTACCGTCCTCGTTCGTAAGGGGACGCATGGAACGGTTCGTTCAACTGATCGCCGTCGGAGGCGTCGCGCTCGTCGGGGGGCTCTGGGTCGTGACCCTCTTCGACGCGTGGTCGATCGCGTGGTTCGTCGGAGCCACCCTCGCCGTTCTCGGTACCGGGAGCCTCGCCGTCGGCATCGGCAGCGAGATCGACCTATAACGTAGCTGCAGATGCCCCCGCCGATGAGCGTCAGGGCCAGCCGGTCAGCTCGATCGCCCGTCGTCCGATCGAACTGCCGTGTGAGTGGTGCTTCGCCGTCCTTCCGATCTGATCCCTTCCGAATTTCATCGAGGAACAGGGCTCATCGGGACGTGAGTACGGTGGGCTCTCGTCGATCACCCGACGACCGTCACCGGAACCGACGACCGACGGGTGACCGCTGTAGCGACGTTTCCGACCAGCAGACGTGACGAGAGACCTCGTTCATGGCCCCCAATCACGACCACGTCGAACTCCTCGGCCCGTCTGACGATCGCCCGGGACGGGTTCCCCGTCTCGACGATGGTCGTGATCTCGATGTCGTATGAGGCGGCCAGTTCGCGAGCACGCTCGAAGACCACCTCGGTCTGCGTTTCGGCCATCCTCGAGGGATCGTCCGAAAGCGCCAATCCGGCGGCATTCCCCATGTGCCACGTCGGGACGCCGATGACGTTCAGGACCGTTATCCCGGCAGCAGGGTAGGCCTCGAGCGCGAATTCGAGCGCCTGCTCGGCAATCTCGGAGTCGTTCATCGGGACCAGAACATGGGGTGTCATAACGTAGCAAACATGCGTGAAGCGGGCACCTATATTCGATCCTTGCTCCCGCTGCCGTACCGTCCGTTATCCACGGCTGTTGCACGGTTCCGATCGGACGACCGGCGTACGAGCCCATCCCATCGAAAGCGGGTCGTTCCCGGTGAGGGATCGCCTGCTCGTCGAATGGATCATCCCTGTCTCGGTGAGCGAGAGCTCCGCCGGCCGAACGGTACCTCGGGTCCGGCGAGGTCGAGAACCTACTCGGTGGGTGAGAGACGGGCCCGCGGTCGCCTCGCTCGCGGTGGTCTCCGCCCCTATCCCAACGCTTAGGGCGGTTTCCCCGGAATCGCCCGGGAGTGAACGCGCTCACCGACCCCACGAAACGACGGTGGCTCGCGTGGGGAGCGTTGGCGACGGTCTTCCTGCTGGTGAACCTTCACCGGCTCTCGACGGCCGTTCTTTCCGAGCGACTGACCGCTGATTTCGCCCTGAGCGCCGCGGAGTTGGGCACGCTCCACGCCTCCTTCTTTCTCGTTTACGCCGCCATCCAGATCCCCACGGGCGTGCTCGCCGACCGGCTCGGCCCCCGCCACGTCGGCTCGGCCGGCGCGGCCGTCCTCAGCGTCGGCGCGATCGGGTTCGCGCTCGGCGACGGCTATCTCGTGGCCCTGCTCTCGCGGGGGTTCGTCGGCCTCGGGAGCGGCGTGATCTTCGTCTCCATCCTCCGGTTCTGTGCGAACTGGTTCCGGGCCGGCGAGTTCGGGACGATGACGGGCCTGACCGCCGGCGTTGCCGGTCTCGGCGCCATCCTCGCGACGACACCGCTCGCGCTCGCCGCCGAGGCCGTGGGCTGGCGTCGGACGCTTCTGGGACTCGCCGGCGTCGGCCTGCTCGCGAGCGTCGGCGTCTACGTCCTCGCGCGGAGCTCGCCGGCGGACGCCGGCCTCGAACCGATCGAGGGCGTCCCCGAACAGCCCTCGGTGTCGCTCGCGGAGACGGGCGCGTACCTCCGGACGCTCGCGAGCGACCTCGACCAGTGGCTCCTCTCGGCGGTCTTCTTCTCGGGGATGGGGACGATACTGACGCTCATTGGCCTGTGGGGAGTGCCGTACCTCGTGGTCGTCTACGGCCTCGACGTGACGACGGCGTCGTACTACACCCTCCTGGGGTCGGTCGGCCTGCTCGCGGGCCCGCCGACGATCGGCTGGATCTCGGATCGGGTGGGTCGACGGCTCCTCCCCATGTGTGTCGGCCTCGCGCTGTTCGCGGGCGCGCTCGGAATCGTCCCCCTCGTCGGACGGCCGCCGCTTCCCGTCGTCGCCGGCGTCTACTTCTGTTGTGGCTTCCTCGTCGGGGCGGCGGTGCTCGCGCTCTCGGTCGTCAAGGAGCGCTACCCGGCCGAAGCGAGCGGCGTTGCGACGGCGACGGTCAACACCGCCGGGTTCGTCGGCGCGACCGTCTTCCCGACCGCGATGGGCGTAGCACTCGACGCCTACCGAACCGGCGACGTCGTCGGCGGTACGGTCGTCTACACCGAGTTCGGCTACCGGGTCGCGTTCGCCATCATCGCCGGGGCCGTCGCGGTCGCCTTCGGCTGTTCGCTGTGGCTGCTCGTTCGGAACCGATGAGTCCGGTCGTGGCTTCGCCGTAGCGGGCCACGGCCGCCGTTCGGTCGCCCGAATCCGTCGAACGGCGTTCTGGCAGGAATGACTACGGATGGATCGACTCCGACCCCACTGCTACGAGCGGTTCGATTCTTTCGTCCTCTCCGGATCACTCGATATCCGTTCGGACGGCTTCATTATAACCCTCATCGAGTGATACTCCGACGAGGGCATGCTGACTAGAGGGCGCGTATCCAGCAGCGTCGGATGATCGAGTGGCTGGTACCCGATTGCTTACTACCGACCGAATAGTGATCAACGAACTCGTTACCGGTTTTCTGTGCTAGATAATATCTTACAATCTTTTTACTCTGTCTGCTCCTCGCTATACAGAGAGGATACCAGAGATGTCGACAAAAGAACAAAACATAGAGATTGTTGAGCACGGCTCGATCGAGGTATACGAGAAGGGCAATTTAGACGTCATTGATGAGATGGTGAGTGAGGACTTCATACTTCACGATCCGCTCACCCCAGAGGAGATCCATGGTCGTGATGGCCTGAAAGAATACGTCGAGGCAAACCGAGATGCATTCCCCGATCTCAACATCACGATCGAACAGCTCGTCGCTGAAGACGATCTCGTTGCGGTCCACTTTACGATCCGGGGAACCCATGAGGGACAACTCCCAGATCTTGACCTCGAACCGACCGGTGCGGAGATCGAGATTATTGGCATGGAATTTGACCGGATTGAGGACGGCAAATTAGTTGAAACCCGACTTCTCTACGATACACTCGGATTCATGCAGCAAGTAGGCGCAATTCCCGCCGAAGAAATGCCTGGTGAGCAATAGAACGCCGGTGACTTCTTCTGCTGAGCTTCCGTGTTTATGATAAAACCGACTCTATTGAACCCTTCAGAGGGTGATGAGAACGGGTTGGTGTATACGGACTATCACTATCTTATTCGGAGGTAAACTCAAACAAATTCTCAGCAGTCTATTGAATCACTGGTGGGACTAATTTGCTGACTACAACCTCTCTGTTCAGCAGGCAGCTTCTGCCAAATCTCAGGTAGAACGCGTCACCCCTGGTGAATACAGGGCGCGTATCTCAGACGACACCGAGTTCAGACTGCCACCACTCACGGTCACCACTGGACGGGGTACTCAGAATTCTTCGGTGCCGTTGAGCCCCGGATTGAACAGCTCTTCAATTGCACAATCGAAGTGGTCTGCGAGTTTGAACGCGAGCTCCAGGGAGGGATCGTACCGGTCGCGTTCGATCGCGTTGATTGTCTGACGAGAGACACCAACTGCCTCTGCAAGGTCTGCTTGACTCTCGTTGCGCGCTTGACGTTCCTCGCGGCATCTGGATTCCATCGCTATCGAAAGTAACTGATGAGGAGCGCATAGGTGATGTACACGACCGCGGTCGTGAGGCTGAGGGTGGTTGTCACAGGCCCCCACGTGAAGTACGACGTCGTCGACAGGACTACTAGCGACGGAAAGACGATAGCTGCGAGCCAACCGAATACGGCAAGGGTGACGCCGCTTGCACGCTGATGAATCGTGTCGTCCCGCTCGTCGAACAGAGTGTAGTCCGTTATAGATGGGATTACAATACCGCCAGCCATTCCGAGGACGTAGAGGCCGACGGCAACGAGCGGGAATTCAAGCGCTGTCCCGATACCGAGGGCGATTCCCGCGGACACGAAACAGGCTGTCATCAGTCGTTTGTACGTTGCTGGCGGTCGGGATTCCATGACAGTGGCCGCTAGTTCTGACATGACTGGTGTCAACCTCGCTTTACAGTAAAGTATACTTTACACAGCCACATAAAAATTCCGGCTCAGTTCAGACAAATTGTTTGATGGACTCATCCTCTGTATTCAGCATACCGATCCCACTAATTCAGTGGTACGTTGCCGGCGCTGGGCGTGGTGACCCACGTGAGGTGTCACCGCATACATTTCGCCACTCAATCGCTCTCCGGATGATTCGGCGAGAGAACAAGCGCCTTGAGGACGTGATGCTCCACCTTCGTCATGCGAATCTCCAGCCGATAGACGAAGTCTCTGGCCACTTTCGTCGCTGAGAGACTGATTTAGCAGTTAAAAATCTATTTCAGTAGGGAAACTGTAGGAGTGTGTATACCGTCTTTACTCTCTGCCACGTCCACGAGGACGAACGAGTACGTCTGCTCCGATCTCTTTTTGGATGTCATAGGTGTCGCCCGCTTGTGTTCCGAGTGTTCGGACATCGACCGAGACCGTGGCGTGGCCGTCGCCGTCCTCCTCACCACGGATCGAGAGCGACAGGATTGATTCGCGCCCGGCCCCATCGACGGTTGCTGAGACCGCGTTCGCATGAACTTCTGTTCCAGCCTCATTGATTTCGGTGGTCGTCAGCGACTCGTTAGGGTTTCCACCCACTGTTGCCTCCTCGATCGTTGCCGGGCCGTCGACGGTCACGGTGAGATCGTAGACGCCGACGCCATCGTCGGCGATTCGCTGGACGATCGCGTCGATCGTCGTTTCCGTCCCTGGTTCGATACGCCTGTCGGCCGGATCCAGTCGGACCACGGTCGGGTTCGGGTCCGGCGCTTGAGCGGAGTCGTTTCCTGACATCGTTATTCGTCCTCCTCAACCAGCTGGTAGTGGGCCTGGACGTCGAGCAGGTCGATCTCGTCCTCCCCGTCGCCGTTGAAGTCGAACTTCTCGGGGTTCTCTTGGATCGTCGGGTCGTCCAGGTAATCGTAGAACAGTTGCGTGTCGGCCTCGGTCAGTTCGCCGTCACCGTTGATGTCCTCGTAGAGACCGTCGCCGGTGAGGTCCTGGGGCGGGGCGTCGGCATCGCCGATCGGTTCGAGCACGTCATCGGCGTTTTCGTCCTCGTCGCTATCCTGTTCGACGATCGTGCCGTCGGTGCCGACGGCGATTCCCGGGGCGAGCCCGGTGTCGTCGAGTGAGACGCCGAGTAGCGTCGACTCGACGTCGGTGTCGGCTGTAGCCCACCCGCGACTCGTCCGCTCGAAGACCGTGCCCTCGGCCCCGGCGGTCACCACCTCCTCGTCCGTGTTGTCGATGGCGTTCAGTTCGCTGTCGCCGGCCCAGTGTTTCGTCCAGACGGCGCCGTTGTAGCGGAAGACCGAGCCGTCGCCGCCGGCGACGTAGATCTCGTCGGCGCTCCGGACGGTCACATCAGTGAGGCCGACGCTCGCGCCGTCAATGCCGATGGTCTCCCAGCTCTCGCCGCCGTCGGTCGTCTCGTAGACCTGGCTCGTCGTATCACAAACGTAGCCCGTATCGTCGTCGAGGAAGTCGATCCCCAGCGCACTCGAACCACTGCCAGGTTCGACGACCTCCCCCCACTCCATGCTTCCGTCGGACTGTTTCGTGCCGCTGAAGTACTCGCCGGAGCCGTTGACCAGGTGAACAGTCTCCTCACCAGCAGCTCCGGAGACGGCGACTGCCTCCCACGTGCTCGTTTTCCCCTCCGGAGCCGAGTGGTCGGTCAACTGGCCCTCGACGGTGTCGTACTCGCCGAGGACACCGCTGCCGCCGGCGAACCAGATTCCGCCACCGAGCTCGGTGGCGTCTACCGAGTTCAGGACGTTGCCCTCCGCGGTCGGCCCGCGTTGGACGACGACGGTCCACGTTCCGGTATCGTCGCGCTCGAGGACGTAACCCTCGCCGCCGACGGCGTAGCCTCGGTCGGCGGCGTGGACGGTGTCGTGCAGCGTCTCCTCGACTGGCGAGTCGACCTGATTCCAGGGTGCTGGCTCCTCGGGATCGGCGGCCGATTCGCCGTCGTACTCGCCGTGCTCGACGATGTCGCCACCTTCGCCGACAGCAGCGTCCGGATAGAGCCCTGTGTCGTCGAGTGCAGCGCCGAACAGCGTGTTTTCGGCCGGAGTGTCAACGCGGGTCCAGTCGTCGCCCTCGTAGACGGCACCCTCGGCGCCGGCCGCGAGTTGGCGGTCCCCGGCCCTGTCGACCGTGTGGACGGTCGCTTCACCGACCGTCTCCGGCGTCCAGTTGACGCCGTCGTAGCGGTAGATGATGCCGTCCTCAGCCGCGACGTTGATCTCGTCGGAGGAGGCGGCCGCGATATCTTGGAGTGCCTCGCCAGCACCGTCGATGCCAATGGTCTCCCAGCTCTCGCCGCCGTCGGTCGTCTCGTAGACCTGGCTCGTCGTATCACAGACGTAGCCCGTATCGTCGTCGAGGAAGTCGATCCCCAGCGCGCTCGACCCACCGCCGGGTTTGATCACTTGTCCCCAGTCGACGCCGCCCTCCTCGGTGAGCTGCCCGTTCAAGTACTCGCCGGAGCCGTTAACCAGGTGGACCGTCTCGCTGCCGGTCTCGCCGGCGACGGCGACCGCCTCCCACGTGCTCGTCTTCCTGCTAGTGCTTCCGTCCTCCTGCTCGACTTCGGGCGCGGAGTGGTCGGTCAGTTGGTCGTCCTCGACGTTGTAGCGGCCGACGACGCCGCTGCCGCCGGCGAACCAGACCTGCTCGCCGTCGTCGGTGGCGCCGACGCCCCGCAGCGGGTTCGACTCGGTGGTCGGTCCCCGCTCAAGAACGGCGTCCCAGCCGTCGTCGCGGCGAAGCAGCGCATAGCCACTGCCGCCGACAGCGAACGGACCGCGGCTCGTTTGGACGGCGTCATGGAGCGTCTCTTCGGTTGGTGACTCGATAGCCGTCCAGTCGCCGTCCTCTGCGCTGACGGGGACGCCCTGTCCAACGAGAGCGGTCCCAGCGAGTCCAGCGCCGGTCAACTGTAGAAACCGTCGCCTTGATTGATCAGGATTCGTCATTCCATAGAATTTTGAATCTTCGTAGTAACTTTATTGTTCTTATCTCAGATAAAAGTGGCATCTGTTTGGGTGCTTCATCACGTTGGTAGAAACGGTTCCGTTGAAGAGTGTCGTTAGTGGTTTGTCTGTCGTGATGCCCTTTCTCAACTAGCTGAGGACTTCTGAATCTCCTTACGTCCTCCACTCAGCCGCTTATTTTGACCCCATTGCGGTGTTCCATCCGCACTGTCTTGGCTGGAGAACGTGACCGCTACCTACGTTCAGAATTATTTCCGGTTGAGGATACTTCACCGGCTCGCTTCTCTCACTGACTGGTACAAATGGAGCCACGACCACATCCATCCTCTATAGTCAGCATCCGCTCTTGACAATAACTCGGTAGTTGATCAGGTTCTGCTGAATACAGGACACGTATCTCGAAGAGAAGATCTTTTATTCCAGCTCTGTCACTACTGTTGCCGGGTTCCCTTGGACAACGACCTCATCGGGGACATCATTTGTGACGACGGCCCCGGATGCAATAACGGAGTTATCGCCAACCGTTACACCGGGATTGAGAACCGCTTGGCCGCCAATCCAGACGTTATCTCCGACTGTCACCGGTTTGCCGTACTCTGGCCCGTTGATTCGCTCGGTCGCATCAAGCGGATGCGTCGCCGTATAGATGTGGACGCCCGGTCCGATTTGGCAGTTCTGTCCGATGTCCACCCGACACACGTCCAAGATGACGCAGTCGAAGTTGGCGTAGAAGTTCTCACCGACGTGGATGTTGTACCCGTAGTCACAGCGAAACGGTGGTTCGATCTCGCATTCCTCGCCGCAAGAGCCGAGCAGTTTCTCCAACAACTCTCGTCGTTCGGGTTGGTCATGTACCGTCGTGTGATTATAGCGTCTCGTGAGATCACGTGCACGTTCCCGTTCGGCCACGAGTTCGGAGTCGTCGGCGTCGTACAGCTCCCCGGTCAGCATTCGTTCCTTTTCGCTGGTCACGGTCGGTGCTACCGACCCCGTCGAGGAGTAGCTTCCGGAGCCCTCGATCGGGGCCCGGACGACCGACGGACGGCGGTTACTAGTCGTTCCGTTCCGTCGACTCGGTCGGTGAGGTCGAACTGACGAATCGGTCCCGCTACTCGTCGAACGCCGGCTTGGCGGCCTCCGGCGGCCCCCTCTGGTCGTCGAGCCCGTGAAACGTCTCCGTGATGAGATTGCGGCTGGCCCGACGAAGCCGCTCGGAGAGCGCCTGGTGGCTGATGTCCAGGTCGGCCGCGAGCTCCGCGAGCGTGACCCGGCGCGGCACCTGGTAGTAGCCCATCTCGACGGCGCGCTTCATCGCTCGGCGTTGTTCGTCGCTCAAATCGTGGGCCGCCATCCGTTCCTCCTCGGACGGCGTTATCCGTTTCACGTAGACGGTCCACCGGTCCGTCTCCCACGTCGCGTACGCCGCCGACAGGTCGGCATGGAAGGGAAATAACAGCCGTACCTCCCAGCCCGACGCGTCGAGGGTCGCCGAGAGGACGCTGCCGTCGTGTTCGACCAGCCGATTGAGCACGCTCCGATCGGTCCACTCGACCCGGTAGAACCGCCGATCGCTTCCCTCGCCGCCATCGTCGTCATCGTCTAGACGCCGATGTGACTCGACGGTCGGCTCCGCCGCGAGCGAGGCGTCGACGGCGTCGATCGCCGACGGCGGGCCGTCTACCCGTGCACACGGTGCGACCGTTCTCCCGTCGGCCGCTGACGACTGGATCTCGAGTTCGACCCCCTCGTGATCGTCCACCGCGGTCTGTAACGGGCTCTCCTCGTCCCGTACGACGACGTTCGCGATAAGGTCAGTCATGAGTCGGTTCGTGGCTCCCTCAGAGCCAGCCGGCGATGGTCGAGGCGAGCGATTCGGCCGTCAGGGCGCTTCCCACGAGCAGGACGAGCGCCGCGAGCAGGAAGCCGACGTTCTCCTTCCACGTGATGTCGTAGTACCGGTTCACCGCGCCGATGAGCGCGAAGACCGTCACCGGCAGGCCGATCAGGCCGTTGATCGCCGGCATCACGATGGCCATTCTGACGGGCGTCAGTCCGGTGTTCGCAAGCAGCCAGAACGCCGAGATCGCCGAGAGCACGATGAGCCCGACGACCGTCATCCTGAACCCTCTATCGCCGAAGACGGTGTGGTTCCCCAGTGCCTGGGGGACCATGAACCCGGCACCGAACAGCGTCCCCGTCGCCGACGAGAAGCTCGCCAGCAGCGCCGCGAGCAGGAAGACGTACAGGGCGAAGTCCCCCAGGATGGCCGTGAGCGGCTCGCCCGGGCCCGTTAGCGTCATCTCGCCCTGGCTCAGCGTGACCGCCGAGACGATCATCACGAACGCCCCGATCGTGAGCGTGGTGAGGATGCCCGTCGCGTTGTCGCGGCGGTACTTGTTCACGTCCGACCACTCCTTGGTCGGCCCGATGCTCGACTGGATGAAGAAGTTCGGCCAGTAGACGGTCGTGCCGAGCAGCGCGATCACGGCCGTGAGGTAGCCGATCTCGCTCTGGATCAGCGGGACCAGCCCTGCAGCGACCTCGCCGATGGGGATATCGAGGCCCACCATCAATAGCCCGTACGATCCGAAGATGGCGATCACCATCGCGGCGATCGCCCCCTCGATGCGCTCGTACACCCGTAGCTCGACGAGCGCGATGCCGAATCCGGCCGAGACGAGGATGCCGATCGCCACGTTGTCGAGCCCGGGGACGAGCCACGCCAGCGCCGCGCCCGCGATCGCGTAGTTCGAGATGGCCCACAGCGCGCTCATCAGCGACATTGCGATAATGAGTACCGAACCACCGGGAAGGACGTCCGTGATGTAGTCGGTGAGCGGTTCGTGAGCGACCGCCAGTCGCGAGGACATGTCGTGGAGCGCGATGTCGATCAGGAAGGCGAGCGGCAACACCCACAGCAGCGCGAACGCGAAGTTCGCACCGGTGTCAGCGAGGATGTAGACCGATCCGGCCCCGAAGACGTTCGCCGCGAACAGCACGCCGAGCCCGTACGCCTCCAGGAGATCCGCGAACTTCGCCTGTAGCCCCGCGACCTGGTACGTCTCACTCGCCATCACGAACCACCTCCCGAGAACTCCTCGGATTCGATGTCACACCGTCGGGATGTCTTGTCGGTTCCATACCTGGTCACGTTTCCAGACACGTATCCGAACTGGGCTTGCAATTGCGCGCAGTTAAGTGGGTCTCGTACACGCGCCGGATACGTGAGGGTGTGTGAACGGACGAAAATCACCAAGGGGGAAGCTGATCACTCGATTCCGGGAAGCGACGGGGAGCGGCTGGTGGGTCGAGAAGAGCCGACGGCGAACGGGCCGTCGGGAAGACGGTCGGATCCGAGAGCCAGAGCCCGCATCCGGGGTTTCAGCGACCCCCAGGCGGGGCCGGGGGAACGAACGGCAACGATACTGTTTTCCGCCCGTTGGGTGTACTCGAATCATGGGGCGCCACATCCTCGTCGCGATGGAGAGGTCCGCGTCCTCCGAGGCGGCGCTGGAGTTCGCGCTGGAGGAGTACCCCGACGCGACGATCACGGTTCTCCACGTGCTTGAGTCCGGGGATCCTCTCGATCTCTTCGCGAAGCCGGAACCCAGCGAGTACATCGTTCCGGATTCCGACTACGAGCTGGACGACGAGCTACTGCCCAGAGCGGGGCGTTTCGAACGAGGTCAGCGCAAACGGGCGGAGAAGGTGTTCGAACAGGCGTGTCGGATAGCGGACGAACACGGAAGGGAGATCGAACTCGCCGTCGAATCGGGAAAGACGGCACAGGAGATATCCGACTACGCCGAAAACCACGCCATCGATCAGATCGTCATCGGCGATCGCAAGTACCGGGGTGTAAGTCGAGCGTTATTCGGGAACATCGCCGCGTCGATCGCCAGACGCACGTCGATCCCGGTGACGATCATCTGTTGACGTCCGTCGGCGTTCTGACCGGAAAGCCGTCTCAGTACCGGTCGGAGTAACGGGCCCCGACACCGGTGCTGGTTCGAAACGAGCAGCGCACAGTAAACGAACCGGCGAGACCGAGCGTTCAAGCCACCCTCGAACGCGAGCGATCACGGCCGACGGAGCCCGATGGATCCTTCCGTCTACTGTCGAAGTTCGCCGACTTTCAAGAGCGATCCCGTCGTGTCTCCTGTGATTATCTCGTGAAATCGTCATGTAGGACGTGTATAACAAAGGCTATTACACGACTAGATTACTGCATGATGCGTATCTCTGGCGACACCGCCTTCCGACTGCTCGCGAACCGCCACCGTCGGCGGTTCCTGCTCCGGTTCACTGACATCGATCCGAACGAGGAGGTAGCGGTACCGGACGACCTCGCGTTCTTAGGTGAGGATATGGAAACGATCGCGACCGAGTTGCAGCACACCCACCTCCCGATGCTCTCGGAGGCAGGGGTGGTCGACTGGGATCGCGGGGCGAGCACCGTTCGGCGCGGCCCGCTGTTCGACGAACTCGAGCCGTTACTTGCTCTCTTGATTGAACGTCGCGACCGGTTGCCCGACGAGTGGTTCTGACTCGCGATGTAAACGGGGAACGGAAGAACACGTGTCTCAAGTAATCTCACGCCGGTACTGCTGGGCCTCTTGTGGCGTTTCAGCGAGTCTCCCAGCGGTTCGTTCAGTAGGCTTCAACAACAGCAGCCATTCCCTCGAGACGGCCATTGTTGCGCGATCGTTCGCGTTCATATTTAACCGACCAGTCGGCTGCGTTTTCCAGGAGAGTATTCATTTCATACCACATTGATTTTATATCAGGTATCCAAGTTATATGTGTCCAGATAACCGACTCAGGAACAGGAGTGTCTGAGGTCTGATCGGGAAACGCTGATGGCTCATCGTTGACGTCAGGTCCATCATTGGCTCCTTAATCGAATCCCACTAATCCTTGCTATCGATATCGTTTAATGGTTGGGTAATTACTCCAATATCATATGAGAATTAAACCGTTCTATCACGCGGTCACACAGCGGGTGGACAAGATGAAACGCCTCTATTTTCTCATCAGTGATGAACGTAAATTCAGCCAAACTTTTGATATGCCGCTGAGTCAGCGATTACAGCTTTATACATATGGGTTTATGAGCCGGGCTGCAGCCTTGTACGACACTACTCGACCCAACGCGTATCTCTCCGATTTTGCCCGATATATCTACACGCCTGAGATCAATGGCGACTGGAGTGTATTTCTCAATAACAAACTCGCGTTTCACTACCTGCTTTCGGGCCATGAGAAATATCGTGCGGATGTGTATGCAGTCCTTCAGAACGGGCGCGCTCATCCACTCCCTGCATCGCATAAGGGGGCTGGGGAGAATACCACTGGGAAGAATGCGGGCAACTGGGTCCGTAACTGTTTGGATCGAGAGGGGAAGATCGTCATCAAACCTATTACTGGTGGTGGTGGCAAAAACGTCTGTCTGTGTCAGGATCTGGGTGACCGCTATCTTGTCAATGGAACCGCCTACAGCCTTTCTGAGTTCGACCAGCTCGTGAATGATCTCGATGAATATCTTGTCTCTGAATTCATTGAACAAGCGACCTATGCGACCGAGATCTATCCGTCAGCGCCGAACACAATCCGGGTCCTCACGATGATCGACCCTGTGACAGACGAGCCCTTCATCGCAATGGCGGTCCATCGGATCGGATCAGATGCCTCTGGCTGTTTGGACAATGTGGAACAGGGAGGATTCGCTACTGAGGTCGATCGAGAGACAGGTAGGCTCAGTGCTGCTGCGCAGTGGCAGGAGGGGAGTCTCGAATGGTATACGGCTCATCCAGATACCGATACGCGGATTGCTGACACACAGGTTCCAGGCTGGGAGTCGATCCGGACTCGGCTACTGTCGATCGCGGACGAACTATCGTATATCCCCTATATCGGGTGGGACATTATCGTAACCGGTCCTGGTGAATTCCGGATTGTCGAGGGGAACGACCACAGTGATGTCGAGTTTTTACAGGTCCACTGGCCATTACTGACTGACGAGCGTGTGCGGCGCTTCTACGAGGCACATGGCGTCATTAAGTGAGCTCGTTCTCGGTTCCCTCCTATCTGGATGCCCCTCCCAAGACGGCTACTAAACGAGTGCTGTAGGACTGGCAATGAACCGTGCGGTGTTGATCTTTACATTTATTGTCTGCGCAACGCGAGACGGGCGACGCTCTCCATCAACGGAGAGCAGACCGTTGGTGTGGTCGAGTTCGACGACGGTACTGAGGGGCTCATCCGGAAGACGACGATCACAGAGGGCCCACTCAGCCAGATCGACGCGGTGACATTCCCAAAGCAGCCGTCCGCCTTGAGGACGGCGACCTCCTGGTGACGGTCCACACCGACCAGCACCCTCGCGGGGAGATCGCGGGCATCGTCGAACCCGTCGGCGAGCACGGGAGCGATGAAGATAGTGACAGTGGTGGTGACGAGCCGGACGACTCCAGCAGCACGGGCGACGACAGTACCGATGCTGGCGGACCAGACCGTAGTGGTGGTCCGAATGGCGACTACGACTGTGCCGACTTCAATACGCAGGCGGTCTATGAACAGGATACCTGCGATCCCCACGGGCTCGACGGGGATGACGACGGAGAGGCCTGAGAGCGGCTCCCTAGCGGGCGGTCTGTCTCGCTGGCGACCTCGACGATCGATTTCGTCCGCTCGCTGTTATCGTATTCTCTCGTACCCGTCTTGGTGTGTCGTGCTATCGCTGCTTTTTCCTCCTTCGATCATCCCCCATAACCTTCCGGCTGCTTGTTATACTGTTCAAGCAGAGTCTGATCACGAAATGCATTATTCGATGTTATTTGATCCATATATTGGCGGTGTCTAACGAGTACTACAACCGGAACGGTATCAAGCTCGAGTATCTTCGCTATGGCAAGTCTGTGTCTTCCATCAGCGAAGAGAAGATCGCCATCTCGTCCGATATCGACGACGATTTGATTCAGCGTCCGGGCGATGATTCCCCATGATTTCTTTGAGTCGGTTGGGTGTCTGTAGCCCGTCTCTTGAATAGATCTGTAGAGCTCGTCGAGTTTGGCGCACTGTTCGCTGACATCTGTTTTGGATGAACAGCCATGCCAGACGGAATGTCCCTGATTGATGAGTTCCAACGCCCGCTGTACTAACTCGGTGTCTTTCCAGGGTGCCTCATCGATGAATCGCTCCTGAAGCGATTGATACAGAACCGTCTCCTCGAATCGTTCAGCATTGTAGAAATCATATGGGTAACCCGGATAGATATCACGCTCCTGTTTTTGATCCCACTCTCCTCCTCGTACTGATCCAATCAGTTTTAACCTGTGTAAATGGGGGTATTCTCTTCCGGTTAGCTTGCTGATCTCTGTGGGATCAACCTGAAAGACCTGAAACGGATCGATGTTTTCGGTATAGTTCTCTATATCGTACGTCCGCATCCGTAGTACTCTCGGAGCGGTTTTCCAATACAGGCTTCGCGTCTGTTTGCTACTCATTGGTCCGCTTAGTAATGCGAATTCAATCGAACGAAGCACTAGATACTCTGTCGACTGTCGTTTCTGAATTTGTCTGATCCTTTTCCACCAATCTACAAACACGACTATTGACCTATATATCTCCAGCCGCGCATACTACATAAATTATGCTTTTATATACATTGTATTTATATATAATATAATATCTAAACTTACCCATTTTATTTAGCCGAAATTGAGATTAAGACACAACTAGAACTAAGCACGTTATGGTCCCATTCTACACCTTCTCTACAGACTCTTTAAAAGTGTTCTTTAACATACTCGATTTATGTATAGTACGTTCGCAGACGACTTCTCTCACACCGATTACAGTGACACCACTAATTAAATTACGTCATGATGACAATAGAATCGTTGTACGCGTTCGTCGGTAAGCATCGGGCCCGGAATTTGCATCGTATTCGGCCCTGGTCTCCCATTTGCCTCGATTATTTTGAATGCATGATCTGTGACGATAACGTCCCAACCAATATATGGCGTTCGGGATAGATATTCTGCGATTGAGCAAATTTCCTCCTGGATCATTTCCCAGTTTTCAACCTCGGTGCCGGTAACTGGTGCGCCTGTATTCGGATGATCTTTACGTCGCTTGAGTTTACCGCCGCCAGGTGTCTCGGCTACTTCCATTAGATTCCCCGTCTCGAGATCTACCCCAGCACAGATCCCGCCACGTGACCAATTGTCAACTGGTGCAGATGCATCGGTCCCAAATCGATGGACCGCACGTGCAATGAATGCCTGATCGGTGTCTGGATCGATCATCGTGATGATTCGTAGAGTGTTAGACGCATCAGGATAGATATCAGTAGCATAGTCCGCCTGCTGGACTCGCTCATAAAGGAGAGAGTCCGTATGTTCTTTGATTGCTGTCATAACGTCACTGGGGTCGTGTTGTTTATGGTTGAGCCGGAGACTGTCACCGTTCGACTCAATGACGTCAACTCCTCTGCCGCCCATGCCCTCTGTTGGCTTGACGACAAGACCTCCCGTCGGTGGAGCGGTAACGAGATCGTCGATAGATCGGGACTCCTCGTTATCAAATAGCCGAACCTCTCCATCTGTTATTACGCCGTAGCATTCCGGTAGATATTCGTCGTATGCGTTCAACAGCTGGTCGAACATCCTCTTATCATGAAACAGAGGAATTAGCGGCTCATCAATTTTACAGGCCCGAAGTCGGTGCTGAGCATGACTCAAATAGTCTTCAGGATCGTGGTTATCGAAGTCGAAGACCTGCGGTGCGATCGAAATGAATCCGTGCCGCCAGAGCCAGACTCGAGTCGCCCAGTTGATATCAGCGTTCTTTGCGGCTTTGACTTCAGCATCTACAAGCAATATCATACTCACTGCCATATCACTGGAGTAATCAAGAATCATGCTTAGCAGCGGAAGAACTCCTCGTTCACGTTTAATACTAAGGAGGCGTGAAAGCATGATGAACCCAGTTGTTCCTCACAGATATAATTAGATGTTTTGTAAAAGTATTATACAGTGACACAGTACGGACTATCAATTCTCTGCTTACCACTGACTTTTTACTACTGCCTAGTGGTAGGTCAGATATGCAGGCACTTCATCGCGTGGCTGACGCTGTCAGAGAACGAGATTCCTTCCGATTCGTTGCTAGCAGTCTCGAGTTTGCTGCCCACTGGGTCGGGGACATGCTACGACTTATCAGCGATGAACACGCCTATAATACTGACCTTCCCCTTTTAACGCGGATCGGACTATGGCGGCGCGGCTTTCTCTCACATGGTTACGAATTTTATTCACTTGATGAGAACGACCCTGCTGATTTTATGAGTCATTATCAGCACCGACGCGTCGCTTCGCGTGTGAATCGACATGCATCAGATCTACTGGATCACAAGATCATCTTCCAGCGATATATGGGTGGTGAGCATGAGGATGTGCTTCCTGATCTCCGGGGATACGTTCACGACGGTGTAGTTCATCAGCCTGATGGGGAGAAACGTTCATTTCGAGACTGGGTCACTTCACAGTCCACAGGGTTTGTCGTTAAACGTAGCCTTGGCGGTCAGGGTTCGTATGTCTACGTTGTGAACGTTACCGATGATGAGCTAGAAGTCAATAGGGGCGTGAAGAACGCTGGTGAGTTGGCAGACGAAGTTGAGTCGGGTGACTGGATTATTACGGATCTCATTGAACAGGCAGACTACGCAGCCGAAATTTTCCCCGATAGCGTGAACACGCTTCGGCTAACGACGCTACTTGACTCTGAGACGGGTGATCCGTTCATTGCGAGCGCAGTCCATCGATTTGGGACCGATGCATCTGCACCAGTTGACAATTGGTCCGGTGGTGGAGCCTGTGCACGCGTCGATGCAGAAACGGGTGTGCTCACCAAGGGTGCTGCCTTCCCTGAGAAGGGAACGATGCACGTCGTCGATAAACACCCCAATACCGGAGCCCAAATGACTGACGTTGAAATCCCACGATGGGAGATGATTCGGGATCGGATTCTTCAATTAGCAGATGAAATGCGAATTACACCGTATATCGCGTGGGATGTCGTGCTGACTGATGACGGAATTCAAATTCTTGAAGTAAATGATCGGCCTGACCCAAACTTAATCCAAATCCACCAGGGATTATTTGAAGATCCTCGTGTTAAGCGCTCTCTCTACGATCACTTGTAACTTCTCTTTCTATGAATCGATTGAACCGAGTGCCTCTGGAGTCCTCACTGGTTGAGTTAGTAGGCTCGTTGAAACAAGTCGAATACTCACCCAATCTTGAGTACTGAGTGACTGATGACCAGGGAAATAACGATCATAGCGTGTTTATCTGGCTCTGCTGGGATTCTCTTCTTCTGACATTCCGTAGGACTGCTCTGCTACCCGTTCTCAACGGAGGCGGTAGGAAGATACCGCTAGAGGAAATCGCATGACAGCAAGAGGGTTTCCATCCAAGTCATTTATATGTATTTTGCCAGTTTGACGGATACCACAGTGACTTTATTCATTGATATCATTCTAGATAGTATGATTCAACGAGCCTATCACGCTGCCAAACCGTTTATAACCCGTCTCAAACGGGCGTACCATCTCTTTGAAGAGGAGCGCAAACTTCGCAGGACGTTCGACATGCCGACACGAACGCGTCTCTGGCTCTACTTCCATGGATTCACGAGCCGTGCTCTAATGCTCTACAATCTTCAGGAGAACGGTACGGACGCCTACCTCTCTGATTTCGATCGGTTTATCAAATCGCCCGAAATCAACGCAGACTGGAGCGTCTTCCTCGACAACAAGCTCTTGTTCTACCATCTTCTCAATGAACACGAGGATCATCGGGTGACCATCTACGGCGTTCTGAAGTATGGACGCGTATATCCCATTGATAACTCTGCTGAACCTAGTATAAGTCCTGGCCGATGGATCCGCCAGACCTTAGATGAAGAGGGATCCCTAGTTGTCAAGCCCGTCACTGGGGGTGGGGGAAAGAACGTCAGGCTCTGTCGGGTTACGGACGACGGGTATCAGATAAACGGTACGGTCCATACAGCAAGTGAGTTTGAGGGTTTGATGAGCGATCTCGACGAGTATCTCGTTTCTGAATTTATCGAACAAACGGATTATGCCCGGGAGCTGTATCCCGCGACATCGAACACGATCCGCGTGGTGACGATGGTCTGTCCGGAGACTGACGATGTCTTCATCGCTCAGGCGATCCAGCGTATGGGTGCAGACGGAACGGGACCAGTCGACAACTTTTCCGACGGTGGCTTATCGGCGAGCATCGATATAAGAACTGGCACGCTCGGAACTGCTGCCCAGTATCCCCACCCTGATCGAACAATGGGTATCCAGCTGGATGACCTCGAATGGCAGAACACTCACCCCGATTCGGGTGCGGAAATTACGGGAGTCGAAATTCCAGCCTGGGACGCTATTCGTGAGCAGTTGCTTGAAATAGCGGACGATCTCTCGTATCTCCCGTATGTTGGCTGGGACATAATCGTTACCGATGACGAGGGATCGTTCAAGCTAATTGAGGCCAACTCCCACCCCGGAGTGAAATCGTTGCAGGTTCATGGACCGTTGTTGGCCGATGAACGGGTACGGAACTTCTATGAGACGTACGGTGTTATCAATTAACTACGGAACACGACGTCCGTCGGATGGGACATCGCACCTCTACGGGATCAGGGCGTCGTCCGGATCATACGGCTCGTCTGCTGAACGATCGTCCTTCGAAGCGGCGCGTAGATGAGTATGATCGCCCCATAGACAACGATGCCGACGCTGACGAGCGCAAACAATCGGACGGTCGTATCGACAACGATCGTTTGCTGAAGCAGGCCTACTGCGGTAAACATCCCGACAGCTGAGGTGATACACCACCCGAGTTCTCGATACGGGATCTGGAGCGTGAGATACTGTCGGAGATAGTACCACCGGAGCAGCGCTCCGAGAGTGTATGAAAGCGACGTCGCTATCGCCGCACCGACGAGTCCGATCTGCCAGATGAGTATGGCGTTCAATACGACGTTTGCGACGATATCGACGATCGACGCTCGATTAACGAACTGAGGTTTATCAATTCCTTCAAGTGTCTTTCCAGCGATTGATCGAAATGCCCGCGGAATCAATCCCGCAATAAGGATTGGGAGTGCAAGTGCAGCGGCTCCGAACTCCGTCCCAAACAGTAACGAGAGGGCTTCGAAGGATAACAGTGCAGCACCGAAGAACGCCGGAATAATGAGAATTAGAGCTGGAGTCAATGCTTTCGGGATAATCCGCTCTATCCGGTCTGATTCGCCTTCTGCATCCCAGGCGCTGATCTGAGGGAAGACGGTCGAAGAGATCGAGCTTGTTAGGAGGAAGATCGGGCCGATAATACGCCATGCGATCTCATAGGCGCCGACGGCAGCTGAAGACAGAAAAATTCCCATAATCAACACGTCCGTCCAGTTATGGGCATATGTATCAATGGAGGGAATAATCGTGTATTTCGAGTACTGCCAAATAGAAGATGCGGCCTCCATTGAAGGGAGCGTGGGTGTTGTCGATACTAGATACAGGCCGACTAGTGTTTTGGCAACAAGACCTACGATCACCCCGTATACGAGGCCATATAATTCGTATTCCATTGAAATCAATACCACGGCCACTCCGATCCAAACGACTTTGTTGACGAACAGAAGCAGTGCAGACTCACTGACTCGTAATTCTCCTCGCAGCACATGGACCAGTAAATGTCCGAGATCTCGGAATATTACCGTGATTATAACCAATCCTGCTATTTGCACTCCGACGTACTCATTGATATAGCTAGAGCCTAGCTCGATTACCAAGACGACGAGCAGTAACACACCGAGCTTGAGTAGAATCCCACTCGAAAGAAACTCGCCCGGTTTCTTCCCCTCGCTCATTCGCTTTGAGATCCCAGCCCGGATCCCGAGGTTGGAAACCATTGAGAAGACTCCAGTTAATGCTTGAAAAAGGAAAAAGACGCCTAATATTGAGGCACCCAGCTCGCGAGCGAAATAGAGAATTCCTACGAAGCTCAGCACTGCTCCCACCATTTCCGCAATATAAAGTGTAATCCCAGACCGCGCTAGCTTCATTGATTGATCGAATTCCCCGTTCCTACATTAGTGTGGCTATCTCAGCCGACATGCCGCTCAAGTTATACGACTGATCGATGTACTCTGGTGCTTGCAGTGCTTGGACGGGATATCGAGAGGGATGTCCTGCGTTGACCCACTCCGAAAAGATCCGTATACGAGTAGATCGCGCTTCACCCATCCGAAATCCACTCCCCTTCTACACTATCTCAGAGACCGTGTAGCGATATTTTCCGGAGTCGCTCGCAGTGATCTCGTCGGGAAAGGTAAACTCGATCTCAATCTCGTCGCCGAGTAGTTTCTTCGCCTGCTGTTCGATCTCGTCGAGTTCGCTACGGGCGGGTTCGGATCCGTTGGTGAGAACGATCCGGTACACCACGTGATCGACGGCTGTCTGTCTGATCTGGAATTTCTTGATCCAGTCACGGTGATACAGTACCTTCCGGAGGTAGCCAGGGTACACGAGCTCACCATCGGGCGTGCGGAAGTGATCGGTCACTCGTCCGGTTACCGTCTCCAATTTCGAGAACGGGAGCTCACCACCGTTTTGGTTCTCCTTCATAATGCCCATATCGCCGATCCGATAGCGAATCAGGGGCATCGTGTAGTTCGTAAGTACCGTAATCGCTAGTTCACCTTCCTTCCCGGGCGGGAGCGGATCGCCGTTGTCGTCGACTACTTCAACGTAGTGGGTGTGATCGAAGACGTGCATCCCTTCTTCGTGTGGAGACTCGCACGCGACGTCGCCCACCTCTCGCGAGCCGTACTTGTTGAGAACGGGCGCGTTGAACACCCGCTCGATTCGCTCACGAACCGGTTCGTGGAGCGTTCCGGCAGTCGAGAGGATGCCATTGGGTGAGTGGACCGCCAGATCGTTCTGTTCGATGTGCTTGGCCAGCTCGTTCATCGACTCCACGTAGACCTCCATCGATCGAGGTTTGATCTCATTGATCCGCTTGACGTGCTCGGTCATCGTCTCCGCATTCATCCGATAGCTGTTCAGGAAATGCCGATTGAGAATGAAGTTCGAGAGACGGAATTTGAGGTCCTTGCTTTCACCTGTAACTGCACTTTCATCCCCCCAGAGTTTTACCATGGGTTCGCCGAGTTCCCGTCCCGCGAGACGCTGGTAGTAGATCTTGTTCGCGTTGTTCCAGAAGAGGTACTCGTCGTCTTGGAGGAACTCAACCGGCTCACCGGTGGTTCCGCCGGAGGTGTTTTCCCTGACGTTCGATCCGGGTTCGGTAGAGCGAAGGCGTGCGTTCTGTTCTCGGAGCTCCGTCTTCGTGAGGAGCGGAAGCTCCGTGAATTGGTCGAGATCGACGACGCCATCCTCTACGACGTTCGCCTCCTCCAAGATGTCCCGATAGTAGGGGACAGTGGCATGGGCGTGGCGAAGGAGTTGCTTCAGTCGACGCCGCTGATAGCGTCGAAGCGTTGGTCCGGTCATCTCCTCAACCCGGTCGATATCCCTGCTGTACTCAAGGACCTCGGGTCGAGTGAGCGCGTACGCGACGCGGGGTAGGTACTGTCTGAGACTCATCTCTTCCCGGTCGTACGCGCGTTCCCGAACGGAGCCGTAGTACGCCGGTCTGCTCGAGGGAAACCGTGATTCGAGGACGCAACAACGGTCGTTACCATGGAATGAGGTACCCTGCCGGTTCGTTAAATCATCCGATCTTCCTCTCCTCCCTCATCAGTCGTCTGGTCGTCCGACTAGGAGCTCTCCCTCTGAACCCGGCGACGAGATCCACCGCTCCTATCGATCCCAGGAGAAAGATGACCCAGAGGAACGACTGTCGATGACGCGTAGCCGTTCCGACGTTGACGGTTCCGAGACCGTACAGTATCGTCCCTAGTACGGCCCCTAGCACGAGAACGGAGACGGCCACGGGAAATCGTCTGAACGCGATGACGGTTCCGTAGAGTGCGAATACGAAGAACGCGATTGAGATCGCCGATTCGACGGCGATCAGTAGATCCGCGGGCGTCTCTATCATCCAGGGGAACGGCGTGAACAGGAAGTACACGGCGGCCAGCAGGCCGGAGAACAGTACGTCAGCGCTCGTCTCGAACGGAATGGAGCCGAGATAGGTCGTTCGCCCTTCGAAACGATCGGCACGAGTACGGAGATACCAGTCGCGAACGGGTTGGATGTGTGGAATCGAGGCGACGGCTCCCAGAATGCCGATCAGCCCCACGCCAGCGAGGACGGACTTCCGAATCGGGAGGACGTACATGATCGCTCCACCAATGATCATCCCTCCTAGCAGTATCCCGTTTTCCGGTCGAAGAAGGGTGACCAGGGCCATGGATATGGACGCCCCAACTATGGCTACGACGGGTCGATTCCGGATCGTTTTCAGCAACAGCAGTGCCGTCGTAGTGATGCCGAACAGTATCGCTGCCTCCCGAAGAATTACCGTGTGTATGGCGACGTACGACGGATAGAAGATCATCGGCACCGCTGCGAGGGCACCCGCTTTCTGCGAGTGGAGGTACTCCCCGAGACGGGCGACGTTGTAGATGCTCCCTGAGCCGAGCAGGGCAACGAAGATCGTTGCATACCAGATGCTCGGTCCTGGAAGCAACCACGCGAAAAAGAGGATTCCGCTCCAGCGTCGGTACGTACTACTTGGCTCCTCTGCCGCCACATAACTCATCCCTTCTTCAAAAATGATGCCTGAGGTGACTCCCTCCGCGATGAATGCGGCCGATCTCTCGAATCGGACTGCATCCGCAAGTGCATAGGGATTCATACTTGTCTGAATAGTTATTGGGACCACAACCAGTCGCACGGCTAATGCGAGAAGAAAACAGGCTACAGGAACTGAAACCGGAATACGATTTTGCCAACTGGTCATACCAATAACAGCCAATGACTTCAGAAAAGCATTTTGCGACGCTTGGTATGATTTTTGATGGAGAACGGTGCTAAACTGCCAGAGAGCATGTTGTGATCGTTACTTTGATGTAGGATCTAGAACCTTCGTTTCTAGAGGTACGATGCCATCTGACTCTCTCGCTCATATTTCTTTTATATCTGATCGTCTCCAACATTACCTGGATCAATCGGATACCACGGCTGGTGGTGCACAACGCCAGCAGTATCTACTTGCACAAGAACTTCTCAAGCGCGGTCAGCAAGTCTCTGCGATCGTCGGTGATCATGGCCAACCCGCTGAAGTAGTACAGAAAGGTGTACGAACGGTTCGTGGCTGTCCGAAAGACGTGTCCAACCCAGGAGATCTACCGGGTGCGTTCTCCCAGCTTGAACGCGCGATTCGACGCGTCGATGCAGACGTGTACTACGTTCGGGGTGCACCGCGTCTCTACATTGCCACGCGATTGCTAACGTGGTTACACCGAAAACCCCTCATATTCGGTATAGCGAACGATAGTGATCTCAACCCAGAATATCTTGAATCGAGATACGGGCACACAGCGAGGGTATACCGCCGCCTGTTGCCACGTGCAGATGAGATCATTACCCAGACGCAACGACAGCACGACGTGCTGCTGGATGAGTTCAACCGTTCATCTACCGTCATTTCGAACGCGTACACGCTTCCTCCCGAAGAGGACGTTCTCAATCAGACGCAACGAGAGCACGTTCTCTGGGTTGGAAGTAGCGATCCGGACCAAAAGAAGCCTAAACGGTATCTCAGACTCGCGCGTGAGATTCCCGATGCCAAGTTTGTCATGATCTCCCAAGACATCGGTCATAGTGGGTTTCACCGTGAGTTGATGTCCGAAGCCGAAGCCGTTCCGAATCTCACGTTCATTGAGAACGTCCCTCCCGAGGAAGTACACGATTACTACCGAAAAGCAACCGTATTCGTCAATACTTCCGACTACGAAGGGTTCCCTAACACGTTTCTCGAGGCGTGGCGATACGAGACACCCGTCGTCTCTCTCTACTATACATTGGATGACATTTTAAAGCAAAAAGACGTCGGACTTCACTCGGGATCGATGGAGAAGCTGATAGACGACGTCTCCGAGTTGCATGAGGACGAAGCCTTTAGGCAGCGACTCGGCAAGAACGGAAGAGAACTAGTGAAACGAGAGTATTCCATCAAACAAGCAGCAGATAAGTATCAGTGTGTTATTAGCAGACTATAACTTACAGGAGGTAATTCTTATCGCATGAATATTATCGTAATAGTAGCGGATACAGCACGGTACGATATCGCTACAGAGGTGTTCTCTGATTCAGCGTGGGCATCCGACGCTACTCACTACACGCGTGCGTTCGCCAACGCCCCATGGACGCTTCCCTCTCATGCGTCCCTGTTCACCGGGACCAACCCCTCGAACCACGGAGCCCACGCGGACCACAAGCAGTTATCGTCAGAACTTACTCCGCTGGCTGAAGCGTTCCAACACGCCGGCTACGAGACCGCCGCCGTCTCGAACAACACCTGGATCAGCGAGGAGTTCGGTTTCGCACGTGGGTTCGACACCTTCCACAAGACGTGGCAGTACGTCCAGTCGGATACCGATCTCGGCGAAATCGCGAGAACGAAGGAGGGGACCGATAAGCTCCGTGCCGTCGCGAACAAGCTCACTGACGGTAACCCGTTGACGAACATCACGAACGCGATCTACGGCCAGTTCTTCAGAAAACAGCAGGACGACGGTGCGAAGCAGACCAATCAATGGGTCGCCAACTGGTTACAGGACCGGGACGGCACCGCCCCGTTCTTCCTCTTCATCAACTATCTTGAACCTCATCTCGAGTACAGACCGTCAGAGGAGTTCACTAAACAGTTCCTCCCCGACGGGGTCTCCTACGACGAGGCGATGGACGTCCCCCAGAACGCCTGGTCCTATATCGCCGGCAAGACTGCGATGTCCGACCGGGAGTTCGAGATCCTTCGGGCGCTCTATCGCGCTGAGCTCGCATATCTGGATGGGCGGTTCGCTCAACTCAAACAATTGCTTGAGGACGCCGGCGAGTGGGAGGACACGGTCTTCGTCGTTATGGGTGATCACGGCGAGAACATCGGTGATCACGATCTGATGGATCACCAGTACTGTCTCTATGATACCTTGCTCCACGTCCCACTCATTATCAACGGTGGGCCGTTCACGGGAGGCACCGAGGACGACCGTCTCGTTCAGCTCACGGATCTCGCACCGACGCTTCTCGACGTAGCCGGCATTGACGCGCCGGAGGCACGAGACCAGTTCCAGGGCGCATCATTCCATCCGAATGCGGACGCCGAGCCACGCGAGTACGCGGTCGCGGAGTACCTGGCCCCACAGCCCTCGATGGAGGCGCTTGAGAAACGCGTTGGCGACCTTCCTGCTGACGTCTACGAGTACGACCGTTCGCTCCGCGCGATCCGGTCGAGCGACCACAAACTCATTCGCGGTTCCGATGGCACTCGCGAGCTCTATGATGTCGTCGACGATCCCGGAGAACAACATAATATCGCCGACGAGAACCCGGAGATCGCTGACGAACTCGAAGCAAAGCTCGACGACTGGCTCGACTCATTCGAACACGCCGACACCTCCGAATCCGTCTCGATGACGCAGTCCACTCAGGACCGGCTCGAGGATCTGGGCTATCTCCAGTAGCCTCGTCGAACAGCTACCCGCTCTCAGTCACCGTCTTCTCCGATGACCATTCTGTTTCACTACCTGCTCTTCGAGACCTGTTCGAGTGTTCTCGTCGTCTGCTCGACGGTAGCACTCCACGTGTACTCCTTCTCGACGACCTGCCGCCCGTCGTCGTACTGTCCTGAAAGCGCCCGTATCAGTCCGCGAGCGAACCCCTCGATGTCGCCGACGGGGACCGTCGTCCCGGCTCCGTCGATCACCGGCGCAACCTGCTTGAGGTCCGAACAGACTACGGGGACGTTACACGCCATCGCCTCCAACACTGTTCGCGGAAGCCCTTCCGCACGGCTGGGCAACACGAGTGCATCACCCGCGCGATACAGTGCCGGCATCTCGTCGTACGGTAACTGTCCAAGGAATCGAACTGATCCCTCTAACTGCTCGTTCGCTACCTGCTCCTTGAGTTTTCCACTCAGTGCCCCTTCACCACACAGGTAGAGCCTCGCTTCGGGATGCGCCTCCCGTACCCGCTTGATGGCCGCGACCGCGTCCTGTGGGCGCTTCCCGTCGACCAACCGACCGACGAACAACACGACTGGTCCATCGTGGTCGAGCAAGTCGCTTTCGGGCCCCTCGGGCGTGAAGCGCTCGGTGTCGATCCCGTTCGGCACCACCTCGATGTCGCTCTGGACGCCGAACTCCCGCACTCGATTTCTGTCCTCCTCGGTGTAGCAGAACACCACGTCCGCCCGGTTGAACGTCCACCGACCCACGCTCCGAAGGTACACGTCGAAGACCCACTCGGGTGCGTTCTGGGAGTAGAGGCCGTGGTTCGTGATCGCAAGCGGAACGTCGCTCAGTCGCCGTTTTAGTGCTGCGAGGTTCGTCGAGAAGTAGAGATGCGAGTGGGCGTGCATGACGTCGAACGCTGCCGCGTCCTTGAGGTGGCGTGCGACGCCGAGCGAGACGTCGTTTCCGAGCGCGGTCACGCTCGGCCGGTAGCGGACGACCCGATACCCGTCGCGTTCCTCGACGGCCGGTTTCTCGGGATCGCCATCGACCGTCACTACCGTTACGTCGTGCCCCATCGCCGCCTGGTCACGACTCATTGCGTGGACGTGGTACGGTCCGCCACCCTTCACGTCGGGATAGACCTTCTGTGCGACGCGTAGAATGCGCATACCGGGAGTGACCGCTCGGCTAAAATCAATCTGCTGATCGGTTGTTCGATTCCTCAATTTCAGGGTCTAGATCGGAGTCGAGGTCGGGATCGTCCCTACGCAGCAGGACGAGTACGTCGAGCATCGCGTTCCACATCTGCCAAATTACGATCTTCACGTCGAATCAGGACGGGCGAAGAGCTGGGCAAGCTGGCAGCGATGTCCCGGGATGATGAGGGAGTGCTGGAGGTGTTTGAGGGGTGCTGTCGCACTATTACCAGCCCAGCGACGGTGCCGAGGAGACGTTTCGGAAGGCTGTGGAGGAGATGCGTGACGATCTAGAGGCGAACATCGACACGGTGTTCGAGCGTAACGGCTAGGAACTGCCCAGAGTAAGACGATATAACCAACGATACAGTTTACCTACTAACGTGGCACTGAACTGCCACTCATCCTTTGACTACGCTTTGTCAGGAGCACAACCGCGAATGCTGGGAGCAGCAGGACAACATCCTCGAGGAACGCAATCAGCGCGTTGTTTACGAGTCCGTATGGGATAAGGTGTGCCATGACGAGCGCGAAGGCGAACAGAGCGAGCAGCGAGTTGCGGTTCTGGTAGAGCGTCCAGTAAGTGAGTTTGAGTAGGACGCCGTAGATGATCGCCCCGATGACGATCCCCGGAATGCCGGCGTTGATGTAGAACGAGCCCATGTCACCCGGCGGCAGTCCACCCGATCCATCGGGGATCACCCACCGGCGGATCACCCCACCTTCGGTCGAGACTGGCTTCTCGGACCAGATGGCACGCGGTATGAAGTTCATGATTACCCGAAGATAGAATGTGCCGTACTGATATCCCATCTCCGCGGGAACCATTTCCATCAGTGCGATCATGTTGTCGAAGGTGTCGTTATGGACACCTGCAGAAACAATCCTGAGTGGGTCGACCGAGCGCAGTGCGGTGATCGGGGACCCATCAGAGCGGGCGGCCTGCGCGCCGATCAAGAACACCGAAGCGACGGCCCAGAACACGGGGAGCAGTAGGAAGTGAGCCGTCGGGTGAAGCCGCTGTGCGAACATGAACACGGGGTTATCGGAACGATCGTAGCCAGCGAATCCACGGAGCGCCGCGTAATAGCCTAGGATCGCGAGGACGATTCCGATCCGGACGACCGCCGCGCGACCGCCGAGCAACGAGATGAGTCCGAGGATGACGGGGAGGGTAAGGATCTGCGCAGCCGAGGGGAGTTCACGCCGGCTCATCGTCGCGAGGATCCAGAGGAAATAGCCGATATATGTCATATTCGCGATAAGGATGAGCGGACCGAGCCCCTCGAAGAACTGGCTCCGGGAGACGGATGTCGTGTAGAGGAGTAGTGGGTTTCCGGCAGTGACAACCCATAGCAGGTAGGCGTAGCCGACCAGACCGACCGCGATGTAGCCAAGCCCGATCCGTCGAAGTACCGTCTCTCGTCCGCGGATAGAGAGCCGTTGCGGGAGGGATATCGTGGGTGGGCGGTAGAGGTAGTACGCGCCAAGGAGGACCGCGAAGTATACGATGTAGAGTACGCCGACGGTCGTGAAACCGGCCTCAAACGGCGTCGAGAGCCCTAATCCGTCAATCGTGTACTCGCGCGGCTCATAGTAGAGCCGTTGAATATACGCGATGGCGAGCATGAAGATGAACAGCGACTTGAACACCATCGGCTCAAAGAGGTCAAAGCGACCCGACCGCGCGCTTAGGAGCCACGGGATCCCCGCGAGTGAGAGTAGCAGGCCGGCGATTAGCGGGAAGGGCGACCATTCGACCCATGCGATCACTGCTCCCGCGACCGTAACTGCGATGATGACTACTACGAGAGCGTACAGCAGGAGCCTCGCGCGGCGCGATTCGTGGGCGGGTGTTCGATCGGCCACTGGGGACCGGGATTCGGTTCTCAATCTTGGAGGTCCGCTCATGATGCTGTCATTATCTTGACTAAACTCGACACTTCACGGCGGCGAAGACCGCCGGTCGCGAACAGGCAGACCGCGTATACCGGTGGGGCGAGTGCAAGGATGAGAATCCAGTGCAGCGGCACGAAGGCCATTGTGATTCCCATCAGTCCGGTAGCGACGAGAATCCGGCTAAGGCGGCCCCAATTGGGGACAACTCGGAGGGTATCTTGAAAGAGCCATCCGAGGAGAATCGCTCCGACACCGAATGATGCGATCGTGGTGAGTGCTGCGCCAGCGACGCCAAGTACTGGGATCAGCAGGACGTTCAGAACGGCATTAAGCGCGACCATTGTGAGCTGGGCGAGCAGCGGCGTCCTCGAGTCACCGGTGGCGTAGAACAGCCGTTGGTAGACCTCGGCGCATCCCCTGAGGAACATTGCGAGTGCGATCAGGACGAGAAGGAGGTGTCCGGCGTCCGCGACCTCAGCTGTTGAGATCAGTCCGATCACGGCGTCGCCGATCAAGGCGAATCCTATTATCGCCGGTAGGGCAATCGTTGAGAAGTACCGGATACCAGTTTTCGTGTACTCGACAATCGTCCGGCGATCTCCCTCGTTCCAAAGGGTCGTGAACTCCGTATAGAACGACGCGTTGACGGGCGTGACGAATAATAAGATTAGGTAGGCAATGCTATAGGCGACGCTGTAGACACCGACCGCACTCGCTCCGAGGAAGAATCCGATGAGCACTCGATCGACCTTGTCAAGCGCGTGTTTTGAGAGATCGCCGCCCATCGTCGGTAGCGAGAACGCGAGCGATTCCCGGGCGATATCTACGGACGGAGCCGATATGCCGACCTCCCGAACGACGGGAAAAGTGATCGCTGCGGTGATCACTATTTTTGCGAGGACGACCGCAACGAACGCCTCGATGACCGTTCCATCAAGGGCGAGAATCGTGATCGCGACGGCGGCGACAAGCAGCCAGACGTCAACGGCCTCGATCCCGGAGTAGAGTCGAACCCGGCGCTGGGCATGGTAGTATGCCCGCGAAATCCTGAAGATGGCTTCAAACGGGATGTATGCGGCCGCCGCGACGAAGAGAAGCGTGTACTCGGTTGTGCTGAGTGTGTATACCGAGAGTAGTTCTGCACCCCCGGCGATGAATCCCGCGATGGTGAGTGCGGCCAGTCCCGAGAGGACGAACATCGTCGAGACGAGTTGGGAGGTCCGCGTACCGTCCGAGTCGAGCTGAACGAGTCCGGTATCGAGCCCGAGCGCGGCAACGTTCACGGCGATAATCGCAATGCCAAATGCTTGGACGAAGGCACCGTAGTCGGCGACCCCGAGGCCGAGTGTGAACAACGGGATGAATAATAGCCCGCGGAGCTTGAGGCTCGCCGTGAAGAGCGTCGAGATGATGATATCGCCCGAAATCTTCTTCGAGAGAGTCATGATTATCCACTACTGCTATCCCGCTGCGGTTGCCGTTTCCGTTGCCGAAGTTCTTCGGGTTCGTCCAGAAGCTGGTTGGTCGTATCGTCGACTGATCCGCCGGGGTTCTTTCGGGCGTTAAGCCGTTGCAACGTCTCGTCTTCGAACCGAATCGCCATCGTCATCATCATCTACCCATGGGATTATGTACGAGGATTTGCTATAGGCCTTACGTGATGAGTACAGGTTCATGGGTTTTAATCTTCCTCGATAATCAGAGACCCTGAGGATGCAGCCGGGAAAACTATCAGTCGCGTTCATCCGAACAACCTCAGGGGAGTTCACTGGGACGTCAAAGATGATTCTCCGGCTGGTCGATGGGATCGGTGACGACTTCGAGCCGATCATTATCTGCCAGAAGGACTGCCCACTGCTCGAGCAGGCCCGCGAGCGGAATCTCCAGACGGAGGTCATCCCTTACCGGGGAGTCCTCGATAACTACGGAGGGTCCCTGCTTTCACCGTCGCCACTTCAATTTCTTCGGATGATTTTTCGGATTGGACAGTATAACTTCGACGCCCATCGGGTGCTCTCCGAGGCGGATATCATCTGGTGTGATACCCTCCGGACGCTCCTCACGCTCGCTCCTACCGCGATTCTCAGCGATACGCCGGTCATCTGGAACGTCGGACTTGGCGAGAAATCAGAGGGTATCTACGCGTGGCTGAATGAGGTATGCTTCCGACTCGCTGATCATGTCTTTATCGAGTCGGAGCTGCAGGCCGAACGCCTCTATGGCAAGCAGTTCGATCGTCACCGGCAGAAATTTACCATCTTCTATAAAGGGATCAAGATCGACCGATTCGCGACGTCAACCGAATCCGAACATCCCGATGGCGGGTCTGAACCCCTCACGATCGGAACGGCGGGAACGCTCACCGAACGCAAGGGTCATCATACGGCGCTTGAGGCACTCGCCCGATTTCAGGATGAGCATCCTGATCTCGACTTTACATACCGAATCGCCGGCGGGACGTCCCATCCGAAACACCACGAGTACGAGGCCGAACTCCGACGACAGATCTCCCGACTGGGGCTTGAGAACGTCGTCGAGTTCTGTGGGTGGGTGGACTCGGAGGATATGCCCGAGTTCTACCAGTCGTTGGACGTATTCATCCTCGCGTCGTCTGCTGAGGGGATCGCAGGGGTTGTCCGCGAAGCGATGGCGTCAGGTTGTGCCGTAATCGCGACTGATGTCGGCGGTAATCCCGAAGCGATTACCGATGGCGAGACCGGCCGAATCGTCCCACCTGACTCCCCCGATGCGATAGCCGACGCGCTCTCGGACCTCGTTTCGAATCCGCGGCACCGACGTGAGATCGCCGAGAACGGGTGCGAGTACACCACTGAGAATTTCTCGGTTGAGACGTATGTCAACCGGTACGCGGATTTTCTGAGGCGCGTCGCGGCAAGACAATAGAACGGCGGGTCCCAGCCCTTTCATCGATATCGCTGTGTGTTGACTCATCCGTAGTCATCTCGCTTTGCTCTCATCGTGACGCTCTTGGCCGATAAACACCTTCACCGAATCCAATAGTGCGATCCACATCTGTCGAATCACGATCTTCACATCCAGCCAGAACGACTGCCGCCGAATGTACTCCAGGTCGTAGCGAAGCTTCTCCGTCGGATTCGTACTCGACGCATCGTTGATCTGTGCCAATCCCGTCAGGCCCGGTTTGACGAACCAGCGCTTTCGCCACTCGACAGCCTCCTCTTCGAGCAGCGCCTCTTCGTCAGTCCAGGCCGCTCGCGGGCCGACGACGCTCATGTCGCCGGTAAGAATCGCCCAAAGCTGGGGAAGCTCATCGAGGTGTGATTTCCGGAGCAGCCGACCAACGCGGGTGATCCGGTCATTCTCGCCGTCGTCGACGGGATCGGATGACTCGCTGCCTGGCAGCATCGTCCGAAACTTCAGCACGTCGAACGTTCTGCCGAGTCCGGCGGTTCGCGTCTGTCGGTAGAAGACCGGTCCGGGACTGTCGAGTTTGATCGCGAGCGCGATTAGCCCGAGTAGTGGTGCGAACGCCGTCAGTCCCGTCAGCGCGAATCCGACGTCGAAAATCCGCTTCAGTAGTCGGTCCTGCCAGTCCCACGGCTCGAGGTCGATCGTTACGAGCTCTCCTGCGGTTTCGTCCGAGAGCAGCACGCTGTCGGCGTGTTCGCGAAGCACTTTCGCCTCGACCCCATGAGCGTGACAGGTCTCGAGGACGCCGAAGAACTCTCCTCGGTCCGTGCTCCTGAACGCAAACACAACGGTGGCAATATCATGTTCGACGAGGATCTGCTCGAGCCGGGAGAGCCCGCCAAGGGACTGAAGATCCGAGGAGGGCATTTCGATCGTGCCGCCATCGGTCACTGTTGGTGTCGGTGATCGTGCTTGATCTGAGTCGATATTGATGCCGAGCGGCGGAGAGAGATAGCCCAGTACGGGGCTCTCGATCGCGTCCGCAGCTCGATTGATCTGGGCTGGATCGTCACCGACGATGATCGCCGGTTTCTCGCCCTTGATAGGCTGATTCCCAAGAATGACGAACCAGGCTGGAAGGACGATCAGCAATATGCCCATCGTCATCGCGAGCGTCGCACGCGGGAGCCGGTACGTCATATTAAAATAGCCGAGCGTCGCGAGCGCGAACATCGCCACCAGCACTCGTTTTTGCGCCAGAAAGATCGTATCCAAAATCCGTCGTGGACGTGGCTTGTACAGCGGGATCAGACAGGAGAACACGACGGCCGTGCTGAGTCCGACTGCCAGAAACAGTCTCTGTCCGTCTAGCACCACCACTGGAAGCCGTCTTACTACGGGCACGTAGCCTGTGAGGAGCATCTGCGGGATCGAGTGGTTCGCGATCAGGACGGCGATTGCCGTCCACACCACGGTTCCCGCAGCGCTCATCAATCGATATCCTCCCCACTGTGCCATTACTAAAATTATCTCATGCCTATTCCATAAACGTTGTGAAACAACCGAAACCCTTTGATTATAAGGTATACTATGTAAAATAAACCTCACTTCATACTGGTATGTCCTCTCTCGGATCGTTCATTGACAGCACGCTGGGGCTGTTACTGATGAGATGTTCTACTCCTAGACCCGCTAACCCGAAGGTGTGGAGACCAGCGATCGTCGCTGTTGCTGGAATCGGCGTCTACTCCGTCTGATGATCTCTTGGCGATCTAGCCGTCATCGCTACTGTCATCGGTACCGTCACCAGTGTCGGCATTCGACTCGGCTCCGGAGTCCGGTTTCGCGCCGGATTTCGTGTCCGTGGTTGAACCGTCTGCTGCAGGACCATTACCGTCGTCTGCTGTATGGGTGGAGTCCGATGAACTTGCGTCGGCTCCCTCGATACTGTCACTTCCGTCAGAGTCCGCGACGGGAAGTGGTGCGGTTAGACTCTCGATCACGTAGCCGACGGCGAGCGCACCGAGGATCGATCCGGGACCGAACTGATAGAGCGTATAGGCCTCAAACAACTGGTGGACGGCAAAGCCGCTTGCGATCGCGAGCATGCCGAGCGTTCGAACGACGAGGGCCGGCCGGATCATCGAGTGAAGCAGCGGCCCGACGACGAGCACGAGGTAGGCGCCCCCGCCGATGAATCCCGCTCTGAGCGCGATCGAGAGATAGGAGTTGTGGATCGAGTAGGCGTCGGCGCTGGCGGGCAGGTAGGGTTCGATGAGCTGGCTCGTCTCGACGAGACCCTGCCCGAGCGGCGAGCCCTCGACGAGAAACGCGCGGAAGCCAGCCGACCAGAGGGTGAATCGGTTGGCCGGATCGATGGGGAGGACGCCGAGGGCAATCCCACCCAGAAACAGACCGACGGTGACGATAGTTCCCGCGATAAAGAGTGGAATCCACCTCGGATGCGTTCGTGAGCTCGCGACGTAGAGGCCGAGAGCGACTGCAGCGGCGAGCACGGCCGCACGGCTGCCCGAGAGGGCGAGTCCGACGACGGTGAGCGGGAAACAGAGGAGGGGAACGACCGCGAACGCCCGATGACGCGAGCGCTCGTAGGTCCGGTGGGTGGCGGCGACGCTGGCGATGACGCCTGGAAACATGAGCAAGCCGAACGTGTTGGGATTGGCGTAGATCGATCGACTGAGGGGTACGTTACCGACCGCGAGCGTGCCGGTCCACGTCCGCACGCTGAAGACGCCGATGGAGTAGTCGCCGACGAACACCGTCGAAAGCGCAAGGAGGGCGACCCCGGCGGCGATCAGACTGATCGACCAGTACACCGCGTCCTGGGAGACGTACCGTGGGACGACGAAGAGGTTGAGTCCAAGAATGATGCCGGCAAAAACGGGAAACAGCCCGAGACCGGAGTTGGCGGCGTACTGGCTCGAGTGAAACAGGAAGACACCGAAGAGGGCCGCGAACGAAAGCAGGTACGGAGCACCGTGCGTCCCGAAGCGAAGGAGATCGCCGCGAGCGAGGATCAACAGGAGCGTCAGAACCAGGACGGCCAGGACCTCGTGGAAGCGACTGGCGACTCCGCCGCGGACGAGGGCCCGTACGAGCCAGCCGATCGCGAACACGAGGACGAGCTGGAGGCCGAACAGTGCCCAATGCCCGTCGGCGGCCGTCGAGTGGTAGTACACGAGCGCGATGGCGACGAGCGAGAGATAGGCCGCCAAGAGGTGGGACGTCCTGATGACGTCGGTATCCGGCGCTACGGCGACGAGGAGGGTGAATCCGGCCAGCAGGCCAACACCGATCGCGAGTCCTGCTCCGCCGGCGCTGTCTACGCGGTCATCAGATTCCATGGAGCCATCGAATACGTATGTGGAACTATCGAAATAACATCAACATTGTGATGCCGTTCGTCGAACGGCATGCGGGTTCGGTACTTCTGTTGGCGATCCATGGACCGCTGGTGTCTCGTATCTCGACACCGATGAGGACTACGCCGAACCCGTTTCCAGGCGGACTCGAACGTAGAGTAAAAGACGGTACGGCGTGAAGCCCAGGTCGAGTCCCCCTCCTACCCGCTCGATCACAGCTATGGGTCCTACTCAAAGCAATCCGCTCGTCAGCGTCGTCGTGCCCACCTACGAGCGCCCCGAGGCAGCAAATCGGGCGATCGAGAGCGTTCTCGACCAGACGTATCGACCGATCGAGTTGATCGTCGTCGACGACCATTCGCCACGACCGGTGGCCGACGCGTTGGGACCGATCAATGCTGACGACGTGCAGGTCACTACGATCCGCCACGAGGAGAACCGCGGCGGGAACGCCGCCCGGAACACCGGCCTCGACGCGGCGACCGGGGAGTTCGTCGCGTTCCTCGACGACGACGATGAGTGGCTGCCGAAGAAGCTCGAACGCCAGGTCACAGCCCTCGAACGGGAGGACGCCGGATTCGCGTACACCGGTGTTCGGAACGTCGGCCCCGATGGCGAGACGATCTCGATCACGTCCTCGTCGAACGGCGGCCGGGTGACCAAACGGCTCCTGTTCGGCAACTTCATCGGTACCTTCTCGGCCGTGATGGCCCGGCGAACCGTGATCGAGCGAGCGGGGAGGCTCGACGAGCGGTTACCGAGCTGGCAGGACTGGGAGTACTACGTTCGGCTGTCGCAATACGGTCGGTGCGTCGCGATCCCCGAGCCGCTCGTCGTTCGCCACAACGCTCCGACGGGCCAGATCAGCCGGTCAATTGAGCCGAAGCGTGAGGTCTCCTACCCACTTCTTCTTGAGCGGTTCCGGCCAATCGCCAGCGAGTATGACGTCGAGCGAAAGATGGAAGGGTACCTCTCGTATGCGCTCGGACGGGCGGCCCTCTCGAACGGTGACTACGCCGGCGCACGACGTGACTTCATCCGGTCGATCGTTCGGTACCCCTTCGACCCCTCGTTCTACCTCTATCTCGCGGCGGCGGCCGGCGGACGATATGCGTACCCGTCGTTACGGACGGTCAAGCGATATGTGACTCGACTCACCGCTTGATTCGGATACCGCGTGTCTTCTTGTAGGACTACCCGGTAGACGGCGGTAGATGGACCGGGACATCATCCGTGGGTTTCTCTCCATTCTTGGCGGCCGCGTCGGTCGAATGGTGCTCTCGATCCTGGTGACGCCCGTTCTCGTCCGCGTCCTCGGCAGCCGAGGCTACGGCGACTACGCGCTCGCGATGTCCACGATGACGCTGCTCATGATCGTCGTCAACGCCGGCATCTTCGACGGTGTGCGCAAGTACATCGCTGAGGCACGATCGTTCCCCGACTGGGAGGACCTGGTCTTCGGGTTCTATGCCCGGATCGCGGTGCTGCTCGTGAGCGTCGTCGTGCTCGCGCTTCTCGGACTCACCGCCACCGGACTGATCGGCCGTGTTTTCGGCCAGCGTTTCGGGACGTACTTCTACGTCGTCGCCGCACTGCTCGTCGGCAACCAGTTCTACGAGCTGGTCCGCGGCGCCCTAATGGGGTTCGGCCAGGAGCACTACTCCGAGCCCCTCGTCGTTCTCAACAAACTGCTGTTCTGTATCGTCGGCGTCGGGCTCGCCTACGTCGGCTACGGCGTCGAGGGCGTGCTCGTCGGCCACCTCGTCGCGACAGTCGTCGTGACGGTCGTCGGGCTCGTCTTCCTTCGACGCCACCTCTCTCTCTCGTTCGCGACCCGAGCGGTACCATCGGAGTTCCCGCGCCGGGAGTTGTTCTCGTTCAACGCGTTCAGCGTCGTCCTGATCTTCCTGACCATGTCGCTCTACCACGTTGATATCCTCCTCCTCCAGCCGCTCTCGGGGAGCGAACAGACCGGTCAGTATAAGGCCGCCCTCGTCATCGCCGAGTTTCTCTGGTTCGTCCCGATGGCGATCCAACTCGTGCTCCTCCAGGCGACCTCGGAGCTGTGGGCGAACGAGGACGTCGACCGAATCACCCATATTGCCGCTCGGGCGACGCGCTATACGCTCCTGTTGACCGTCCTGCTGGCGTTAGGGCTGGCTGCGCTCGCGGATCCCTTTGTGCCACTGTACTTCGGCTCCGAGTTTGCCGCCGCGATCGATCCGTTGCTTCTCCTGTTGCCTGGCGTGATCGGCTTCGCGCTTGCTCGGCCGATCTACGCCATCGGCCAGGGGAAGGGCGACCTGCGGATCCTTATCCTAGCGACGGGCGTTGCCGCGCTCCTCAACGTGGTGTTGAACCTGCTGCTCATCCCCCGATTCGGGATGTACGGCGCGGCGGTCGCGACGAGCATCGGCTACGGTTCGATGGCCGGGCTGCACGTCTGGAGCGCCCGCCGGATCGGCTTCGACCCGATCGCGGACCTCCGGTTCGGCCGGATCGCCGTGACCGCGGTCGGCGCGGCACCCGTGATCCTCGGCGGCGCGTATCTCATCCCGTGGCCGCTTCTCGCGCTGGCCGTCGTGCCGCCGATCGGCTTTGCGGTCTACGCTGGCTTGGCCGTCCGAACCGGCGCGGTCGACGCCCTCGAGGTGCGGCGACTCCTCAACCGGCTGCCGGCACCGCTGGCTCGCCTGGATGGTTTCCTTTGATTCCGGCCCCGGTGGCGTGTCGTGTCCTGTTGCCCTTCCTGGGTCCATATCGGATTCGACGGCACTGAGGCGGAGCCGCAACGGGCACCGTTTCCTATCGTTTAATAGAATCGAGTGAGGATCGGCGAGCATCGCACCCCTGCTCCTCACATGGAATCACTAGAACGGGCGCTGAGGCCGTCGAAGTTCGAGTACGCTACGAGATCTGCAGCCATGGCTCTCAGTCTCCTGCTGATCTTCACGCTCCCGTGGCGCGGCGCCTTCCAGCTTGGCGCGGTCGGCACCATCGGACGGGCGGTCGGAGCCGTCGTCGCTGCGGTCTGGGGCGTGAACGTGCTCGTCCGGGGGGAAGTGCGGATCCTCTCCCGGCTGCATCTCCTCCTCGGAGCGCTCGCCTGCTGGAGCGCGCTCAGCTACGTCTGGTCGATCGCGCCTGGCCTCACTCTGGGGACGACGCTTCGCTACGTGCTGATTCTCGGCATTCTCGTCGTCATCTGGGACTTATACCGACGCGACGTTGCGATCGAATACGCGTTCTTCGCGTACGTCATCGGCGCGTACGTGCTCGTCGGTGCCGTTTTCATCGACCTCCTGGTCGATTCGATCGGCCAGACGAGCCGGTATACGGCCTTCGATCTCAACCCGAACATCATCGCCCGAATGCTCGCTCTCGGCACCCCGCTCGCGGGTTATCTCCTGATCCGATCCACCGATTCGTTGCTCTCGAGTCGGGCCGTCCGTGCGATTAACCTCCTCTACTTCGTGCTGTCGGGCGTCGCGATCATGCTGACGGTCGCCCGGCAGGGAATGATCGCCTATGGGATCGCGCTCGCGTTCCTCGCGTTCCTGTGTTATCAGGAGTACCTCAGGAACGCCGACGTCTCCCTGCCGTTCGATCGAACGGTGCTGGCCGCCGGTGGCGTAGTGCTGCTCGCCGTGCTCGTCGGCGCAGCCACACTGATCCTCGTCGCGACGAACCTCCTCACGCGATTGCTGCTGACGCCGATGGAGGTCGCATCAGGCGACTTCGGCGGGCGCGCTCCGATCTGGGAAGCCGGGATGACGGTCTTCCGACAACGACCGATGCTCGGCCACGGGAGCGGGACGTTCATGCCGGCGGTCGAACCCTTCTTCGCGGAGGGAGAGGTCCCCATCGCGGCGCACAACGCGTTCATCCAGCTCGGGGTTGAGCTCGGCCTCGTTGGCATCGCCATCTACATCGCCATTCTCGTCGTCGCCGCCGTCGCCATCTATCGGCAACACACTCGTTACCGTGCGCTCTGGGTGAGTCTGTTCGCGATTCTGTTCGTCTTTATCTTGATCGAGGGGATCGTCGCCAATGTCGTCAAGTATCTCGTCTTCACCTTCGCTCTGGCCACCGCACAGTCCGAACGAAACCGGAAGCTCCAGCTGGGCGAGTAGCCTCCGTAGCGCGCCGCCGACCGCGACCTGGACTCGAATCGTGAACGCAGGCGGTCGGTCGTGTCCGTGTTTAACGATCGGAGTAAAAACCCAGTCACGTGCCGCTCTCGCTCACACCGTGTCGTCTCAGCGGCTCGGTTCAGCCCAGCAGGCTCCGATAGATCTCCTTCCACTGGTCGGCGATCTTCTCCAGGTCGAATCGGTTCTCGATCACCCGTCTGCCCCGTCGGCCCATTCGGTTCCGCTCCGCCGGCTTCGTCGCTCGTAGTCGGTCCATCGCCGCGGCCAGCGCCGCCGGATCGCGTGCCTCACAGAGATGACCTGTTTCCCCGTCAACAACGATCTCCTCGGGACCGCCGCATCGCGTGGCGACGACCGGTAATTCGCACGCCATTGCCTCCGCAACGACGAGACCGAACCCCTCCCAGTGTGACGAGAGGACGAACCCGTCCGCGGCACTCATGTAACTCGGCACGTCGTTCGTGGTTCCCAACAGCGTGATCCGATCCGCCACCCCCTCCTGTTGGATCTCCCGCTCGACCTCCGGCTTCAGCTCTCCGTCACCGAGGATCCATAGCTCATTGTCCGGTGCCGAAAGCCGGCCGAACGCACGGATCATCGTCGGATAGTCCTTGGCGTTCGTGAACCGCCCGGCCGCCAGCCAGACGAACTTCTCGTCCGCACCGTGTCGGTCTCGTATCGCCGCCCGTCGCTCTGAATCCCTGTGGAACTCCTGGGTGTCGATCCCGTTGTAGACGACCATCGAGCTCCGCTCGCTGACGGCGTTGATGTCGATGTACCGCTGCCGGCTCGATTCGCTCACGAACGTCGTCAGATCGCTCAGGACGTCCGTCGCCCGATACATGCGTTCTCGTATCGTCACTTCCGGGAGGTCTCCGCCGCTCGTTTTTGGGAGGCCTCTGCCGTTCGTCTCATACGTGCTATGTACCGTCGATACCGACTCGGCGTTCGGCGAGAGCAGGGAAAGCAGCCGAGATAGTACGTTCGAGTGATACATATGCCCGTGAATGATGTCCGGTCGTTTCTCGAAGAGAAGGAAGAGCAGGCGAGGGAATTTATACAATAATTGATAATTTTTCTCGATGTTCAAGGACACGACGTCGACCTGACTATCCATGAGCTGCTCCCCCATCGCCCCTACTGGACGCAGACAGACGATCCGGATATCAACTCCTTTTTCCGCCAATCTCTCAGAGGAGACGCTGATCTGTTTCTCAGCGCCGCCGATACCCATTGAGGAGGTGAGACAGAGAACATCGATAGTATCCTCACTCATAGCTTCTTTTTTGGAGGATACCCATCCTCAACATAATTCTTCCGTTTTTTAGGAATTAGCATGATCGTTGTCTCGAACCGATTCGCTCCATCGGTTGCCGGCCGTCGAGGCCGACTCAGACGGCCCCTGCGATGCATATCGCGTCCGAATTCGTTGCCGGTCCTTACCCTATCGGACACCCACTGTGTTATCGACGTTTTGGATCCGTATTCCGAACCAGTTCGACAACGTCAGTCATCGCCATCCAGATCTGGTGGATCACGATCTTCACGTCCAGCCAGAACGACTGCCGTCTGATGTACTCGAGATCGTAGCGGAGCTTAGTCTCCGGGTCGGTGCTCGAAGCGTCGTGGATCTGTGCGAGGCCGGTCAATCCCGGCTTGACAAACCACCGCTTTCGCCACTCGACAGCTCGTTCCTCGAGCAAAGACTCCTCGTCTATCCAGACCGCTCGGGGGCCGACGACGCTCATATCACCGACGAGAATCGACCAGAGCTGGGGGAGCTCGTCGAGATGGGATTTCCGAAGCAGTCGGCCGACGCGGGTGATTCGGTCGTTGTCCTCGTCGTCGACCGGGCCGACTGATTCGCTCCCGGCGTACATCGTCCGGAACTTCAACACCTCGAAGGTGCTTCCCAGGTCCGCCGTGCGTTTCTGTCCATAGAAGACCGGTCCGGGACTGTCGAGTTTGATCGCGAGCGCGATCAGCCCGAGTAGTGGTGCGAACAACACCACCCCGGTAAGCGCGAACGTAACGTCGAACCCGCGCTTGAGCAGCCGATCCTGCCAGTCCCACGGTTCGAGATCGACCGTCACCAGTTCTCCGGCGGTTTCCTCCGAAAGCAGCACGCTGTCTGCGTGTTCGCGAAGCACTTCCGCCTCGACGCCGTGCTCGTGACAGGTCTCGAGGACGCCGAAGAACTCACCACGATCCGTCGTTCTGAACGTGAGGACGACGGTAGTGACGTCGTAGTCGGTAAGAACTTGCTCGAGACGGGACAGTCCTCCGAGCGGTTTGAGAGGTGGCAACAAGACCTCCGCGCCGCCGTCCAGCACCATCTCCGGACTCGGTGTCGCCGACTCCGAGTCGACGTTGATCGGCGGCGAGAGATAGCCGAGGATCGGCATTTTAAGCGCGTTCGCTGCACGGCTGATCTGGGCCGGATCGTCCCCGACGATGATTGCCTGTGGATTCCGTGTTCTGTACTCGCTTTTGACCATCACCAACCAGATTGGGAGGACCACGAGGAGAATCGCCGTCGTGATCGCGAGCGTCGCGCGCGGGAGTCGATACGTCCAGTTGAAATAGCCCAATGTCGCGAGCGCGAACATCGCAGTCAACACCCGCTTTTCGGTCAAGAAGATCAGATCGAGAATCCGCCGCGTCCGTAGCTTGTAGAGCGGCGTTAAACACAGAAAGACGGTGAGACTGCTGAGTCCGATCGCGAGGATGAGGTCGGAGGCCGTCAGTACCGTTACCGGTAGTCGCCGAGCGAGCGGGAGGTGTCTCGTAACGATTGCCTGCGTGAGGGGATGATTCGCGATGAGTACGGCGATAGTCGTACAAACTACCACCCCTCCAGCACTCAACACTCGAAGTACTATTCCTCTGACCATCAGTAATATATTTCTCCGATCTCGCAATAAATATCCCGGGCTTTATCTCGGTGGTTGCTACCCTCACGCATGGACCTCACCTAGTGGTTCTCTCTTGTAGTCGCCAGCTTCAACTTCATCGTAGCGCCGACAACCGTAGTTCGTCACCTTTTCATATCGTGTGAGAGACCATCCAATAATGAGGATCCTCGTTACGGGCGGTGCCGGTTTCATCGGCGGGCACATCGCTGAACGATTCACCGAGCGCGGGCACGACGTCACGGTTCTCGATAACTTCGAGCCGTACTACAACGTCGGCATCAAGGAGCACACCGTCGAGCGGTGTCGCGAACTCGCCGAGGCGGGCGAGGGAAGCTACGAGCTCGTCAATGACGACATCCGCGACGAAGACTTGGTCATGGACCTCGTTGAGGATGTCGACTACGTCTACCATCAGGCCGCCCAGGCGGGCGTGCGCACGAGCGTCGACAACCCGCGGAAGGTCACCGAGATCAACGTCGGCGGCACGCTCAACGTGCTCGAGGCCGCCCGGATGAGCGATATCGAACGGGTGGTCGTCGCGAGCTCCTCGTCGGTCTACGGCAAGCCCGAGTACCTCCCCTACGACGAGGACCACCCCACCACGCCGGTGAGCCCCTACGGCGCTTCGAAGCTCGCGACCGAGCAGTACGCCCGCGTCTACAGCGAGGTGTACGGCCTGCCCACCGTTTCGCTTCGCTATTTCACCGTCTACGGGCCGCGCATGCGCCCGAACATGGCGATTTCGAACTTCGTCTCGCGGTGTCTCCACGACGAACCGCCGGTCATCTACGGTGACGGTTCCCAGACGCGCGATTTCACCTACGTCGACGACATCCTCTGGGTAAACGAGCAGCTTTTGGAGACGGACGTCGCCGACGGCGAGATCGTGAACGTCGGCAGTACGGACAACATCGACATCAAGACGCTGGCCGAGGAGGTCCGCGACCAGCTCGCACCCGAACTCGAACTCGAGTACGGCGAGCGGAACGACGCCGACGCCGAGCACACTCACGCCGACATCACGAAGGCGAACGAACTCCTCGGCTACGAGCCGACGACGACGATCCGCGAGGGTGTCGGCGAGTTCATCGACTGGTACCGCGCCAACGAGGAGTGGTACGATCCGCTGGTCCGCGATTCGTAGTCCGGCTGGTCCGTTCGTAGAGAACGCGCTCTTGCTCGAGTGGTGTCGGGAAACGATGAGTTCGAGGACGACAATCCGGTCGATCCTGACGAGCACGGAGCTGACCAGTTGATTCTCGTCGAGTAGTGAGGGGACCGAACGGGATGTAGGCGTGGACGATTCTCGGCTTCCTCGATATAGGCGCCGTTGATCCCGTCGATTCTCGAATTTACTCGTCCTTTCCGTTTTCAATCGCTGTCGTCCGCCTTTACGCGCTCTCCAGCTTTTCGTTGAATGTGATCGGAGAGACACGGACCTCGTAGCGTTCTCCGTGGCGCGGGTGGACGGTAAGCGTGTATTCCTCGGTCTGTCGGACACACCGATTTCCCGGTCGATAACCCAGCGAACTTCGATGGCCAGCTTCTCCTCACCGATCTCGACCTCAACGAGAACGATGACCTAGTCGCAAGCGAGCGGCTCACGGGCAAACTGAAGAGCAATCCCACGCAGAACATCAACGAGACGTTCGAACATCTCGTCCTGGGACTCCGGAGGAGACCCTGGGCATCCTCCAGCCCCACAGTGCCTCCCAGAGATTGAGTCTTTCAGAGCAGCCCGTGTTCAGTAGTATCGATTACCACAGAGTATATCACGGAGAATCGTGATGGTATGAGCACAATGTGTGCACAACTCACTGCCGAAGATGAAGGAAAAGACGTCGTAAACTCCGACGGCGAGAAGATCGGCGTCGTCCAAACGATTCAAGCAGGAACGGCACATGTACATCCAGACCCTGGGCTCACTGATGAGGTAAAATCAACACTGGGATGGGGGGATGCAGATGAAGACACCTATGCTCTTGATGGTCACCAGATCGAAGCTATAACCGATACTGAAATCCAGGTTCAACGATAACCAGCAGATAGTGCCACGCACCAGTCGAACGAGGAGAAAGCAAATCTGCCTATCTGATCCATTGCCCCAATTTTTGTACAATATCCTTCTCGTCTGAGAACTGAGCTACAGGGATGTTCTACATCGGCTGGTTGTACACCTGCAGAGATTACGGCGAAATTCAGTCGCCGACCACTTCCAGGCGTTACCCGGAGTCAGGTCGTTCTCACCAATGGATGCTGACAGACGAGCGTAGTTATAAACCTAGATCGGTGAACCATACTCATCAGCGATCATTGCGATCGTTGCACTAGCATAGAGAAGCGTAACGACCAACCCGAGTCCTACATCGACCAGCAGACTGATTGGTCCAATAGCCAACCACGCAAGCCCGATCAGTGAGATACTGACACCGGTAATAGCCCCATAGACCACTATCCATTTCTGCATTCTACCGTCTCTCTGCCCTGTGCTCTCCTTATCCTGTAGATACGAAATTACCTGATCGATCTCTGGTGTCTGCTTCACAGTCCCGTGGCTCCGATCATAGCTAACGAGTCCGTATTCAACCAGTTTCGGTAGGTGAGACTGATAGAGAGCAATATAGACGCGCTGGCGCTGCTCAGACTGAATGTCGTCGACGGCGATACCCTGCTCCCAAGCAGCAATCTGTTCTGCCATCTCACCCATTTCTACCGTACCATTAGTCTCTAGAAGCATCTGAAGGGCTTGGCGCCGACGGCTATTTTGGAGGAGATAGAAAATCTCATCCTTTGAGAGAGAGCCGTTATTACTCTCATCCCTGCCTATATCTCGTTTCATCTGCTTCTTTCGTGTTGTTTCACCTGTCTCGAGATACACCTAGACTTGGTCTCTGGACCCAATGGAAGTTAATACTCTTTCGTCAAATAGATCCGGCATTGTTCTTGCTACTCATATCATTTTTAACACATGGTAACTGTATGGTGTCAGATGGATGGCTTCATAGTCCGGGTAGACTACTTGTTGGTGGTCCGGTAGATGCTACCCAGTACTCATACCGAAGACCGAGCGCCAACAAGGTAGGGTGAGCCGTTCTTCTCACAGCAGGTAGTCCGGGGATTTCAAACACCAGGATGTGATGGCGCTCTCTGATTTGTGCCCGTGGCGGGTCTGGGGCCTGTTCAGCACCTCCCGGTGACGCCACTGAAACACCGCTTGATGTGATCGAGTGACCCGAAGGTTTCGAGAACAAGGGCTGTTTCATCAAGCGAGAGCCCCATCAAGTGAAGCCGTACCGTGAGCGCTCTGAGCGCCCATGGTACTCTCCTCATCCCAGCACTCAAGCGGTGAGGGCTCGAAGAAAACGGTAAGCGGTTCGTGGGTTTACCTGCACACCACAACCAAGAACTACTCGCTCTTTACTTAGACACTGTCTTTGGCGGCTACTTATTCGAAGTCTGGGGTTCGGCAAAATGAGCGAACCCGTCGCGAAGGGTCATTACCTCGATCCCCCGCTCGTCTACCCACTCAAGCGTCTCCCGGATCAGCTCCTGTGTTACCTCGTCTTTGACCGTGTGCGCTCCGAATACTCCGAATGCTCCCCGGTCGGCGATTTCGTCTAAATCCGATTCTACAGCCGAACGATTGGCGTTCTCAATGAAGTAGTACCGTTGTGTCTCGAATGGGTTGAACCCTTCAGAGTTGATCCGCGTCTCGTAGTTCGCGTTCGCTACGCCGATGTAATACTCGGGTACGAATTCCATCGACCATTCATTAAATCGATCGTACGGTGCAAGCAGTGTATTCACCTCGAATCCGTACTTCTCGAGTTTGCGTTTAGACTCGAACAGCGTCTTGTGCATAGTCTCCCGGGGATACCGGATCACGGTCTCACCGGCTTTGAACGGCTTGCCGACCGCCTCAGTAAGAACGACATGCGGATCTTCGGTCTCACCACCGAGACCTTCAACCGTTCGGATTACCGAATGGTCCCCGTCCGTAAGTTCGACCTTCTTTCCCTCGTGATGGCCATGGCGAATCTCTGTCGGGTCGATCTCTCTGTCGTCGGCTTCGATATCTTCCTGAATTTTGAATGATGCAATCGGCAGATGGTCGGTTGTATGAGAAGAGATCTCCCAGCCAGCGTCCACAAGCTTCTCTAAATGTCTGATCCCCATGTAGTTCTCGCGGCCAACCCAACTCGAGGTGATTCCGACCGTTGCAGGCGCCTTGAACTGCTGATGAACGGGAAATGCCTTCGTATAGTCCTCAATCGGACCGTCATCATACACAAAAGTGACTGCCCCATTTTCTGGGGGACTGAGGCGCTCATTCGTCTGCTCTTCGGTCTCGTTCTCCCGCTCTGTCTCGTTCTCTGTTTCGTCTTCGGGATCATCTCCAGTGTCGTTCTTCTCCGTGTCGTTGGAGTCTACCGTGTCGCTGGGGTCGAGGTTGCTGGCCTGGTCAAGGCAGCCAGTGAGAGAGAGCCCTCCGATCATTCCAAGCGTTCGAAGTGCCTGCCGACGCGTTGGTCTCGATCGGTTAGAATCTTTATTTTGACATGAATTACGGCTATGTTGGCGCGTCATATTATTCTAATCATGCAGTAATTATTATACCATCATGTCTTTGTTTTGGTTTATTGATAATCAACTATTGTTGTGATTACTAGTCAGTGGATCATTACTTCCTCGGCAGGAGTGCGGTGTTCAAGTGCTTGATTCGGTCGTCGCGTGTTGTAGTAATGGACAAAGGCAGTGAGCTAGCGTTGTACCCTGACCCACCCGCCCATCCAGGTTTGATGAAACCGATCGATCCGCATCGCAAGCGTTTGCAACCACTTCCCGATGAGACTCCGATCACCGTGGTTCAAGTGATCGTGGAGATCGCACCGCGCCAAAGCGGTCAGGTAGCCTATGCCATCGACGGGAAACGCGTCTCAGAGAAGTCATGGTTCTCGACCAGTCGGCCGAGAAATGCGGCGGCTGGATCCGTTCCACATCGGTTGGAGATACGAACGCCAAGCACCAGTTTCGTCTCAATCTCGATCGTGGCGTACAGCCATTGCTGTTCAGTCCCGATCGTTACAGCGGTTTCGTCGACGGTGACCCACAGCTGGTGTGCCCGCAGCGGGTCTGGGGTCTGTTCAGCACCCCTCGGTGACGCTATTGGGACACCGCTTGATATGAGTGACTACCGCCGAACTGCTCAGGAACGGCAGCTGTCTTTTGAGGCGAGATACCTGTCGAATGAAGTCACACGGCGAGCACCCACAGAGTACTCGCAGTGCTCTCATCGTTCCAGTACTCAAGTGGTGAGGACTCCAGGGAGACTGTAAGCGGTTCTTAAGTTTAGGGAATAACCGACTCCAAGATCTGCTCGCTCTTTGCCTAGACCCTCCGATGAAAGTACGGTGTATGATGTATATAATAACAATAGATAATGTTTTCCACTTGCAAACTCAGAGTGGAGCGTGAGGAACACATGACACCATCCACGGATCCTGTGAGTCAGATATTCACTGTTCTTCGACATCGAGCTCGACGACGGATACTTCTCACACTGAATCGCCAATCAGAGTCCGACGAAATGGAGTTCAGGCCGGCGGACTTCGTGTCGAACAACGCGGAGCAAGAGCGATTTCACCGTGAACTCTATCAGGTGCATTTTCCCAAACTGGAAGACAGCGGCTTCATTGATTGGGATCGCGACCGAGATCGCATCACCCGCGGGCCACGTTTCGAAGAATTGTACCCGTTTCTCGATTTGTTAGAGGACGCTGACGAAGTTTGATCTGCTATCCGCGAGATGAAATCGCAATATGTGAAGCGGGTTTCCAACAGCGCCTCCGAGGGGATTCCTGTCTGTCTCTCTCGGAGCTCAACTGCGATCCGACGACGCCTGATCGGGCTCCGTAACGAGCACTACCTGCTCGCTTCGCGCATTGCGCTTACCGATCCGGTCTCCATTTTCGTCAAGTGTGATCTCATGATACCCCTTGCTAATCGCCCGACCGTCTCCATCAAGGACGTACCAATACGCCCCAAGACGTCCGATCGATGTCTCATCCGGTAAGGTTGAGGTACTGTGCCAATTCACGTCTTCCCGTTCAGCCGGCTGCACCTCGACGACCGTGGGCTGGTTGGAGTCCGTCTGTTGCTTCATATGCCTTCCTATATGAGAATACATGACACTATAAATATTACTGTCAATCAGTATCCTCTAAAATAAGAACAGCTCCTGGAGGGAATTTCAGTGAATCACGTCGTTACGGAAGATCGATGACAAGACGAGAGCAGATTCGTTCGGGCAACTAGCAGGCCTCATCGAAGGTGCTCGCGACTGCCTCGGAACGAATTCGGTACTTGAGCGAACTCTGCAGTCCGGCCCTGGAAATCCGTCCTACACTCCGTTCTTGAGTCCGGTGACGTCCTAGATCGCGGTTGGGAGCACCGATCCTGAGCCGAACTAGTGCTCTTCACTACAGCGATACGAGAGGGGATCCATCGACTCCAGAAGACGATAGTTTTGTAACCGGTGCACTGAAATGGCGAGTAGATGCCGACTCACCGCCGCCGGCGGTTCATCAACGGGCAGACCGCCTGGATGCTCGCCTCAGTCATCGGTCTCGTCCTCCTCGATGCGCTGTCGTTAGAGCTCTTCTTCGTGCTCTCGCTGATCGGGTTTCTCGTCATCACCGAACTGACGGCGCCGTTCAACGTGACCCCGGAGTGGCGCAAGCGTCTCAAGTGGTTGATCGCCGCCGGACTCGTGGTCTTCGGCGCGATCGTCGTTCGACGGATCCTTGAGATCCTTCCCTCGGGTGTGATCTGAATGCGGGCGCTTCGAGATCTGTCATACCCCCGTCTCCTGTTGTACGCCCTCGCCATCGTCCTCGGAATCGGACTCATCGTCGGCGCGAGCACGTCGGGGGCGGCGTTCGGCACGTACACCCACTCCTGGGAGGGGACGTCGGAGCTTCGCTCCGAGGCACAGACCGCGGGCGCCGAGACGATCGTCGCGACCGACACCACCGAGTACGAGGAGACGCCGGCCGAGGGGACGGTCGCCGTCGCCGTCGCCGCGGACGAACAGTACGGACCCGAGGACCGCGCTCGGCTCGATGAGTTCGTCAGAAGCGGCGGGACCCTCGTCATCGCCGACGACGTCGGAGAGACGAACCAGCTGCTCCAGGAGATAGGCGCGAGCACACGCATCGTTGGCGACCCGTTGCGCGACGAACGCGAGTACCACCGCTCGCCGGCGCTTCCGGTCGCGACCCAGACCGCCGACCACCCCTACGTGAGCGAGAGCGACTCGTTCACGCTGAACTACGGGACGGCGCTCGCGCCCAACGGCGCGGACGTACTGATCCAGACCTCGGAGTACGCCTATCTCGACGCCAACCGCAACCAGCGGTTCGACGAAGGTGAGACCCTCGGCGCCCGCCCGGTGATGACGACCGAGGAGATCGGCGAGGGTGAGGTCGTCGTGATCAGCGACTCGAGTTCGCTGATCAACGTCATGCTCGAGCGCCCCGGCAATCGCGCGTTCGTCCAGCAGCTCTTCGCCGCCCACGACCGCGTGCTCATCGACCAGTCACAGGCGACCGACCTCCCGCCGCTGGCGCTTTCGCTGTTGGCGCTTCGTGACTCCGCGATCCTCCAGCTGCTGTTCGTGAGCGGGCTCGTCGGCAGTGTGGCGCTGCTCGATCGTCGGCCGGGCTGGCTGCGGGGAGTTCGTGCCCGGCTGGGTCGCCCGACCGAGGTCGAGCGAACGGAGGTGACGTTCCAGCCCGACGAACTCCGCGCGCTCCTCGAGGCCCAACACCCCGACTGGGACGCGAATCGGCGCGAACGAGTGATGAAAGTAGTTATGAACCAGCGTAAAAAAGGTGGGAAGGATGACTGATCCGGCCACGCTCTATGATACCCTTCGTGAAGAGATGCAGACGGTTCTCATCGGCAACGACCCGATCATCGAGAAGTTCACCGTCGCGCTGCTCTCGGAGGGCCACGTCCTCCTCGAAGGGGTACCCGGCGTCGCGAAGACGACGATGGCGAACCTGTTCGCGCGAGCCTCCGGGCTCGAGTACGGCCGGATCCAGATGACGCCCGACGTGCTCCCGGCCGACGTGACGGGGACGCACATCTATCACGAGCAGTCGGGCGAGTTCTCGCTTCAGCGCGGCCCGGTCTTCAAGAACGTCGTCGTGGCCGACGAGATCAACCGCGCCACGCCGAAGACCCAGAGCGCGCTACTGGAGGCGATGCAGGAGCGAACCGTCACGATCGAGGGCGAGACGCTTTCCCTCCCGGAGCCGTTCATCGTGCTCGCGACGCAGAACCCGATCGAGATGGAGGGGACCTTCGAGCTGCCGGAGGCCCAGCGCGATCGCTTCCTGTTCAAGCTCACCGTCGACCTCCCCGATCGAGCCGAGGAGTCTCAGTTACTCGACCGGTTCAACACGACGCCGGATCTCGGCCCCGGGACGATCAGACAGGTCGTCGAACCCACCGAAATCATCGAGGCGCGCGAGACCGCCGCGAACGTTCACGTGGACGACCGCGTGAAGGACTACATTCTCGACATCGTGGCAGCGACGCGTGACCACGACGACATCGCTCACGGCACCTCCCCGCGGGCCTCGCTCGCGCTTCTGGACGCCACGAAGGCGCGCGCGGCGATCCACGGCCGCGACTACGTGATCCCCGACGATGTTAAGGCGCTCGTCCGCCCGACGTTCGCCCACCGACTCGTGATGTCGACCGAGGCGGAGCTGGGCGGCGTGACGGCGGCGGAGGCCCTCGATGAGATCATGACGACCGTCCAGCCGCCGGGCAGCGACCCCGAGGCCGAACAGGAGGGCGTCGTCTCGAACGCCGCCTCGGACACCGCCTCGGACGGGGTCCGTCGGAAATTTAGGTGACATCCTCCCCGCCCTAAAGGGCGGGGCTTCCTGTTTCGATGACGCGCTTTCCAGGAACCGAATCGGTTCCCGTAGGGAGCGCAGTCTCCGCAGGCGTTACTTCGGGACAGCCCGTCCCTACCTTCGTGAGTCCGCAAGAAAGAATGTTCAGCGCCGCGTTCGCGTCTCTGTCCACTTCAAACCCGCACGACGGACACGAGTGTTCCCGAACCCAGAGCGGCTTCTTGGTTTCGACGCCGCACGCTGAACACTCCTTGGTCGTTCCTGCCGGATCGACGGCGACGAAGTGCGTTCCTTCGCGGTCGCACTTGTATTCGAGCATCCGGAGGAACGTTCCCCACGACGCCGACGCCCGGTTTCGGCTGTTCGAGGGGAGTTCCATCAGACTCTTTGCGTCCAAGTCTTCAGCCGCTACGAGGTCGTATTCACGAGCGTAGTAGTTCGAGAGTTTGTGTAGGAAATCCCGCCGCTTTCGCTTCAGGTCGGCGTGCCGCCGGGCCACAACGCGCTGTTGCTTTCGGTAGTTCGCCGACCCGTGATCCTTTCGCGAGAGTTTCCGTTGCTCGCGTTCAAGTCGCTCGCGTTCATCGGACAGGTCGAGCGACCCGACGGCGGTTCCGTCGCTGTCGTGAGCGTACTTCAGGATACCCACGTCGATCCCGACGCACCGCTCGGGATTCTCGGGCTTCGGTGGCGCGTCGTTCTCGGTTTCGATCCCGAGGACAGCGAACCACTCGCCAGTCGGTTCTTTCTTGACCGTGACCTGCTTGACCGTCGTACCGTCGGGAAGCTCGCGGTGGAGCCGCACGGGTATTTCTCCGATCTTTGAGAGTCGTAGGACAGTGCGGCCACTCGTGTTCTTGAGTTCGAAGCCGGACTGTCGGTACGTGAACGATCGGTACTCGTGCGGTGCTTTCCACTTGAGCGAGCCCACCTTTCGACCGTTCTCCTTCGCGTCTTTGAGCCGTGAGAGGTTGTCGTACAACCGCTCAACGACGTTCTGAAGGGTTCGGGAGTAGAGGTCGGACAGATCGGACCACCACTTCTTGATCGACGGGAGTTCGTTGATCTCGCCGTACTTCGTCGTCCCGTCAACGTGGTTGAGGCGGTGAAGGAAGTGATTGTACACTTGCCGGTACAGGTCGCGATGCCGGTCTAACGTCTCACGGAGAGCGTCGGACGGATTGAGCCTGTACCGGTAGTTGTAGCGCATGGTCTACTCGTCTGAATCGGCGTTGGGTTGGGAGACTCGGACGACCTTCACGTCTGCTCCGATCCATCGCTTCGGGACGAGAACGTGCGCGCCGTTGCCGACCGGGCGAACGTCTCGGTCGAGGACTTCGTAGCCCTCGATTTCGTGCCGATCCATTAACTGTGTATATACTGAGTTGCAACTTAAGTCTATCGGTGGCGTGGGCCTGCGGGACAGCTACCGAGCATAGTTGTTAGACGATGACGGCGCTGTATCCCCGCCCTGAAGGACGAGGTTTTAGCGCCTGCAATTTAGATAACGGAGATCGCCGCCGAAGTACCAGAGGGAGCCGACCGCGTCGTTGGCTGTCACTGGTGGTACCCGCCGTACCTGCTCCGACCGGTCGAGGTGATCCCCGGCGAGAGGACGAGCGACCGGACCGTCGATCGGATCCGAACCTTCCTCGAGCAGGTCGATCGGGAGCCGGTGCTGGTGCAACGCGACGTTCCCGGGTTCGTCTGGAACCGGGTCCAACACGCCGTGATCCGCGAGTGTCTCCACATCGTCGAGGAGGGAATCGCCTCGCCGGCGGCCGTCAACCGGGCGATCCGCGACGGGTACGCCATCCGGACGGCCGCCATCGGCCCGCTTGAGACGGTGGACATCGCCGGCCTCGAGCTGTTTCGGACGAGCGCCGAACAGGTCTATCCCGACCTCAGTGACCGTGACACGCCCAACCCGCTGTACGAGCAACGGATCGCCGAGGGGAGGACGGGCATCGAGGACGGGGCCGGGTTCTTCGAGTACGACCGCGCTCCCGACGAGATCACGGCCAACCGGGACGAGCGTGTCGCCGCCATCCGACGGGCGATGGAGAAGCTGGACGACTGAGGCGACTCGACTGGTTCGTTGTCTTGCCCGCCATCGACCACGGTGGCGGCCGTCATTCCGTCTCGGCGTTCGGCTCCCAGCGACAGGTCACGAGGAACTCCGCCCGGTCGGTCTCGTCGGTAGTTTCGACCGTAACCGGTGTCTCGAGGGTTACCGCCAGCCCCGTCGCGAACACCGAGGCGATCGGATGATCGACGCGATCGACGTCGCCGTACGCGCTCCCGGAAACCCCCAGTGACGCCCGCCCGTCGTCCGAGTCGACGTCCGTGGTCACGCCGTCCGCGAGCTCGAACACCTCGACTGTCGCGTCGCCGAGCTGATCACAGAGCGTACTCGGCTCGGCCGCCAGTTCGCCCGAGACGGCGCGCCGTCCTTCGCGGAAGAGCGCCGCGCCGATCGGCTCGAGGGCGACGCCGCGCTGCTGGGCGTCGTCGGTGATCACGAACAGCGAGTCGAGCTCGCTTGCCGGGGGCAGCGAGTACTCCCGTTTCTCGGGGACGAACAGCCGCGCCGACTCCTCGCCTGCGGCGGCCGTCGGGGCGTAGACCTGGGTGTCCTGCAGGCCGAGCTCCGCGGTCAGCGACTCGCGATCGGCGACCGACGTGGCGTAGACGTACTCGCCGATCGCCGCGGAGACGAACCGTTCGGGAGTAAGGTAGTACGACATGACCGCCGCGAACAGACCCGTGGCACCGAGCGCGAGCAGGACCGTCCGGACCGTCGGGAAGACGACCGCGCCGGCCACTGCGATCGCCCCGAGGATCGCGAGCCCGATCGCCGCGCGCTGGTACTCGGTACGCCGTGCGTGGGCGAACGCCTGGCGCAGCCGCTGGTTCTCCTCTTGAAGCAGCTCGACCTGTGCGGCGAGCGTCGTCCGCTCGTCGAGTCTCTCCTCGCTCTCTCCGGCCATCTCGTCCTCCTCGGGTGGGTTCTCGCGTGGCGTCGGTTCCTGCTGGCTCATGCGGGCTCACCCTCCTCTGTGTCGACGAGGCCGAGTCGAACCAGTTCGTACCGATACAGGGCATAGCCGGCCACCACGATCGTTCCCACCAACGCGCCGGCCGCGATCCGAAGGTCGGCGCTCAACCAGTAGCCGCCGAGTCCGACGAGGAGCAGTCCTGCCAGTATGGGGACGGTCATCAAAACGAACGACAGGGGCCGGTCACTCCCCGCAGCGGGGGCAACGAGCAGCACGACTAGCCCCAGTTCGGCGACCAGCAGCTCGGGACGCAGAAGGTCGGGGCGCAGCGCCACGGCCGAGACGAACGGGAGCAACGCGGCGTGGCCGAACGCGATCGCATATGGACTCGACAGCAGGTACCACGCGAGGCCGACGCCGGCGGCGGCGACGAGCCCGACGGTCTCGGCGGCCATCCAGAACCCCGCCCCGACGATCGCGAGACCGAGCAGTCCGATCGCTACGGTCGCCCTCGAGCGCCGCCGATCGGCTTCGATTTCAGCGGCTGGCGACGGGTCGGCTGCCGTGTCGTCAGCGTCGGTGTCGGTGTCGACATCGGTTTCGGAATCGGTCTCGGTAGGAGTATCGGCACTCATGTCATTGGTTCGGTGAGGTCGACGCGGTGTTTCGCGTTGCTTGCCTGTGCGCTCGTGCGCCCGAGGAGAGAACGGTGTCGAGCCGATCGCCGGGCCCCACCTCGAACGCCGAGACGCGGTGGATCTTCGCGAGCTGCTTGCGGAACCGCTCGAAGTCGAGGTAGCGCTCGTAGGCGTTGTCGACGTCCGAGAGGCCGGCCTCCTCGAACAGGACGCTCGGCGTCAGGAAGACGAGCACCTGGTCGTTGCCTCGGCGCGCGAGCATGACCGTCTCCCGGAGTTCGGCCCGGTGGGTGTCGTCGGTGATGATGACCGTCCAGAGCGAACCATGAAGCGGTTGGATGTACGACCGAACGGTCCCGAACAGCGGGTCGCGGTCGATCTGCTGGATCTGGGCCGAGGTCTCCTCGAGGTAGGGTCGAAGCCGCGAGGCGAACGCGGAGTCGTCGGCCAGCTGCGTCGCCGCCTGTCGCATGGCGGCCGCCGTTTCTTCATGGGACGTCTCGGATACGTCCTCGATGGGCTCGAGCTCCTGGATCCGTTCCCGGATGGAGACGTACTGCTGGCGGTGAGAGGCCGGGCGCACCTGGTCGGCCACGCCGTCCTCGGTCACGACGTAGAGCCCGAGCGGGTCGTTGAACGCGTGAGCGTTCTCTGTGAGAGCCAGGGCGAGCTGGCGGGCGTAGTCGAGTTTCGTCTCGCCGGGGGGTCCCTGTGACATTGCGTCACGCGTATCGATCACGAGGGCCGTCGCGTGGTCCGTTTCGGTCTCGTACTCCCGGACGAACGGCTCTCGCATGCGGGCCGTCGTCTTCCAGTCGATGCGGTTCGCCGCGTCCGCGCTGGTGTACTCGCGGAGGACGTCGGGCTCGATTCCCGAACCGACGATGTCGGTTTCGTGCTCGCCGTACGCGGCGATGAGGCGCTCGCCGCCGCTGCCGACGTGCATCTCCTGTGGGCGACGGGGCTCGACCGTGATCGACGGTGCGGCGTCCGGTTCGATCGGCACGCGCGCGCGAAAGAGTCTGTGCTGGTCGGCCACCTCTAAGCGCGGCGGGTCGAACCGGAACGAGCCCGCAACCGGCCAGGTCACCTCGAAGGCGGTCCGGGCCTCCCGTTGGGCGGCGCCGAGCCGAACCGACCGATCGCCGCTGGCTCGTGCGGCGATCGGGGGTCGGGACTCGACAGTCAACTCCAGCGGCGAGCCCATCGGGTCGGTGACGCGAAGGGTGTTCACCGTGGTCTCGTCGGCGATGATCGACTCGTGGCTGGTGGCCTCCTCGACCTCGAGGTAGTCGACGGTCCGCGCGAGCGTTCGGATGAAGGCGTACTGGTGGACGAGCAGCGACGCGCCGATCATCGCCGAACCGACGAGCAACAGCGGCCGCACGGTCAGCACGGCACCCGCAGCCAGGACTCCCGCCAGTCCCATTCCGGTCCAGTAGCGGCGCGTGCCGTCCATTAATTCGGTACTGACAGGCCGGGTAATTGAAGCTACTGATCGTCCGATGAGAGATGGGGCGACGTCAGTCGAACAGTATTTTAATGCCCGGCCGAGTACGGCTAATCCAACGTGTCTCCGGCTGGCCAACGTGGCGGCGTCGCCGCCGTCGTCGTGCTCCTCTGTCTGGCGTCGCTCGCGGGTCCTGGACTGGCAGCCGCGGCCGGCTCGACCGCCGATCCCGCGTTCCAGCAGTCCTCGCCGAGCGAGGACAACGCCACCGGCGACAGCGACGGCCCGCGGCACGAACACCCCGACGAGGCTGAGGAGGAGGGAGACCTGTCGGGCGTGAGTGATCATCTCTCCGCGCAGCTCTCCTCGTCGTTACAGCAGAGCTCCGTCGAGGTCAGCCAGGGCGAGTACGACCAGGCGCGCGAGGCGGTCGGCGACGATTATAACGAACAGCTCAGCCGGTACGTCGAGGTCGCAGGCGAGACCGACAGCGAGTCCGATCAACAGGCTGCCCGTGAGTTCGAGGAGGCCGGCGAGAACCAACGCGAGTTCATCGACGCGAACGAGGAGTACCAGGAGACGTACGAGGAGTACCAGCAGGCGAAGGAGGCCGGCGACGACGAGCGGGCCCGCGAGCTCGCACGTGATCTCGAGCGCCAGTCCGAGGAGATCAACGAGACTGGAGCGGAACTCGAGCAGAACTACGAGAACCTCAATGAGACGACCAGCGGGGACTTCTCCGAGGAACGCGGAGCGGTCGACGAGACGCAAGAGGACGTGCGTTCCCAGCAGGCGGAGGTCGAGACGGTCGAGTTCGTCGCGACGGAGCTGACCGTCACTGCCGCGAACGAGGCGATCTCGTTCACCGAGCCGCTGGAAGCCGAGGGACGACTCGTGACCGCCGAGGGCGAGCCGATCGCGAACCAGGAGGTCGCGTTCGAGATCGGCGAACAGACGGTCACGACGACCACCGACGCCAACGGGGAGTTCGCCTTCGCCTACCGGCCGACGGCACTTCCGCTCAATACGACGTCCCTGGAGATCGAGTATCGACCGGCGCCGAGCTCCGCGTACGCGAGTGCTAGCACGACCGTCCCAGTGTCCGTCGAGCAGTCACAGCCGGAGATGACGATCGAGCCGCCGTCGCAGCCGGCGGCATTCGGCGACGAACTGGCCGTCGCCGGGACGGTCGGCGTCAACGGGATCGGCGCGCCCGGCGTTCCCGTGGTGATCACGGCCGACGGCGAGCGGATCGGACAGACCACCACCGGGGCCGACGGTACCTTCGAGTTCTCCGGGACCATCCCCGCCGCGGTGGCCGCCGGCGACGTCACTGTCCGCGCGTCCCTCCCGCTCGACGGGCAGGCGCTTACCGCGGCCGAGACCACTGGCTCGGTCACGATCGAGGAGACCGAGAGCCAGCTCTCGTTGACGGCGACGGGGGCGGACGATGGCGAGACGATCACGGCGTCCGGCCGGCTCGCGACGGCCGACGACCGGCCGGTCGCGAACCAGCCCGTCCGGATCCTTGTCGACGGAACGACCGTGGGAACGGTCGAGACCGACGAGACTGGCGAGTACGAGGCGACGGTCGACGCGCCGCCGAGGGCCGACGGTACCGCCGAGGTCACGGCGGTGTACGACGGCGCCGGAACGAACGTCGCCGATGCCGAGGCAACCGACACCGTCTCGGGCCTCTCGATCGCGCGGACGCTCCTCGACTGGGTCTGGTGGCCGGGACTGCTCGTAAGCGGGCTCGGCGTGCTACTCGTTCTCTGGGCGTATCAGCGACGGCGCGAGCGCCCCAGCGGGCCGACCCCCGCCGTCGCTCGGGAGACGGTCGAGGACGCCGACGGCGCCGACTCGCGTTCCGGACGCGTTCCGCCGGGGGTCCTCCTCGAGTTGGCTCGCGAGCGTCTCGGCGAGGGCGACCCCAACCGGGCGATTGGACTGGCCTACGTCGCCGTTCGGAACCACTTCGAGACCGAAGACGTTCCGGGCTGGACCCACTGGGAGTTCTACAACGAGACGGAGTCCCGACTCGACGATGCGGAACGGAACACGCTGCTCTCGATCACCGAACAGTTCGAACGCGCGGCCTTCGCGCCGGGCGCGATCCACCAGAACGCCGCCACGACGGTCATCTCGGCGGCCGAACAGCTGATCGAGGGGTCTCGATCGCGCTCGGAACGGACGGCAGATTGACGCCGTCGGCGCTTACTCGGTGTACAGTCGTGTGTGCTCGCCGACGAGCGCGCCGTCGAGTCGTGCCGATCGTACCTGCGCCTCCCGGTCGATGAGCGAGTGGTCGATCTCGCTGTCCTTGATCGTGGCGTTGTCGAAGACGACGGAGTGTTCGATCGTCGTGTTGTGGAGTTCGGCGTCGGCGAGGACGTGAGCGTTCGCTCCGAGTTCTGTGTCCTCTAACACGGCTCCGTCCGCGACGTAGCTCTCCCCGTCCATGTGCCACTCGAGAGCCTCGAGGTAGCTCTCGGGGGTGCCGATGTCGAACCACGCCTCGTCGAATGTGTAGGCATATACTGGCTGGTCCTCGTGGAGCCACTGAATGAACCATCCCGGCTCATCGGGGTTGTTACCTCCCTCGAGATACTCGTCCAGCCGAGGCAGCGTTTCGGCGGTGAGCGCATAGCAGGCGATCGAGACGAGCGTGCTCTTCGGATCGTCGGGTTTCTCCTGGAACGCCGTCACCTGATCGCCGTCGAGATCCACTAGCCCGTAGGATTTGGCCTGCTCGCGGTTTTCGACGTCGTAGGCGGCGAGCGTCGGATCACCCTTCCGTTCGAAGAAGTCAATGAACTCGCTCAGATCGAAGCTGATGACGTTGTCCCCGGCGATGACCAGCGTGTCCTCGTCGAGTTCCTCCCGTTCGACGAGTTCCGCCAGCGCGCCGATGACGCCGAGCTTTTCCGCCTCTCTCGTCGTCCCCTCGATCGACAGCGTCGGCTTCTCGAACTCGCTCTCCTCGAGATACGCGGCGAACTCCTCCTCGAACGTTTCGTTTGTGCTCACGAAGACCTCCGTGATCCGCTCGTCGTCCTCGAGCTCGGCGAAAATTCGATCGATGACGGTCGTCTCCCCCATCGGGAGAAACATCTTCGGACGATGTCTCGTAATCGGCCAGAGTCTCGTTGCATACCCTCCCGCGAGTACGATCGCTTTCATTAGACATGCTTATTCGCCATATCGGCATAAATGGCTTTGTTCAGTGTCATTTCATATTTTACATAAATTCGAAGGTCAAAGGACGATCATTCTAGAACTCCCTTAAATAGAGCTAGCAGCGAAGGCTCAATCGTAGTCGAGATTTTTCGTCGATAGGTTCTATGCGTAGAAACTCCACTCCTCTCGACGGTTGAGTGGTTCGTATTCGTCGGAGACCACGGGAAGCACTAACGCTCACTTGAATTATAGATGAAGTAGGGACGGTATTGCAAACAATGATATGCCGTATAGCGAAATGAGGAAACATGAGTGGTTCGCGATCTAGGGAGTACCTCTGGGGTCGATCGTCCTCGAACGAGGACGCCGTCCCCCTCCACTATCCCTTGCTTGCCGTACTCGCGATCGCCGCGAGCATCGCTCCGACGACCTGGCTTCTTTCGGATTTTCATGGATATCTCGTTTCGGGGGCGGTGCTCTGTCTCGTCATCGGATACGGTGTGCTGTTCGCCGATATCCGAATCAGGATCGATTCCGCGTTTCTCGTCCTCTTCGGTGGGTATTGGGTCGGTCTTCTGGTCCACTACCTCTACTTGCCAAATCCGAGCCTGCTGCAATACATCTTCGTAACCCCGATTACCGTGTTTGCGACCGTAGTCGTCCTCCCCCGATTCGTTGCGGACCGTCCCCAGTCTTTCGCGATGGGACTCACGCTACTTGCCGTTCTCGTAATGGGAATCGGCGTGCTGATGCTTTGGCAGTTCCACACGAGTGGTATAGAGTACAGCTGGGTCGGGGAGGAGGTGATGGGTCTCTACGCTATCCGTACACCTTCCGTGTTCGCTAATCCCAATACGTACGGCTTCTTCATGATGATCGGAAGTCTCGCTGCGCTGTATACGGTTCTGGTTCGCGGAGGACTCATCTGGATCGCCGCCCTCGGATTGTGTCTCCTCGGGTTGTTCATGAGCGAAGGTGACGCCGCGATCTTCGGATTCGGACTCGGTTCGGTTCTCGTCCTGTCCGGTCGCAACCGGATACTGTCGTTCGTCGGCGTGGGGGCTTCGGTCGCCGCGATCTATGCGATGATCCGGGTCGGACACTTCTCCGAGGTGATGCAGACCACCCTCATGTCTCGTGTGGATCGATGGGTGCTTTCGCTTGAGCGACTCGCGCTCGATCCGCTGTGGGGGATCGGATTCGTTGATGCCGGTCCGGAGATCGGGGGGTACACTGGCCCTCACAATTCGTACATCGAGGTACTACTTCATACGGGCGTGATCGCCGGAATGCTCTATCTCGGAGCGCTGATCTACGCGGCCGGCTGCGGGATCAGAAACCGGTGGACGCAGTGGACGGGATTCGTCGTCGGCACCGCGGCCGGCGTCTTCACGTACATGTTCTTTGAGTCGCTCATTCTCGGTGGCTTGAGTACCTCCTCAGTCGTGCTCGGTCTGGTCACCGGCCTCATGCTTCTGCCCGATCCGAAGAGGGAGCACGGGCGAGTACGGTCCACTGCTTCGGAACACTCGTCCCGACCTCCTGTGGTGGAACGAACTCTTAGCCGCGTCTTTTCGGTTCGAGACGACGGTATCGAGTCCTCGAGTGAGACGGAGGAAACCAACTGAGGCCTGCAGCCAAGTACAGGCCTTTGTTCGTGTCTGGAAACGGGTACGTCAGGCTCGATCGGAAGACGACGCGCGTCAGTCGACCGGCTTTTTACCTCCCGAATAGAACCGTAGATTATGGCGTCTGATCGCGACTGGTGGCTGTTATTACCGAAGCCCGTCCGTCGGTTTCCGGCTGACCTCACGGCCGTAATCGTTCTCACTCTCCTTACGGGTCTGGTCGTCTCCCTTCCGCTCGTTCGGGAGACGCCGCTTCGGATCCTGTTCGGACTGCCGTTCGTGCTCTTCGTGCCGGGGTACGCCTTCGTCTCCGCGTTGTTTCCTGAACAGGGGGGTACGATTACCGGAGATGAAGAGACGGCGGACGAGGATCGCGGAATTGATGGGATCGAACGCGTCGCGCTCGCGTTCGGACTGAGCATCGCGATCGTTCCGCTGATCGGTCTGCTACTGAACTTCACGCCTTGGGGTATCCGCCTTACACCGATCATCCTAAGCGTCGGTGGATTTACGATTGGATGCGCCGTTATTGCGGCGTTTCGACGGTGGGAGCTGCCGCCTGAGGAACGCTTTTCCGTGCCGTACTCTGCGTGGATCACTGCGGGACGCACGGAGGTGTTCGACCCCGACGATCGAGTCGATGCGGCGCTCAACGTCGCGCTCGCGCTAGCGATCGTCCTCGCGCTCGGAAGCGTCGGGTTCGCAGTGGCGGCTCCCCAACAGGGCGAGCAGTTCTCCGAGTTCTACCTGCTCACCGAGGACGAGAACGGTGCACTCGTCGCATCAGGCTATCCCGAGGAGTTCACCCAGGGTGAGTCCGAGTCAGTGATTCTGGGCATCGAGAACAACGAGTACGAGACCCTTGAGTATACCGTGGTGGTTCAGCTTGAGCGAACCGAAGGCGAGGGCAATGAGACGGAAGTGGTCGAACGGGAGGAACTCGATCAAAGCAGTACGACGCTTGAGCACGACGAGACGTGGCAAGAGGAGTATCAGATCACGCCGACGATGGCAGGTGAGAACCTCCGACTGAACTTCCTGCTCTACGAAGGGGAGGTACCTGCGGAGCCGACCCGAGAGAACGCGTATCGCGACCTGCACCTTTGGATCGACGTCGAATAACTGCATGTCCTCGGAACGGTTGTCCCTCTCACTTTGTGTATCTTCACTAACTTTGTTTCCCCGTGCCATATTTCAACCAAGACGATTGTCAATATGATGGGACAAGAAATGATGAGGAATATACAAATATAAGTAGATTCAATGTAGTTATCAGAATAGAATTGGAGCTAGTGATGTTAGTGAATAATAATGATTCGAGATCTCGTACTGAGATCTCTGCTGGAAAGCCGGCCGCTCGGAACTGGACGACATCGTTGGAGGGGACAATCAATGTACCGTGAACATACGATCAGCGTCATCGTTCCGGCATACAACGAGGAAGGATTCATTGGGAACGTCATCCGGGATATGCCGGAGTTCGTCGACCGGATCTACGTCATCGATGACTGCTCGACGGACGGAACGTGGGAGGAGATACAAGCTACCGTTCGAAGTGCCGAAGAAGAGCGGGTAAAGACGCAAGCTCCTAGCGGGGAATTCGAGACCGCCGTGACTGACGGCGGTACAAAGTCGCTGCTTGAGCAACGAGCGGTGGTCCACGGCCTCTCCGGCCGGGTCGTTCCGATCCAGCACCGCGAGAACCGCGGCGCAGGCGGGGCGATCAAGACGGGATATCTCGCTGCACTCCAGGATAAAGTGGACATCTCGGTCACCGTCGATGGCGACGGCCAGATGGATCTCTCGCAGATGACGACCCTCCTCGATCCGATCGTCGAGGGGAAGGCCGACTACGCGAAGGGTAACCGGTTACTGTACGCCGACTATCGGAGCAACATGCCCAAATGGCGTTTCTTCGGCAATTCGATTCTCACCTTCCTGACGAAGATCGCGAGCGGCTACTGGAAGACGATGGACCCACAGAACGGGTATACCGCTATCTCCCATCGGGCACTCGATAACGCCGAGATCGAGGACATGTACGAGTACTACGGCTACTGCAACGATCTCCTCGTGAAGCTCAACGCAAAGGGGATGCGTGTAGCCGACGTTGCGTTGCCCGCGATCTACGGCGAGGAAGAGAGTAGCATCAAATATCCGGAGTACATCCGGAAGGTATCGGGAATGCTCCTGAAGAACTTCCTCTGGCGGCTGAAGACGCGATATCTCGTACTGGACTTCCATCCGCTTGCGCTGTTCTACTACTTCGGAGCCGCGATGGTTACGCTCGGTATGGTAGGTGGAGGATGGTCTGTGTACGTAGGCCTCTTTGGGACCGAGTCGTTCTTCGTTCGGTCCTCGCTCAGTCTGATGATCTTCACGATGGGTAGCATGTTCCTAATGTTCGCGATGCTGTTCGACATGCAGGCCAACGAGAGTCGAGAAGTCCAAGTACGAGAATGACAGGTAGTTAGATATGGCCATTGATTACAAACTCGCATTGTCCGTTGCAAAGGATAACTGGAACAACCAAGATTGGTGGCGGGATGAAGCAGTCCCATTCGCAAAACGCACTGCTCTCTCCGGGACTCTCAAGCCCTATTACTCTGCCTTCGGTCCCAATGGTACTGATTATATGTCTGAAGATTGGGATAATTTGTTGATATTAGATGCGTGCCGGTTCGATATGTTTAATGAGTACAACTGGATTGACGGTGATCTGAAAAAGATGATTTCCGTAGGATCCTCTACACCTGAATTCCTACAGAGAACGTTCAAAGGAAAGCAATATCACGATACCGTTTATGTGACCTCCAACCCACAGGTAACCCTTCGCCTTGATTCCGATGTGTTCTATGAAACTGTTAACGTCTGGGAATCAGAGTGGGACGACGATCTAGGGACCGTTCGGCCAGAACCTGTAACACAGGCTGCTATTGATGCCCAGAAGCAATACCCTAATAAACGTCTTATCGTTCATTACATGCAACCACATTATCCGTTCATTGGCGATATTGGTCAGAACGAACTCGAAGGACATGCCGGGTTCGAGCTGTCTAAGAGGCTAGCCAATAACGAAACGGCCGATCGCGATCATAAAACGATATGGGATATGGTACAATCGGGTGAGGTTCCTAAATCTATCGTGTGGGATGCCTACGTTGAGAACCTTGAAATCGTGCTTGATGCAATTCAGCCTGGTCTAGAGACACTTCAAGGTAAAACCGTCATCACATCTGATCATGGGAATCTGATCGGTGAAACGGCGACCCCATTCAATCTTGAAATGTATGGCCATCCTACCGGGATTCATGCCAAAGAACTCGTCACCGTCCCATGGTTATCTATTGATTGTTCGTCCAGAAAGAAAATCACTCACGATGATCCGGAGTCTCAAATAGACTCCGTCAATGAAGAAGAGATTCATGATCGGTTGGCGGATCTAGGTTACAAATGAGAGTACTTGTTGACGTAACCCACCCCGCTCACGTGCATCTGTTTCGGAACGCAATAAAGGAGTTAGAAGACGACGGCCATGACGTGGCTGTCTGCTCTCGAGAGAAGGATATCACTACGGACCTGCTTTCCATTTACGGGATAGATCACACGGTTTTATCCCGGCGTCGTAGTGGACAGCTTCCACTACTACTTGAATGGCCCCAGCGGGAAATCGCATCTCTTCAGTATTATCGGAACGTCGATCCAGACATCGTTCTCAGTCGATTCAATCCCGCTGCTGCGCATGTTGCCTCACTTCTCGATATTCCACATCTCGTATTCGAAGATACGGAACCCAAACCCTGGGTCGTGAAGAAGCTAACATATCCGTTCTCACACCAGATTCACACACCCGATTGTTTTCAGCGTGATCTCGGTCCGCGTCAACGTTCATATCCTGGTTATCACGAATTGGCGTATCTCCATCCGAATTGGTTTGAACCGGATCCGAGCGTTCTTGACGAATTTGATCTGGAGGAAGACGATCAGATAGTGGTCTTGCGACTTGTCTCCTGGGAAGCAGTCCATGACGTCGGCGAGACCGGCTTTGATGATATTGAAGACATCATTTCACGGCTTGAAAGTACGGGCGCTCAGGTCGTCATCACATCTGAACTACGATTGCCTGACAAATTAGATGAGTATAAATCAAACGTTGGTATTGAAGAGATGCATCATCTCCTCCATTTTGCGGACCTTCTTATCGGGGAAAGTGCGACTATGGCGGCTGAGAGTGCGGTTTTAGGCACCCCCGCAGTGTTCGTTTCAACGACTCAGCGTGGATACACTGACGAATTAGATGGTCGATATGGACTAGTTTTTAATTTTGCCGACACAAACAGACACGCTCGCGGTCTAGAGAAATCACTAGAGATCCTACAGAAGGACAATTCGGCTCTTTGGAAAAAACGACGGGAAAAGTTGCTCAGCGAAAAAATAGACACGACTGAGTATATTCTTACACATACTATGGAGGTGGCTGAAAATGGTCGGTGAAGACTTAGACTCCTACGCACCACCTGACTACAAGGAGGATGTTTTGCATCAAACCCTCCAGGACAAGAACGTTCTCGTCATCTCTCATCGGTACAACCACTTCACGAAGGAGCAGATTGACCGGATCGCTAAATTCGTCAACGAGATCCATGTCTATGCTCGATACAATCGATTCACGGATTTAAGCAGATTTATTGACAGTGAAACACTAAAAAAGAACGGAACGCACGACCGAATCGCAGAAGAAAGTCCTGAAAACGTCTATGTTCACACGACTCCGCTCACGTATCTACCCCTTGACTTCTGGTACCGCCATCTCGGTCGACAACACTACCGAGCAGTAAAGCGGCAGGTGGATGCTAATTCAGTAGACTTCGATCTTATCCATACACATTTCGCGTGGACTGCCGGTTATGCTGGTAGTAGACTCTCTGAAGATCTCGGCATTCCCTGTGTAACGACCATTCACGAGAACGAATCTCGTCTAACTTCTTATCTTGAATCGGATAACTCACTGATCCATGGAGGATTGAGACGGGCAGACGCTCTTATCCGAGTCAATAAGAAGGACTGCAGACCTCTCTCTAAACTCAATGATTCCGTGTATCACATTCCAAATGGATACTCAAGAGAACGCTACCCGCTACTGGATACGCAAACTGCACGAGAACAGCTTGGTATTAGTATGGACACAAAGGTGATTTTTTCGTTAGGCGCTTTACTTCCACGGAAAAACTTCGATATGCTGATCGAAGCGGTATCTGAGATAGATTCCGATGAAAATATACTTTGTGCCATTGGTGGTCGGGGTAGCGAAAAAGAACGATTAGAGTCGAAAATGCAGGAAATGGACACAGATAACGGCTTGGAATTACTCGGATTCATTCCTGAAGACCGTCTTCACCTCTGGATGAACGCATGTGATATCTTCGCGTTATCGAGTAATTCAGAAGGGAATCCAACCGTACTGTTTGAGGCTCTCGGGTGTGGAAAACCGTACGTGGGGACGAACGTCGGTGGTGTAGACGAGGTGATCGTATCCGAGGATTATGGTCTACTATGTTCACCCGGAGAAACTGGCGAGTTAAAGAAACAACTAGAAAAAGCGCTGCAACGTAATTGGAACGAAGCGCAAATCCTTGAATACGCGAGTCGATTCACATGGGAATCCATCGCTCACCACGTATGTAACGTGTATGTAGATTCGCTTTCAAGCGACGTCGAATCAATAACCAAACGAACGCCATCAGAAGTCAATACATAACTAGATTCGTATGTACTCAATGGATCAAATCAAACGCGGCCTGCGATGGGGTATTGAGAGTCCGAACATCTTCATTCGCGAGGCAAACAGGATTTATTATTCGCAGCGGTACGGACCTGGCTACAATCGAGCAGGAGCCGATGTGATTGAAGAAGATTGGGATACCCTGATTATTCTCGACGCATGCCGATACGACATGTTTAAAGATCAGAACACACTTTCTGGTCAGTTAGAGACACGGACGTCTCGCTCTTCACATACTTCGGAATTCCTCCGAGGAAATTTCAAGGATCGAACGATTCGCGATACGGTCTACACGACTGCGTCCCCGCAGCTGGAGCGATATCGTGACGAAATAGACGTTGAGTTCCACACAGTCAAGAACGTCTGGAATACCGATCGATGGGACGATGAAGAGGGAACCGTACGACCTGAGGACATGACTGCTGCAGGTCTTGAAGCGCACGAGCGTTACCCAAACAAACGCCATATCGTCCACTACATGCAGCCTCACTACCCGTTCATTGGCTCCTCTGTCGACGAAGGCACTCGAGGATTTGGTGAAGACACTTCGGAATTCGATATCTGGGAGCAGCGTATAAGGGGTCGGATCGATATGGAGGCTGACGACGTTTGGCCGCCATACCGACATAACCTCGATCTCGCGCTTGATTCCGTCTCTGATTTGTGCGCTCAAATCGATGGTAAGATCGTCGTCACTTCGGATCACGGTAACATGCTTGGAGAACGCTGTTCACCGTTTCCAATCCGAGAATGGGGCCACCCAGCAGGGGTGTATGACGACCATTTGGTTACCGTCCCGTGGTTCGTCGTCGAGTCGGAAGGTCGGAGGAGAATAACTTCCGGATCACGACCGACCGAAAGCGACGAGGTTGATACAGACACCGTCAACGAGCGACTGAAGGATCTCGGTTACGTCTAATATCGTCGTGATCTTCGTTGTAACATGCTAATCATTAAACTGATCTAAAATACATTTCTAATAGGAACTCATAGAGTCTGTGTAAATCGCTTTCAAAACCAAATTAACTTTATACTCCAAGGAGAACACAGGAATAATGCGTGTTTTGAAAGCATACATAGTAGTTATATGCCTTTTTGTCACTGGGATTATTATCTCAACACAGAGAAGTATCGCAACTAGCTACGAACTCTCAATTTATTCTGCAACACCGATGATTACGTGGCTACTGATCGGTGCACTTCTGATATCTGGTATTATCGGAGCGATCATCTCTGCCAATCACACTATTCGGATAGTTTCGATTATCGCATTACTCTCTGGTATCGTGTTGTTCGTTTCTATTCCTCTTCTCAGAGGTTACTTTTTCCATGGAAACGCAGATCCACTTACCCACTTAGGATGGGCACGTCAAATCTCCGACGGTTCAATAGAGCCAACTGGCCTCCTCTATCCATATCTGCATATTCTAACTGCCGTCCTATCGAGCGTTTCCGGCCTAAGCGAACGAACGATTCTTCTCTCTATAATGGCTTTCCCAGTAGTACTTTGGTTATTATTTTCAGGTATACTTGTGCGTGAGTTAATACCGCAAGAAGGGTCATTTGCAGTTGGTGTTGCATCTGCTGCTCTTTTACTCCCCTTACAGCCCGTCAGTGGCTGGATTAGACCACATACCACAACAGTAACAATGTTCCTTCTACCTTTTGGAATTTGGTGTTATCTACAAATGTCAATCAGTCGAAACGCTTATAAGATTATCACACCCTTAGTTACCGGTGCAATACTACTATACCACCCTCAGCAAGCACTCAACCTACTCATCATTGTACTCTCAATAGGACTTGTCTCTTGGATCACGTCCAACCGATACCAGACTAGCCTACAACTACACACAACCCAGTTCACATTAGCGTTGGGGATTGCGTTCTCAATGTGGGTCTTTTCGTCTGACCAGTTTACTAATGCGTTTCGGGGGCTGATGGCCCGTCTGATTCTTGGCGTCGGGGCTGACCAGACGCAGGTCCGCGGAGCATCCCTTGAAGAAGTCGGACGATCACTTACTGAGATCGGGTTGCGAATTGGTGGCCGGTATCTTCTCTTTGGGGGACTTGTTCTTATCGGGGTGGTATATGCCTATCAACGGCGGGATATCCTGACGATTGGCGTTGCACTAAGTATGGTTCCACTCACTCTGATGATCGCTGTCTTTGCCATAGCGGGCCGGGTGAATCAGTATACGCGTTATATGGGTTTTGTTGCTCTCGTTGCCACGCTCATCGGTGCGGTAGGTGCCATCTACCTGTTATCCGAGATTTCGCTTAGTCGAGAGCGTCTCGTTCGAGTTAGTCTCGCGGCGTTATTTTGTACCATTTTATTACTTTCTCTACCAGTAGCTTACCCTTCACCGTATATTCAGCAAGCTGGTGGACACGTTACAGAGTCTCAGTATGCCGGATACACGAGTGCGTTTGAGTATAGTGATCGCTCTTATCCATTTATTCAAGTCAGAACACCAGTTGAACGCGTCGTTGATGCCGAATATGGTCAGGCAGACCGTGAACCTATCCAGTACGATCGATCGATTGAGGGTACACCAACAGTACCAGATAACTTCAATGACCAGGAATTACACACTGCTTACGATGGGAACCGGTATCTCCTTGTTGCTGATTCCGATTATGCTCGGGAGATATCCTTACACAAGGAGTTGAGATGGACCGAAGACGACTTTGAGTATCTCAATAGATCCCCTCATATTGATCGCGTTAGGGACTCTGGCGGTGCAGAGTTATATATTGTGAGAGCAGAGAACCCAGATCCATCTGATGAAGGGAGGGGATAGTGGTGTGATCTATAAGTAACCAAGATCTCGAAGTCGCTGCTCTTGCTCGGCACCAAATTCGGCGGCACCGGTTGAACCGACGGGTTGACCGTTCTCCTCCATCCATGATCTAACCAGTGACTTCAGTGATTCGGCTGCTTCTGGCTGGTCATCAACGATATTTTCGTCGGGTAGGTTGAACAGTTTAGCTTGCCCCCCACTCTGCTGATAACGCCAGTCCTCGGTCCAGAGATCCGTTACGATGCCTTGAGGATAACGATTGACGTCAAACGCAGAATTGTGACTCAGCAATGCTTCTAGCTTCTTTTCTGCTCGCTCAGGTCCGTGTTGCGTGACCGCAAACGTGCGCTCGTCCTCTCGGATGTCGGATCCTATCGGAATTGTAGCATCAATTTCGAGATCGGCACAGAGCATTGCCATTGCGTCGGCGTGCTGGATCAAACCGTCCCCACGTAGATCTTTGATTCCGTTGATAACCATTGGAATGTTTGCGATAGCTGAGTTTCCAGCGAGCATATGTGCCAAGAGGCCATCCTCACCAAAAGCTTCGCCATGGTCAGATGTGATTATGATGATAGGATCTTGAAGCTGGCTCTGTGCGTACTCGACCAGATCTCCAACTAACTGATCGACATAGGCGAGTGTAGCGTCATACATGGCGAGTAGCGCGTCCCACTCATCCTCTGAATAGGGAAGACCAGCCGCAATATCTTCATGAATATTGGAAGACATTGATAGCGCCATTCTGAGTGCATCTTTGGTTGAAAATTCAATCTCGTCAATATATGTTTCTCGCCACGCTACAGGTGGCGAGTAGGCATGATGGGTATCGCCGTGATGGACGTACAGGAATAGTGATTCGTCATTACGTGCGGCATCCTTGATGTGACCCTTTGCGATTTGATTCTCGAGATAGCCTAGACAGTGCTTCGCTCCATCAGCGGTCAATCCGCCTGTATGTTGACGATAGTTAATGCCCCATCGTGACAAATCAGCAAGAGATACCTCGTTCAGAAGTGTCTCACGCGCTAAGTAGTGGAAATCATCAAATCCACGAGCAAGTCCTGTTTCCACGCTCAGCTGTGGGTTCGGTGAGACACAGGCCGTTCGATAGCCTGCTTTCTGAAACGTCTCTGGAATAGTGGTGATCGCCTCCGGTAAGGATGCGTCGTTCGACCAGGTACGATGGGCACTTGAGGCGTGACCTGTTAGAATTGATGCACTTGAGGCACGAGTCCAAATATCGTGTGAATAACACCGATCAAATGACGCCCCCTTAGCGGCGAGGTCAGCTATGTTTGGCGTTGTGTCGCGATCATGGCCGCCCATTGACGTTCGATCTTGGCGAACGCTTTCAAGTGTGATCCAGAGAACATCCTGCATTTAGGGAAATTATAATCGCTACGTGACTTAGTTTTTTCTATTTAGGAAAAGCACATATTAAACGAATCGAACAATGAGCTAATTCAGAAAGAAATAAATCGATTCACGACAGCTGTATCGTATCTAAATGGACCAGATGCCAACGCTTGTTATCGGTCTTGATGGGGTGGATTTTCGGTACCTGAACCAGTTCGATCTTCCGAATATCGAAGAAGTTAGGAACGACGGGGTAGCGGCTCCTCTCCAATCTACGCATCCAACGTGGACCGGTAGTGCATGGCCGTCCATGTACACCGGTGTCGATCCGAGCTACCATGGTGTGTATGATTTCTTTGATTACTCTAACACCTATCCTGACGAAGCCGATGTCATTACACGCAGTAATGTCAGGGCACCCGCGATCTGGAACTATCTCACGGAACTCGGCCGCCGTAGTATCGTTCTTAACGTTCCTATTACTCATCCACCAGATGAGATAAATGGTATTCTCATCCCGGGATATCTAGCTCCGGCCGATTCTGATGGCTATCCTTCGAACATCCGCGAAGAACTCTCCAACGAACTCGGCGAATCGTATGATATCTACTCGGAATTCGAAGCTAGCGACGACTCCGAGAAGAAGATCGACGGCTACGAATCCCTGATCAGAAAACGGGGCACTGCAGCCGCTCATCTTCTCCGAACCAGAGAGTGGGACTTCGGCTTCATTCAGGTACAGAAGACGGACGCCGTATTCCACAACTCCGTATCAGTTACGGATTTCAGACGCATTTACGAAGCCGCTGACGAGTTCGTCGGCAAGGTGATCGATGCGTGCGATGAAAAGCCAAACGTGATACTCTGCTCGGATCATGGTATCGGGCCTGTAACGGGCAAACAGGTTTATGTCAACGAACTGCTCCGGCGGGAAGGATACGTCGAACCGTCTTCAAGTCCCACTGTTAATGATCTAAATAGTATCAAAACAAATGAGAGTGGTACCCCGGAAACAGACGGTTCCACCGGTGCTGCTGAACCACTTGCACGGGTCATGCAGTCTATGGGAATTACTCCAGGAAGAGTCTATCAACTGGCGCAGCGGTTCGGGCTGGGAGATCAGTTGAAACGCGTCGTTCCCGATAGCGTTCAGGACGCCGCACAACAAGGTGTTGACTGGCGATCATCCCGTGCCTACTGTCGCCGCCCATCTGAACAAGGTATACGAATTAATCTCGAGGGGAGGGATCCTCAGGGGGTTGTACCTCAGAGCCAGTACGAGACTATCCGTAACGATATCATCGACGTCTTGTCTGGACTTACCACGACTGACGATGAACCCGTTTTTGAGTTCGTCTGTCGTCGTGAAGAACTGTATGAAGGCCCCTATGCGGAAGACGCCTGTGACATCTTATTCCGAACGAAAGAAATGAACCATCAGGTATCAGAGACGCTCTTAGGTGAGACGATGCTTTCTGCAGACACCTTTGATCACAAGCCAACGGGAGTTTTCATTGCATCGGGACCTGATCTGAAAACGGATTGGAAAAGTGACGGCCTCGCCTTGACCGACGTCGCACCGCTCGTTTTCTCCCTTCTCAGGGAGCCGATTCCGAATCGGATGACTGGGACGGTTCCCAATCAGTTAACTAAAACGCAGATCACTCACGATTCCTATCCAGATGTAGCGGTCGGATCAGACGACTCATACGAACAAGACCAGGATGAAGTTACGGAGCGGCTGAGCGACCTCGGTTATCTCTAAATCTCATGGGTGCATCTTCGGACGACCTTTCAAAATTGTTATCGAGCGCGGTGCTCGTCTTCGCAGGGGCAATCATCAGCTCGATAGCGACGTTAGCCGAGCGGGTTGCTGTCGGACGCCTGCTCTCACCCAGCGCGTATGGCGAGTTTAGCATCGCCTTGGCAGTATTCACACTGGGCTCAACTATTGGTGCTGCCGGTCTCCAGCAGGGTGTTCCACGGTTTATGGCTCGATTTACCGATTCTAGTGATATCAGAGGAGCATGGCTCACCGGTGTCTGTATTTCACTTATGATGTCTCTGGCCATTGCTGGCATTCTCATACTTGGATCACCTGTTCTCATCCCGCGGCTTTTCGAAACGACGGATGCAGAGCCGATGTTCTACATGTTCGTCCTCGCGATACCTCTCTACGTCATGTTCGCTATTGGCGTCGCTGCAGTCCGGGGGATGGAAAATACCCGATACAAGGTCTTGACCGAGGATCTTGGGTATCCACTTATCAGAATCGGTCTGATCGTACTCTTCTTGTTATCAGGAATCTCCTTGTTCGGAACTGGGGTCGCATACGTAGTCGCATTGGCTGCAATGGCCTTTCTCGTTTATTTTTATCTGAATCGTTTGTTTTCTCTCAGGGGAGAGTTTCACCTACATATACGAGAAATGGCGATGTTTTCATTTCCGCTGATCGTCTCAACTATTATGACGATATTACTAACCCGAACGGATACGCTGATGCTGGGCTACTTTCGAACGTCGGCTGAAACCGGAATTTACAACGCAGCGTATCCGCTTGCGAATTCACTAACGGTTATTCTGAGTGCGTTCGGTTATATGTATCTTCCAGTCGCATCACGTGTAGACAAAGACGACGATGGCTCCGTTGAGGACGTATACTCCATAACGACGAAGTGGATTTTCATGGCTGCTTTTCCTGCCTTTGTGATTCTTCTTGTATTTCCTAGTCAAATTATCTCAATCATCTTTGGAAGCGAATATGGTGCCGGTGGTGCTGCACTTTCTGTATTAGCCCTTGGATTCTTCACAAATGCGGCAGTTGGACGGAATCGGGAGACGCTGTCCGCTCTTGGAGCAACGAACTTCATTCTCATTTCCAACCTCGTTGCGTTCTCTGTCAATATTTGCTTGAATCTAATTCTGATTCCTCGCTATGGGTTTATCGGCGCGGCAGTAGCATCGGCTGTATCCTTCATTGCTCTCAATGTAGTCGTCTACCTGTTTTTGTTGCATAAATTCGACATCACGCCATTCAGCTATCACTCAACACGTGTATTTATTTCGTTACCTGTCATCTTCATACCTTCTGGATTTCTAATGAAATATATACTGCCGACCTCGGTCTTGAGCATGGTCCTGACCGGTGTCCTCATTGGTGTTCTTTCTATAATGACTGTAGCCCTTATCGGTGGGTTTGAATCGGGAGATATAGCTCTAATAGATATCATTGAAGAAAAGATGGGTGTCGAAATACCGTTTTTACGTAATTATATTCCGGACGAGGATTCTACAACGCGGAAGGAGCAGGATTAACGACTATATCTGTGTGCTCGTCTCGATCTTTCATAGTTATCCATCTCGCTAATCAGGCCCTGCACTCTCTTTCGAACCCAGTGCGAAGAGAATCTCGTTGGCCGCGCTGAAGACCGTTCGACATTTCTTGAAATTGACATACTCGATGCCGAACTCGGCGTAACGGGCGGCGAACCCCTGGTAGAGTCGTCTCGTGGTGAAGCATCCTGCCCGTCCCTGGCGGTCCGTACACCAAGATCGCCGACGGGAGATAGCCCTCCTCCCGTGAGGATCGTCGCCAGTGCCCACTCCTGGTCGGGTCGGGTCGAGGAACGATCTTGTGGGGCTTGACCAGCGGATCGAACGCGCTCTTGTCGGCGAACACCGAGTCATTCGTCACCAGTTCGTCGAAAAGCTCGTCGTAATCTACATCACCGTTGTCGAAACGCCTTCCGGTCGGGTTCACAGTTATCGGCGAATTTGCTTCCCTGTGATCGTGTCTGAGACCTGTCTACGGACGTTCGGAACGACCCCCGCGCTTGATCGAGCGGTTAGTCGTGAATCCAACGGACGTACTTGGTCATCAGCGCCGGTTAACGGGAGCTGACGCGTGTGTCGCGTCTTCGATATTACGAGGCTGGCGCGCAGACCGTAGATTTCTCTATCATCAAACTTCTGCCGCAATACTATCGTCTGTCTACGGATGCTCTCTCTCAGAACGCGTTCCAGTCGATGACCTGGACATCGCCGATTCGTTCGAAGTGATCGACGTTCGCGGTGAGAACGGCGAGCCGTTCGGTACGAGCGATCGCACCGATATAGACGTCGTGGAGGTCGTGTAACGACTCGCCCCGATCCTGCAGCCCAGTGGTGATCTCGGCCGCAGTGATCGCCGTCGATTGGTCGATCAGGACAACCGCGAACCGGGAGAACAGGCGTTCGAGGTCCTTGATTCCGTCTCAAGGGTCGTCGCTGTCGATCTCGTATCGCTTGTTGAATATAATATTTGATATACACGAAAATATATGTAGTAGGGGGTTGTTACAACACTTGCATCAATGCAAAAAGATCAAGCGAAAAATGTAAACGAGAGTGGCGTATCGAACCGACGGCAGTTTTTGAGGGCAACGGGTATCGGTCTCGGGAGTGTAGCGCTCCCCAGTGTCCTATCTACATCAGCTCGTGCCGAACACCGATACGAGATCACGCTCGGGGAGAATCGGCGACTTCTACACGCGAACTTTGGACGAAGTCTGAGAAACGTCGATGATGGAATGACATTAGCTGATGGCTTCGCAAACACTAACACGATCGATAATCAGGCAGAAGCATTAGTGGAGGTAGCATCTGGGGTTGGAGTTGTACGTTACATAGCAGACATTGGTATCCATTTCGTCCCACGGGGAGATGGCCCAATGGCTGCCGAGTTTAGCACGGCTGGAAGCTTATCAGGAATTCTCGAATCCCCACTCTTGGCAGATACTCGTGTTGCACTCTTTCTCCGCGTACGCAACCGCAACGCCAGCGAAGATGTATCAACCGCGATGTTTCAGCAGGTTATCGGCAGTGGAGTGCTTGAATCTGAAGAGATTGATACCGATTTCACTGGGGCCATTGATTACGACCTACAACCGGATGATAATCATATTGCATGGATACGACTAGTTGCACGGATCGAAACCGAGGATTTGGATTTAGGCTTTCTGCCTGTTTCTGATTTTGGCTCGTCTGGAAGAGACGCAGTCTTCAGCCATATCGACGTTTCTTTTCCAGACTGAAACAGCGACGGCTCCACCTCGGTGAATCCGAACTATGTTTACTCGCGGCGAATATCTGCCCTCCTATACAGATGTATCCAGAGTAGTCCCATGGAGGTAGTTGTTTTCGAGTCCGAGGCGATCACACCGTCATAAATAAACCAAATCAGAGAGATCTATGAATGGCTCGAATGAGAGGCTAATTGATGATTGTCGCTTGAATCGATAGTATACATAAGTATATGTTCTCAGAGCGCTTTATATAAGGTGACTACAGTAACAGTCGTGTTTAGATCGTTGTTGGACAGTTAACGACAAATCGCAGCAACGATCTATATCGGTAATAATGATGAGTTTATAAGATCTCGCAATGAAGGTTGATCGAAAGGACCCAGAGCAAGAAATAGCCGCTGCTGTCGCACCCAGCCAAGGAGTGAAACGCCGATCGTTCCTCAAAACCTGTGGTAGCTGTAGTGGAGCACTCGCTCTCGGCCTCGGAGCCACTCCCGGTGTCGCGAGCGCGACCAACCACATCGTTTATTTCGGCCAGAACAAGCGCTTCGACCGGTTCAACTACTCGTTCGAAGATCGGCGACTGATTCGTTGAGATACGATTCGCAAGTTCGATCTCCCGTTGATCGTCGATCATGTCGGCAACGACCTCGAAGACGGTAGGTCCCTCGGGATGGAACGCCAGCCACGTTTCGGGATCGACGTTGAGGATCTCGGTTGCGCACCGCTGAGAGGCATGGTAGTCAGTGTAGAGTTCGGCGAACGACTCCCGTATTTCATCGGCCCGCTCGCACGTCCGGTCGAGCTCCTCGTCCGACGGCTCCTCATTCCGTTCGCGATTGACCATCCAGGTATAGCGCTGCTGTTGCTGTGTGAGTTCGTAGTGAAAATATCTCGTATGGCGTTCATAGACTAGTTGAGCGACCTGTCGGGCCAGCTGCACTCGGCCGGTGAACGCGTGATTGGTCGCCGTGTAGTCGTATCAGGGATAGGTCTGGTCTTGACGAGGCGGGTGATCCGCTGCTTGTCCTGCTCGCCTATGCCCCAGCAGGAGCTAGAGCCGCTGTTCGGGATTGAGATCACGGAGAATGTCGTCGCTTAGCTCGTTTATCTCGTTCTTGAGACGATGTTTGCTCATCGGTGTCCCTCTTGGTCTTCCAGGGGGTGGCTTCCTGTAACAGCTCCAGGTCCTCTTCATCTCGCCGATATCGGTGTCCTTCTGGAGCTTTCGATACTGCCCGCTGAGGGTAGCAAGCGTTCGGTACCACTTAATCAACATAGGCTTGTCCTCGGAGATCGCGACCTCGCGTTTTTTCGTCTGGCTACAAACGTTGTGACTGGCATCCGCAATGATCGAGAGGACTTCTTCCCGGTCGGGTTCCGATTTCTCTGGATCGTGTGATGGCGGCGATGACATAAGAGGATCGTGGCAGTGGATCGCTCGGTGTCGATCATCCACCATCGTTTGTTATGGATATGCATAAGGAGCTAATGTTGTATTTGTTCGTCTGAACGATGTGACCGATCAGCTGCTCATTCCGTGTTTGCTGGTCATCTAGATCACTTTTTCACCGATTGTGATAAGCCTTGTATACAATTCCAGGCAGAGTGTTCGATCCGATGACGATAGCAGTAGTGGGATGGACGGTGAGAACACTGACAGCACAGACCGTACGGTACCTCACCGAGCAACGTTGCGCAATTCACCGGTGCCCGAATCACACAATGTAAAACAATTTTCATATCGGGTAGACCGATCTGTTTTTATCATCTCGTTCAATAACTGATAGCAATGGGTCGAGGACGGACGTTCTGGTTACTGCTTCCCGAGTCGGTCCGGCGACTTCCATTCGACCTCGCTGCGATACTCGTGCTGACCGTCCTGACGATCCTCGTTGCGACCGTCCCTGGTATTCGTGAGACGCCGCTTCGAATCGGTTTCGGATTGCTCTTCGTGTTGTTCTGTCCCGGCTACGCACTCGTCGCCGCGCTGTTTCCCGAGGCGTCCACGCTGAGTGATGCTCCTCAAGAGTCGTCGGTCGATGATTCGGGGATCGACGGAATCGAGCGAGCCGCGCTGTCGTTCGGACTGAGCATCGCGATCGTGCCGCTCATCGGCCTCCTTTTGAACTTCACCCCTTGGGGGATCCGACTGGGTCCGATCCTCCTTTCGGTCGGCGGGTTCACGATCGTCGCATCGACCGTCGCAGCCGTCCGTCGGTGGTCGTTACCCGCTGAGGAGCGATTTACCGTTCCCTACCGGAACTGGCTCGCGACGACGAGGTCGGAGCTCTTCCAGCCCGAAACGAGGACTGACATGGTGCTGAACGTCCTTCTCGTCTGTGCGCTGTTGCTCGCGATGAGCAGTGTCGCGTACGCCGTTGCCGTTCCCCAAGAGGGTGAATCGTTCTCGGAGTTCTACCTCCTGACCGAGAACGCCGAGGGCGAACTCGTCGCCGATGACTACCCGACGGAGTTCGTCGCGGGTGAGTCCCAACCCCTGATCGTCGGGATCGAAAATCAGGAACATGAGACGACCGACTACACCGTCATCGTCCAACTCCAGGAGGTCGAACGGACTGCAAGCGAGGGCAACGAGACTAATGCCAACGCTACCAATGAGACTGGCGCGAATGTTACCGTCCGCAACCGCGAGCGCCTCGATACCTTCCGGACACAGCTCGAGCACGACGAGACGTGGCACCACGAACATCAGGTAACGCCCGAAACGACCGGCGAGGACCTGCGCTTGATGTACCTGCTGTACGTCGATGACGTTCCGGAAAACCCGATGGAGGACAATGCGTACCGGACCGTCCATCTCTGGATCACGGTTGAGGACGCTGAGGCGAGTAGTGCGAATGAAACGAGTGAATAAGATGGTTCGTACAACTGGTTATCCCGAATGGTAGATAGACCACAATGGGTTCGCCCGATGATCGCCCTGCTTTGCGTTCTGGGAAGCATCTGTGTTACCGTCTGGTTTCTTCCCTCGCAGACTGGGTACGTGATTTCGGGGTCGATGTTGGTAGTGGCGCTCGGATACGGCGTTCTGGTTGGTGTTCCCGTCCGAACGGATCGCGTGTTTCTCGGACTGTTCGGGCTGTACTGGCTCCTGCTTGCCGGAAACTACCTCGTGACGAGGACCGAGCCTCTGTTGTTGTACGTCCTCGTCACGCCGATCGCCGTCGGCGCAACCGTTGTCGTTCTCCCCGAGTTCATCGAGGACGACCGAATGCTCTTTACGAAGCTTATCGTCGTGCTTAGCGTCGTTCTCACGATCATTGGGGTGGCGATGCTGGCGATGGAAACCCGAACCGAGCAGGAGCTATTCACCTACGTGGGTGATTCCGTTCTTGGTTACGAGGGGTACCGAATCATCTCCCTGTTCGACTACTGGAACACGTATGGGTTCATGATGATGGTCGGGTTTCTGAGTACGCTGTACGTCTACCTAGAGGAACGTAGGCCGGTATGGGCTCTTTGTCTCGTCGTTGTATTCGTTGGGCTCGTACTGAGTGACGGTGATGCCTCATACGTCGGTGTTGGAGCGGGGGGGCTCGTATTAGTTGCTGGTTACAGTTTGTATGCTCTGGCCGGGTTCTTGATCCTTGGAGCGTTCGGCGCGGGGGCGATGCTCTGGACGGGACAGCTCCAAACCCTGCTAGAATCCGGACTGACGGGCCGAGTATTGCTTTGGGAAGCATCGATTCGCCGTCTGCAGGACGACCCATATGTCGGCATTGGGTTCAAGGATAATGCTGCAGAGATCTACCCGTACAGTGACTGGCCGAATCCCGCGGGCACGCACAACTCCTACATCCACATTCTGCTAAATACTGGTGTCATCGCTGGGACCGTCTATCTCCTCGCACTCGGATACGGAGCACTTCGGTCGTTCTGGATCGTCTCTTCAACGTGGGATCTGTACGTAGTAGGGACGTTAACGGCCATTCTCGTCCATATGTGCTTTGAGTCGGTAACGTTGGGTGGGTTGAGTATGACTTCGGTGTTTCTCGGTCTCTATCTCGGTCTTGGACTGCGTAACTAAGTTAAACAAATCGTCTTGGAACTTAGTAAATCGAGTGAAATTGCATAATTACATACCTATCACATACATGTTTATACGAAAATACTTTCGTGCTAGTTCGTCTCTGGAGGTCTATGGAGGAGATGAGCATGGGGGGAGGTATTAGAAATTCTAGATTGGGGGCAAAGAGATCAGTTCGATTACTAACGGAATCACTACCGAACGAATCCCTCTGAAATATAGCACCATTCTAATCAATTAATGCCGAGTAATAATCAACCGAGACAACGAGCCGTACCTGATCAATTACCCGTCGAACAGGCGTCTGCCGATGAACTCCTCGTAGGGGCGAACAGTGCTATTACCCCACAGTTGAGCATCGTAATGCCGACGCTCAACGAAGAAGAAGGAATCAGCAAGTGTATTGATCGGATCCGGACCTCGATTGAGCGATTAGGTCTTCCAGCTGAGATCATCGTCAGCGACAGCTCGACCGATCGTACTTCCGAGATTGCGGAGGAAATGGGGGCGATCGTCGTCACGCCCGACCAGCCGGGCTACGGGTACGCGTACCGGTACGCCTTCGAGCGCACCCGCGGGGAGTACATCGTGATCGGGGACGCCGACACGACCTACGACTTCGAGGATATTCCACGCTTGTTCGAAAAACTCGAGGAGGAGGACGCTGATCTGGTTATGGGAAGCCGGCTCGGCGGCGAGATCAAGCCTGGCGCCATGCCTCCCTTACACCAATACCTCGGCAATCCACTACTCACGAAATTCTTGAATGTCTTCTACGACGCCGGCGTTAGCGACGCCCACAGCGGCTTTCGAATCATTCGGCGCGACTCGTTGGAGGCGCTCAATCTGAAGACAGATGGTATGGAATTCGCGAGCGAGATGATCATGGAGGCCGGGGCGAAGGACATGAAGATCGTTGAGGTTCCGATCACGTATCATGAACGCGAGGGTGAGGCGAATCTTGAGAGCTTCAAAGACGGATGGCGCCACGTCCGGTTCATGCTCGTGAACGCGCCGGGATATCTGTTTTCTGTACCAGGGCTTGTTTTGAGTGTGTGTGGTCTTATGATAATGGGGATCACAACTATTGGAGTTTCTATCTCAGGTATCACTCCCGGTGTTCACTCCATGATTGCTGGTAGTCTATTAACGATCGTCGGGTATCAGGTGATCACTCTCGGTGTGTTCGCCACAGTTACCAGCGATCCTATTCAGAAACCGACTGATCCAATAACAACATGGGCGCTTGAAAACATCGGCCTGGAGCGGGGAGCAGCAGTCGGAATCGGTATTTTCGCCATTGGCGCAATCACTGCCATCTATCTAATCAGTGAATGGATCCTCTCCGGATTTACTGAATTGCCTTTTACCCCTCTGTCACTTGCTGCGTTTACTGCGATCGTTATTGGACTCCAAACTACCTTTTCTTCCTTTTTCTTGAGTATGGTTAATAGTGATTAAAGGATCAAGAACTCAAAGGTATCCTAAATCTTCCAATCGTTGTTGTGTACCTCCAGATATGTCTACATCTCCGGATTCTTGATTCTGCTCGAATGACGCTAACCAATTATCCAGTGTGACCGCATATTCCTCGTATATATCCTTCTTCTCCTCATAGATATCTGTTTGTTCTTTAGGATCGGTTCTGATATCATACAATTCGGACAATCCGTCAGACCCTCTGATTATTTTGTAATTCTGTGTCCGTAAAGCGCGGAGTCGCCGGTCATATGCATAGACTCGCTCTGGTACATGATCCATCTGTTCTTCTAAGGACTCTATGCTCGGTTGAGGTCCCATATACTCCGCAACTATCTGATCTCTCCTTTCATCATTATCTGGATGAAGAGAAATACTCTGCTCACTTTTAACCTCCTTCCCTACGAGATCTACAATCGTATTATATATGTCGTGTATTTGAACGAGATCTTCAATCGTTTTGCCCTTCTGGAATGGTCCTCCACAAATCATCAAGGGTACATGGAGTAGACTATCATATAACGAATATTGATGATCCATCAGATTATGATGGCCAATATTCTCGCCGTGATCGCCAACCAATATAAATATCGTCTTCTCCCACTCATTCTCTTCTTGCAGATTCTGTTTCAACTCTAGGAGTTTACTATCTAAGTAAGAGATCTCTCCTCGATATAGCCCTCTAAGTGCTTCAAAATCACGCTCGGTCATTTCGAGATTCCCTGTCACATATTCCCAGGGGCGCTGTGGTACAGCCATTGCATCCTCATAGGAGATAGTGTCGGGCAGATACTTCTCTGCATATTTCTGTGGTGGTTGATAGTCTAAATGCGGTTCAAGATAATTTATAAACATGAAGAATGGGTTTGTGTTATCTCTATTTTCTAAATAGTTTCTAATGAGAGCATTTGTTCTATCCGCTCCATAGTCATTTCTCCGGTACAAATACTGCCCGTACAGTGCGTTTACGATATTTTTGTGTATCTCTCCGTTAATCAGTCCGTTTAGTGCTCCTTTTATCTGGTCAATCCCATTTTTTGTTAAGGCTATCTCTCCAAAATCCGTATTAGTTTTCAAATATTGCCATACTTTAATAAACTCATCAAATCCCTGATCGAATCCAAACTCATCTGTTATCCAAGCATTGTTCGTTACTCCTACTGTACTATATCCTGATTCTTGTAGTATTTCCGCAATTGTCTTGTAGCTGTCACCGAGATATTTATGCTCTGCATGAGCACCGTGCTTTGACGGATACCGCCCTGTGAACAGTGAACCATGTGATGGAAGCGTCCAGGGAGCCGGGGCGAACGCGTTTGTATACTTTTGCCCATTTTCCTCAAGAAACGAAAAGAACGTCCTGTTTTCATGCTGGGTTACGAAGTGGACATCATCAGCACGAGCAGTATCCATTACACATAAGATGATGTTATTTCCCATACTCTCACTACCAGTTATAGACATCAACGAAGCACCTAATGATATAACTGGCGGTAAGATGTAAGACTGACTATCTATTGAATGTAATTCCAGAAAGAAAAAATCACCAGATATTCAGTTCTATATAAAATATCCCAAAATTTACGGAAGGAGTAACGATTCAGAATACGACGCTCAGAGACGCCTGATTCGACAAAATACTTATTGCAACCACCACTATACGAAGAATATAGTGAATAGACAACATATAAAACCTCGGACTGAAGTAATTATCTCATGAAACTTTCAATTTTGATTACGGTTACGGTGATGTCGATTATATGATCTGTAGCGCTTGGTCGATTAATAAATGAGCGTTGATCACGTCTTCCTGTGCAGCGACTACCTTCAACCGTCCGGGGGTGGTGTCGAGACTGTCGTAGAGAATCTCGCGCGGGGCTATGCGGAGCGCGGGATCGAGGTCACTGTCTTTTCACTCATGGACGATACGACGCCGTTGCTGGCCAACGCTCCCAGTATTGACGTCTATCGGTCAAACACTCTCTCAATGACCGAGACGTTCGGAGTGCAGGCGCAGCTTTCGCCACGCGCCGTGGTCGACCTCGCAAGACTGATTCGCTCAGCGGATCCTGATATTGTTCACCTTCATAATCGATACTTCTTCACGACCGTATTAGGCGCACTGCTGAAGAGTGTTCGAGTGACCAAGGCGCCACTTGTCGTGACGTGTCATCTTGGGAAGATGGATTCGATGGGTGGTACCGGCGGATTGGCTGCTCGCCTGTACGATCGGACAATTGCCCGTGGCGTGTTGGGTGCTGCCGACGCTTGTATCGGTGTGAGCAACGCCGTTGCGAAACACGCACTTTCGATGGGTGCACCAAAGGGGGCGACGTACTCGGTCCCCAATGCCGTCGATACGGAGATGTTCATGCCAAGTAATGGATTGGATTCCAGTCGTCGAATTCTCTTTGTTGGCCGACTGATCGAGAATAAAGGACCAGTCAGATTGCTGAATGCGATGCCAGCCATTCTTGCAGACCACCCTGATGCCGAGGCTTGGTTCGTGGGTGAAGGGCCGCTTCGCGAGCATCTCGAACATTGCGCGCGTGAATCCGGTGTTGACCACGCCGTTCGATTTCTCGGTCGCGTGGAATCAGTCAATGAAATAATGCAGCAGACGGATGTATTTTGTCGCCCCTCTACAACCGAGGGAATGCCCCTTACCGTACTTGAAGCGATGGCTTGCGGACTGCCACCGGTCGTAACATCCGTGGGGGGCGTCTCAGAAATAGTCGATAACGGTGAGACTGGCATTCTCTTGACTAATGGATGCCCTAACGACATTTCTCAGGCTATCTCGGAATTATTCGCGAAACCCGAGCAGCTGGCTGTAATGGGGCGATCGGCCCGCAAACAGGTTGCTAATAGCCATACATGGGAGCAACGAACGAAGGCAGTGTTAGACATCTATGACTCTGTTGTTCACAGGTAGGCGATGATCGTGCGTTTATTGACTCCTATCGGATAAATTAATGGATATTCCTTCGTCTCTTGTAGAAAGAGAGTCTGGTGTTGAACGTGGTAAAATAGTCAATAAAGATGATATAGATGATAAGACGGTGGAATTATAGAAACAGCTTGTAAATTAGCTCGGTTCATGCCACAATTATGCCATCTGAATCCTTCTGTTCACTATAACTAACGATGATATGACAGATGCAAGTATACCTCGAAGGATCTGCTTCGAGTAGACTGAGTCAGTACACTTGATGACAGCTTCTGGCCGGAGAATGAACTGACCTTCGACGACGGGGCACCGTTTAACGAGAGCGTTGTGTCCGGCGAATCGATCGCGGTCGCCGGGCTGGTCATTTCCTTCGGCAACAACCACGCGAACGCGCTGGCGAGAGCATGGCTATCAGCGAAGGGGCAGAGGTCCTACCCTTAGATCCCTCCGAACACTAGATGGAAATGGTTGAACAGCTGCAGGTATCCCTGACTTCGATGCCGAAGTCAGATTGGTTGTACAGTTTGAAGAGTTGATCCGTGACATCTATCAGTACTCCCGATAGAATGATAACATCTGATGAACGTTCTGCTCTACAGCCCGCGGAGGTCTGGATGGTTTTCATCCTCAACCTCGCCCGTGAACACAGCGTCCCGATACGCCTGCCAGTCAGCGTGTCGAACGACGATGCGGACGGGGATCTCGTCCAATTCTATGATCCGCGCACAGAAAAATCGATGACGCCCATCCAGAAAGATGACCTCCCCGTCACGCCCGATTGCCACGCGTACCTCGTCGATCCCGACGGGAAGGCCACCAATATTCTCGATTCGCCCATTCTGGTCAGCTAATTCACGTTGCGAGCGATAGCCGTGTTCCTGCAAATCGGTATAGAGTTGATCCGTTTTCTCTAAACTGCGCTCAAACTCGTTGAGGTCGGTATAACCCCAGATCCCGCGATACTCGTCTTCGTTGATCCGTTCCTCTGCAATGGCGTACGCTTCCGTATCCTCCCAGTCGATGCCGTGATCGAAATGCTGTACGAACGATCTATATCCGTAATATTCCTCAAGGTCCTCGGTATTGCGATCCCAGTTACCGCCCTTCACGTAGCACCCAAATAGCGGCTGGTTACCATGTGTGATGAGCGAGTCGATCCGCTGAGGGTCAACCCAGGTAGGCTCTAGCGGATCGGGGACAGCAGAATACTCCCGATACTGCCACCACGCCGTCGTCACAACGAACACCCACATACAGCGTTCATAGACGCTTCGGATTGCCCGATTGATGAGTGGGTTCGACTTAAGAAGCCGAAAGCCGAGATTCTCGACGGGCGTGGGAATGGTTGGGGCCATAGGATTATTTATTCTCCTTGAGATTGATGATCGTATCTGACATTCTCCAAATACAATCTACCATCCTCTCCAAATGCTTGCCGTTGGTGTTGACGATATAAATAACAATACTGATAACTCTGATGTCGATCATGCCTTTAAGACTCTATCCCATTCCACAGAAGACAAGATCCGTCAAACAGTTTTCGATCCGTCGGATCTTGCGTATTATTACAACCTAAAACCTCATAGATGGCTGACCATGGGTTAATAAAAAAATTGAATTCTGTGTAGAAAATATGATGACTTCTCATCTGCCCTGTCTAGTTCAGGGTGTTTGAAGAGTGATCAGGCCTATGAGATCTATCCGTGGAACTCACAAACCTACTCAGAGAAACGTTAGACTTGAATTGTGAAGAGATTTGGAGAACGAGTATCCGGCAGGACGTTCGGAGTACATTTCCATTGATAGGGCTCTCATTTCGAGAAGCCGTCGCAGTGTTTGATTTACTTGGTCTTGACCGCTCTTACGGGATGATTTAGCGCTGATGCACACGCTTTCAAAATCCCAAAGCAATCCGCTGATGGTAGAGCCATCGCAGGTCACGGTTAACTAAAAACAAATCAAGGTTAACGGCGACAAAAGTGGCTTAATGCAGCGAAATCAAATCCTGTTTAATATACTTCAGTTCGGGGATAGCAGTAGTAGTCGACAAAGTCATCTCTTGAATCGTTAGCCATCCTAGAACAGCAATACCTGGAATTTGTGACTCAGTATCGAACTGGGGTCGTGGCAGGAGACTGTCTTATCCATATCCGGATCGCAGGGCCAAATTCATTAGAATTATTTATTTTAGTTCATAGATTGCTTGTGAGAGATCATCAACAGCACCAGATGTGTTTACCCAATACGATAAACGGTACTGGCGATAAAGATGTAGGATAGACTATCTCTACAATGCAAATCCGAAAAGAAGAACACAGATTACCGGGTATCTATTTCTATGCATAAGGTTCCTCGAATGCAGATTTATAATAGCAGTAGGAACCAATATAAATGAAGATACTCCGACTCTCTCAGGAGATTTACCCTGATGTGACTGGCGGTGGTGCCTACCATGCTCATGCTCTGAGCCGAGATCAAGCTGATATGGGACATGACGTTACCGTTGTTACTTTTTCTTCTGAGATAGAAGATACAGTAAAATCCACTAGAGATGGATATACTCTTATTAAGTCACCGACTGTGTTTAGTGTATTCGGAAATGAAATATCTATTGATTCAATAAATCATGTCTCTAATCAGAAGGAATACGATGTCGTCCACACTCATGCTCATTTTTACTTCTTAAGTAATTTAGCAGCAGTATACCGTCATTTCAGAAACACTCCCTTAGCTATTACGAACCATTCCTTGATTTCTCAGAGCGTTTCACCGCTCATTGCAAAATTTCATCTCTATACGGTAGGTAAGTTCACATTCTCTTCATCGGATATGGTATTTTGCTATACAAAAGAAGAAGAACAGCGTCTACGTTCCCTTGGGTTAAAGAATGAAATAAAAATCATTGCTAATGGTATTGATACAGCGAAGTTTAATCCGGATGGTGATAGATCAGGTTTGATTAAGAGGGATGAAGACATTTCACTATTGTTCGTCGGAAGACTGAACGAGGGAAAACGTCCCACGGATGCAGTACGTGCGCTTCGAAATATTCGCAACCGATCTAATCTCAATTGTACCCTTTATATCTGTGGTGATGGTCCCCTTCGTGATCAACTCTTACAAACCGTAGCTGACTATGGGTTAGAAGACTCTGTAACGTATCTCGGAATTAGAGATTATGATGAAATGCCATCCATACTGCGTAGTGCGGATTTATTGATCTTACCGAGTAGATCTGAAGGGGTCCCCCGCACTGTTCTTGAATCGCTTGCATCTGAAACTCCAGTTATCGCCAGTGATCTAGATCAAATTTCGGAGCTAGTTGAGGCCGGCGGCACTACAGTTGCCACCGGTGATATTGATGGATATACGAACGCTATTCTCTCGTTGGCTAATAATGATACGCTACGAGATGAACTTGGAAAGAAGGGACGGGAAGTAATTCGTGACCAAGGTTATACTTGGGAATCGACTGTTCGAGCTACTACTGCTGCTTTACAGTCTCTTGCTGAACCTTCTATCAACGATAGACGATGACCTTCAGATTATTTCGTCATTGTTGATCCCGCAACTCTTGTAAGGATCTTTTCTACCCTGTCTGCTGCTTCCGTCCAGGAATGCTTCTCTGCCCAGGTCCTACCGTTAGTCCCCATTTTTTGGATATCGTCTGGTGAATCCAGAAGTATTGAGATCGATCTGGAAAATTCACTGATATCTGACGCATCTGAAAGGATACCGGTTTCGTTATGACGGATCGACTCCTGCAAACCGCCAATGTCTGCACCTACCGCAGGGGTTCCACAGGCGTTTGCCTCAATAACTACCATTCCCCATCCTTCTACTCGACTTGGCACTACTAGTAGCCATGCGTCTTCTAAGAGTGCAATTTTCTTTTCTTCTGAAACAAAGCCGTGAAATACGGCCGATTGTGTATTATTACAGTACTGTTTTACAACGTCACTTTTATCGCCTTCTCGTCCAGCAATATTTAGCTGAACCTGCTCATTGCGTAGTTGTTCTACCGTTTCATGTATTGCTGGTAGTCGGTCTGCTCCTTTGTACCCGTCTAAGCCGCCTAGATAGAGCAATTTTGGCTCGCTACTAGTATTTTGAAGCGGTTTGTAATCGAACTTATCAATATTTATCCCATTTCTAACTATTTCTATATTTGAGGGATCATGACCATAGGCTCTCAGTACTTCGGCAGTGCTATTACTTACACAGATCGTTGTAGAACCTTTTTCGAGGTATATTCCAATCCTATACGCTAAATATCCCAAATAGTTGAAGGGAAATGAGTGGGTCTCAAAGATAGAATCTAGAGCAATATGATGATATATTGCTACCGTTGGATGCGGAGTGAGAAGCAGCCAAGGCAACGGTGAATGACTGTAGTAAACCACATCTACGTTTCTTGTGAACTGATAATAGTGAAAATAGGCGGTTACCACAAAATACGCTAGTAGTGTATCTAGCGGTTGCGGAAGTGAAAAGCCGGACCCAATTCGACGCATCTGCATTCCATCAACAGTTGTTTCCTTCTTGCAACCAGGATATCCACTGGTGAGTACTGTGATATTGTGGCCACGACCAGCAAGACGAGAAAATAGCTCATACATATTTTTCTCTGCACCACCTGATCGCGGGTGCTCCCAGCCACGCTTATTTAGTACTAAGACATCCATATCAAATTCTCCGTAAGCTCTCATATATACTGATATATTGTTTAGAAATACGATCAGTAGTATACTCTTTTACTTTTTCTTGGCCTGCTTCGCTCATTGTATGAAGTGTTTGTGGATTAGATATTGTTGACTCGATCGTCTGAGCCAACGCTGCATCGGAAAACGGATCATAAAATTTCGCTATTCCATCAAGTACACTTCTCGAGCTCGGATTCCGAGAGCAAATTATTGGTGTTCCAGATGCCATCGCTTCTAACCAGGTCCGGGAAAACGGCTCTGTGTAGGTAGACGTATGAATGAGTAATCCAGCTGATTTATAAACTTCTGGTAAAGCGTCATACGGACAGTACTCTAAACTTACTCCTTCTAATCCCACTTCCTTGATTAACTTCTTAAGATCCTTTTTCATTGGCCCATCCCCGTACATCTCTAAGCTCCATTCATTTTTCAATTCCGGGGGAAGGTGAGAATACGCGCGTATCACCCTATCTGGTGACTTAGTGTCTCTGAACCGTCCTATAAAAACAATCTTTTTTTCGTTTTTTGGTTCTACATCAAACTTATTGTCTAGAATATTTCCTACTACCGACATTTTTCTAGCATCATATCCACTTCTTTCTACTACTTTTTTCATACCCTCTGTCTGAACTGTATAATGGTCTGCTTGCTTAGCTAATGGCTTTCCTACGATCTCGACTCCTAATCTGGTGAGACCTTTCCATCCTCTTAATCGGGCATATCGAAGTGCCGTGTACAAATTGTATTCTGGTAACCCCTCCCGAAGATGCTGTTCGGGATTGATGTTTACCCACATGTAGTTATTGAATGTTGCCAGCACTGGTGACTCTGCTCGGAGAACACAAGCGGGAAGATGCCGGACATTGTATACATGAACGATATCATATTTAGACATGTTGGGCAAGTGAGTATGAGTTCCTACATTTTCTGCGAGTGCCTTAGGGATTGGATAGGCATCGCCACCCGGAAGCTGATATACTTGATTATCTTGATTAGTTATTGACCGTTTATTGCCTGTTACAGCAAAGACATCTGTTTCTATTCCTTGCTTTCGAATAGAATTAACGATTAATTTACTACTCCGTCCAGCTCCACCGGGGCTCACCGGTGGATATCCAGACGTAATAAATGCTACTCTCATTTATTTGAATGTTCGGGGATTCTGTTATTCATATCCAGTATTTCTAGCTGGTCTTGAGTCATTATAGATGTGGTTGTGTCTGTTATTTTGCCTTCTCGCGTATCAGGGTACGCGGAAAGGAGACGGGCCGTTGTTTCTTCGCTTTCCCACAAAATCCGCCACCCTCTCTATTTACCTTCGATGTTAATATCATGTTACTCTTCGAAACTGGTAGCATAGTTTAAACTTGAAACTAGGACTTAATCAGACTATTGTTCTCCGTTCACAACCCTCACTCTTCTGAATGTACCGTTGGTGAGTTGGATGATTAAAGCCCGTATTTGACCAACCGCTTTAGCAGTTTGAGGTCCTTTCCGATCTTGGATTCTACGTCTTCAAGAAGAGCGAGATCTGCAGGCTCCACACTGTGCGTGAGAATCAAAACAATCGGCTGAATCAGAGTGAAACAGATCCCGAGGACAGCTAATCCGATGAGGCTGAGTGCAGGGGTAATCAGGACTGAAGCAAGCATCCCTAATAGGAGAACTGTAGCGACATACTTCACAATATTTAATGAGAAAGGTGTTGCGCCTACAAGTCGGTAAATGCAGATCAGTTCAGCAGTATTATAGACAATGTAACCTGTAACCGTCGCTAAAGCTGCCCCAGTAATTCCATACACTGGTATGAGAAGAATATTAAGAGTGAAGTTCGCAAGCATCCCAAGAATTGCTGCATATAGTTCAATTCGAGGCCGGTTGATTGCCTTCACCATATCACCGTCTAGTCCACTTAGAGCACGCGACAAAAGACCTAAAACTAGAATACTCAATACCGGTGCTGCAGGGAGATATTCTCTGCCAAAGAATACCCGGACTATATCAGTTGAAAAGAACCCAAAGACAATAAGCGGGGGGAGAGTGATTATAAGGACCCACTTCGTCGAAACCGTAAACAACTCATCGAGTTCAGTTATATTCCTGTCTGCGTAATGTTCTGTGGCTAACGGAAGAAAGAGGAATGTAAATGAACCAAGTGCGAACGTTGCCACCTGTTTAAGGGGTTGCACGGATCGATAGAAACCAACACTTTCTGACTCTAGAAAATACCCAATCATGAGGATATCAAGATTGCTCAATAGTAAGAAGACACTCGACCCGACTGCAAGAGGCCATGAAAACGACCACAATTTGCGAAGCGTTTCGGCGTCAGGAAGTGCAGTTACAAGTTGTTGAGTTTCTACGCTTTTCTTGATGAAGTATAGTGCTACAAGCGTTGAGATCAGTGGATAACCGATCCAATATACTACTGGCCCGTAATAGGTTTCGCCAAGCAGTATGAATCCCCCTAGGCATATAATTGCGGTTAATCTACCAGAGAACTCATTAGAAATCACCACAGGAAGAGTTCGTTGTTGTCCTCGAAGCGTCCCTTTGGAAACTTGCCACAGGGGATACACAAACAGATATGGGAGAAACAGCAATAGTGTCGTCGAGAGATGATCCTCTCCCATGATACTGCTTAGTTGCCATCGCAAGAGATAGATACCGAGGATACTAACGATACTTGAGACAAGAAGAATACTATATCCTGTCCAGACAATTCGAATACGCTGTGTACTAGAAGACGTCGCAGAGAACTGTCTAGTCACCCCCTCATGAATCCCAACGAGGGTAAGTGTTGCGAGCGAAGACACCACTGTGTAAGCGAGTGCGAGCTGTCCGTAGACCGAGGGCTCTAATGAACGAACGATTATAACCTCTCCAACAAAACCCAGTCCTCTCCCAAATATCGTTGCGAGGAGAATAAGTAGCGCACTTCCAGCTAACTTTGAGAGAGCAGATTGATCACTCATCCTATAGCCCTCATGGAATGGAATTGACCAAGCAATATAAACGTCTCACAATAAGTTGCCCCTTAAGAGGGGAAATATTGGTAATAATTGAAAGAGATAAATAAAGTGTAGATTTTGGGTAGAAGGTGCGAACCAAACGGAACTGTAGATAACTGTTCGTTGCTTCTTTGTGAAGTACGAAAAGGAAGAGCCGGAGTAGCCTGTTGCTCCACTGAAAGCAGCGGTGCCACTAGTCAACGGATGTATGGTCTTTCTGTGCACCGCGCGTACTCAGAGGGTAATGAGCATGTTCACAGATGAATCTCAGGGTAGTATCGAAAAATAACGATCATGACAGGGTTCCGCTCGCTCATCGATACTCTAGACCCTTGTTTAGACTACCCTGAATGATTTGCGGATGAGATCAGATGTAGCCCAAATCTGCAAGTCTCTGTTGGGTCCTCTCGTCAGCTAGTATCTCCCCGGTTTCCTGTTGTGAAATTGGCACGTCACGTTCCTCTAATTCGTCTCGAAGTACCTCGACTTGATCCGGATATTCATTGCTACACTCGTCGATCTCTTGAGAATCCTGAGAGAGGTTATAGAGCTCAACACTGCCGTCAGAGGCTTCAATGAGTTTCCATTCAGTAGTCTGAATTGCTCGGTAGGTTCTATCGAGAGGGCGATCAGATTGAATTTCAGCCCCAACACGCTTGCGAAGGGAGTCGATTGAGGGTTGAGGTGCGAGATATTCTGAAATCGCAACTTCCCGGTCGCTATCGATAAGGCTGTTTCGCGAGATTCCGGCGTGATCAGGCGGCTCAATGCCGGCGATATCTAAAATAGTCGGAAAGAGGTCTCTCGTGGAGACGAGATCCAGGACAGGGTCCGTATCAAACTCTGAACCAGATATAATGAGTGGTACTTGTACAAGTGTCTGGTAGAGACAGTATTGATGGTCCATTAAACCATAGTCGCCAATATTCTCCCCATGGTCGGCGACAACGATGATTGTCGTTTCATCCCGGATGCTCTGTGATTCGAGCTCATCAATGAGGGCACCGATCTGCTCGTCCACGAATACAAGGGTCGCTTTGTAGAGCGCTCTGAGTGCGTCAAACTCTCGATCGGAATATTTGACATCACCCGCGATATATCGCCATGGTTCTTGTTTAATACTCATCGCCTCGTCGTAGTGGATATCGGACGGCAAGAACTGCTCTGTGAGGTGCTCTGGTGGGCGATACTCCAAATGAGGTTCTAAATAACTCAGGAAATAAAAGAAGGGTTTGTCGTCTGTTCCGTGCTGTCGAATCCAGGCCCGCGTGCGGCGGGTCGTGTTGGGTCCCCCCTTGTGTTGTTTTCGAAGCTGATACTTGCTATATATCCCGTTGACAAGTGTCGGGAATGCTGTCTTCATACCAACACTTTCGGCGAACTTCTCAACCCTTTCGCGGAATGAGCCGGCTTTTACAGTGGATGAGAGATCCGCCCCACTCCATAGCCGATCATATTTCATCGAAAACTGTTCAAATCCTCTCTCAAAACCAAAGTGAGGACTGATCCAGATATTGCCCGATAGTGCTGCTGTTCGATATCCGCCATCACGAAGTAATTCAGCTATAGTCGGAGTAGTAGGATCGAATCGTTTATTGCCAGCATGAGCACCATGGTCACTTGCCAGACGGCCAGTAAAGATATTCGCGTGTGAGGGTAATGACCACGGACTTGGGCTAATTGCCCGCTTATATTGACATCCCGAACCAATTAATGATTGAACATTAGGGAGGTGCCCAGAATCAAGCAACTGATAGAAAATATCGGCCCGAGCGGTATCGGCCACGATGAGTAGAATATTATCTGCCATACCACAGCAATGGTTTGGGGTGTGAAAACAATTACGCTGACATCATCTACTTGTGGCTCAGTTCGGAAGACCCGTTCGGAACCGGCATTGACATCTCATCACAGTATCTTCGGGTTGGTACATGCTGAGGATATTGAGAGTAACACCAGTCATGATCTCACTGGCAATAATATAGCGTAGAGTGTCGTAATCTTGATATTGGTCGCTGAGAACAAGTAATTATGCGTGTTGGGAAGATATGTGCGATTATTCTTTGTGTGTTATTCTCGGGGGGAGTCCTTGGGTATCATCAGACCGGGACATTCTGGCCTGCGCTTCCGATCTTTGGCGCTGTTGGTGCAGTGGCGATTCTGTTCGCTGTCGTTCATCAGAGAGGTCCGACAGTGGTAACCACATTAGGTTTGGTGATCGGGCTCGGAGCCGCCTATCGTGTCGGGCACTTCAGTCTTGCACCTAGCCTGATCAGCATTGATCCACAGGCACAGGCCGTCCAGGTCCAATGGATTGTTGAAACTGCAACGATTGACAACATGCCGAATGGATTTTACTCAGTAGCTGCCCTATTTAACATCCTTACCGCAACAGCAGCGATTCTCATGGATCTGAGGGCGGACCATGCTCTTGTTGTCTATCCCCTCCTCGTTAGTATTACGGTGCCGATGCTTGCTATTGCTATCGGGTGGCGATCCTATACAGACGTCTCCGCAGAATCGGTCAAGGTTATGGCCCTGCTTACGGCAGTTGGGGCAGCCTCGCTCCATTTTGGGATGGCCCCGATCACACAAGTCATTTCGCTTCCCTTGCTTGGTATCAGTGTCTGGTCGTTACTCTGTTACCTTCGTACAGATGATTTCCGCTTCTTTGTCACGCTTGGTGGGTGTGTCCTTGCGCTAACGTTTGCTCATAAATTACCAGTCTTCGTCCTCACACTCATCTTGGCGACAGCTACTGTCGGATCATATGTACTGCGCGTTAGTAACATTTACCAACGTCGCATCCGCCGACTTACTGCCTTGGTTGGAGCCACACTGGCTGTCCAATGGGCAGTACTTACTGCCTTTGCCGGAAAGGTTGTCGGACTCGGGGGCGGGTTAATTGTATCAATACTAAGGGGAGAGTTTGGACTGGAATCATCAACAGAGTCATCCCACGCCGTTTCGGCAGTTGATTCCACAGTAGTTAGCGTTATTCATAATCTCCACCTACTATTATTCGTTGCCGCAGCACTCGCTGGAGTTGCATTGCTCATTCGTGAGATTCGGCAGCAGACTCTCCCTGGGATGGCGGTATTGCTGTCAGCCGTTTTAGTTCTTGGTTGGTTGACAGGTATGGGAGCTATGACACCACTGGTCGGAGGAAGTAGCCGACCGTTATTATATGGGGAGTTGTACTTCGCTATTGGCATTGCGCTATGGCTTGGTCGATATCTCCACCAATCCAGTCAAACGAATTCGCTGGGATGGCGAAGTGTTGCGGCGCTCGGGATTCTCGTGGTTGTGGTTGTCGCACAGTTCGGTGCGGTTACAGCGAACCCTGATTATCCCGATACTCCTCGGATGTACCTCAATAACGAAGAAATCGCAACTCAGGAGTTTGAGAGAGCGTATATCAACGAGCCAGTATCCGCCGACCGATATTATGCTGATTTCGTTGCTGACCCCCGCGTTCCAGTGGAAAATGACAATCGTATTGCGATGGAGACAGTCGCCCAACCGTGGCATCCAGGCGTCCTTGAGGAGGAGTTGGGTAATGCAACGCTGATTGATAAGGAGCCGCCATATGTCACCTACCGAGATATTGAGGTCTACCGGCTACAGGGCGGAAGTTGGGCCATCCTTACCTGGGATCCACAAGAGGCACTTGAGGCAAATTACCACCAAGTATACGATAGTGGTGAAACTGAGACATATAGACACGAGAATTAATGGCGTATGATATAACTGTATTCTGGGACGATACCGTAAACGAGGTTCATCAGGAAGACTCTGACGTCTAGGTCAAATGACTGCTCGTGGACACGGCCAGCATGGATTTCGTCAGACGACCGGAGGAGTTCGATGTCATCGTCGCCTTAAACCTCGTGAGATTCTCACTGATCTCGGCGCAGGTATTGGGAGACATATGGTCTCGCTCCATCATCAAACATTGACTCGACTCAAACCTACTCATCAATGCTTGAACTGGTACACGGGAGTGTCTTCGCCATTATAGGAAAGGGGTGTCGTCGGCGAACTAGGCGACACGTTCGCGTACTCGCCTTCTGCCCTTCGGCTCCACCGTAATCCTGATGACCGAGAAGAATCGCATTCCGCCCATTGACATGTCGTAGTGAGCGGCGAAGTACTCTGCGTAGCGTTCCTAGGCGAGCTTTGAGTCCTCGTACATTGTGTTTGAGGACAGTGTGGCGAGGTGAAGATGACGTCTACATCGATCAGGAGATCGGTCTTCAGATCCATCTACTAATGTTAAAAATTAGGTGATGCGCGTATCCTTTGCCGCAGTTGCATAATTTGGAGCTTGATAATCCTGTCTACGCCATTCTCTGGTTAGCCATTAACACGTTGCTGGTGCGTTTTTAACGTAGAGTGCCATATCGCTGATGGAGGAAGTATCCTCTAATCTCGTATTACGAATTATCGCTGGTTTATGGTCTTTGCTGTCCTCAACTTTGATGATATCAGATAGATCTTCATCTTCTATTCGTCTCCTATTCTATTGATCAACACTAATCAGAAAACATCTTCTGTGCCTGTTCCAAGTGTTCAGGCTTATTTATTTCAAATCTTTTATTCTCATCGACGAACACTGGACGAGATGGCAATTGTTCGAAAATAACTGGAAACCAGTAGTCCAGGTTGCCTTTCAGAATCTCTATTGCGTCAGCTATATGTGCTTCATTCAGTATGAATACTCCTATTTCTTGATGGCCTTCAATCGCCCCGTATTTATCAATTACACCATTATCGTTGATTTGTACTGCGGTCATCTCATCTTGGAGACCCTCTACAATCCCCACTGAATTTGCCCCTATCCCTTTATGCGATCCCAAGAATTTATTAACAATCTGATCGATAGTGGACTGAGTGAATATAACATCACCACAAATCAACATTATATCGTCATGACTTCCTTGCAGCGCCTTCATCGCAGTGTAAGCATTCTCATGATTCTCCCAATCATCGATTACTATGAACTCGACATTCGCAGTTAGTTGTGAGGGTATATTGAACGTATCTTTTGGATTAGTGCCGTCTGTAAAGCCGTGTCCAATTGCAATAGTAATCTTGTCACAATATAAGTCAATTTTTGATAGTTGATGCTGATAAATAGTCTCTTCACCTATCTCTAAGAAAAGCTTCGGCCTATTTGAGGTCTTATCCCCCATCCTACTTCCTTCGCCTGCTCCTAAGATGATAGCTTCCATATAATTTCCGAAGTCCATAGCAAGATATATAACTAACGGAATTTTGAGCTCGTTAAACTCATTTATTTATCCCTGCTTTAGTAATATTTTCTATGACTATATGTCTAACATCTGCTTTATAGAACATCCCATAATATGTGAAGAATATTTCAGTTTCAGAAAAACATATATCATAGAAATTGAAAATTGTGAGTAGATGGAGACGAAATTACTAGCCGACTTAAAAAAGTTAATAGAGAAAGTTTCGATCTACGATCCCTTCATCGTTTTATTATCATTTATTTCTCCAAGAATACCACATCTTTGGACCTTTGAATCAGCTAAAGGTGAACGATTTGATGGGAACAGCAAATATCTGTATCTACACTGTGAAAATAAAGAGAACATACGCAATATCTGGATTTCTTCAACCGACTCTATTGTAGCAAGACTGCGTGAACGCGGCTTTGAGGCCTATAATGCTAGTAGTCTAAAGGGGAGATATTATCTACTACGATCCGGCGCTTCTTTTAGCACTCATGGGCCAAACTTTTGGAGATATCTCTTCCGATCAAATTTAGTATTTCTACACCATGGGATACCATTAAAAACAATGAATGAGGATGACCCAGACGAATCATCTTCTCTTATTCATAGATATGGTGATCTAGTCTGGCGCAGGTTATTTCTAACAACAAGCATGGGAAAACCGTTCGAATTATTTAAAAGTGCATTTCGGCTTACCAAGTCTCATGCAATAGTCGGTCGCTATCCGAGAACAGATCCGTTTTTTAAAACTGTCAATGGCCAAGATATAGAAATCAACTCCGAATTTTTACAAGAAGTGAAAGAAGTCCACCAGTCGAAAAAAACGATTTTCTACACGCCTACATTTCGAAAGAATCGGAAAGGAGAGATCAATGCTGTAGATCACTTTTTGGAAAATCGTAGCCTTCAAGAACTCAATGACGGTTTGAGTGAGTCTGATGCTCATCTTTATATCTCGCTCCATCCAATGAGAGCTACTCAATCTGTCTCAGATTCATACAGTAATATTTCGACTCTTAAAACTGGGGGTGATATATACCCATATTTACGATTTTGCGATTTAATGATCACTGATTATTCTTCAATATTTTATGATTATCTACTTCTGAACAGGCCAATCGTCTTTTTCGCCCCGGACGCTGAAGAGTATGAAGAAACACATGGAATGTACTTTGATTATCATCAGCATGTTCCCGGTCCTGTGGTTGAAACCATTCCTGCACTCATCGCGGAGATCACCAAGAAAAGAGTGGCAGATGAATATCAAGATATCCGAGAAGAGATGAGAGAAGAATATTATACAAATAGTGAACTAATACCCTCGGAAGAAACTTATCAGAGTATAAGAAACAAGCTTGACATATGAACTTAAGATCACTAAAGCTGTCCGTATTCTAATAAATTTAAAAAAAAAATACCTTTCTCGAAATCGATTTTCTGGTTCCCTGCCGGCCGGCTTGTTGATCTTCGAGTAGTCCACACAGGTGTTGTGGACGTATACCGACTCAGGAATTAGGTTATCGATGTAGTCAGGGGAGATAGCAGAAGTTGAGGAAAAACCACGGTATCGCAACTACCGTTGCACGGCTGCTCAACCGTGTTGACGAACCCCTCGACGGTGACGCGTGCGCCTTTCGTAGGATCGCCCTCGTGTATCGCGTACGAGGATAGTGTGACAAGGTGAAAGACGACGTTACATCGGTGGCAGGTCACTCCTGAGAACATTTTTTGTGAATTTAACTCCAGTATTCAGATTCTCTGCTATTCCAAGATAGTCATCAGCGATGACATGACTTCGTTATCCTCCACGGGGTGATTGGCGAAATTGGAGCCGATAAACCGGCACCACCCGTGACGAGAACACCTTTCCCATTCCTACAGACTCAATGTTTAAGACCGAGAAAGAATACTGCAAACCTAATGATTTATTAAAATAATTATAATTACAAGATTCTATATAGCTATGGAGCGAATTCAGATACGAATCCATGAGGAATGAAAGCGCAACAACTGAGTGGGATGCCATCAAACGCCGTGGGATACTCGGTGGGATCGCCGGAGGGTTCATTACAATAGTCGGCAGTACCCCAGGAAAGGCACATGACAAAGACGATCACGACGGCGGCCCGCCACATCGAATCGAGATCGTAGACGACCCATACGAGGAAATCGACTGGGACGGCGTCGAATATCACAAGAGCGAGTTCCACAATCACAGTCACCGGTTCCGTGATTCGTCGCGCGATCACGACGGGCCGTCGGCCGTCGCCGAACTATACCAAGGCTCAGGGACGGACCGCGATAACGGCAACACGCTTCCCGACGGCGAGGAATACACGATCTTTGCCACTGCGGATAAGGGGTATGACCCAATGGCATGGCCGTGGACCGACTACGAATCGATCGACTACTCTGACGCGCCGGGCGGGTACCGGGATCCAATTAATCTCGACCCTGCGTCAATGGGTGTTGTCTCGTTCCCTGGCGCAGAAATAGCCGGTAGCGACGAACACGTCTCATCTATTTTTAGCACGTTCTCTCATGGAAGAGGCTATCAGGCGACGAGACATGAAAAGATCGAAGACGTTATTGAGAACGAAACGGGTGACCATGTCCCGTCGGAGAACGGCGGTATCGTGGTCATGGGCCATCCGTTCCGGTATTATGACGACCCGGACGCGGACTGGGATCGATACGTACCGGACTTCGATCGGTGGTCGAACGAGGATGGATTAGTCGGATTAGAAGTACTCAATAAGGAGAGCTCTCCCTCCCGTGGCGGGAACCTTCAGGACATTACGTTATGGGATAACCTCCTCTCGCATTACGCCCCCGAACGGCCAATGTGGGCGACTGGCGTCGATGACCCGGGCCTTTACGGATTCAATGTCGGTGATTATGTCGACACGCGGTGGACAACGATCCTCTTGAATAGTGGGGAGTTCGATCTGTCGGACCAACACGGGACGCGTATCTCGGCAGCGGATGCATTTATCAATGGCCAATTATTCGCCCACGAACGCCCGCCGTGGGACGCGGATTCGGAGGATCCACCCACAGTTCCACACGTAATATCGATCGACATCAACCACAACGCGGGGATGATCACGATCGCCGCAGAGCACGCTGACACGATTGAATGGGTGAGTGAGGGCGACGTGGTGGAGACGGGGTCGAGGATAAAGCTCCGGGAGGCACATGAACCGTACGTTCGGGCGCAACTGTCCAATGACGCCGGTGGGTTGACTCTCACGCAACCCTGGTCACTTGTGGCCAACCATCCACGGCAGAGCGGACAGGGGCGTGGCCGAGGAGGCGGACAGGAACGTGGTAAGGGAAACCGACAGGATTAGCGGCTTCAGCCATCTCCACCCATCACTGTTCTTTGTACCGGGCTTGCTGAAGACGACACCACCTTGTAATTTGGTTCCATAGTCAGAACCTTCCGATTCTCAAACCGTGGTTTTGTCGAAGTGGAACTCGAAAATAGCGTGGGCGATTTGTTCATAGCTGTGTTTGACGGCTCATAAATGACCATTCGTCGAAGAGAACATCGTAGCGTGCTATGGATAGCCGTCTGAACGGGGTCCAGTTTCCGTTCTCGGTCTAGGTGGATTATGGGCTCCTAATTTTTGGAGTCAACATCGCTTTCGATCGCACTAGTGAAATGGCAGCCCGTAGAGTGGTACGGGACAGGGCTATGGGGTAACTCATTCGGTTGTAGGTAGCAGCTGGCTATTCTCTATTTTCACTACAGCCGAACAGTGACCATCTCTGATCCGTACGCTCCCATTGTTGTTCAGTACGCTGAATAAACCCACCAAACTCCTTCCTGGGAGTCAATTTCTGGCTCTCAGACCGCCTTCTCATGAACTTTCAAGTTAATCTACGCGACGGTCTTTGAAATCCATTCCTCACCTTTATCCGAAATTTCATACAATCCCGTTTCTTTGTGGTGGTAGCGCACTAAATTATAGACCCGTAGCCATTTCAGACGTTCTCCAATATAATTCTCGTGTTTGTCGATCTGATCAGCTAATGATCCTCTCGTTTCTCGCCCTTTAGCGAGCAGCGTAAGGATTTCTCTGTCAGTATCGTTAAGATCGGAAGGGGTATTCATTTAGCCATTATTCAACTGCGTCTGGTTTCATCCTTGTGTACTCTATCTACTTACTAGGACACACTTAATAGAAGTGTTCGAAAGGAACACTTGTACCACAAAGTTTTATAGAGCATCCCTCCTACTATGAGCTGTAAAGCGCGGTATCGCCAGTAAGTAGAACTGGCCCGGTGGTGTCACACCGGACCGCGCTTCCCCGATCAGGAGAAGCAATGAGTCCTAGCAACCCACCATCAAAAAACAGTATCGCTCCAGCAGCCACTGTCGCGCAGCACATCAGTGGTCCCCACTGGGAGCTGCCGACGATTCCGAACGCGACCACGTACTGGCGGTGTACGTCCTGCCGGCGCGAATCAATCCGTGAGCGGGATCTCTATCAGGAGCGCTTCCACGCACCCGACTGCGAGGTGCGCCGATAATGCTGGTCACCGCACCCGTCGAACAACTGCTCACTGGCTTCCAACTCGCCGAAACCCGCTGTAGCTTTTGCAAGACCGCCCTCCAAGAGGGTGACACGGTCAGTGCCTACGCGGTTCAATACGCCGGTGACGAGTCGTGGTCCGTCCCACGCCTGTACTGCCGTACGTGTCGATCGACAATCGAAGACCCGACGCTCGGCGCGACTGAGCTACTAGCCGAGGGCCGACTCGGGTTGACGATGGATGCCACGACTCAGCGGACGTCGCTGACGCTGCTCGGCATCGAACGCGTCGCTCAAAGCGCCCCGGAGGATGGTCGTGCCACGCTCTAACGAATCGATCGCGGACGAGGCGACCGACGTCCGGCTCGACCGACTGGAGCGCGAGATGGTCCGCGAGGGATCGATCGAGATGGCCGCCGTCCGTCGCCTGCTTCATGGGCTGAGCGACGCCCCCACCGATGCCGATCCAGTCGCGAAGGTCGATGCGATCGTTGAGCGCATCGACACCCTCGAGACCGAGGTCCAACGCCTTGAGGCCCAACTCCGCGCTCAGCGCAACCAACAAAAGGGCACCAAGAAGGAACGCGCGAAACGTCGCGCGCGCAACGAGGTGCTCCGCCAAATTGATCGCGGGACGAACCCGATGGGCGGCGGATCAGTCGACGTCCCGACGGTGATCACCATGGGCCACGGCCTTGGCGTTGAGTTCACCCACAAAACCATTGGCGACGCGTTCCGAGCACTTGCGACCGAGTGGGACTGCTTCGAGCTGCAGGACGGCAGCGGCACCAAGGAGGGCGCGAACAAACGCCTGGTCGCGACCGGCGACGATGTCCCGGAGGCCCTCTGGCAGCTCTACGAAGCCGAGACCGGCGAGGAAGCAACCAGAGAGAACGCTTTCGCCGAAAGTAGCGACCGACCGAACAGGGGCGCCTGAGATGGCCGTCTTCCAGCCCGTCGTCCCGCCGCCACCACTCTCGTCCGCTTCTCATCGCTACCGCACCAGTAGTAACTAATCTCGCGGTAGCGGTGGGTCTCCCGCCTCGCACCGCATCGCATGCCGGATGCGAGGCGGAACCCACCCCGAGTCTCGCTACTTTCGACGACAGTATGTCCGATCGAACGATGTACGGTCTCATTTCCATTCGATACGGCCCGTATTGATCGCCCCTCCCAGAGGGTTTTTGATTGCCGCCGAACGAGTGTGATACATGAGCCTCACGGCCGATGATTTCGAACGATACTCTCAAGAAGACGACGACGAAGAACCGCTGGGCGACGCACTGGCAGCTCTCGCGTTAAACGTCGATGTCGACGCCGTCGATGAGGTTCGTGAGCTACGCGAGCGTACATGAAGGCGTTTTTCGATACGAACGTTCTCGTTGCCGCCGTCGTCTCTGATGAACAACGATCGACCACTGCCGTTCGTCTACTAAACGAGATCGATGAGGGACATACGTCGATATTAAACGTAATGGAGCTCCGTAGCGTTCTCTCGAAAAAGAAGGCGTTCGAACGCGAGCGGATCGATCGAATCGAGGATCGTATCGCTCGTAAAACCACCGTAACGTTTCCTGATGCCTCCGATATCGTAGCTGCGAATCAGTTGCAATCGGAGACGCTACTATATCCGATGGATGCGCTAATTCTCACATCCGCGGAATCAATTGACTCCCCGCTCGTCTCGTTCGATGCTGAATTGGTCGAACATGGCGCTATCGAGCCTGAAGAACTCCTCTGAGGGACGTGGCGATAGTCCCCTGTCTCAAACAAGCTTCGTACCAGATCCTCGATCCGCTACGGTGCCAGCAACCGATGCCATCCCTTACGACGCCCGTGCGATCGTCCGTTCTCAGGTATCGACCAACGCTGCATACCGCTGCTTCACCAACTGATCGAGTGTCGTCTGGTCCTCACCCATGACGCCGGCTGTTCGACCTGGGCTCAACGGCACCGAAGAATCCTAATCCTGAGTGCCCCATCCACTGGTCCGTTGAACGATTGCAGTCTGAACTCGTTGTCGTGTGAGATACGCGCTCTGTATGCAGCATGGACGCTGAGACCTATCACTCAGCTGCGGGTGGATCACGTGACGCTGAGTTCACAGAACGCTTACCTAAATTCAGGCGCTAAGGCCCCTTCCTCAACGACCGAGCGAAGCGAGGTCGTAGGGAGGGGATACAGCGTTCACGAGACGCGAAGCGTCTCGTTAGCCAATCAGAACGCTTTGCGTTCTGATGACGCCGTCATCGTCTGTCTTTCGTGCGATACTGCCGGCCCGCAGGCCCACGCCACCGGTATGCTTAACTATATGCAAACTATATACTCTGGTAATGGATCGGTACGAAACCGACGACGCCAAAGAAGTCCTCGACCGAACCGTGAAACCGTTCGGGAGCGGTGGTGCTCACATCACTGTTCCGAAGCGGTGGATCGGTGCCGAGGTCAAAGTCGTCCGTGTTTCCGATCCCGATCCATCCGACGAGTAGGCCATGCGCTACAACTACAGGTGTCGGCTCAAACCGACCGACGAACTCCACGAACGGTTAGCGTGGACTGTCGATACCTGCCGGCAGGTCTACAACCACTTCCTTCACCGACTCAACCGAGTAGACGGAACCTCCGCCTACTCCGAACAGTCACTCCTCCCCGACCTCAAACGCGAGTGGGACGATCTGAAGGACGTTCACTCGAAAGTGCTGCAGAAAGTCGTTCAGCGGTTGTACGACAACCTCTCGACGCTGAAGGGGCGGAAAGAGAACGGCTACCGCGTCGGCGAACTGAAGTGGAAGGCCCCGCAGGAATATCATTCGATTAAGTACAGTCAAACCGGCTTCAAGCTCAACAACACGAGCGGTCGGCCTGTACTCTCTCTTTCCACGATCGGCGACGTTCCGATGGTCTACCACCGCGAGGTCCCCGACGACGCTACGATCAAGGAGGTCGTCGTCAAGCAGGAGCCTACGGGCGAGTGGTTCGCCGTCCTCGGACTCGAAACCGAGAACGACACACCGCCGAAGCCCGAGAACCCCGAGCAGTGCGTCGGCATCGACGTAGGGATTCTCAAGTACGCCCACGACAGCGACGGAACCGACGTCGAAGGTCCCGGCCTCTCGTACGAACGCGAGCGGTTGGAACGCGCACAACGCGACCTCTCGCGGAAGCAACACGGTTCGGCGAACTACCGCAAGCAACAGCGGGTCGTCGCCCAACGCCACGCCGACTTGAAGCGGAAGCGTCGGGACTTCCTCCACAAGCTCTCGAACTACTACGCTCGGGAATACGACCTCGTTGCTGTCGAGGACCTCGACGCGAAAGGGTTGATGGAACTCCCGTCGAACTCCCGCAACCGAGCATCCGCCGCGTGGGGGACGTCCCTTCGGATGCTCGAATACAAGTGCGAACGCGAGGGCACGCACTACGTTCCGGTCGATCCGCGCGGGACGACGAAGGAATGTTCCAACTGTGGCGTCGAAACCGAGAAGCCGCTGTGGGTCCGCGAACACTCGTGCCCCTCGTGCGGGTTCGAAGCGGACAGGGACCTCAACGCGGCGTACAACATCCTTTCTCGCGGACTCACAGAAGTAGGGGTGGTTCACCCCGATTTAATGTGGTTCGAGAGAGCGGAGCTCTCTCGTCATCACGAAAGACGCGTAGCGTCTTTCGAACGACCTGCGGAGACTGCGCTCCCTACGGGAACCGATTCGGTTCCTGCAAAGCGCGTCTTGGAAACAGGAAGTCGTTCGAAAGGCGCAGAGCGCCTTTCGTGATCACGAGAGACCTTCGGTCTCTCGGACGACCCCGTCCTCAGCGAGGCCGCAAGGCCGAGCAGGGCGGGGTAGTTCACTTTTCTACCCGCCTACATTCAATGTAATGGACAGAACGTCGACCGACACTGATCCACGATCATTCGGATCGCGTGTCCGCGAGCGACTCGGGTCCATTAGCCCGGTTTCCCTGGCGATGCTGGGCTTTCTCAGGTTCCTCGGGAACACGTTCACCCGGCTGGAGGTTCTCCAGGTGTTCCACCTGTTCTGGCTGTTCGCGCTGTGGCCAGTGGTCTCTCTGCTGATCGGCGCCGTCAAGCAGTCGATCGGCTACGAGGGGGACGACCCAGGCCCGCGTGACGGACTGCAGACCGTGTTCTCGTCGTTCTTCCCGAGTTCGATCGACCGGTAGTCCTCTCTCGGTTCGGTTTCTCGGTTCGGTTCGGTTCGTTTTCGGCCGAGGACCGGTCGGATCGTTCCTCCCGAACTAGTCGTACGCCTCGACGGCCAACCCGTCGACGCGCTCGAAGTCGCCGTCGCGAGTGACGATCGTTCCGCCAGCCTCGCGGACGATGCCCGCGATCAGCATGTCCACGGCGTTGATCGGCGCGCCCCGATCGAGCAGCTCGGCCTCGATCAGCGCCGCCTCCCGAACCGCCGCCGTGGTCACGGGGAGTGCCTCGAACCAGTCGAGCGCCGAGGCCGTCCTCGCGACGCCATCCTGGCGGTCGGCCTGCGCGCCGTATCGCAGCATCTCCCACAGGACGGGCGTCGGAACGTACCATGTCCCGTCGTACCCCTCGATCACCGCGGCCGCTCGCTCGTGACCGGCGCTGTCGGAGCGCAGGTAATCGCTTAGGAGGCTACTGTCCAAACAGTTCATCGTGATGCTCGTCGATCTCCTCGCCCAGTCGCGCGTGGCGTTCGTCGTGATCGATGCCGGCGTCGGTCCCGTCGAACAGTCCGCGGGCCTTCGAGGGGTCGGCACGTGCTGCCGTGAGGCGGGTAACGACATCGCTGAAGCTCTCGTCCTCGCGTTTGTGTGATTTGAGGCGCTCGTAGGCATCCTCCGTGATTGTGAGCGTCTTTGTCACCATACACGTAAACGTACGTGTATACGTAACTTAAGCGTGGCGGGGATTGGTTTCGGCGTAGCGTCTCAGTTCGTCTGCTACTGACGCTGGCGAAGTGTGCGCGAGACGACGCTCGAGGCCTCCCCTATCGGTTGCGACTCTCTGATACGGGATCGGTCCTCGCCAATGAACGGATGGACTTCTATGAGTACGACGAAACCCATCTAATACTCAAACACTACAGATATGTGCCTGAAAACGATGAACAAAACGCCTCGAGAAGAGAAAAACTGAACGCTCTCATTAGCGTCGCCAAGTACAGACCGAAGCTCACACTTGGAATATTCGTCGAAGAGGACATCGTAGCGTGTCATGGATGGCCGTCTGAACGGGGTCCAGTTTCCGTTCTCGGTCTAGGTGAATTATGGGCTTCTAGATTTTTAGAGCCAACATCGCTTTCGATCGCACTAGTGAAATGGCAGTCCGTAGAGTGGTACGGGACAGGACTAGGGGGGTAGCTCATTCGGTTGTAGGTAGCAGCTGGTATTCCCTATTTTCACTACAGCCGAACAGTGACCAGCTATGATCCTTACGCTCCCCAATGTTGCTCAGTACGCTGAACAAACCCACCAAATTCCTTCCTGGCAGTTGATTTTCGGCTCTCAGACCGCCTTCTCATGAACTTTCAAGTTAATCTACGCGACGGTCTTTGAAATCCATTCCTCACCTTTATCCGAAATTTCATACAATCCCGTTTCTTTGTGGTGGTAACGCACTAAATCATAGACTCGTAGCCATTTCAGACGTTCTCCAATATAATTCTCGTGTTTGTCGATCTGATCAGCTAATGATCCTCTCGTTTCTCGCCCTTTAGCGAGCAGCGTAAGGATTTCTCTGTCAGTATCGTTAAGATCTGAGGGGGTATCCATTTAGCGAATATTCAACTGCGTCTGATTTCATCCTTGTGTACTCCATCTACTTACTAAAACACCCTTAATAGCAGTGTTCTATAGGAACACTTGCACCACAAAGTTTTATAGAGCACCCCTCTTACTATGAGCTGCAAAGCGCGGTATCGCCAGTAAGTAGAACTGGCCCGGTGGTGTCACACCGGACCGCGCTTCCCCGATCAGGAGAAGCAATGAGTCCTAGCAACCCACCATCAAAAAATAGTATCGCTCCAGCAACCACTGTTGGGCAGTATATCAGCGGCCCGTACTGGGAGCCGCCGACGATCCCGAACGCGACCACCTACTGGCGATGTAGGTCCTGTAATCGTGAATCAACCCGGAAACAGGATCTCCACCGGAAGCGGTTCCATGCGCCCGACTGCGAGGTGCGCCGCTAATGCTGGTTACCGCGCCCGCCGAACAGCTCTTGACCGGCTTTCAACTCGTGGAAACGCGCTGCAGCTACTGTAAGAGCACCCTCCAAGAGAGTGATCGCGTCAGCGCCTACGCAGTTCGGTACGCCGGCGACGAGTCGTGGTGCGTCCCCCGCCTGTACTGTCGAACGTGTCGATCGACAATCGGGGAGCCGACGCTCGGTGCGACCGAACTATTGGTCGAGGGTCGCCTCGGCTGGACGATGGATGCGGCGATTCAGCGGACGTCGCTGACGCTGCTCGGCATCGAACGCGTTATTCAGAGCGAACCGGAGGACGGCCGTGCCACGCTCTGAGGGATCGACTGCGGACGGATCAACTGACGCCCGCCTCGACCGACTGGAGCGCGAGATGGTCCGCGAGGGATCGATCGAGATGGCCGCCGTCCGCCGGCTCCTCCACGGCCTGAGCGACACCACGGCCGACGCCGATCCAGTCGCAAAGGTCGACGCGATCGTCGAGCGCATCGAGACACTCGAGACCGAGGTCCAACGCCTTGAGGCACAGCTACGCGCTCAGCGTAACCAACAGAAGGGCACGAAAAAGGAACGCGCGAAACGCCTCGCACGCAACGAAGTGCTCCGTCAGATCGATCGCGAGACGAACCCGATTGGCGAGGGCGGTGCCGTGGACGTCCCGACGGTGATCACAATGGGGTACGGACTGGGCGTCGACTTTACCCACAAGACCGTCGGTGACGCGTTCCGGACACTCACCACCGAGTGGGACTGCTTCGAGCTGCAGGACGGTAGTGGTACGAAGGAGGGCCCGAACAAACGGCTGGTCGCCTCTGATGATGCGATCCCCAAAGCCCTCTGGGAATGCTACCGAGCTGACACCGCCAAGACAGCAACCCCTGAGACCACTGTCGGCGAAAGTAGCGACGACACGAACGAGGTGTGCTGAGATGGCCCCGTTCCAGCCCGTCGTTCCACCGCCCTTGCACTAGTCCACTACTAGCCGTGTCCTATTGCCTGTAATTAACATCTCGGTAGTAGTGGGTCTACCGCCTTGCACCGCTTCGCATGGACGGTGCGAGGCGGGACGGACCCAGTTTCTCGCTACTTTCGACGAAAGTAGCTCTGGAAGCTCCAAGTTCACAGGAGAATCGCCAGTAAAACATCGCCACTGGTACGAGTCGGCTACCGCGACTGTTCCTCTCCTGTTTGGTTCGAACAGGGAGTTAGGAAAGGTCGGGATGGTTCTCCCTGATTTCTCCGGCGAGCTGGGGATCAAACGTCGTTTTGTGTTGCTTCACTCGCCCCTCGCGCCCTCGTGATTCGATCCAGGTTTCGAGCAATCCCATCGTTTCGAGATCTGTAACGACGCCTTGAATTGCCCGCTTTCCTAATGGTGGGTTTAAGATAATCCCCCTTTCCATCGACTCACGTATCTGCTCTGTAGTTACAGGTTGGACGATCTCACCGGTTTGTTTATCTGTCCAACTGGTGGCTGCTACTAAGACCCCTACATGATTTAACGGTAGCTGAGTTAGCTTCTCCATGATTGCGTTCTGTTCTGTCGCTTCAAGACTATCATCAATGCACTCTCTTGTCACGGTCGCTAATTCACGTTGATTTGCTATTTCTCCTGCATTACGAAATAGGGTCAGACCTTTGCGTGCATCGCCCCAGCGAGTTGCAGCCTGTCTTGTTCCATGCTTTGCTGCTCCTGGTGTGACGGATTCGTCGGCAAATGCACGCACTAGACGTGGAATGAGAATGTCGGCTAACTCATGGAATCCATATGGACCGAAAAACACCTCTTCAGTACTCATCGCACTTTCGACCCTGCTGTCGAGGCGGAGATCCACCTCGATGAGTCGGTTGCTGATCAGCCACACGGAGAGATCGATCCCGCGTTTAAGCTTCCCCTCGCCGCGCAGTAGTCGGTAGAGAAACTCGTTTGGATCGTAGTTCGTGTCGTGCTGGAGCTGGTCGATCTCGTCGAGGATCAGGACCGTATACTGCGGGTACGCCTCCAGCGCGATCCAGATCCCCTCGAAGACGCCGTCCAGTCCTTCATACGACTTCTTCCGGTCGCCGGTTAGTTCGAGATAGATCTCGTTGGCCGCGCTGAAGATCGTTCGACACTCCTTGAGATTCACGTACTCAACAGCAAGATCCTCGGTCCGAGCGGCGAACTCCTCAGCGACTCGTCGCGTCGTCAGGGTCTTTCCCGTTCCGGGCGGTCCGTGGATCGAGACGGTCGGCGGGAGATAGCCCTCGTGGATACCGTTGAGGATCGTCGCGAGTTCGCGCTCCTGTTCATCACGGGCGATGATCTCGTCCGGTTCGGCTAACGGATCGAGCGCGCCTTTGTCGGCGAAGACGCTGTCAGCAGGGGCCGTCTCGTCGAAGAGATCGTCGTACTTGTCTGATCCCATTTTTAAACAGCGAGCGAATCCCGTCCTGAGGCCGAAGGCCGAAGGGCGGGCGGGAATCGCGTAAGTCCCTCTACGCAAACAGCGTTATTCTGCATTGCTGGATTCCCCACGTTCGTTGTCAATACACTCTCTGACGAGGCTTGACAGGTTACTGTGATTCTCTCGCATTCACTCCTCCTGTTCTTTCGTGATTGTGACGTTTCTTCGCTCCACAACCTATTGTCTGGGGTTCAATATAATTAAGCGTGAATGATGTGTAGCGTGTGGTATGGCAGAGACGGTGACGAAGACGCTTGAAGCAACCTTAGCCTCACCGACACGGGGTAAGGAGCTTCATCTTCGTCGCCTTCTCGCCACCTACCGCGAGGCGTTGTACGACGCGTTCGATGCACGGGCAACAACGATGTCGGCGGTTAACGACGTTGTGACGCCCTACGACCTGCCGTATCAGGATTGCCGGTCGCGTTGACCCGTGGGGAGAGAGCGTTCCTTGGAAACCGGAACGCGATGACTCACCACAGGACAGGTGCGGTAGTGACACCGCCACAGTCCACCGAGAGACGAGTGCGAACCCCGCACAGATGACGCTTTCGGCGTATTCGGACTGAAACCTACGGCCTCGATAGCAGGCCGGAATTCCCTTGAAAGGGAAGCCCCGCCGAAACGGCGGGGAGGAATGTCATCGTTGTATAGTTCGCCGTGTAGCCGCCCAGCGCGCTGTGCGATCCGTTCGTCGATCGGAACGACCTCTTTCGACAGAACGACGCTAATGATGTTCTGCTGTTCTTTCTCGGGGTTCGGCGAACGCGGAACCCCCGCAAAGAGTTCAGCGACAGTGATTGATGAAACGCGCTGGTAGACATGGTCCGAATCAAGCTGGCTTGCAGCGAGTGCTTATCAGCGAACAGTGGTTCATTCGCGGTTAGTCATTGGAGAGATCAATGCATCATGACTCGCTGCCTTTGATCACAGGGGTTCAACTGGATTTCGAAGCCACTCTAGCCGACCACAGCCGTGATTCCGGTCTCTTCTGGCGCATTAATTCTTATACCATAACATGTTTAACAAGACGAGACGATCCCCTATTCATGAAAGCCGTCATACTGGCTGCCGGCAAGGGAACCCGGCTACGACCCCTAACGGAGGACAAGCCCAAGGCGATGGTCGAGGTCGACGAGACACCGCTTATCGAGCACTGCTTCGAGCAGCTCGCTGATCTGGGCGCCGAGGAGTTCGTCGTCGTCGTCGGCTACATGAAGGAGCACATCATCGAGCACTTCGGCGACAGCTATGAGGGGATCCCGATCACGTACGCCCATCAGCGCGAACAGAAGGGGTTGGCCCACGCGCTGTTGACCGTCGAGGATCACATCGACGAGGAGTTCATGCTGATGCTCGGCGACAACGTCTTCAACGCGAACCTTGAGGACGTCGCTCAGCGCCAGCAGGAAGAGCGCACGGACGCCGCGTTCCTCGTCGAGGAAGTGCCCTGGGAGGAGGCCTCCCGCTACGGCGTTTGTGACACTAACAGCCTCGGCGAGGTCACCGAGGTCGTTGAGAAACCCGAGGATCCGCCGACGAACCTCGTGATGACCGGATTCTACACGTTCAGCCCGGAAATATTCCACGCCTGTCACCTCGTCCAGCCCTCGAACCGCGGCGAGTACGAGATCAGCGAGGCGATCGACCTGCTGATCCGCTCGGGCCGAACGATCGACGCGATCGGGCTCGACGGATGGCGCATTGACGTCGGCTACCCCGAGGACCGCGACGAGGCCGAACGCCGTCTCCAGGACGCGAGCGAAGTGGAAGCCGAAGCGGACTGAAGGACTGTCCTCGAAGCGGTTAAACTCCATTCTGCTCGATTTGGCTTCCTCTCCCGCCGGTTCAATGCCTATACGCTCACCCTTGTGGGTGCCACGACGCATGTATCTGATCAGGACAATCTCACCTCTGTGATCCGGTTGTAGTCGATACCGTCCACGTCTGGAAACGTCGTCCGGAACGCCTGCATCTATGACTTCTAGCCCTCCTAGCTGTGAATCTCCTCGGACTGATACGTCACGTGGAGCACGTGGTCGTTGAGGTAGTGTTCGTCAACAAAGGAGAGATCACCCGTCACGATCGCACACCGGCTGTCGACAGTTAAGAACGCTGATCGGATCTACACCGTGGAAGCGGGGCGGATTACAGAGGTTGGACAGCACAATGAACTCGTTCAGGAAGGCGCGAAATATTCCGAATTGTATGGTATTCAGGTGAAACGATAATAAAATCGGCACTGTCTAGTTCAGCACCTCCTCGGCAGGCGTTTGACCATCTAGCGCTTGATTTGGTCGATCGTGATTGTAATGGTGTCTGAACCTTGCTCGCCGTGGCATCAGCAAAATGAGGGTTAAGCGCGGTGTTTAATTACCAGCCGTTATCAGTCTCGTCTCCCTCTCGCCGCTCGTTTGTTCCCGAACGGTGGGCCACCTGAGAGGCCGTCAAGGCCGGCGGTCGCGAGTACTGTGAAGATCAGCTCTTCACGCGAGAGCTTGCCGAAATTCGCCGGAAGGATTTGGCCACGGATCGCCTCGGTTTGGAACTGAAGCGTATGGACGTTGTTTTGGTACTCGCGGGGGGTCGCAAACAAATCCTCGATGAACGCGTCGAGGTCTTCGTCCGAGTCCACATCGTCCGCCTCGTCGTCGATAGGCACTTCGGGATCATCATCAGTGATCCGGACGTTAGAGAATGTATCTTCGACGGTCACAGGCGAGTCACGCGGACTACCTTCACCGTTGCCGTCAAGCTGCGTGTCAAACCGTGCGAGAAACACGAATGGGCGGTTATCAGACTCGCCAGACGCGGCGTGGTGGATGTGACTTTAGGTGATGTTCGAGAGGTTGTTGGCGTCGTTGACAGTCAGCCGATAGCGCATATCACCCTCACTAATCCGTTTGAAGGTGCTGAGACCGTTCTCGCCAGGTGTTGGTTTGTCGTTGTTCTGCTGGGCGGCAAGCACCGTCAGTGGGGCGAACAGGTCAGCTTGGTTAATGCGTCGCTTTGCATCGTTTGGAATTGAAGCAATAAGCTGGCCACGATTCTTGTCGGTGAGTTGTGCAGGTTCCACGCTGCCGTCCGGCGACCAGCCGTCGTCGGGGAAATCCTGGTCTTGGCTGTCGTCGTTGCTGAACGGCGGGTCAGCGGCCGCCGTGCCGGAAATCCCAGTCATCGCGGCGAATGCGCCTATGGATTTAAGTGTCCAACGGCGGCTAATCGGAGACGGATCAGTACTATCGGCCGGTTCGGGATGGGTATCGTCTGTCATTATAGTTGAATGTTTGACTGGTTGTTGAGAGCGAACTGTTTACCGTTACGTAGCACGTTCCGGGTTTCTATCACTCCAATCTCTCTGTCCATTCAAGCATCACTCGCAAAGGCAAGATAGCCATAAAATAGTTCGCACTTATGCACAAGATTCAGACACTTTCGCTGTTATATTCAGTTAACTTTGATTCGTAAGGTCGGCTTCGCAGCAACCGAGAGTGAAGACGCTGAAGAGCTTCGGCGCGAGATCGAGGAACTCGAACAACGAAGAGAGGACCTGACCAGCTTCAGCTCTGGACGCGAAATGGCGTAGAAGCGACCCATCCGTGGTACGTTCCGGATTAGGAGGGGACCACACAACAGTCACATGCTCTGTTTCCACCATGCTGAGTCATCGTGATGAGCCATTCTTGTTTCCGAAGCTCGTTCGTTCGCCTCGTCATCGTTCTTGGCGTCATCACGCGCTTGTCCTAAGGAACAGCGTGCGAACCCGCAAGTTGCCTCCGTGGGTCGGTAGCCGAACCCCCAAGGAGAAATCTCGCCCCTTTCGGAGCAGGAGAATGTCAAAAAGTTTGTCGGCATCCCGATTTCTTTAACAGTGCCGGCTCTATCTCCCTCTGTAGTCTCTTCCACGTATCCTCCGGTTTCTCGGCACTGTAACTAGATCGCGTGAGATCATCCTACCGTCGATCAGGCCGATACTCCTTGTAGGCATGATCCTCTCTGAACGTCTCAGCTGCCTCTAAGAAGCGCTCGTGGCCGGAGAGATCGTACAGCAGTTCCAACTGGTTGATGTGTGTACTATGGTAGTGGACGTTTCCTCGATACCCGCGGCTCAGGGCGTACCAGCTGATTTCACCGGGTTCACGGAAATCATCGATGTGATCCTCGACAGTAGTGAGTGCCGCCTGCAGGACGTCCGCGCTCTTCTGACCGCCGACATGAAGCCAGTAGTCGTACAATCCGAACAGTCCGACGACAAATCCGTTGAGCACGTGATTTGGTGGCTCAGTTGGATACTCCTCAATCCAAAAGTAGCCCATCTCCTCGTCTGAGAGTTCGGTAGGGGTCTCAGTGACGACCGTCGTCCAAATATCGTCCTCGCCGGTGGTACGCCGGACGTTCGTGAAGCTCTGGAATACCCGATCCGCGAGCTCGCGGTAGTGCTCGCTGCCGGTCACCTCGTAGAGATGTGCGTAAGCAGTGAGCGCGGTCCCCTGGGACATCCCACCGAACCATGGCGAGTATAATGGCTGCTCACCGCCGGGACTCGACCAATCGAACGTGTATGGAAAATAGAGCGCGCCGTCCTGCTCGGTGGCGATATCGACGAGCGCCGCAGAGATCGAGTCAGCCTTCTCGAGGTAGCGCTCGTCGCCATCACTCTCGCGGTAGCAATGAATCAGCCGCATCATCGTCCGTGTCGTTCGTAGCGGATGGTGACCCTCATCGTCCTCCACTTCCATCAATGTGACCGTGTTCATCTGAAGATCAGGGATTTCCTCGTCGACAGCAGCGGCGTTGGGATATTCGCAGTATGGCGGGAGGATTCGCTCCTCGCCGTACTGAGGCCACCCTTCGAACGGGAGCTCTACTAAATCGTACTGGTTCCTATGGACGGGAATGCCGCTTATTTCTACCCGATCGGAGTCTACATTCTGGGTCCGATTGTTCTCCGTGTCGTTGGTTTCGTTCTCCATCTCCGCTTCGTTGGTCTCCTCGGTCTCTCCGGAGGACGCTTGCTCACCAGAACAGCCCCCTAAAAGCAGAAGTCCTCCGAGACCGAGTGAACGGAGAGCCTTGCGCCGTGTTGAACCGCTTTTCTCCATATAGTATACAATATATCAACATGTATAGTACTTGGTCTGATTGGCACTGTCTAGGCAAAGAGTGAGCAGTTCGTGGAGTCGGTTATTATGCACACCCAAGAACCACGTACAGTCTCCTTGGAGTCCTCATCGCTTGAGTGCTGAGGCGAGGAGAGCACTGCGAGCGCCCGCAGAGCGCTCGCAGTGCAACTTCCTTCGACAGGTATCTCGCTTCGAGAGACAGCTGCCGTTCTGTTCACGTACGCGACGGCGACGTCTGCGTGCCGGGACGCGAACTCATGACACACCCGCCGCGTCGTCAGCGTCTTTCCCGTCCCTGGTGGCCCGTGGATCGACACCGTCGGCGGGAGATCTCCTTCGTTGACGCCGTTGAGGATCGTCGCGAGTTCGCGCTCCTGTTTATCACGGGCGATGATTTCGTCGGGCTCGGCTAACGGGTCGAGCGCACCCTTGTCGGCAAAGACGCTGTCACTGGGGACCGTCTCGTCGAAGAGACCGTCGTACTTGCTCATGGTGGCGGAGGGGTTGTTTCGTCGCTGCGTCTACTCTCAGAACGCGTTCCAGTCGACGACCTGGACGTCGTCGATTCGTTCGAAGTGATCGACGTTGCGCGTCACGACAGGCTCCTCGAAGTCGATCGACGTCGCCACAATGAGACAGTCGTGCATGTCCACCGGCGTCCCATCGTTGTAGAGCTCGCCGTGTAGCCGCCCAGCGCGCTGTGCGATCCGTTCGTCGATCGGGACGACCTCTTTCGACAGAACGACGCCAATGATGTTCTGCTGTTCTTTCTCGAGGATCGGGACGAGCGCGTTCGATGACGACCGCCTTTTTGACACATCAGCACTGGTCAAACGGTACGCCGAGGAACAGGGCACTGAAACAGTCGACGAGCTGATCGACGATGCCGATGCGATCGTTTTCATCACCGCACTGTCGGTCACAACCGCCGCGATCCTCCGAGAAGGCTTGTATTAGTTGTCGGTGTTGAGTACTTGGACGGGCGGTAATCGAGAAAGCTCGGTGTGCTCCGTGAGTTCGGTTGCGGTATCACGGTAGTCAGTGTAGACCTCCTCGGCCCACTCGTAAGCGGCGGGCGCGTCAGTATCGACGTACAGCCGCAAGAGGCCCATCTCGTCCCCGTAGATCCCGACCCCGATCCGGTCGTCAGCGAGCGTCAGTCCGAAGGGGAGATCGTCATGCGTCCGAATCGTGAGATTCCCGCTCTCGAAGGCCGTCCGGGCTCGATCGGAGTTCGATGTCAGAAGTTCCTCAACGACCGCCGGCCGAAAGACGACGTCGGTGTGCATGCCGGTGACGATGCGTTCATAGATCTCGTCTAGGTGCAGCGGGTTGATCGAGGCGGGGTCGAGACCACGCAGCGTCTCGGTTTCGCTTATCAACGACATGAATCGGTTCACCGGCCGATAGGGGTTACCGGGTTCGGCGATCGTTACGGTTGCGTCGGTGAACGCCGCCACGTCGATCTCGATGCCGTTGGCGCTTGCGGCCTCCAAGACCGGGGCGAGTTCCCACAGCGTCTCAATGGACGTTCCGAACGCTGTGACTTCCGCAATGCTCACCTCGCCTAGGGACGTGAGCACGAATTTACCGTCGGCGCGCTCGATCAGGCCGTACTCCCTGAGTGCTCTCGTGAATCGATGGACGGTGGATTTTGAGACGTTCAGATGCTGCTCTAACTCCCGTCGGTCCGCCGCACCCTCTTCTTGCAGTACCTGCAGGACCGGAGCACGCCTGATGAGTTCGATAAGCCGCTCAGTATCCATCCTCAGTGCTACATTCTACCATACGCGTATTAAACGTATCTTACAGGTACACTGACTCAACAGCTCCCGTGCCTGTTACGATCGATGGTATAAGCGTTTGAGAGGAGTGGCCACTCGCATACCATCCACTACTGTGTGGATCGATCCTCAGCAGGAACCACCATCCCACGACCTGAGACGGTGTCACGGCCTGAACCAATCCCGCTCGGTAACTATAATCTGGTTCCATTCCTTCTGATAGGTGCTGACGGATGACACGACCTCGTTCGTGGGACGAATGAGCAACCAACGGCAACAGACAGGAGAAGGAACTAATGGCAAGCACGACACATGAAATCGACGACGAACCAGCGGTTGCGACCGTAGAGAGCGAATCCGGATTGGACGAGAACGTCGCAGGAGCGCTCTCATACCTATTCGGCTTTGTGACGGGGCTGATTTTCTTCCTGATCGAGAAAGAAAACGACTTCGTGCGGTTCCACGCCGCCCAGAGCATGGCCTTCTCGGGCGTGGTCTTCGTCGCGTACATTGCGTTGAGCATCGTCGGAACGGTCATGACGACGGTGCTGTTCTCCAGTACGAGCACCTTCTTCGTCGGGAGCATCGTCTCGATGGTGCTCGGGCTGGTCTGGCTGGTTCTCGCGCTCGGCGGATTCGCCATCTGGATCTACCTCATGATCAAAGCGTACCAGGGCAAGACCCCACGGATCCCCGTTGCCGCAGGCATCGCCGACAAATTGATGTAAGCACGATAGGAGCGCGGACGACCATCTACGCGGAAACCACGCCCGGGTTGTCGATTCCAGTGGATGGGCTGGTGGAGGTGACGTTCGCCGAATTCGGCGCACGTGAACCAACTCCGTCCGATCAAACCGGCATTGACTGGTTCGAGACATCGTTTCTCGGAGGCTCTCGGATAGAGCGCATCTACCAGTCTGACGGGCTACGACGAGTAACAACGAACAGACAGACGACACGAACTACGACATCATGCACCAATCACATGGCGGTGGACGACTGAACAGACGCGTCATCACGACACTGATACTGGCCTTTGCCGTTGTTCTCGCGGGGTGTACCGGGATCGGCGGCCTCGGCGGGAACGACGACACGGCCGACGCCACGACCGCGACAGCTGAAAACAGGGGCGATGACAGCGGGTCCGATGACTCGAACGGAGACTCGTCCGATGGGGGTGTCGACACTGACGCCAGCAACGGCAACGGCGGTGACGCCAGCGCCGGGGATGGAGCCGGCTCGACGAACGACGCGGTGTCTCAGACAGACGACAACTGGTTTAATATGAGTGAGCCAGGCTACTATGAGTTCGACCTTGCGGGGATGGACAAGGAAACCGGCGAGCAGGTCACCGGGCGGCTGGTGTACGACGTTGAGGCTGCTGGCGGCGACGAACTGACCGCAAGCGTGGACTACGAGTTCGGCAGCGAGCAGTTCCACTCGACGACTACTGGACCCGCCGACGAGTTCTCCGCCCAACTGTTTCTCAACGAAGCGTACACACCCATCGCCACTCTCCAGGGTGTCTCCCTGATGTACCTCTTCGAGATGGGCTTTACCGACCCAGCCGTCGGCAACTACAAGCAGAGCAGCACCGACGACGGAACACAGATCACGGAGGTCACTGAAAAGCGGAGCTACGCGGGTCTCGAGTGCTTCTTCGTCGAAACGACGCTCGACGGCGCCCTCACCCAGAAGGCCTGTATCCGCGGCTCTGAGGGTGGTATCGCTCCCTACGCAGCTACCTACACCGATGAAGGCGAACTCGAACTCGAAGTCGAACTCGTTGAGTTCCAGACGAGATAGGGCCGGAGGCAGACCGGTGCCGATGAGCCCGGACCACCGCCTCGATACTCCTTCCCGCCCTCTGCGAGGCCGTAAGCCGAGCAGAGCGGGGTAGTTCACTTGCCGGGTGAGTTGAAGACGAGCCTTTCCCGAGCTACCACCGACGCAGGTTCTGTCTACTATCGGTGCTTGTCGACGAACGCGCGGATCTTCTCGAGAGCGTCAGGGCCGATCCCCGGGATCGACCGCAACACCTCGTCGCTCGCGGCGTCGACGTCCGCAACGGTCACGATTCCCTTCTGTCGAAGGTGGCTGGCCGTTTTCGGGCCGATTCCCGGAATCTCCTCGAACGCGACCTCGATCTCCGGCTCCTGTTCCTGCTTCTGCTCGTCGGCGCGGTCCGGCTCGTCGACCGCTGTATCCTCCAGAAGGTCGAGCGCCTCCCGCAGTGCGTCGGCCTTGTGGCGTGCCTTTCGGCCGTCCTGGTCGTCGTACTCGGCGAGACGAGCACGGAGCTGTTCGTATTGGCCGCCGTCGATGTGGAGGTCGGCCGTGGGGCGGGCCTGATAGCGCGTCCCTAGCTCCGTCTCGAACGTCCTGCGGGGGATCAGCGTCGTCGCGTCCGTCTCGTCGCGGATGAGAACGATCCGTGCGTCGGCGTAGATCACCTGTCGAAGGTCGCCGGTTCGCTGGTCGGCGACGACCAATCCGATCTGTACGTCGGTCCTGGTAGTTTTCGATGGAACGAAGTCCGTGTTTGCCATTGTCGGGGTGGTGAAGTGTGCCTGGTTGTTTCTCCGAATGGCACGACATCCCTCATCTATCTGAAGGACTCTGAGAGGCATGCATCTGTCGGTTTCACGATGGAGATCGGCTGTAGCGCCAGTTAGTCGCCGCCTCGAGACGATCGCTGGGAAGCGACTCCCATCTGCATCGTCGTATCCATCAGACATTCCGCGTTCCGATGGTCTGCCGATGCCGACGTATCGGCATCACTTCCCATCTCTCGATTGATGCGGTGAATGGCTTGCTTTAGGAACTCGATGTCCTCGCGAATGCGCCGCCACCGCATCGCAGCAACACGCCATACTAGTCGTGGATCGTACTCGCTGCTCGTTCCGTTGTTGAGCCTCGTCTACGCACTCACCTGGGCAGAAGGGTGCCGCGTTCTTCTCCGTTTGGGGCACGGGTCGATTCGGCTCGTCACCGGTAGTCACGACCAGGATCCCGCCTAAATTCGTCTAGGCGTTTATTGCGGCTGCGGGGTACGACCTCAGCATGACGAACTGCGAGGCAGACCGGCATGGATTCGGCCGGCTCGCGTTCGTGGGCGTTCTCGTTGCGATATGGCTGGAGGTGTTTCAGTGGGTCATCACCCGGGTGTTCGTTCTGAACTTCGAAATCGGCGGCCTGAACGCGACCGCACTACTCGTGTTGCTCTTGATCACCGGATGGACGGTACCCGTCTCGGCCCAGTGGCCCACGGTCTGGACGCCCGGACGGTGGTTCGCGATCGGCATTGGAGGGACCAGTGTGTCGATCGTGCCGGACCCCATCCTTGCCGCGATCGCGGGGTCGGTTGGAGTGATCGGGGTAACGACCGTGCTTGTGGTTCTGCTAGCGGACCTCCGGGCGAGGTTCGCGGTCGGTGCCGGACTCGGCGTCGCCCTCTATGCCAGCCTCCGGGCCTGGTTCGATACCGCGCCGCTCTTCGCTACCACTATCGGCCGAGGGATACTGGTCGTCCTGCTAACCGCGGCGATCGGCTGCTGGCTGTTGCTCGTGGCTGCTACCGACGGCCGGGTTCGTCCGTCGTTCGACGGCCCGTTCCCACCGCTCTCGCCGTTGGGTGTCTTTCTGATCGTCCAAGCGACCTACCTCGGCGCGTTCCACTCGCTATCAACGTGGGCGCTACGGCCGTATGCGATCACTGCAGGACTGGGGCTCCTCGGTCTCCTCGTCGGAACGTGGCTGGTCGAGCGGTCGAGCCTGCGTGGAGCCGTTCAGACCGCGGGGTTCGAGCGTGTGTGGCTGCGTCCGTTCACCAGTGTGGATTCAGCGGATCGGTTTGGCGTATTCGACCGCTCATCCGCTGTGGTCTGGAGTTGCCTGTTTATCGCTTCACTCACAGCATTGCTGTGGCTCGATACGTGGGGGATGCCGTTCGTCTTCCTCGCGCAGGTAAGCGCGGTCGTCCTGCTGGCGATCGGAAGTCAACCCGACACGCGGTCGTCACTGGGGGCGGGTACTGAACTCGCCGTCGCACAGCTCGGTGCGCTCCAGCTCGCGTTCCTGTACGTCAGCGCGGTGAACTGGCCGTTCATGCCGTCACCAGTGGACGGTCTCACTCGCGGCCTGACCGCCGAGTTCCTGTTGGCACTCGGCACGCTGCTGCCGATCTCGGTGCTGATCGTTGTCCCGTTCCCGGCGCGATCCGTTCCTGCCCACGCTCGTGACCGCCGCACTCTCCTCTCGATGGTGGGGCTGGGAGTTCTCGGTCTCACGGGGCTCGGCGCCCCGGGTCGCTCGGTTCCGGCGGATGAACGCGAGGCACCGCCGATCAGGGTGCTGACCTACAACGTCCATCGCTACTTCTCCGGAGGCGATGCCGGCGAGTACAACCTCGAACCACTGGTGGCGTTGCTTCGGGAGGCCAACGCTCACGTCATTGGCCTCCAGGAAACCGAGGGCACCCGCATCACCTCAGGCAACGTCAACGGCGTTCGGTGGCTGGCCCGCCGGCTCGGCTATCACTACGCCTACGGAGTCCCGACCCGCGCTGGCGGATATGGCGTTTCGCTTCTGTCGGTCTGGCCGATCGAGAATACGCGGGTGGTTCAACTGCCGACCCACGACTCCCCGCCACGATGGGTGTTGGTTGCCGACCTGCGAACGCCGTTTGGTGAACTCCCAGTGGCCGTGACCCACTTCCAACTCGGAAAGCCGGGCGACAAGCGAGCCGAATCCACGGAGCTGCTCATCGATGAACTCGGCGATGTCGACCGCGCGGTCATCATGGGTGATTTCAATTTCAAACCTACTGAACCCATGTACGAGACGATGACGTCGGCGTTTACTGATGCCTGGATGGCGGCCGGTCACGGGCGCGACGAAGGACCGACCTACAGTGCCTCCGACCCACAACGGCGCATCGACTACATATGGCTCCAGGGGGACTGGACGGTCAACGAGGCGGAGCGGCTCGGCTCGCCTCAGGTGTCCGACCACCTCGCCGTATTTGCGGCCGCGACGCCCGACTAACGGTGGCGCTCAACGCCGCGCCCCCTCCACACCCTCGACATTTTAACGCCAGCGAAAACACGCTTCATCGACACTCTTCGGCGCCCTCGGCGGGATACCTACGGGCGAATCGATTACGCTACCGACCGCAGCAGCGCCTTAGCCTGCTCGTCTCGGCGATCCCAGAAGAGGCCATCGAGCGGGTTCTCTCGCCACGTTAGGTGAACGGCCGAGGGGCAGCGGCCGCCCGAGTGATGTCAGAATCGGCGTTTCGGGAACTCGACGGCGACGCCGCCGCTGTGGACCTCGTAGGTGACGTCGCTCGGCCGCTTCACTTTGATCTGCATCCGTGCTCGCATCACACCCACCTATCCTTGAAGCCGTCCGGGACGACGACGAGGAACCGCTGGGCGACGCACTGGCAGCTCTCGCGCTAAACGTCGATCGGCGCGTTCTCGGGGCTCATGATTCCTCGTTCGCGTGTTGGTAGGTTGGATGGACGTCCTCGAGGAGTTCTTCGACGATTTCCCAGAGGATCAGCGAGGGGACCTCGTGTCGAACGTGATGCCTCGGCGGTCCTCGTCATCGGTGACCAGGTACTGGAAATGCGCTCGCCCGAGATCGGAATGGTCCTCGTCCTGGTGCCAGCCAGCGTGAAAACCCGTGTTCGGATCAGTGGAGTTGATCCGGAACCAATCGTGGGGATTCTGTCGATACCACTTGACAGTCAGTTCCGGGGAGTCAGGGCCTGTTGGCGGATCAAGACGGGCCGGATCGAAACGCAGCCGCAGCTGCCGGGCCTCAATATCGTCGGGAACGTACTCGACGGCCGTGATCTGTGGAACACGGTCGAGGACGTCCCGCTTCAGTTGCGCATAGAGATTCGCGTTCGGATCACCACCAGGATGCGGGATCGACACCGCGGACCTCCCGGAGGCGGTGATGGGAGACCGCGCGCGAACTCATAGCGGAGATGGAGTGACGATCGAGGACGCGATCGAACGACGATCCAAAACCAACCGACGGCCGGAGGGCCTATTCCGGCATGAACGTGGTGTCCAACCCACCGTTCAGGGTGGCGAGCCGTACTGGTATCGCAACACTTCCTCGCCGTTGCCGTCGAGGACGATGATCACGTCACCGTCCTCGTGCCAGTTTCGTGTGTCGTAGCCCCAGTGGACAGTATCTTCCGTGTCTTGGCCCGGTCCGGTGACGATCCGAACGCTCTCGCCTGCCTCAAGGACGAACCCATCGGGGAACGTAACCGGATCCACCCCCCGAGTGTCGACCGCGCCACCCTCGCGGTCACGAACGGTCCAGTCGGACATATCAAGCGCCGTCTCACCGGTGTTCGTGAGTTCGATGAACTCCTCGTCGGGCTCGAGGGACGAATCGACGGCCATGTCTGTTACCTCGAGTTGTCCCTCGGCTTCAGCCGCGGAATCGACCACGGCCGCTTCGGTCTCGTTGGCTTGAGCTGGGTCGTCCGTGCCAGTCTCGTTGTCCGTGAGTGGCTCGTCCGTCCCAGTTTCGTTGGCTTGCGTTGGTTCGGTCGTCTCGGTCTCGTCGACATCGTCGTCGGTCGACATCAGGTCGACATCGGTACCCGGTATCTGACCACCCCCAACGACGAGCGCGGCGGCGACGATCATTACGATGCCGAGTACCACCAGCACGGGATACACGTACGACGTCTCGTCGTCGGTCTCGCTTCCGCGAGTGCTATCAGGGGAAGGGCCGGACATCTCCTGGGAGATACTCCGTTCCTGTTGCTCGCTCGGATCTGCACGAGGGTCAGCATCCCTACCGGTTGGTTGATCGCTCTCGCCGAGCTCTTCAGCCGCCTGGAGAAATTCGTCGAGCGGCACGTCGGCGGCGTCCATGGAGGACGGATCCGGACTGAACTGCTGGTGATCCGTATACCGGATGACCGCCTCCACGTCCTCGGGCGGAAGATCGGTGCGTTGCCCGACTCGCCGCAGATACTCGGCGACCGTCTCTCCGGGCTGTTTGTCCACCCCCGATCGGTCTTCGAGATCCGGGATCGAGAACCGCGTCATAGTACCTCCATGAGGGACCGTTGCTTAAGCTCTTTTCACGAGCATCAGCGGAACGCGAACGAAACGGTGAACGCGGCTACCAAGCAGCAATGCGGCGCATTCGTCCGCCCCCGTCTCTGGTGGGAGCAGTTGCGCGAACTTGCCATCAAGTCTGTGGTTCAGAACTTGGAATGAAGCCTCGCTAATTCACAGGATGAGTGTAGTCGGCCGTGATTCTGAGAGAAACAGGCTACTGAATACAGAGCAGCTATTCAGCAAGATCACTTCGTTTGTTTCGGTTGAATTGCGTTGCATCAGTCGATCATCGACCGTGCTCTCCTATCTCTTCAGAAACTTACTTATCAGTATATTCTGAGAGAAGCGCAGCTCGCTCTGTCCGGCCTAATCGGTCATACGCTTTCGCTTCATAGTCGAGCGAGAGCACGGGAATACGATGTTCCTTGAACTCTACAAACGTGCGATGTGCAGTGATATCGACCGGCGCTTCCCATGTTCCATCGGATCGGCGCTTCTGGACTGCACCAATAACTTCGATACGAACGTCATTGAGTTCAAGCAACCCGAAATGAGAGCGGATTGGTTCCGATTCAGAGAACGATACTGGATCGATAACCTGCTTTGCAAACTCCTCTTCAATCACATAGGCCCCTTCTTCGGTCGTCTGCACGTCGATATCGTTTGGCGTCAGAGGAACCCCCTGTAACACGAAACTTGTGCTTCCTGTCAGTGCCCATGGTATAGAGCAGCCATCCAGTGTTATAGAGAGCGTTTCAAGCACATCGAGATACCGGTCTCAAGTGGAGGCATCTTCACTAGGCGATAATAGTGCTTCCGTGAATCTCGTCTATGGGGACGCTTTGAGAGCTGTAATCATCCCGAAAAAGCCACTCGTAGACTCCTCGACGGCAAGCACGGACTGGACCACGACGGCCAGCGGGTCTTGATTCCACCGACAGCCCGTCTTTTCGTACCGCCTGTCGGCGTGCCAGTCCTGAATCCAGGCGATTGGACCGACGCTACTCCGTCCGTGCTCAAGGAGAAGGATCTGCCCGTCGGGCCTACAGACTCGCCTCATCTCTTCTAAGGCGACGACCGGGTCGGAGAACACGTCGACATAGACGAGATGACAGTGTCGAAACTCCCGCTGTCGAAGGTGAGGTCCTGGGCGTCCATTTCTCGAAGCGTCTCTCCGCGCGCGAGTGGCTCGAATCGATCCTCGGCCCGAGCGAGCATTTCCTGGCTGATGTCGATTCCGACGTACTCTGTCGGCTCAGGGAGGTACTCGAAGTTCGTTCCTGTGCCACAGACGACACCAAGAACGCGACCCGAGGCCTGCGGGAACAGACGATGACGGTAGCGTGCCGTCAACAGGCGATTGACGGTAGAACTGCCGTCCATCTCGTCGAGGTGATCTGAGACGGCGCATCGTATCTCCGAGATGGATTTCGATCGGGGTCCGATGCCGATTCCGTCGTTCGTTCTCTCCGGCTGCATGGACTGGGTTTCGCTCATACCTGACCTCATAAGCACTACCGTGGGGGGAGAGTTGTAGTCACTCATCGGACTCAGTCACTCCTCGGGGAACGCTTGCACGGCACGGAACGATTGCGGGTCATGAAACGAACTTTCCGGTCGGGTTGGGGCTCAGATATCGAGATCGGGGCTGGGCGTCCAATCGGGGAGGCTCTCGACTTCCTCGGGCGACCTAGCCCCTCCGCGATAGTGCTCGTAGACCTCCTCGGCCCAGGCGACCGCTTCCGGATCGTCGGTATCGACCAGCACCGCGATGGAACCGGTCTCGTCGTCGTACGCTCGCAGGACTACGTGCGACCGGTCGTAGATGGTCATACCAAACGGGATTCCGTCGTGGACGTTATACGAGATCGTCGCGTCGATCTCGCCTTCAACCTGCTGTCTGTGGAGATCATCAAACCGCTCCAGTCGCTCTTCGACCATCTCCCTGGGGACGGTCTGTTCGAGCTGCATGCCTTGTTCGAGGATGATTTCGGCCAACTGTTCGATGTACAGCGGCGGAATATACTGATTGTAATCGAGCAGCAAATGTGAATCCGAGTCCTGGAAGATCTGGAACTCGTGACTGATCGGCAGTGTCGGATCGTCCGGTTCGGGACGGGTGACCCGCGCGTCAGAGAACAATTCGACATCGAACTCGAACTCGGTGTCCTCGAAGGCCTCCGCGAGCGGTCCGAGATGGCACGCCGCACGCATATGTCGGACGTACTTGCTGGTCTGTTCGGCGACGAGGTCCCCTTTCGTCGAGAGCGTGTAGCCGTTGTCGGTACGGCGCAACAGCCCGTGATTGTCGAACGTTCGGACGATGCGGTGACACGTGGTCTTAGAGATGTCAAGTGTCTCTTGGAGCTCGCGCCGGTGATGCGGGGCCTCGGCCAGCGTAGTCAGGACCGCCCGACGCTCAACCGCAGTTTCGAGCAGGTCCTCGTCGAATCCCGAGGCCATGCGTGAGTCTTTCTCATATGATCACAAAGGGTTTTTCTTGCCACTGGAAAACCAGAGATGAGGGTTAATGGGGGTCAGATAGCGATAATCAGTTTCAGCCACGGAACGGTTTCGGGGCGTGAATACTGGTTCACTGAGTGGGTACAAGGAAGCCAGCAGTCTACACCCGATTGGAGGAACAGGAATGGACCCCGACGAACGCATGCAAGAAACTTGGAGGGAGCGTTGGGGCCGTCCTCTCCCGTCTCGAGGATCGGGGTCTCGTCCGTGCGGTACTGGGCTATCGGCGACGACGACCGACTGGCCTCGTACGCGGCCCAGACGACCGCCAGTTCGGTCTCCACGACCGACGACTACTACGGCCAGGAGTAACGATGGCATCCGATCAGGGTGCCGTAGTACAGGGGCTGGATCTCTTCGCTGACCACGACCATCGTCCATATGTTAGTCTCAGCGACATTACCCATCTGTTCAATGATGAAGAGGCACCTACGCCGCGGCCACGACGACTCAGCGGGCCGTCGCGATTCCGCTGGTGGACGACAGTGCTCCGATTGCATACCGACACACTACTTTATGATCCTCTATTATACTCTCTTAAGATACATAGATAATGATTAAGTAAGTTGAACGGTAATTGTGAAATGGATGCTCCAGCAGAGTCAATGATTAACGAGACTCTGTCAGCATCCAGTCTCTGACAGCAGGTGGGAGGAGGTGCCCAACTCGTTTCCACCCCACGAAATAACCGGGAGGATGGATGAGCTCCTTTCCCGGTCTTTCGTTAGTTGGCGTGTACCAGTGTGCCTCTGACGGCTGAGTGGGATAGCGACCAGGTCACTACCGCCGTGATAATTATCGCTCGGTTTGTAATTGATTCATTTTCTTCATATCTGAAGTGGTATATATCCCCTTTGTTCAACTGGGCTGAGTAAGGCGGATCGATACTGAGTATCACCTTTCCAAAAATTACACAGAAGAATCAACTGAAAACTAACACTGAAACCACGACTGATATCATCTGGTAGCAGGTAGCTCTCTACACACACCCGAGCCACGATTCTCGACATTGCCGATGTCGCTTCACCGCGTGGATGAGTAACCGGAAGGAGGAATGAGCTCCTTTCCCGGTTTTCACTGGCGCGAAGCCAGATGTGCCTCTGACAATTGGTGGCTGGTCGTAACCACCGTAAGAACGTGTGAGCTATAGGCATGTATATTCGTACCATTAATTATCAAGGTGGTCGGGATACGCCCCATCTATTACGGGCTGCGAGGACACCCGAAGTTAGAGGACGCGCTTCCTTGATCGGCGTATTTCCCGTTCGCGGCTAGTCCACGGCGGTGTATTGGCGACCGATTTGCCATGCTCGAAACACGCCTCTTGGTCGCGACCATCTATCAGAACTATCGAGATACCGCCTGTACTCCCCGTGATCCGTAGCGAGTACGCGTCCACGAGCCTCGCGGTTGTGGCCGTTGCTGCCCGCACCCGCATCCAATAAGCGTTATCGAAACAGGAAGCCGGTCCTTAGCGAGACCGCAACGCGAGCAGGGCGGGGTAGTTCACTGAGAAATATTCGGGTCGATCTCATTCGGCTACTCAGCGATCGATACGCAATTCCCGTTGACCAGCGAGTTCATTCCAAATGAGGGCCAGAAGAATCGCTGATTCTGCCAGCTCCGTGTCCAAACACGCCCCGTTATTCCGAACCGAGTGGCTCGTCCTCGAAGAGGCGCTGTGCTCGTCGATAGATCGGTGCTTCTAGCCAATCACGGGCGTCCGCCATCTCCTCGAGTTTCATCCGTGCCTCACACCGCGTAATGGCCCCGCGGTTGACGAGTGCGTTCACGACGATCGACGAAATCGCAGCTCGGACAGCAACCAGCGGTTGGAGTTCGGGAAGCGCCCGCAGATCGTCGGTGAGCAGAAAATCCACGGCTTCGTCTCGGGCAAGAACTGCACAGCTTCCTTCTCCGATGTCGATTCGCGAGGATTCGAATCTCGGATCGTCCACAGTATGGACGGTTAGGTGTTCGCGGTGTCGCAGAACTCGTCGTGCGGCGTCCTCTGCTGGATCGTCGTATTCCACGGTTCCTTCGAGCTCCGCGATCACCGTTTCGGTCGTCTGAACGTCGAATTCAGCGAGTACCGGTGGGAGGAGATCGACAGTGGCCAGAGAAACCAACGCGCTAGTGTCCGCAACGAGCATCTACAGTTCCGCGAGGTCGTCAGCGAGCTCGCCGCCGTGATCGAGGAGGGTCTTCGAAGCGCGAACGGATTCAGCGTCTTGCCGGCCGATGAACTCCTTCAGGACCTCAAAACCGATTTGATCGTCGAGATAGAGTTCCACGACAGCCTCCTGGAACGCCTCGTCTTCGATCTCCGCTAAGTATTCTCGGAGCGCCTCCGTGACGAGTTCCGTCAGGTTCTTGTGGGTGATTTTGGCCGCTACGTCTGCTTTCTCGATGAGCCTCGTTGGAAGTCGGAAATTGACTTTACTCGTTCCCATCCCCCGGTCACCTTCGTACGTACACTGTCCTCACGGTTGGATAAGCATTTCACCGATCCTCCACGGTAGGTGAGTAACTGGCGGGTACTCCGATCAGCGGCGCGAAGCCGATGACGCTAGGTCGGGAACCGTTGTCGAGTACGCAGGAGACCCGGTAGTCCTCTCGATTACAGGCGGCTCGCTTGTCACCGTCAGTAGACATTACACCTCGAACTAGCGCGACGCTCGGCGTCTTGAGACTGCGATCACAGGTCGAGATGGCGCAGTGATCCTCGACTCGTTACGCCCTATCAGTCGGGACGGAACGGAGAATCGATATTGGCGGGAAGAGCCGGTAACGAGCGTGATCGAGGAGGACGCGCGCTTCTCGAGTCTCCGTTATCGTCAATACGTCGTAGCCGTCGGTGGGCTGTTGAAGAGCAGTCGATCCTCACTCGCTACTCCGACCGGACACGCCTCAGAACAATTCCTGCTCGATCAGCTCGTCCACTTCATCCGTCGGTGCGGTGTTGAGACTGCTATCGGTCAGATGCCGTTCCATGTTTAGCGATCGATTGATCTCCGCTCTGTTTTTCGTTCCTGGACGAGCTCGTCGTCGCGACTCTACACAACCCGAGGAGCTCTCACGAATGACAACAGAACGGACGGTCGATCTTCTCGAGGAACGACGATACTGATGAGTTGGCCGTACCGTACAGCGTGTCGGTACGAGACCCTGGAGGTTGTATTCCGTTAGATCTCTATTTCAGTGAGGGTGTAGGTAGCTTGTAGAGCCAACCGATCCGCGAGAGAGGTGGCGGTCGTGGTTACGGTATCATCTTATTCTGCCACGAAGGCCATCGGACCACCCGACCCGGACAACTGACGCCCGAAGCGCCCGTTCGTCCGGCGGTCAATCAACCGCGGCACTCCTCGCAACCATGGCTTGTCCATCTGCCCGGTGATAACGCGGCGGCGTGTGCAACGTTAACACTGATACGAGCCAGCCGCATAGGGGGTGATAGCGCGGGCGTGGCCCCGACTGTAGGAGGTCAGATTTCACGCCCGCCGCGGCTTCTGTACGTCCCCCGGCAGTGATAATGAGCAGCTCCCTCTCACGATCACGCCTCCAGATCCCTGTGAGTAGATGGTTAAGAGGCCCTACCCTCTGTTCGAGAAACAAACACAAAGTAGTGAGCCAGGTGTATTGATTATGACGATCTGCGGATATGTAACCCCATCTGGTCCCTGTGAGCACATAGTCGCCGACGAGAATGATATCTGTTTCATGCACAGCGGTAACGGGACGCCACTAGGACATGGCGCGCCACCCGGCAATCAAAAATTCCGATTCTGCCATCGCCCGCGCGTGAGCTGGACGGGTCTAGACCGTGTCAACTGATCTCCCACTCGGATCGGAGAGGCGACGTGAGTCCAGACGTAGACAACAGGGACGCCCTATGACAACAGGCACATACGAATATCTTTTACTTGCCAGCGGAGGACCACCGAACTGATTCCAAGAGCGACCGCGAGCAGCCCCCGGCGGGAAGAAATCCAGACCGCTAGCTGAGACGCGTTATTTGGTAGAAGAGTCTCTTTCTTAGAACTCCTCAATCAATCGGTGTGGCTACTCAGTGCTGAGGCCGGGTTCAGTATGATGGAACCACTGGACCGAGTTCGTCGGCATCAACAGCGATCTCGAATACGACTATACGTGGAGCGGCTTTGAGCTGGACGGTGCGAGTGACTGCGCAGTGGCGAAAGAGTAGAAGAGACGCGGGTGCGGTCATTTACCACACCATGTTCATTCTCTCAGAGAGTTTCTCAGAGAGATACAGAAGTAATATTTAATGGTAGTGATTCCCGATAGGGTATGCGACGCAGAACTTTCCTCGCTAGTACTGGGATTGCATCAATTACAGCTCTTGCTGGATGTTCGCTTGACCCGACCGATACCTACGAAGGCAGCGACGATGGCGATATAGAGGAAAGCAGTGACGATACAGTTCAAAAGGGCGCTGATAACTCAGAAGCCGAGAGCGCTAATGAATCATCTCCTGATGAGGATGAAGACGCTCCGACCGACAACGATAGTGATGAGGAGAACAATGCAGACAGAGCTGAAGACGAAGACGATGCTTCGAAAAACTCAGACGACGAGCTCGACCTAATTGAAAACGAAGAGGAGAGTGAGGACCAGAGAAATGCCAGCGATAGTGATGAAGAGAGCAATGCAGACAGACTTGAAGACGGTACTCCGGAAAGCTCAGATGACGAGCTCGACCTAATTGAAAACGAAGAGGAGAGTGATGACTAGAGAAATACTAGCGATAGTAATGTGGCAAGCGGTCACGAAAGTGGTAGTTTATCGGAATCAATCAACATTGAGGTGTAGTCCAAGGGAAAGTGGTTAGGAACCATCAAGTCGGATACGTCTACCAAGCACTGTCGACTTCATCTTGGGGATCGCGAAGCTGGGCTCTCAGACAAGTCGCACATACCCCCCCCCTCTGGTGAATAGATCTTTCCTTGATCCTGGAGTCGTTGTAGCTCTCCGTAATTTCCTCTCGCGAATAGCCCGCATTCGCAAGCAGTTCGATACCTGCTGAGTTGGAAACTCCACACATTATGAGATTTAGTGTCGTTTCACTTTTAATCAGAACTCAAAAACTCGAATTCTTCTCAGAAGAACCTTCATCACTATTGTTTAGTCGATTCTACTTAGAAACACGTCTATGACAGGATCTGTCTATTCCAGCGTCGATGAGTTTGACGAGACAACTCGCTCGTTGCTTGAGGACCACCTCTCCGACGACGAGACGGTACTCCTTGGAATCGACTGTACAAGGGACCGATGGTGGACTCTCTGGTATGGGAGAGCGCCTTCTCGGAAACTGCTTCTCACTAATCACCGAGTTATCGACGTCAAGTCCGGCAGATTCGATACGCAGTTCATGGCGTTCCGTCTTGAAGAGATGAATCCCCCGGTCTGTGAATTTCTGCTTCGAGGCAATTATCTCACGCTTCAGGGAAGCGATATCGAACGCCGATACCGGGTCAAAGGAGATGCTGGACGCGAATTTGCGTTTGCGGTCCGTGACCAACTCAAAGAACGACATTCCTCTTCAGAGACCTCCTGGCGTGCTAGATTGGAATTTGATCGTGGATGAGTCATCCTCAGTAGAGGGTCAGCCAATCATGTGTTGTTCTGGGTCAACTCTGCCGATACTGCCATCCAAGCCTGGCGCTTCGCCCCTCCTGAACTATAAGGAACACAGGATCGGCGAGTCGCCTTGCGAGACACGGCTGAGCAAGTTGGCTGAGGAGTTGGGATTTCGCCGCAAGCGCCGTCGAAGCGGTTTCGGCGTGCGCACCGGGCCTTAGCTGAAAACGTGTTGGCCGTCATCCCACCGGAAAATGAGGATGAGTTCCAGCCATGTGTTGTGAATCCTGATCCTTCTGTCTCAACACCGCTATTTTCTTCTTCCGAGTGAGCCAAGATTCAGCCCCATCTTGAGGAAGAGTATCACCCAGATCTGACGCTTGGAGGTAGAATCGGCTTAGCGGTTCGAGTACTCGCCGCCGAAAGTGACGCTGCTCTCTCACCGGAGACTGTCGATGTAGCGACCATTGACACCGACTCCGAGCAGTACGAACCACTAGAGGACGACGCGCTCGCAGCGTACTTTGAAGACAACTCGACGGCTGACGAGGGCGGAATCTGATATTCATGGCATACTCGAACAGCACGAATCCCGGCCGTATTGGCGGCGAACCCGGTGTCATCACTACTAGTCCCCTGCCTCCTTCAGTATCCTCGGCAAGAACTCAGGCTGACCGGGTCCATACGGTCGTTTGTGCGAACCCACTACTGGCAGTAGCCTGCGCTCGGCTTTTGGTTTTCAGACTCCTATCCCATTATCTGGTGCGATGGTCTGCGGTCATTACCGAGTTCGTGGTAGGATTACTCATTAGTGTACTCGGTCTTGCACTCCCAGTGATCGGACAGATTGGTGGCGGGTTGATCGGTGGATTCATCGCGGGATGGCTCGCTACCGGTGGAGTTGCGAACGGTGCATGGCATGGCTTGCTTGCGGGTGCCCTCGGTGGGATACTCCTCGCAGGGTTCATCGTGATCAGCACGACCGTTCTCGGCGTGACTGGTGTGATCGATCCGGTCACTGGCCTCCTCGGCGGCAGTGGGCTAGCCGCTGCCGTCCTGTTTTTCGCAATCCTTCTCGCGATCGGTGGTGTATTGAGGTCATAGAAGAAGAACTCTATTATCATCAATCCGAAATCTATACATTTCGCGTCCCAGAACTACGAGATGGTGGGAGCGTCAATTTTCATCATGTGAAGTCTATCAATTGCTGCGGTGAGGTCGTCATTGAGCGTCGAGATGAACTCCTCAGCCTGATCGGTAGTAACGGCTCCTTGTGTTGTCGGTTTGATGAGATCTGCTTCTTCAAGCATCCGGAGCGAATAACGAACTTTGTGATGCGGATATTCGAGCTCGTTTGCTGTCTTGACGATACCGATCGGCTCGTTTGCGACGATTGTATTTAGAACTTGGAGGTGCCGACCCAGCACGTCAACCTCTTTTTCTAATTTGCCAATCATGATGTGTGTTAGCTCCTCACACGCTTCAGTGTTTACTTTGCGCTGTCCTGAGTATCACAGCTGCTTTCGAAACACCCCTGTGCCAAAATACGTGAACTGGGACGCACACCGCCGTGAGATGTACCGTGCAGCTGATGGGCCCGAGCGGCCGCTCTGGCACGCCGAGCGGCGTAACATCACCACCTGCCGCTATGGCCCATCCCCTCTCCGCAGAGAGCAGCCGCTTGATTCAGGCGATGTCGCCAGATATCTGCATACGTGATGGGGAACCCACCCCGAGTAGAGTGGTCCTCCTGAAACTCAGCAGACGGCAGTAGGGTAGTACTGCCGGCTCTTTTCTATACGCTGTCGTGCTACTTAGTCTCGCGCTTTGGTCTCAAAAGTGACAGTCTCAGCTTGTGTAGCACTTTGCCTGGTTAGGCGGCAGTGTTACACAAGGCCAACGCCTGTACTGTTGAAATTGTGCCAGACATCCATGGTCGGATCAGAGTCCTAAGGAGATTTCCCGAGTCTTATCAGGATGGACGTGGAATGGAGTCCATGGACTCTTCCAAGAAACTCAGCAGACGACAGTTCGTTGGAGCAGCAGGCGCAGCAACGATGGTCGCGCTCGCGGGCTGTGGTGGAGGCGGCGAAGGCGGCGAAGGCGGCGAAGGCGCCGAAGACGGTGAAGACGGTGAAGAGAACGGAACCAACGAGACTGGCGGCAACGAGACCAACGAGACTGGCGGTCTCGACGACGACAACGAGACTGGCGGTCTCGACGACGACAACGAGACTAACGAAACTGGCGGTCTCGGCGATGACAACGAGACTAACGAAACTGGCGGTCTCAACGAAACCAACGAGAGCGGTGGTTTCAACGAGTCGGACTAATACGGACTCAGCCACTTTTTAGTCACGTGCGACGAGTTCGCTGACGCGAAGCCCCATGTCGGCGAGCAACGTGATGATCGTCTCGGTGTGTCGCTGGAGAAGTAGAGCCGAGTGGTCTGGTCCTTCAGTGCTGCCACAGATGGCCGTAGATCTGATCGGTCGTCTTCTACGCGCTCGATCGGTAGCGTCGGAGTTGGCGCGTCGTCGCGGGAGAGAGGTTGAGATAGGTGTCGCGCTTCGTCCCCTTCTGGATGCCGCCCGGAAGCGTTCGATCTGTTCCGGAATGAACCAGGTCTTGGCTTGTTTTTGAGTTGCCGGATTTCGTGAGGTGGTTTCAGTCATCGGCTGGGTATATAAGCAATGTCGAAGCGACGAGTAATATAGCTTAGTGAGTTTCCGAGTTTAAAACCGGTAACTCGCCATAATTGGTGACAAGATGGTCTACTTTGAACAAGCGAAAGCCCCGTGCTCTCTAATGAAGATGCGCAACACGGCGAGACATGAATGCAGTTGAATCACGCCTACAACCATAACCCCGCAACTCAGCTCATCCTCACCCGCTAAAGGACGTGTACTGATCTTCCCACTCACGACGGGCTTCGATCTCGCGGCGGCCCCGTTGTGTGAGCGTATAGGAATTGGTTCGGTTGTCATATTGACCTTTCTTGACGAGTCCCTTATCGACAAGCGTATCGAGATTCGGATAGAGGCGCCCGTGATGAACCTCCTTCTCGTAGTACTCTTCAAGGTCGTCCTTGATCGCAAGCCCATGCGGGTCATCTAAGCCGGCGATGACGTAGAGCGCGTCACGCTGAAACGCCGTCAGGTCTTCCATAATGAACATATTTCCCGGGATATCATTAGTTTTTGGTATATACTCCGCGGGTGCAGATGACTCTCACTGATGATCAACTCCCTATCTGAACTGTGCAGAGCGGTACCGGAGTGAGACTGGCCGGTAGCTGGCTGTCAGGTGGATGCTGATGAGCTCGTTGGGTTCGCCACCACTATCATCGCGGTGTCCATCCGGCTCACTCGTCGTTTCGACCCGCACCAGGAGAAACAATTGGTGAGGCCTCTTCATGGACCACGCACGCGGCACCGGGCGTCGTGACTCGCTGGAGACAGCGAGTGCCATTTACGCAGGCGCGAGCACAGATCCACTCTCCCTGGATATTAGTTGGTGGATCAGTTCCCTCCTCACTCATGGGATGAATGTGGTTCAGTTTGAGACTGGACGCTCAGGAGCATAGTTATTCGCTTGCCTCGCTTCTCCGATGCATCCAGCGTCCTGATCGCCGGGTCTGACGAAGTTTTACGATCAAGACCCAGGTGACTGCTTGTAGCACTGATTCTGAAAGCCAGTACTCATCCATTTCGGTTCCACTTGAAACGGAGGGGTCTGACGTGCGTCTGACGTACGGCTTGCCTACGTCTGACGGACAGCTGACCCAGGAATGACAACGATTATTCAAATGAAATATGGAGAGTAGACCAATCCTTAATAAATTGCCGGGAGTGAGCCAGGATGAAATGGGGAAGGAGGATTCCGTACCAGCGACGTCAGAGCTGTTCGAATCCTCTGAACGAGTTGCGCCTGAGACGATGCTTCCGCTGGGGGAGACGACCGATCTCGCGTTCGTCCTTTGCGCACCGGAGGATGAGACAGTGATTGATGTCTGGAAGACGAGCGATGGGGCTCACTTCTGTTGTACGTCGGCAGCCTGTTACCGCCTGTCAGCAGGCGTTCCACCGCTGCTCAGACTCTTTCCGCTCCTCGATGCAGATTGGGAGGTGATCGACGGCGATACAGAGGCAGCTGTCCGGCGCTTGCAACTGATCGCTCGTCGTGACTGAGACCAGCGCAGTCCTCATCCTCTCTCACCGGACTCATAAATATCTCCACACGAAATGAGTCGCACACACGTCCGACGCACGTCGGCTTCAGGTCAGACACTGAGTATGTTAGTGGAGGGCTCGACAGACAACGTGGGGTCCCTCAGATCTGCATGCTCTGGAGATTCTACTAGAGTGCGTTCTGTATGATCAAGTCGCAGCTGGATGCGCCACAGTTGACGAACCTGCTGTTCCTCTTTATGTGGATGATGCTCGCCGACGGGGAGTTGACGACCAATCAGGACCGGGCACGGTTCAGTGCTCGCGATGTTCGCGATTATACCGAGAAGGCTCCTGCTGGGCTCGTTATCGATAGTCAGACGATTACGAAGGTGCTCACTGCTGCGGAAGGAACGAAGCCTCACACCCAGGGAGGTCGTGCCACTGTATGTCGCCACCGTTGTTGACGCCTCGAAGAACGTGCCCAGACTCATCCACCACGTAGAGAGTCTCCTTACTGGCCTCCCCGAATCACTGGCTCACCCACGTACTGCTCAATCTGACTGAGCGTCTCAGTCGATCCAATCACGAGAAGAACAACGCCCGCAAGGAGACCTGCGACAGTTATGTATTTCTGAGTATATACTGATATACCGAATAATGAGCAAGGAGCACTAGCTCCACGAACTCCTCGCCGAAGGCAGCGAACTCGACATCGTCTGTCATAACAACCCCGATCCGGATTGTCTCGCGAGCGCGCTTGCAGTGGGGCGGATTGCGGCTGTGGCCGGTATCGACGAGCGCCACATCCTCTACAGCGGAGATATTTCTCATCAACAGAACCGGGCGTTCGTCAATCTGCTCGATATTGGCCTCAAATCGTTCGAACCCCCAACTCTCCAGGACCGGCCCGCGGATTTGTTGCTTGCATTCGTCGATCATTCGGTTCCAGGCGCGAACAACCAGGTTCCTGAGGGGACGCCCGTGGATATCGTGATCGACCACCATCCTGCCGAGAACATCGAGGCCCGGTTCGTCGATCACCGTGAGGAGATCGGAGCAGCTGCAACGATTCTCACCCAGTACGTTCGCACTCTCGACATCGACCCTGACTCCGTACTTGCAACAGCACTCCTATTTGCCATCCGTCGTGAGACCCTCAACTTCCTTCGCGGCGTGACCCGCGAGGAATACGACGCGGCGGGATACCTTCACGACCACATGGATCGCGACCTGCTTCGACAGCTTTCGACACCATCAATTACCGGAGCGACCCTCGACGCTATCGCGACTGCTATCGATAACCGCACGACGAGATCGGCGGTGCTCATCTCTCATATCGGTCGGACGACCGAACGGGATGCAGTCCCGCAGGCAGCCGGTTATCTTGCAACACTAGAAGGCGTCGAAACGGTCATCGTCTTTGGGATCGTCCACGAAGCCATTCACCTCAGTGCCCGGTCGCCAGATCCACGAATTCACGTCGGTAACGTGCTCAGAACGACGTTCGAAGACGTCGGGAGTGGCGGTGGCCACCACGATGTTGCGGGCGGTGAAATCCCGCTTGGCATCTTTGCCGACTACACGACTGACGACGACCAGTTACTGACCATCGTCGAACGGGTCATTACCGGTCGTCTCTTTTCGGAACTCGATCTTACCGACGAGTCGTCAGGATGACCGATCCGTCCTCCTCCCATCCGCGACAAGGAACGAGCCGAGGGTTCCTCCTGGGTGTTGGACTAGTATGCTACCGTACCGATCCATAGATGTCTCGTGGACGAGTGATCCCCCTTTTTGAGACGACAGACGACGTGCACTCGAGCGTCCGGCGTTTACCACGGCACCAGCAGAGGCGACGACGATCCCGAGCCCGAGCCAGAAGGTCTTTGATCAGTGGAGTCACATTTGAGCATCGTAATCTGCCGAGACTATCGACGAGAAGAGCAGATCGCTTTGGCCTGGAAGTGCTGCCACCCCTAAACGTCCCTGGTATCCGACGTGTGGTTGCCGGCCGCGTCGGTGACCGTCAGCCTGACCACATCGGAGTCGCTATTGCGGGTGCGGACCTCGTGGGAGCCGCTGGCGTTTGAGCCACTCACGTTCGAGCTCGTGCTGTCGAGGACGTTCTGATCGGAGTCGAGTAATTCGGTAGTGACCGCGTCGAGATCACCGTCGTCGTCGGAGACTGCCCAGTCGGACTCGGCGCGGAACCACACGCCGGTGGTGCGCGTGCTGACGCTGAACGAGTCGATGGTCGGCGCGGAGGCGTCGGTCGTGTCTTCGGACTCGGTCTCCGTCGCGGTGTCAGACGACGACGCCCCGTTGGTGTCGGTAACGATCAGTTCGGCGGTGTAACTGTTGCTCGAGCCGTCGTCACCGGACGCGACCAGCCGAGTGGTGTCGCTGGCGGAGTCGTCGCTGACGTCGATGGAGGCGGTGTCCTCGGTCTCGCCGTCGGTATCGTCCGTGAGCGTCAGGTCAACCGAGTCGAGGTCGCCATCGGAGTCGCTGACCTGCCAGCCGACGTCGAACTCCGCATCGTCATTGTCGGTCTCGACCTCGGTCAGTGAGAGACTGTCGACCGTTGGAGAGCTGTTGCTATCGTCGCTGAGCGCCGCAGCCACGTTCACGAGGCCGTGGCCCTGTTCGGTCGAGGAGAGACCGATGTCTTCTGCCGTGTCTCGTAATTTCGTGCGGGCCTCCCTGTTTGTATAGCCGTTATCCATGAGTTGTCCACCGGCCCCAGCGACGTGGGGGCTCGCCATCGAGGTTCCAGATTTTTCGCCAGTACCACCGCCTAACGTGGTTGAGAGAACGTTGACCCCGGGTGCAGCGAGTTCGATTTCCGGACCAGTGGAGGAAAAGCGTGCGATGTCGTCACTCCTATCCGTTGCGCTGACGGCGATGACCTCCTCGTAGACGGCGGGGTAGAGTACGCTATTAGGGCTTGGTCCCTCGTTACCAGCTGCGGCCACGAGGAGCACGCCGTTATCATATGCGTATTGACAGGCGTCCCTCACCGTCCGTGAACCAGAGGTGCCACCAAGGCTCAGATTGCCGACATCGTGTCCTTGATCTGCGGTCCACTTGATACCGGCGGCGATATTGGACCAGGACCCGTACCCGTCTGAGTTCAGAACCTTTGCGGCGTGGAGGTGTGCAGCAGTACAGACGCCGATCACGCCCTGATCGTTGTCCTCTGCATCACCGGTGCCTGCGACGTGGGTCCCGTGCCCGTTGTCATCCATCGCATCGCCGTCATCATTAACGAAGTCCTTGCCGTCAATGTAGTTGGTAGTCAAGTCACCGTGCCCATAGTCAACTCCGCTGTCGATGATCGAGACGTGGGCACCGCCCTCGCCATCGGTGTCATCGCCACCCGTTTCGTCATTCGAGTGAGCGACGTCGGCATCAACTCGATCGATTCCCCATGGACGCGTCTCACTGATCGCCTGATACGTTCCGTTGATCTCCGTGTAGCGCACGTCTGGCCGGTTGTCGAGGTTGTCGATGGCCTCCTGGGAGTAAACGCCGGTAATCGTCTTCTCGTCGCCGTCCCAGTTGAGAACCTGACTGACCTCGTTGGCCACGTCACTCGCTGCCTGTTCTGCGGCTGGTGACGCCGTGCCAACGTTGTATTCGTTGACTTCCTGAGCCACTGCTCTCCCCGCCCCGAGAGAGGAGAGACCGATCGCAGCAGTAATTTTCGTCAATACCTCCCGTCTGAATACATCGATCATTAACATAGCGAGCCGTGTTATCTACACATACAAAAACATAATTCCTAGCATCGAGAAGTATTTTCTACTATACGTGTTTAAAAGAGGTCATATAGATTCAGTACAGTAGTTATAACAACCGTTAGTCGGATTGCTGGTCATCATGTTACAGCTCTACTCAATGTTCCGATCCGATTCGATTTATCCCCAAGGACTGTCCTTCTGAAGCCTCGCCCCATTTAGCCCACCCTTTCCTCCAGAGAAGGCCTCGACAGGAGCGCAATATGTTTTGCTGACGAGGCGTATTGCTAGGTTGCAATTGCGTCCTCTAAGTGACGATTACTCCATCTCTTCTCTGAGTTCGCGCGCCGTCTCCCGCACCGCTTGATCGCTCTCGTATTCAGGATCCCATCCCAGTCCGGAGAGCTTCTCGATCGAGAGGCGCATCTTCGGGACGTCACCGGTCCAGCCGCGTTCGCCGCCCGTGTACTCGTACTCGGGGTCAAACCCGAGTTCATCGCTCACGATGTCGGCGATCCGATTGACCGAGGTTGTCGTTCGGGTCCCGAGGTTGAACGTGTTCATTGGCCGATCTGTGCGTTCGATCACATGGAACATCGCGTCGAGACAGTCCTCGAGATACATGTAGGACTTCTCCTGGAGGCCGTCACCAAGGATGGTGAGCGTCTCGGGATCGTTGCGGAGTTTCTCGATGAAGTCGGGGATTACCGCCCCGCGAAGCCCTGAGCCGACGATGTTGGCAAAGCGGAAGTTCCAGACAGTCATGCCGTGGGTGTGGGCGTACGTCGAGAGCAAGCTCTCGTCGGCGAGCTTGCTCGCACCGTAGACGCTGATCGGCTCCAGCGGCGCGTAGTCCTCCGGTGTCGGACGGGGCGCCTCGCCGTAGACCGTCGACGAGGACGTGAAGGCGATCTCCGAGACGCCGGCCTCGTCCATCGCCTCGAGGACGTTGTAGGTCATTGCACTGTTCGCCTCGAACTGCTGGCGCGGGTTTTCGTCGTTGACGGCCTTGCGCGCGGCGAGGTGGAACACGCCGTCGATGTCGCCGTCGATCGCCTCGCTCACGAGATCGCTGTCCGTGAGATCTCCTTCGATCAGCTCCGCCTCGTCGGGGACTCCTGACGCATCGCTATTGGTGAAGTTATCGACTATGACGACCTCGTTTCCCTCGGTGAGTAGTCGATCGGTAAGATGGGAGCCGATGAAGCCAGCACCGCCAGTAACGAGAATTCGACTATCGGTCAATTCCATTCACTCGTATGTTATGGAATTCCGTTATCGGTGTTTCGATTATCGGCTGGCATTTTCTGATATTTGGGCAACTAATTTTTCGTTCGACTACTTTTATTCACTCTCTTGAGGATCGTTCGCTAGTTCGTACACACCCGTTTCGAGGATATTCCTCATGTATCCGTGTTCACTAAGATGCTTGAGACGTTGATTCACGTACTGTCGACTGACTTCTTCGGGGCTGATACCACACATCCGCTGTCACCGGTATGAGACTTCGAAGGAGAAGTGAGAGCAGCTTAAAAGAAGGGAGAAACACTCACCCAGAAGACGTCCGCATTGACGTCAGCGTGGCAGTTGTTGCGACTGTTTCCGTCAACAGCGGCCATCGATCGGACGCATCGCGACCGGACTTCGAGAGAGACCGTATACGTATGCCCGGGGATGAGGACGACTTCGTGACTCCACCCGATATTCCACTGCTTCTCAGCGGTGGCGCCATTTCGGACGCGACTGTGGGCGAGGCGTGTCTTCGCAACCGTCTCCTTTGCCGTCTGATCGCGGATGATCCCTCGGATTTCACCGATCGCGAGATCGTCAGTGCCGGTCTCTATCCACGACGCACCCCCTCCGGTAAGAGTGATTTCACAATGACGAGCGGTATCCCCGACGACCTTGAACCGACGTCCGATTCGCGCCCGTGCTTTCAGATCGTTCGCCGGCTGCGTCATCGTCCGTGCGGAGATCGTGTCTACCTCGTCTACTGGATCACCGTTTTCATCCACCTCCTCGCCGAAGACATACTCTGCAAAGCTCTCATAGGACTGCCCGTTGGGAGTATCCCAATGTGCCATGTAGGGCGAGGCAGATCCGCAATTCATGCTTCTGAACAGCGTGCCGGTATCCAGAGAGAGCCTCAGATGACTGGGTGTGTGTGACGCCTGTACCGGAGTGGCGCTCATAGCTCCCGCTGCAACGAGCGCTGCGAAGGTCATGAATTTGCGTCGTCCCATCCCGTATGTCGCGGTCGTCCCGTCTCGTGACGTCGTTTCTCGTTCCTCTATCCAACGTGTCGTCATCACTGTTTTCCGACTATATTTTCTACTCGAGAACAGGTCACGAGAGGTATAGCTGATGATATATACGCGTCCATAGGCGATAGCCCTGCCGACAGACTACGTGATTAGGATACTACTCGCACTCTTCTTGACAGTAACTGTGAGTTTATCGAACGAATACTCCCGACACTTGAACACAGGGGCAGTGTGTCTCAGATGAGCCGGTACGAGGTTATGCACCTCGAAGACGTGAAGTTGTTCACCGGCCCCAGCGAGTATGCGTTTTCACGGTCGGATCAGATACGTTTCGTACTATGCGGTCAGCCAGCCACCGATCAGTAGGTCAACCGCCGCCCGTCGACGTACTCCTCGTCGGCGTTGGCCAGCCAGTCGACCAGCCCGATCACCTGGCGGATCGTCAGGAAGTTGTAGGCGCCGGTCGCCGGGTAGTCGATGTCGTAGTCGGCGTGACCCTCGTCGCGAAGGACGGCACCGAGACACTGGTGGACCCCTTGGACGTCCTCGAACATCCGATCGCGGACGTCGCGGAGCGCCGCGTTGCGCGCGCCCCACTTTCGCTCGTGGATCGCGTCGACGACAGCCTGGAGGGCGTCGCCCTGGTCCGAGACGTGCTCCGGGAGAAAGACCCGCGGCTGGCCGAAGTCGTTCGCGGCGAAGCAGATCAGATCGCCGTCGAACCCGCTCTCCTCCTCCGCGAGCACCTCCCGAATACCGTCCTCGTCCATGTTCGGGTCGTTGTTCCGCCGGAGTTCGAACTGGTGATCGATCGACTGGAGGTACTCCTCGTTCGCGGCGTTATGGTTCGCCAGCGCCCGTCCACCCAGTCCGAGTCCGGCGATACCGACTCCGGCCGTACTCAGCAGTTGCCGCCTGTTGAAAATCTTATCGTCCATAGTGAATTTTTCGTCCCGCTTGCTTAGCGCTAGGGAGGGACGTTCTGGATTCGCTTCAATAGGGACTTCAGTCTTATCGACGCATTCGTAATATGTTTCCCGAGAAGTAACGCGTTGAACCATAATGTTCGATAATTCAATATTCTCCGTCGATGACCTTGAGGAACGAAACACTCCCGCTCGGTCGGCGGGCCAACTACCAGTATGCTCTGCCTATCAGCCGCCCAACATCCGCCGAACCACTCGTGGGTCCCTTATCGTGCACAGCGGGGATCGTCGGCCCACAAACGCCTCATGCCTGCCGTTCGACCCGTTCCTTGAGCGCGCGGTTCACCCGCTCGTAGTCCTGCTAGGGGCCCTCAGAGAGGACGAACGGGTTAGGAGTCCCGACACCTATTCGCGGTTGACGACCTGTTGCGGCGTACTCTCCGTCGTTGTTTTCGATCGCCTTCGAATTGATTGTAATTGTGTAGGTTGTGAATGCTTCTTCAGCGCACGACGTTGCCACCATCGACGTTTCCGGTCCCATCATCCGAAATAGTCCCCTCCAAATCAACCGCATCGAACCGCTCGAGCACCCGATCGAGGACCAGCACGGTCGCGTCGGTGTGGAGATAGCGGTTCTGATTGCCACACTGCGAGTCCATGATACACGCCGGACAGCCGCCCGTCCCCGCACAGTCACACCCCGCGATCCGTTCGCGGGTCCGTCGGGCGATCGTCTCGAAGCGGTCGTAGATCCGACTGCTGAAGCCGAGTCCGCCCTCGACCGCGTCGTGGATGAACCAGGTCGGGACGCCGGTCTCCTCGTGGACCGGCGTGCTCAGCCCGCCGAGGTCGGACGTGTCCATCCGCAGCTCCAGCGGCGTGAGCTTGATCATCCCGTGTTCGGCGCCGTGGAGCCCGCCGCCGAAGACCTCCATGACCTCGCCCGGCGTCGCGGAGCCTGGATCCAGCCCCGTTTCCTCGAGAACCGCGTCCTGCAGCGAGGGCGGCGTCTCGAGCCAGACGAGCTCCGTCTCGAGTTCGATCGGCGGAAGCCCCGTCGGCCGTAGCGGCGTGCTCGCCTCGTTCGTCCGGATCTCCTTTCGCTGGTAGTGGGTGTAGTGGATCTCGACCGTCCCGGTCCCCCACGCCAGTCGATAGCCGTCGCCGAGATCGCGCGTCGCCGTCGCGTCGAGGTTCCGGACCGCCTTCTCGGAGGTGGTCTCGGTGTACTCGTCCGTCCGGACCCCCCGCACACTAATGAAGGGAGTCGGGCCGCTCTCTTCGAACTCACGGACCTCGTACTGGGCGCCAGCGTGGAGGAACAGCGCCCCCTCGTGGTGGTCGCGGTAGGCCCGCTCCCTGTCGATCGGCTCCATGTCGATCTCGCCGTCGGGACAGCGGACCTCGAACTGCACGTCCGAGGTCGCGTACATGGAGACGGTCGACTGGGGACGCGGCGGACCCGTGTAGCGGACGCTTCGCGAGAGATCCCCCGATAGGTTCCCGGCGTCCGACCACATTTCGATGGCCCGGTCCAGCCGATCGCCGTCGAACCACTCGCGATCCGCCTCGGTCAGCGGGCGTTCGTGGGCGGCACAGAGGACGTGCTGGGCGTAGACCGGGTTGTTCTCGAGACCGATGACCGCGTCTTCGATCGCTTCCCCGAGGACGTACTCGGGATGATCGAGGACGTACTGGTCGATGGCGTCGGCCCGGGCGACGAACACCGAGAGCGCGTCGGCCTCCTCGCGGCCCGAGCGTCCCACCTGCTGCCAGAACGACTGGCGGGTGCCGGGATAGCCCGTGAGGATCGTCGCGTCCATCGAGCCGATGTCGATCCCCAGTTCGAGGGCGTTCGTCGACGTCAACCCCTCGAGTTGACGACTCTTGAACCGGTACTCGGTGCTGCGGCGCGTCTCCTTGCCTAGCCCCGCGTGGTACGGTTCGACGTTCAGGTAGCTCGACTCCGACTGCGGATGTCGGTTCGCCGCATCGGCCGCGTACTTCGCGCCGAGCTCCGCGTTCTTCCGGCTGCGCGCGAACAGCAGCGTCTGGACGCCGTTCAGTCCCAGGTGCGCGAGGACCGAACTCGCCTCCCGGACGGGGTTGGTCTGGGCTCGCCGGAAGTCCTCGAATTCGGCGTCGGGGGAGAGCGCCTCCTCGTCGACCGGCGGCTTCCAGAACGCGACGTCGCGCTCGCCCCGCGGCGAGCCGTCCTCGTCGACGACGGTGAACGACTTCCCCGTCAGACGTTTGGAGTGCTCGGCGGGGTTGCCGATCGTCGCGGAGGTACAGACGAGCCGTGGATCACTGCCGTACTGCTCGAGGACTCGTCGGAGTCGGCGGACCGTCCACGCGACGTGCATCCCGTGGACGCCCGTGTAGGTGTGGGACTCGTCGATCGCGAGGAGCTCGCAGTTCGCGAGAAACGATCGCCACCGGGTATGCGTGCCCAGATAGACGTTCACGCCGGCGAAGTTCGTGATGATCACGTCGGCGGTCTCGCGGATTCGCTTGCGGCGGTCCTGGGGGGTATCGCCGTCGTACACCTGAACGGAGAGATCGAGCCCGAGGTCGGCGAAAAAGGCGGTGAGCTCCCCCTCCTGATCCCGCGAGAGCGCCTTCGTCGGGTAGACCAGCAGCGCCGTCGACTCGGGGTTCGCGAGGTGGTTCCGCGCGATCTGCAGGGCGTAGACGTAGGTCTTTCCCGAGGACGTCGAGGTCGCGACGCAGACGTTCTCGCCCGCCGCGAGGCGATCGAGCGCTCTGGCCTGGTGGGTGAACAGCTCGCCGACCGTCTCTCTAAATGGTATGGCGAGTTCGCCGCGGAGGATCTCGCGTGGATCGACGTACTCGCCCGCCGCGGCCGGGACGGTCTCCGCGTGCTCCAGCTGTCCCTCGTATCGTGGAAACGTCTCCTCGAGTCCTCGTGCCGTCGTCAGGTGTGCTAGTGGGTCGTCCGAGCTCATTTCTCTACTCACCAGTCGGAGAGGCTCCCCTGTGTCGTCGTTTCGCGCACGTCGCGCGTCGGTTCGCCGGTCGAGACGATCCGCCCGCTCGCCTCGAGCGCCTCGTAGACCGTCGCGAGCGCCCGGACGTCGTCCTCGCAGTAGGCGTCGAACCGCTCCCAGTCAAGCTCCGTCGCGGGCGAACGGTCCGCCATCCACGCCTGATAGGCGCGGGCGACCGCCGCCCCCGTCAGGCCCGTCTCGGCCCGTTCGTAGCCGAGCACGCTCGCGACGTCCTCGAGTGTGTTCGTCTGGCCCGGGAGGACGGCGTTGCCCTGTTCGACGGCCCACCGGTACGGATCGAACCGGTAGGTGTCGGTCCAGTCGTCCTCGTACTCCGGGCAGTGCTCGACGATGTGGTCGTGGAGCACGCTGAAATCGAAGTTCCAGCCGTTGTACGCCACGATCGGGCGGTCGCTCGCGTTCGTCGTGTACCACGCCATGAACGCCTCGATCGCGCAGCCCGGCTCGTCGGGGTCGGTCGCGAGAAACGAGCGGTACTCCCCGTCCGAGGAGCCGTCGAGGGTGCCGATCAGCCACGTGATCGTGGGTGCCAGCCCGTCGGTCTCGATATCGATGAAGACGGGATCACCGTACGGGAGTGACTCGTCGGACTCGCGGACGACCTCACCGTGGGCGACGGCGCGGGCGCTTCGTCGGATCCGCTCGGCGGTCGTCCGTCCGAGACCCCGAACGTCGGCGAGAGTAGCTGCGTCCGCGTCGGCGACCGCGACGCGGTCGCCGAACCCCGCCTTGCGGAGCCGCCGAGCGCGCGTCACGCCGACGCCGTCGAGCGCCCGCAGCCCGAGGCGGGTAGGCTGGAGCGTCCGCGTGAGTACCTGTCCGTCGCTCCGACAGTCGAGCGCGACCAGCGGCGTGCCAGCGGCGCCCGACTCGGCACCCCCGCCGACGACCGCCAGGTCGTCCCAGTCGCGCCGGTAGTCGGCCGGAAGCCGGGTCGAGACGTGGACGTACTCACCGGCGAGACGCTCGGGATCGAGCGCGCTTCGATACTCCTCGCGGCCGACGAGCGTGGTCGAGAGCGTCGTCGTGTCCACGTCTAAATCGAGCAGTCCGCTCAGCACGTGGGTTGGCTCGTCGGGATCGAGTTCGCTCTCCTCGTACGCCGCGATCTCCTCGAGCGCCGTCGTCGACGGCGCGAGGACGAACTGGACGCCGTCGATCGTTCGCGGTCCGCTCGCCGGCGCGTTACCCGCCGGCTGAAAGAATCCCGTCCCCGACCCGAGGTGGCGGCGAAGCACGCTCGCCGCCCGCAGTGCCGCGGATTCGCCCGCGAGGAGGACCAGGTCGGGCTCGAAGTAGGCGAGCCAGTCCTCGAGTTCCGTCGCCGTCGCTCGTTCGACGAAGGGTGGCGAGGCGCAGGCGATCCGGGCGGTTGCGGACGAGGACGACATGGAGGGCTGTGTTCGAGGGCCATACGGCGGCGATCCGCTTGAGTGTACGGCTACCGGAGCGAAAGTGGAGTAATCACCTTACGAATGGATTACTCCCGATAAAGCCGTTTAGTTGACCAAGCTCCTACTCTTCACAGACGACTGACTGTATCTCTGAAAAGAGATCAGGGTGATGCTCAGACAGCACTTTCACGTCTGTTGTTAGCTCTTCATTGATTCGTCGTCTGACCCGAGATGTCGCCTGGTATTTACGCTCATCTCCTTCCTCACCAGCGAGTTGCTTCCGCTCAGTTTCAGTCAACAACGCACGTGTTTTGGCCATACTCTTTCGTTCGCCTATCTCCGTTGTAGTATTTGCCAAATAGTCTCTCAGATTAGCATATACTCTAAGATTAGCAAATGTGAATACTTATGTAGTTAGCGCATATACTAACTGTTGGGAAGCACATCGCCTTCACAGAAGGCCGGTGTTGCAGCACCGACCGTGCTTCTCGGGTAGGAGAAGCAATGAGTACTAGCCACTCACCCCCGGAAAACAGTATCGTCTCGTCAACTGACGAGTACATCCGTGGCCCGTTCTGGGAACCGGCAGCGATCCCGAACGCGACCACCTACTGGCAATCTACCAGTTGTAATCGTGAATCGATCCACGAGCGGGACCTCCATCGCGAGCGCTTTCACGCCGTGGATTGTGAGGTGCGCCAGTGCTGATCACCGCACCTGCAGCACAGCTCCTCGCCGGCTACCGACCCGAGGAGACCCGCTGTAGCTACTGCAAGACGCCCCTCCAGGAGGGCGATCCCGTCACCGCCTACGCGGTTCGATACGCCGGCGACGAGACCTGGTCGGTTCCACGCCTCTACTGTCGGACCTGTCGACCGGCGACCGTTTCCGATCCGACGCTCGGCGCGACCGAACTGCTGGCCGAGGCTCGTCTCGGCTGTACGATGGACGCCGCGACCCAGACGTCGTCGCTGACGCTTCTGGGTATCGAGCGCGTCGTTCGCAGCGATCCGGAGGACGGTCGTGCCACGCTCTGAGGGTTCCTCGGCGGAAGACCCGATGGGTTCGCGTCTTGCCCGTCTCGAACGAGAGACCGTTCGGGAGGGCTCGCTCGAGATGGCCGCCGTCAGACGCCTCCTGCATGGCCTGAGCGACACGACCGCTGAGACCGATCCCATCGCGAAGGTCGACGCGATCGTCGAGCGGGTCGACGAACTCGAGACCGAAGTCCAGCATCTGCGAGCCCAACTGCGAGCCCAGCGCAACCAGCAGAGGGGTACCAAGAAGCAGCGCGCCAAACGCCTCGCACGCAACGAGGTGCTCCGTCAGATCGATCGCGAGACGAACCCGATCGGCAACGGTGGATCGGTCGATGTCCCGGCGATCATCACAATGGGTCATGGGTTTGGCGTCGAACTTACCCATAAGACCGTCGGTGACGCGTTCGGCGCGCTCGCGACCGAGTGGGACTGCTTCGAGTGCCAACCCGGCAGCGGCACGAAGAGCGGTGCGAACAAACGGCTGGTTGCGGCCGGCGACGACGTCCCGGACGCGCTGTGGCAGATCTATGAGGACGAAATCGGCGAGGAAGCAACCGAGAGGCACGCTTTCGCCGAAAGTAGCGAGTCGACGAACGGAGGCCGCTGAGACGATGCTCGTTCAACCGGTCGTCCCACCGCCCTTGAACTAGCGCACTACTTGGGTCGTACTGCTGGCTGTATACAAGGGGCAAGTAGCGGGGGGTACACCGCCTCGCACCGCTTCGCATGCTGAGTGCGAGACGGACCGCACCCGTCTCTTCGCTACTTTCGACGAAAGCGAACTCGTCGGGTGAGGCTGCTTGCTTCTTCGATATCAGTTGGCGTGGTTAATGATATCAAGAAGAGACGTCTGTCGTTTAATGCACCCTAAAATCGCGAATATCTGCTACTCATCTAGACCGTGATCAGTACCTGAACTGGCTGGTAGCTTCCAGAAGTGATACTCCCCGTCCCTGGTGGTCCGTGGAGCGAGACGGTTGGCGGGAGGTAGCCCTTGTGGATGCCGTTGAGGATCGTCGCGAGTTCGCGCTGTTGTTTCTCGCGAGCGATGATCCATCAGGTTCGGCCAGCGGATTGAGCGCGCTTTTGTCGGCAAGGACGCTGTCATCAGGAGTCGTCTCATCGAATAAGTCGCCGTACTTCTTCATGGTTGCATGGGGGGTTGTTTTATTGAGATCCCAGCGGAACTACGTGTATGTGTCTACTCGCCTCATGTAAACCTCGCTGCGTTCGTCTTCGATTCCCCAGGAACGATACCGGGTCAGCCCTAGTGGACGCTTCTACTGCCGACTCTGAAGCTTGTTGCTCCACTGACAGTCCACTACCGTACTGACCAGGAAAAACCGAGCCACAACTGGAGATGAGACTCGCGAAAGCTAATCAGGCTCGTCGTTCGTTCTATGAATGGGGCCGAAAAGAGCCGATTCAGTGTGACTACCAGTAGATTTGTAGACGAATATTGATCGTTTCTACTAATCATTGTGGAGATATGATAGAAAAACACATAACGATCAATATCGTTATATAGGGTGGTGAGGATGGTGCAACAAGCCCTGGTCGAAGAGATTCGTGAGCTCCAGACCCGTATCGAGGAACAGGACCAGCGAATAGCGAAACTCGAACGACGGCTCCAAGCCCTGAACCGCCGCCGGTCACCCTGCCCTCGTTGTGATCAGGGCGAGATCGTTCGAAACGACGATCGAGTTCACTGTTCCTCCTGTGACTACGCCCGTTCCCTATAAGCACTGTTCGCTGCGAACGTGAACCAGGGAGCTCAGATTGCTAGTGGGAATAGCATGGTGAAGAGCAAACGTGATCTACCCTTTAGCGACCTCCCTCTGTTCGATTCCCGTCGGTGGCTCAACCACGCGCTGGTCAGCATGTACTTGGTGGTCCGAAGATCGTGTTTGTCTTTCTTTACAAGACCCGTGTTGAGTAACGTATCGAGAACGGGGTAGAGCCGGCCATGGCGACTCTCTGATTCACAGTACCGTTCGTATTTGTATCCCTCTCAAGGCCTTTCGGGTCGTTGAGACCGCAGATAATTAACAGAAAATCTCAGATGAAGTATAAAAATTCCTCCCGATTACATATCACGGCTCAAATGTATACACTACAGCGACGCGGAATATCATAACGCGTCGCCTTAGGAACATTTACTCTGTTTCTACGCCTTCGCTCGCTGAGAGTAGCGCTACCAGCCGTATCACACAGTCATTAATTGGTCAAACCGATTTCTTGCACGTCGTTTCATACCGTTTCTCAACGGCTCCCTTCGTGCGAGGTGTGAATCTGGATCCTACCTTGCCAACGCGCTGTAGTAGTCACTACCGATAAAGTCGCTAAATGGCACCGGCGGGGTGCGTCATGACCATGAGCGCAACACCAGAGAGTTCGTCCGTTTCTCAGGGTCTCTCTGGTAACCCGCCAGCCCCATGAGGGACTAGCCGCCGCGAGACAAATATAACTACTGTTCACACGTCAGATAGTGGGCTCTGTAACCGGTCTCTGTCCCTTTACAGCGGCTCATCCCCAAGAGGAACCGGTTGTGATGTACTGAAGGACACGAATTCGTGGCAACTCGCAGTAAACATAACTCAAATTACCAATCCGTAGATTATTATATAATAGTGTTGTTGGATTATTGCGCCATGTCCAAATCTCGTTCTAACGAAAGGAGTGCTGACAACAAACTAACGGCATATTCCCGTCCAAGGATCGAATATCCGTCGCATTGACACAAGACATCGTACTTGACAGATGGAACACCAATCGGGCGTCTCGGCGCGTATTGGTATATTCTCGATCAGAATGGCTGTGCAGTAAGCAACGGGTACCACGAGATCTTTTGCGACGAACGCGGAGATTACATCGGAAGGCGTAGCAGTCATACTGAACCGGTTGTACTTTACAGCGAACCCACCGATTCGTAGCCAAACGCGTCGATCGCTTACCACAGGGTGATCTCCCGACCCGATTCGGAGCGTTTCTCGACCAAGAGGTCGGTTCTCTTATCGTATTATTAGGTCCCCTGATCCCCGATGGATTTATGAGGTCTAGTTCAGGTGAAAATACTGCATGTGGACCTCCCGACCAGTAAAGAACGCGTATTGGCTATCGAAACTAACACATGACGTGAGTAGTACGAAATGAACTATACCGAGAGCGGAAACAGCGCGATTCTCGCCCACCAGGCCGAGCGAGAGTCGAATGCACGGACCTACCCCCGTCACCTGCCGCTGGCTATCCAAGAAGCCCATGGCATTACTGTCACAGACATGGATGGCAACGATTACTATGATTGTCTTGCGGGGGCAGGGACGCTCGCCCTCGGCCATAATCATCCCCGGGTAGTCGAGACGATGAAGCAGGCGCTCGACGCTGATCGGCCCATTCACACCCTCGACATCTCGACGCCAGCGAAAGCACGCTTCATTGATACGCTCTTCGAAAGCCTTCCTGATGAGTTTAGGAACTCGGCGAAAGTGCAGTTCTGTAGTCCAGCGGGGACGGACGCGGTCGAAGCCGCCCTCAAGCTCGTGAAGACCGCAACGGACAACCGGACGATTCTGGGCTTCCAGGGTGCATATCACGGAATGACTAATGGCGCCCTCTCATTGATGGGTGATACCGACGCCAAGGAATCGATCCCAGGATTGATGGCCGATGTACACCATCTTCCCTATCCCTATGACTACCGCTGCCCCTTTGGGGTCGGTGGTGAGGACGGTCATCGCCTCGCGAGTTCCTACGTCGAGAATCTCCTCGAGGACCCGGAGAGCGGTATCACCGATCCCGCGGGAATGATTCTGGAACCCGTCCAGGGCGAGGGAGGGGCGATCCCCGCGCCGGGTGAGTGGCTCCGAGAGATGCGACGCATCACGCATGACCATGACATCCCACTAATCGTCGATGAGATTCAGGCCGGGCTGGGCCGCACGGGAGAGACCTACGCCTTCGAGCACGCGGATATTACGCCCGACATGATCACGCTCTCGAAGGCCATTGGTGGTGGTCTGCCGCTTGCAGTCGTTGTCTACGATGAGTCGCTCGATGTCTGGGAACCCGGCGCTCACGCGGGGACGTTCCGCGGTAACCAGCTCGCAATGGCCGCCGGCGAAACGACCATCGACTACATGCTCGAGAACGACCTTGACGACCACGCTGCTAACGTCGGGGCCCGATTGCGCGACAAGCTCGAAACCATGGCTGAGCGCTTCGACGTGGTCGGGGACGTTCGTGGACGTGGTCTCATGCTTGGCGTTGAGTTCGTCGACCTTGATGCTGAGTGGCAGGGTGCTGGTCCACTCGCACCAAACGCTGATTTCGCGAAGGCCGTTCAAGCTGAGTGTTTCGACCGCGGACTGATCATCGAACTCGGTGGGCGCGCAAGTGCCACCGTGCGGTTCCTTCCACCATTGATCGTATCGAAAAAGCAGGTTGACGATATTGCTGCGATCTTCAGCGAAGCCGTCGCTGCGGTTGCGAACACTGATAAGGACCAACGGAGGTGAATGCCTACTCGGAGATGACCTGTTCCTCGGAGCGGCGGTTGGGAGTGTTTCTACTCTGCAGAGAGCCAACCCGAGACTCACAGGAGCTCTCTGCCTAATGAGGTTCATCGTCTCTGCTTTTAAACAGCATAGTGAGTCATCCAATTTCTCTTTGCGATCAGCCGTTTCCCGAGGTACGGTGATAGCGACCGTATCGCTAAGCCACCGTCAGCTAGAGATACACAAAAGTACATGCCTATTGGTCCGAGACTAAAAACCGGAAAGGAGTTCGTCCATTACTTCCGAATATTTCATGTATAGTGGGAGAAGTTGGGCATACTTCCCCCACTGTCAGAGGCTGGATACTGGCGGAGTCTCCCTGGAATACTTCATCGACTCCGGAGTACCCATCTAATACTCCATTATTCTACTAAGTTAAATGCTTGTGTTGGTTATATCACTCAGTTATAGAGTGGGAAGAAATATCAGTGTAATGTTATTTCGGATTCTGAGATTGAATCTATGATTTAAGCCACTAGCATAGGTTTTAGCGAGGACACCGGGAAAGGCGCTCATCCATTTCTCTTGCGGACATTCCTGTAAATGAGCACGTTGAGTTCTCACTTTCGCGATCTTCTGTCCGCTCAGCGGACCTAGTCCGGTATTGCTTGGTATCTTCTCTCCTACCCGTTATCTGGACACCATTTCATTTCGTATCTTTCATATGTGAAATTCAAAAAGGCAACTCCATTGAGACTAGGTATTGATCAGAAGTATAAGTATTATAACTCTATATATCTATCATAATTGCGCCACCATATTTTGAAATCATAAGGATGAAATACCCAAATTCTGTATCGCGTGCTATTAATGGAGAGAAATGGAATCGGTGGAATCTGTGCTCAGCAGAACGATCTTCGGCCTCGGGCGACCAGATTCAAACGCGGCTTACTGCACTCGTGATGGAACCATTTGGCGTCGATCTATTTGAAGGATCTCCGTATGAGCTACGCTGATGTAGATGTCCTAGGGGCCGTAGAATCGTCGTCCATTGCTGGCGGAGCCCAGTACGATGGAAAGCTTCATCCGTCGGACGCCGATACCGAGGTATCGACCGCCGATGGGCTTCTGAGCGCGCTCGACGGCTCCAGCGACGTCATCGCGATCGCGAACGACGCGGTGATCGACCTCACCGGCGAGAACCAGATCGACCTCGGTTCCAAAACCCTCGTCTCCTATCGCGGACGGAACGGACAGGAGGGTGCCCTGATCCGAACCGACAGCCGCGGCTACTATGGAACCCGCCCCTACACGCTGTTCGATTCGGCGGGTAGCCCGCGTGTGACGGGTCTTCGCATCAGAGGTGCTCGAGCCACGGGGGGATTCACCCGCTGGGACTACGACGACAACCTCGCTCAGGCCATCCGGCTTCGCGGTCCCGGCGGCGAAGTCGACAACTGCGAGCTCTTCGGCTGGACCTGGAACGCCGTCCACCTCAAAGGTGACGGAGAGAGCACGGTTACCGAGGCGGAGGTCCACCACAACCACATCCACAAATCCTACCAACTCGGATATGGTTACGGGATCACCATTAGACGTGGGTTCGGCGAGATCCATCACAACTACTTCGACGAGACCCGCCACACCATCGCCGGATACGGCTGGTGGAACTCGGGGTTCGTCGTCGAGAACAACGTCTTCGGGCCGCGCCACTACTCCCATACCGTCGACATGCACTGCCTCGAGGAGAACCGGGCCACCGCTCGCGTCGGCGATGATCCGAACGACCCTGACTACGATCTTCGCGCAGGCGGCGAGATGCGGGTCCGCAACAACACCTTCTGCATGGACCAGGGGGTCCACGGTGGGGGGATCAACGCGATTGCGATCCGTGGCGTCCCGTGGGATGGGGTCTGGATCGAGAACAACCGGTTCGCACACTCCCAGCGGCCACCGTACAACAGCGGCAACGATCAGGAGGGGTTCGCCTGGCGCCAGGTCAACCTCAACCTCTCGGGATGGGACCCCATCCCGCAGGACGACGAGGGCTATACGCGGAACTGGAACGACACCGACAACCAGTTCGGTGCACCCGATACGCCCTGGGAATCGGGGTATGGTGCCCCGGTCAACCTCGTCGGAGGAGGTGGCGAGGAGCCGGAGGAAGACGAAGACCAAGAGGACGAAGACCAAGAGGACGAAGAGGACGAGGAAGACGAGGAGGAAGAACAGGACGGGCGGGACGTGATCACGGTCTCTGGCGGCGGGTCGACCACCTACTACGAGTTCGAGTTCAGCGTCGACGGCGACGTCGAGAAATCGGAGGAGTACGGCGCGACGATCAACTCCTACGACCAGATCAGCGGGTCGACGGTGTCGGGTCGAACCACCAACGAGCCGGATTCGTTCGCTTACACCGGCGAGATCGCCAGTTTCGAGGCCGACGACGGCATCGAGGTGCGGATCAACGGCGAACCGGTCGATCCCGACACGCTCGGCGAGGACGAGGAAGACGAGGAGGACGAGGAGGAGGGAGAGGACGTCGTCACGATCAACGGACGGGGCGAGACGGTCTACTACACGTTCAGCGTCGACGGTGGCGTCGAGAAATCGAACGCGAACGATGCGACGATCAACGAGTCCGACTCGATCATCGGCTACAGCGACTTCGATACGATCGTTACCGGTCGGACAACCAATCAGTCCGATTCGTTCGTCCTCGAGGGAGAGATCACGAGCTTCAGCACCAGCAGCACCGGCGGTCCCGCCGCGATATCGCTGGGCGGCGAATCCATTACTCCCGACGAGTTCGGCGAGACGGTGATCACGATCGCCGATCGGGGGGCGACGGCACGCTACGAACTCGAATTCAGCGTCAATGCCGATATCGAGAAGTCCGAACAGTACGGCGCAACGATCGACTCCACCGATCAGGTCAACGGCACGGCGGTGTCGGGCCAAACCACGGACGAACCCGACTCGTACGTCTTCTCGGGCGCGTTAACCGAGTTCAGGGCGGACGAAGCGGTCGACGTGTCGTTCAACGGCCAATCCACCGGCCTCTGGATCGAAAGTGAAGAGCAAGAACTAGAGGAGGAAGAACAGGACGAGCGGGACGTGATCACGGTCTCCGGCGGCGGATCGACCACCTACTACGAGTTCGAGTTCAGCGTCGACGGCGACGTCGAGAAGTCCGAGCAGTACGGCGCGACGATCAATTCCTACGATCAGATCAGCGGGTCGACGGTATCGGGACGAACCACCAACGAACCTGATTCGTTCGCTTACACTGGTGAAATCACCAGTTTCGAGGCCGACGACGGCATCGAGGTGCAGATCAATGGTGAATCGGTCGATCCCGATACGCTCGGCGAAGACGAAGAGGAAGAAGAAGAGCAAGACGACCAGGACGTGATCACGGTTGCCGGCGGCGGATCGACCACCTACTATGAGTTCGAATTCAGTATAAGCGGCGACGTCGAGAAATCCGAGCAGTACGGCGCGACGATCAACTCCTACGACCAGATCAGCGGCTCGACGGTGTCGGGTCGAACCACCAATGAACCGGATTCGTTCGCCTACACCGGCGAGATCGTCAGCTTCGAGGCTGACGAGGGCATCGAGGTACAGATCAACGGCGAAGAAGTCGATCCCGATACGCTCGGCGAGGACGAGGAGGAAGAGGAGGACGAAGAGGATGTGCTGACGATCAACGGGCAGGGCGAGACGGTCTACTACACGTTCAGCGTCGACGGTGGCGTCGAGAAATCGAACGCGAACGATGCGACGATTAACGAGTTCGACTCGATCATCGGCTACAACGACTACGATACGATCGTTACCGGCCGGACGACCACCCAATCTGACTCGTTCGTCCTTGAAGGCGACATCACGAGCTTCAGCACGAGCAGTACCGGCGACCCCGGTGACATCTCGATCGACGGCGAGTCGGTTGATCCCGATGAGTTCGGCGAGACGGTGATCACGATCGCCGGTCGGGGGGCGACGGCACGCTACGAACTCGAATTCAGCGTCAATGCCGATATCGAGAAGTCCGAACAGTACGGCGCAACGATCAACGACTACGATCAGATCAGCGGGACGACGGTGACGGGTCGAACCACCAACGCACCCGACTCGTACGTCTTCTCGGGCGCACTGACCGAGTTCAGTGCGGACGAAGTAGTCGACGTGTCGTTCAACGGTGAGTCGACGGGGAACTGGATCTAGTCGGTCGTTCGGTTGACTCGCCACCCGCTACGATTACCGATCATCTGCGGTCCAGGAAACGAGGCGGGCCAGCCGACTTCAGCCGAACCGAGTGAGAACACGGAGATCGATACGACGAGGTGATCGTGACGCTAGCACCTCGATACGGAGTCGACTGCCGGTAGTTGTCCCGACCTGTTGGCCTTCGAAGTGAGAGCCACCTTCGACGATCGGGACATATTCGGTCGATTCTACCGGTTTATCGCTCCTCATCGCGACTCCGGTTTCGTTGGAGCGACCGGTTTCGGAGCGTCCCTGATACTCGTACGTTCTTGAGTGGATATCGACAGGAGTCCGTCTAGGGGTCGAGCGTATTGACGACGTACATTGGGACGTGTATCTCCTGATCGGTTTCACCCGCCTCTACCGTCTCTGTTTTGTTCTGCCATCCCTCCTTTTCCAGCGTTACTTCAGCGGAGTCTTCGCTGATTTGAAAGTCAACGGTTCCCGACTCGTCGGTTTCCTTTCGCTCGTTTTGGTACTCCACAACACAATCTTCTAAGGGACCGTCGATTTCAAGACCAGTCACCAGGATGGTATTGAGATCCATGCTCGAGGAGTCCTCCGATTCCGATGACGTCTCATGGTTGGTCGCGCCTGAAACGCCTGACGACGCGATCAGCCCGACGCCAGCAGTGCCGGTGAGGAGGACGTCCCGTCGGGAGATCGGAAGACGTGCGTCCGGTTGTGAGGTGCGAGTTGTCTGAGTAGTGTCGTCTGCAGAGTTCATCCAAGTCTCATTAGACCCGTTCCGCTACTGTAATATATGTTCTGAAGTAGCTCAGGTAAATAGATGATAAATTCGTTCTCGAAACAGATGGATCGATTAAGCAACCGTCTCCAACCATGATATCCTGCACTACGATGCCATGTCGGCATCTCATCTGTAGGACCGTCTAAGATGTGATATCGACGACACGCAGGATCTGATATCGGGCGTGGTCTGGTCGTCTTGGTCGTGCTCTGGCTGCGGGCATACGCGTAACTGCGTTCGGCTCCTGCTCGACGGGCTCGTTCAGCGACCGTCACTACTCGACTTCTATGTAGATACTTTCATGGTAGAGTGGGTAAAATCCATATTAGATACGTAGACCGTCACATGAATAGAATAACATCTCCGAACCCACGAACGGTCGCAATTCTCGTAGTAATAGGCTGTGTCCTCCTCATCGGTTGTTCCGGGCTAGGTGTCGATGATTCTACCGTAGAAAACAACGAGACCAACGGTACCAACGAGACCGACGGAGCGAACAACACGACCGACGATCTCGCGGAGGCGAACAACACGACTGCTACCCCGGAGGAGACCAACAACACAACGGAGGCGGAGCAAGACCCGCCGGGCGCAGAGGATGGTGACGAGACGAACGAAACCGAGTCGGATGTCAACACGAGCTCCACACCGGAGAACGCCTCCGGGGTTACCGAAACCAACGAGACCGAGGAGACCACTGATACCGACGAAACGGACCAGAGTGACCAAACGGACGACACCGACGAAGCCACTGAGTACGCGAGTCCCGACGACATTCGCGTCGATGGGGTAACCCACATGGAGAGTGACTCCGACCTCGACAGCGATGAGATCACGTTAGCCAACACCAACGATGAACTCGCGCTCCCGATCGGCGGCTGGGAGATCGCGTTCGAGGGGACTGATCAGCGCATCTCCATCGATGAGGGGACCGTCATTGAGCCCGGAGACACCCGGACCATCCAGCTCGAGGACGGAGAAAAGGTACTCAACGAGGACGGCGGGGTCGTTCACCTCTACGACGCGGAGGGGAATCATGTCGGCTCCTGGGATCACGTGGGCTCGCCTAGCAGCCCGCCTGCATCGGATGAGGGAGACGAGCAAGGATACGTTCAGTTCGAGATCATCGATGCAGAGAGTGGTGAAGGCGTCGAGAATGCGAACGTCGTTCTCGAAGACGGAGATACGCAACTGACGGGCAGTACTGATGGAGCCGGAGTGACTACGATTCGAGACATCTCGTATGGTGAGTACGAGTTGACCGTCGAACACGATGAGTATACGACCCACTCCGAGACGATCACAGTCAACGAGGAGACCACTGAGAGGACGATCGACCTGGAATCGGCTGAGTCTGAGGGCGCTGCCGCTCAGACAGTGACTGGAACGATCGGTACTGCTGGCGTGTAACCGGTCTCTCTTCTTCGCTTGGACTTCGGCGGTGAACCCACGCTTCTATCGTACGAGCTCTTCCAATTCGGCGAATCCATTTTTGTATCGACAGCACGAACGACGGCCGTATTCTCACATTTGGGAGCTGATTTCCGATCGAGATCAACGGTGCCGTGTTCGATGCCATCGGCGGACGGCGGATTACCTGCAGAGGCCTGAGACCGCCGCCAGGGCAGGCCGTAACGCGTTCGAGGATTGATGTCTTGCCCTCTCAAACGAGAGCTCGCGACAACCTCGGAGGTCCACCACGGGCTTCGACTGGCGACCTGGCACCCTTGGTGCATGGTGATTCTGCGAACGCGCGTTTCCCCATCTACCTCCCAACTCCGAAGCAACTATCACCGAGCTGCGAACAGCGTTCGTGTCAGGGCCCAAAGTACAGATCTAGCCTTCGTCTTGCTGGATGCCAAGTAGAGACACTCTCATCGCTGCCTCGTTTTGAGAATGCGTGTGGAGTTCGAGAGACGTCTACTCGAGGCCGACGAAGATTGCTCCCTTCATGCCCATCGCCACGTGGGGCGTACAGTAGTACTTGTAAACGCCGGGTGAGTCGAACGTGTGTTCGAATGTGTGGCCGTGGGCGGCTCGCTGGCGGTTGCAGTACAGCCCGCTAATCCTACGGTGAAATGTCGGTAACATCACCAAATATCAACTTAAGACTGAATAAGGATTCTTCGTGTGTTTCAAGACTGACTCTCACGATCAGAGTAGTCACCCCTTCCCCGGTCTCAAGTTGCCTACGAGCGTTTGAATCGTCCGTTCGCCCACTCCGAGCACGCCTTTATCCGCGAACACCGAATCGGCGCAGTCAGGTCCTCACAGAGATCGTCATAGCGGAATATGGGTGGTCTGGTCTAGAGGGGTTCCAGGCGAACTACGAGTGTATATTGTCCCGCGTCGAACCGCCTTCCAACTCACCGCCCAGAAGTAGACGGACTACGCATGTGTGGCTTCGATCCGGCTCCAGCAGATACGCGATATTGATCTCCATCTCCATGTCGTTTCGACACGATCGTCATTTGTTATTCCGGTACCAGGCGAACGAGCGGCGCGTCCTCGGCGTCCACCAGCACGTAGAGGTGACCCGTATCGGGCGCGACCGCGACCTCGCGGATCCGCCAGCCGCGCCCGTCCAGCAGAGGCTCGACCTCCTCGAGGTCGGTACCGTCGACGGCGAGCCGACCGAGGTACTCCTCGGCTAAGTTCCCGACGAGCAGGTCGCCCTGCAGGTCGGGAAACGCCTCGCCGTCGTAGAAGGTCATTCCGGCCGGCGGGAAGCCGCCGGTGCCACACTCCCAGTAGTGGACCGGCTCCACCATGTCCTCGCGTTCGGGGGGTCGGTCGCCGAGCGGTTCCTCCGATCCGTAGTGACAGGCGTAGGTCGCGACGGGCCAGCCGTAGTTGCCCCCCGCCTCGATGACGTTGATCTCGTCGCCGTCCCCCTCGCCGTGCTCGCTCTGCCAGATCGCGCCCGTCTCGGGGTGGAGCGTCATCCCCTGGGGATTCCGGTGGCCGTAGCTGAAGATCTCGTCCTCCGCATCGGGATCGTCGACGAACGGGTTCCCCTCAGGGATCGAGCCGTCGGGCGTGAGCCGCAGCGTGGCGCCGAGTTCGTTCGACGTGTCCTGGGCGACGTGGTCGGGGCCGAACTCCTTGGACTGGCGGTCGCCCGTCGTCATGTAGAGCAGGTCGTCCTCGCCGAAGACGATCCGCGAGCCGAAGTGAGCGTCCGAGTCGACGAACGGCTCCGCCACGTGCAGCACCTCGAACCCCGCGAGTCGCGGCCCGTCGGTCTCGAGCCGGCCCCGCCCGAGATGGGTGGCCGACTCGCCCTCGTCGTTCGTCGCGGCGTAGGTCAGGTAGACCCACGGCTCCTCAGGGAACTCGGGATGCGGCGTCACGTCGAGCAGGCCGCCCTGGCCCTCCGCGTACACCTCCGGCGTACCCTCGACCGGTTCGAGGCCACCATCCTCGCGGTCGACGAGCGCCAGGCGACCGGAACGCTCGGTGACGAGCGCTCGCGAGTCATCGGGCAGGAACGCGAGCCCCCAGGGGTGGGTGAGCCCCTCGAGTACCTCCTCGACCTCGAATCCGCTAGTAGAACCTCCCTCGGTCCCCTCGTCCCCGCCGTCATTGTCGCCACCGTTCGACGCCGAGCCGTCGCCGTCGTCGAAGTCATCGACGCAGCCGGCGGTGGAGAGGACGCTGAGCACCCCGGTGGCTCGCAAAAGCGTGCGTCGGCTGGTGCTGGTGTAGTGTGGAGCGGTCATGGAACGTCCGATCTCTCGGCTCGAGCGTCGGGACGCGACCGTATCACGGTTCCGAAATCACAGCCCGCCCGTGTCCGGTACGTCCGTCGACGCCTGATTCCCCCTCGTAGCGCCCCATCCCCGCCGTCGCTACTGGCTGGCTCCGATTACGTGTCCGGAACCACGCCGACCGCCGGCTTGATCCGTTCCTCACACGAGTGACAGTTCGTGGGATCGAGTTCGTTGCGGAACTCATCGGCCGTCTCGAACGTCTCGAAGACCGACATCAGCGGTCCCGAACCACAGCGGGGGCAGCGTAACTCATAGCCCATAGTCGTGTGTTGCCATACCATGGTAAAAGTCCTTTCATTCCGTTCCGTTGTGTCGGGAGGAGACCGAACGAAACCGAGGCAGCCGACACATCGACAGCTGAAGACGCCTCGATCCGAATGAGGGTGACGACGACACGTCCCCCGGATCGACCGAGCCACGGCGGGCGCTCCCACCGGTTTTGTACCTCGCCCGCGATCACCGACCATGGACCGACCCGGGGACGACCTGACGGTGTTGCTGACGGGCGGGACGAGCGGTATCGGCGCCGTCGCCGCCCGGAAGCTGGCGTCCGAAGGCGCGACGGTCGCGATCGTCGGCCGCGACGAGACCCGCGGTCGTCAGCTCGCCGACGACCTGACGACGTCGACGGCCGGCGCGGTTCGCTTCCATCGAGCGGATCTCGCGACCCAGAGCGCGGTTCGGCGGCTGGCCGCGGAGATCGCGAACACGTACGACTGCCTCGACGTGCTCGTCCACAACGCCGGACTCTCGAAAGGGGAACGCACGATCACCGAGGACGGCGTCGAGCTCACCCTCGCCGTCAACCACCTCGCGCCGTACCTGCTCACCCACGACCTGCTGGACCTGCTCCGCGGGGCGCCCACCGCGCGCGTCGTCGTCACCGCCTCCGGGGTCCACGCCCGCGGAGAGCTCGACTTCGACGATCTCCGGCTGGAGCGGGAGTACAGCGCGCTCGATGCCTACGCCCGGTCGAAGCTGGCGAACGTCGCGTTCACCGTCGAGCTCGCAGACCGGCTCGACGACGGGAGCGCCATCGTCGCGAACTGCCTTCACCCGGGGTTCATCCCGTCGACGGGGCTGTTCCGGAACGCCGGGCTCCGAACGCGGCTGTTCGCGCGGATCGCCGCGGCGGTCCCCGGGTTCGGCACGACCCCCAAGACGGGTGCCGACCGGCTCGTCGAACTCGCGACGGCGCCCGAGTACGGACGCCGTTCCGGCCGGTACGTCGGGACGGACGGTCCGGAGGAGCCCGCGCCAGCCGCGACCGATCCCGAGTTCCGAGAGCGACTCTGGCGCGTCAGCGCCGACCTCGTCGGCGTCGAACCGGAGTGGCCGTGACGGAGAACGACCCTGGTTTCGACGTCTCGTTTCGAGTCTCCACGGTACACGTACACGGCTGCGTGTGGCGGTTCGATCTCACTTTCCGTGAGCCAACGGCCGGTCGCTCCCATCGACTGTGCCACTCCGTGGACGAAACCGTTTCACCTCCGTGAGAAGTATCCGGCAACGATGAATGGAGTCCTTCGCCGGCTCAAGCGCCCATTGGTGTATCTGATGGGATCGGCATACGTCGTCGCGGGCGTCTTGCATTTCGTCGTACCCGAGCTCTACGTCCAGATCGTCCCACCGGTCTTTCCAGCAGCGCTTGCACTCGTCTATCTGTCCGGACTCGCCGAAATAGCCGTCGGGATCGGGCTCTTGATTCCTCGCACTCGACGGCACGCAGCGTGGGCGACGGTTGCGTTGCTCGTAGCGATCTTCCCAGCAAACGTCTACATGGCGACTCACGGGGTCGGTATCGAGGGGCTACCGGGCGGTGGCGATCCCTCCGGCGTCGTTCGCTGGGGACGACTCCCCCTCCAGGGCGTGTTGATTCTCTGGGCGTTCTGGTACACTCGACCACTGACCGGACAGGCCACCGTCGATACTGGCGGATAGCGATCCTCTACGGGCATGTACCGTCCCGAGTGACGCCGACTCACGGACTGATCGTTCGGAAGGGACGCACTCCGGATTCAGTCCGCCCGCTGAATCCCCTCACTACCCAACGCGGTTCGACGGGCTCGTCCGCGTATCGGGTGGTTCGTGGATCCGGGTAGCTCTCCGATCGTACGCTTCTCGTCCGCTTCGCCGCCATACCAACGCTGAGGTGGTACGCGTCCATCCCTCCGTCATGGGTTCGCTCAATCCCGATTTCACCGGCGAAACGGTCGTCGTCACCGGCGGCAGCTCCGGCATCGGCCGCGCGGTCGCGCTGGCGTTCGGCGAGGCGGGCGCGACGGTGCTCAACGTGGACGTCCGCGCCGATCCGAAGGACACGGCCGCCGAGGTACCGACACACGAGGCCATCCGCGAGCGTGGCGGCACGGCGTCGTACGCCGAGTGTGACGTCTCCGACCCCGACCAGATCGACGACGTCATCGAGGCGGCCCGCGAGTTCGGCGGCGCTGACGGGCAGGGCCCGTCCGCTCGTGGGACGTCGTCCTCCGGCGTCGACGTCATGATCAACAACGCGGGCTTCTACACCAAGCGTCGGTTCCGGGACGTCACGCCCGAGGAGTTCGAGCAGGTCCACGGGGTCAACGCCCGCGGAGCGTTCTTCGGGACCCAGAAGGCCGCGAACGACATGATCGAACGCGGCGAGCCGGGCGTCGTCATCAACACGGCCTCGAACACGCAGGGACGCGCCGCGTGGGACCACTCGCACTACGCCGCGACCAAGGGCGCGATCCGGATGATCACGCGCAGCGCCGCGCTCGAACTCGCGGGCGAGGGGGTTCGGGTGAACGCCGTCGCTCCCGGTCCCGTCGCCACCGAGATCCGCGAGGGCTGGAAGGAGGAAGCACAGGAGATGGGTCCTACCGGGGAGACGCCGGATCTGCCGCTGCGGGCGGCGATGCCGGCGGAGCTCCCCGGCGCGTACCTGTATCTCGCGAGCGACGAGGCCTCGTACGTCACCGGCGAAACGGTGTGGGTCGACGGGGGTGGCCACGTCTGTTGAGGGGGTGACACCGGTCGAGATCCAGCTACAGGGTTCGGCGACCGTCGCCGGTCGCCGTCCGACGGACCGCCGAGTCCGACGACTGCCGTTACAGACGGCCGTCTGCATGAAGGAATCCCTCTACCACCCGGTTCAGGTGAACACGGCCTGCTGAACGGAGGCGAGCCGAAACGACGGTGACCTATTTCACCGGTCCGTCCGTACGGAGGACATGAGATTTGCCGTGTTCGGTGCCGGAGGGGTCGGCGGCTACCTCGGCGCTCGGCTCGCCGATGCGGGCCACGAGGTCCACCTCATCGCACGAGGTGAGCACCTCGCCGCGCTCCGATCCGAGGGGCTGCGTGTCGTAAGCGTCCTCGGGGACGCCGCGGTCGATCTACCCGCGACCGACGACCCGGCCGACATCGGGCCCTGTGACTACGTGCTGTTCTGCGTAAAGGCGTACGACACCCGCGACGCCGCCACGGATCTGTCCCCGCTTCTTGGGGAGGAGACGGCCGTCGTGTCGTTCCAGAACGGCGTCGACAACGAGCGATGGCTCGCCGACGCGATCGGAGAGGAGCACGTGGTCGGTGGCGTCGCCTACGTCTTCTCGACGATCGCGGAACCGGGTGTCGTCGAGCACACCGGCGGTCCGGCCCGGTTCGTCGTCGGCGAACTCGACGGCCGACGAACCGACCGCATCGAGACGCTCGACCGTGCCCTATCGGAGAGCGAGGGGATCGAGGCGGTGCTCGCGGACGAGATCCGCGTCGAACTCTGGCGGAAGTTCACCTTCATCTGTGCGCAGGCGGGGATGACGGCGACGACCCGGCTTCCGGTGGGCGAGATCCGCGAGACCGACGCTTCGTGGGCGATGTACCGTCGGATCATGGAGGAGGTGGCCGCGGTCGCTCGGGCGGAGGGCGTCGATCTGCCCGAATCGACCGTCGCCGAGTGGCTCGACTTCGCGCGCGATCTCGATCCGGGGATGTACTCGTCGCTCCACTACGATCTCACGCACGACAAGCGAATGGAACTCGACGCGCTCCACGGTTCCGTCGTTCGACACGCGGACGACGTCGGCGTCGATGTGCCGATGAACGAAGCCGTCGACGCGATCCTGCGTCCCTGGGCCGATCGAACCGCGTGATCGATCGCTCCTAGTTCCCTTCGTACCGATTCCGATACGCCAACGCGATCGAACCAGCCCCGAGCTATCGTCCCGACCGGCTTTTTTTGCGATCCCTCGCTATGAGGTGCGTATGGGGGCGACGATAAACGGGACGGTTCGAGTAATAGGGAATCCGGCGAATCCGAACGTGACGGTCCTCGGATACGCGCCGCTGACCGTCTTCATCAGCCTCGCGTACACCATCGCGCTCGCGCCGTACGCCGTCCTCACCTCGTATGTCTTCCGTGCCGCGATGGTGACGAAGCGAACCCCCGAGGAGGGACCGTTCGTTCTGGACGCCGATCGGGAGACGGCGTACGATCAGCGGTCCGACGGGCAGAACCGCGACGGGCCACCGTTGCTGTTCCGTCCCGACACCCCTTCGAGGTGAAGTGACTACCCCGTCGGAATAGTTACGATAAATACTACTGCCCAAAACGTTATAGATAATTAGCAGTGTTACCATTACCCATGGACGATTCGGTCCCGACGAAACGGAAGCTCTGGACCGCCGTCGTCGTATCGGCCGTCGTCCTCGGCGCGATACGCCTGGCCGAGACCGCCGGCTACGACGGGACCGGTGTCGGTGCGCTCTTCGTCCTCTTCCTGGTCGTTCTCGTGGTCGCTACGGTCGGTGTCGGCGTCGTCTCCGTCGCCGATCGGGTTCGGTCCTGATCCCCCTCTGTGATCGGGATCTCGGACGAGCGGCAAGCACCCTCCCGAGGGCGGCCGGGCCCGGTAGGTCAGCGATGCTCGGGCCCCTCGTTCGAATCGTCCGGACGATGTATCCGCGGAGCAACGTTGCCGCGAGAACGAGCCTTTCCCGATCAGTCGATCGACACGACCTCGACGTCGAACTCGAGGGTCTCGCCTGCCAGCTCGTGGTTGAAGTCGATGCGGACGACCTCCTCGTCGACGTGGACGATCTCCCCGACCTGCTGCTGTTCGGTCTGGATCATCATCCCCTCCTCGGGGGTCTCACCGTCGAGCAGCCCTTCGAACTCCTCTCGGTCCTCCTCCATGATCCGGTCGTCGCTCTTCTCGCCGTAGCCCTTCTCCGGCGGCACGGTAATGGTCTCGGCGTCGCCCTCCTCCAGCCCCATGAGCCCCTCCTCGAACCCCTCGATGAGCTGTCCCGCACCGGGTTCGACCGTGATCGGTTCGAACTCCCGGTCGGGCTGTGCGTTGGCGAGGCCCGCCTCCTCGGCGACGCGCTCGCGTGAGGTGTCGAAGACCATCCCGTCCTCGTCGGTCAGTCGTCCGGTGTACTCGATCGTCGCCTGATCGCCAGGTTCGATACCCATGCGAGGAGGTGCGCCGCCAGCGGGAAAAGGCCATAGATTCGAGCGTCGCTCTCGCCCTCGATTCTGACGCGTTGGCGAGCGCGGTTTCGAACGCCGGGCTTCACTTGACGACGGTGACCGGAACGGGCGAGCGTCTCGTCACCGCCTCGGCCACGCTCCCCAGCAGTGCCCTCGAGATCCCCGATCTGCCGCGGCTTCCCATGACGATCTGATCGACGTCATGCTCCTTTGCGTAGGCCAGGATCTCGTGTCGCGCGTTTCCGAACGCGGTTTCCGTCGCGATCGACGCTCCGTGGCGCTCCGCGATCTCCGTCGCGATCTCGAAGAGCTCCTCGGCCCGCTCCTCGCCCGTTTCCACGACGTGGCGGTAGCTCATCTCGCCCTCGGCGCCGTAGTAGGTGTTCGGGTTGATCACGTGGAGGACCGTTATCTCGGCGTCCGGGAACGTCGAAACCGCGTGCTCGACCGCCCGCTCCGACTCCTCGGACTGTGTCATCGCGACGAGTACTCGTCGTGTCATGCCTCCGGATACACGACCCGGTCGCTAATCGTTTTTCCCGAGTTCGGTGCGCTTCGAGACGACATACGGAAGTCGTCGGTGGCGAAACGGTCGATGGATGAGGGGCGAGCTACGGCCGTGATCGACGTCGTCGCCGGCCTGCTCGAGCGCGCCGGGATCATCGACGCCGAGCGGTTCCACCCGACCAAGGACCTCGCCTGGCCCCGGATCGTCACCGGGTTCGCCATCATGTCGAAACAGACCGCCGACCTCGCGATGGTCGGCGTCGCCGTCGGCACGACCGCCACTGCAGGTCTCGCGTTCGCGCTAGCATATTGGGAGGTAGTGCTGATGCTGGGGCTCGGCCTTGCGGGCGGGACCGTCAGCCTCGTCTCACAGCACTTCGGCGGCGAGCGAAACGACCGCGCGTCGACCGTCGTCTCCCAGAGCGTCCTGGTCGCGCTCGTGCTGGCGACGCCGATCGCCGTCCTCTTCGCCGGGTTCGCCGAACCGCTGATCGGCCTCCTCGGCGCGAGCCCGGACTCGCTTCGCCACGGCAGCGTCTACCTCGTCCTCGTCGCCCCGGCGGTGCCCCTCGAGTTCCTCAACCTCGTCGCCAGTCGGACGTACACGGGCGTCGGTGATACGTTCACCGAGATGGTGGTGCGTGCGGGCGGCGCGCTTCTCAACGTCGTCCTCAGCGCCGCGCTCATCTTCGGGTTCGGGCTGGGCGTCGCCGGCGCGGCGATCGGCACGACTGCCGCGACCGGATCCGTGACGTGCGTCCTCGCGTGGGGGATGGCCGGCCGATCCTACGGCGGGTTGGGGATGGCCCCCAGTCCGATCCCGATCACGGTGGCCGGCCCCTGGCTCGATCCGGGGATCGCCCGCCAACTGCTGGAGGTCTCGCTGCCGGAGATCGGTCGGCGACTCGCGGAGGGGCTCGTCGTCTTCCCGCTGTTGTGGATCGCCGCCACGTTCGGGCCGGCGATCGTCGCAGCCTTCGAAGCGGGTCGCCGGGTGCGCAGCCTGATCAACGGCATCAACTGGGGGCTGTCGCTCGCCTCGAGCTCCCTCGTCGGCCGGCACCTCGGCGCGGACGAGGAGGAGGAGGCCGGCGCCTACGGCGCGGCGATCGTCCGGCTCTCCCTGGTTCTCTACGTCGGGTTGGCCGTCCCGGTCGTGTTGCTCGCCGAGCCGATCGCCGGTCTGTTCGTCACTGGACCGGACGAGACCGCGCAGGCCGCGGTCTTCATCGGCGTCGGCGCGATCAGCTCGATCGGATTCGGAATCGACGGGGCCGCGGCGGGCGCGCTGTTGGGTGCCGGCGACACCCGCCTCCCGTTCGTGGCCTCGCTGCTGGGTCGGTACGCGTTCGCCCTGCCGGCAGCGGCGCTCGGCCTGTTCACGCCGCTCGGGATCGTCGGTCTCTATCTCGCGTTCCTGCTCGAGGCGTTCGTCCCCGGGGGGATCAACTACTGGCTGTTCCGAACGGGCCGCTGGAAGGCCGTGAGTCGGAAGTATCGCTCCCGAGCGTGAAGCTACAGGGTGCATCCAGCCCTCCTTGCCGATCGAAGCCGTTCCACGCGATCCTCGAACGGTCGAGGCGGTGAACGGCGACCCTCCTCGATTTCGTATCGTGGCAGTCGGTTCATCCCTCGGCGCTGGCCGAACTTCCATACCTCGTTCGAGTTCCGGCCCTCCCGTCACCGGGGCGACCCGCTTCGGACCGCCGTCGCGTCGCTCACCTATTTCGTTCTCGGGCGCGACGATCGGGAACATGAGCAGTGGTCCGGAGGTACTCCTCTCACACACGGTCGATGCGAGCCATTGGGCGTCCACCGACGAGCTACGCGAGTCGATCGAACGGGCGGTGCCGGACGTCGATCTCCGGGTCGCACGCACCCCGCCCGAGTCGGCGGAACTGCTCGGATCCGCGGAGGTCGTCCTGGCGGCGTTCCTCCCGAGTTCCTTCCTCGACGACGCGCCGGACCTCCGCTGGGTGCAGGCGCTGTCGGCCGGCGTCGACTTCTTCGACCTCGAGGCGCTCGAGGAGCGCGGGATCGTTCTGACGACCGCCGCGGGCGTCCACGCCGAGCCGGTCGCCGAACAGGTGCTCGGGTACCTGCTCACCTTCGAGCGCCGCATCCACACGGGGATCAGACAGCAGTCCCGGAACGTCTGGGAGCGCTACGAGGGCGGCGAGATCCGGGCGAAGACCCTCGGAATCATCGGGCTGGGTGCGATCTGGGAACGGGTCGCCCACTACGGAAAGGCGTTCGACATGACGGTGATCGGGACGAAGGCCCACCCGGAGACGGCCCCTGACGCGGTCGACGAGGCGTTCGCGCCCGACGGGCTGTTCGAGGTGCTGAAGCGCGCCGACTATCTGGTCGTCGCGTGCCCGCTCACCGAGGAGACCCGCGGACTACTGGGTACCAGGGAGCTGAGCGCGATGAAGTCGAATACGGTGCTCGTCAACATTGCCCGGGGTGAGATCGTCGACGAGGAGGCGCTGGCGTACGTGCTCCAGCAGGACGTGATCCGCGGGGCGGCGCTCGACGTCTTCTCCGAGGAGCCGTTTCCGGACGACTCCCCGCTCTGGAACCTCTCGAACGTCGTCATGACGCCGCACATGGCGGGTTCGACGCCCGCCAAGTCCGACCGCATCGCCGCCCTCTTCGCGACGAACCTCGCCGCCTACGCGAACGACGAGCCCGACGCGTTCGTGAACCGTGTGGTCTGAGACGAACGGATCCCTTCAGCCGACGATTCGACCCCTCCGACGGGGACGACGGGCGCTGGTAGCCGACCCGCCGACGCGTCGTGGCGCTCCTACGGTCGGAGGTACGCGTACCCCTCGGTCTGGAGGCGCGTGGCCTCGACGGCGCCCTCGGGGACGGTCTCGACCCCCTCGATGAGGTCGGACTCCTCGAGGTCCATCGCCGCGAGCGTGTTGCTGCAGGCCCTGAAGGCGACGCCGTCGGCCAGCAGTGACTCCACTCGATCCTCGTAGGCCCCGTCGGTCGTCACCGACCCGATGCCGCCCGCCTGGGCGACGATCGCGACGTCGTCGATGTCGCCGCTCTCGTCGTCCAGCAGGTTTCTGGCGATCTTCAGCGCGGTCTCCTGTTCGGTCTCGTCTCCCGAGACGAGGTGGACTAGCGTTTGCATGCCGTTCGATGGAGGGACGCCACTCGCAAACGCCTGCCGCTTGCGATTACAGGGAGTCCTCGAAGCGACGACCACGCCTCCCGCCGTGGTCGCCGTCCGAGCGCTTGGCTCTCGATCGCGACCGGCGGGAGGGTTCTTGTCGATCGGCGATGTAGGTTCTTCATGTCACTGTACGACCGGGTCGCGGACCTCCCGCTCGAGATCGAGGGGTGCGACCTCGAGTTTCGGGAGCGAAGCTGTGCGGGCGACTTCGCCAGGATAAGCGTCCTCCTGTCGCTTCAGGACGAACGACCGGAGACGCCGGGGTTCACCCGTCCGAGCACCCACGTCTCGCTTCGAGGCGGCGGCGAGACGGGGCTCGGGGAGGACGTCACGTACGACGCGGCGGACCACCGGTCGTTCGTCGAGTCGCCGGCCGACCTCCCGCTCCCGGGGACGTACACCGTCGAGGAGTTCTCCGCCACGCTCGAGGGGATCGACCTGTTTCCGGAGGCCGCTCCCGCACGGGAGGCGTCGCGGGCCTACCGTCGGTGGGCGTTCGAGAGCGCCGCGCTCGACCTCGCGCTCAAACAGGCGGGGATCGACCTCGCCACCGCCCTCGATCGAAGCTACGACCCCGTTCGGTTCCTCGTCAGCACCCGGCTCGGCGATCCGCCGGCGTTCGACCGCGTCGCGAGGTGGCTCGAGATCGATCCCGACCTGGAGTTCAAGCTCGACGCGGCGTCGGCGTGGACGCCGGCGCTCGTCGACGGGTTGGCGGCGACCGGCGCCGTCCGGATCGTCGATCTGAAGGGTCACTACGAGGGGACGATGGTGGATCAGTCGGCGGATCCGACGCTCTACCGGTCGCTCGTCGAGGCGCTTCCCGACGCCCTGATCGAGGACCCGGTCCTGACCGACGGGACCCGGTCGCTGTTCGAGGGGTGCGAGGACCGGATCAGTTGGGACGCGCCGATCACCGACGCCGCGAGCGTCGAGGCGCTCCCATTCACGCCGGAGTGGATCAACCTCAAGCCGTCGCGTTGCGGGTCCGTCGAACGGCTGTTCGGGCTCATCGAGCACTGCCTCGACGAGGGGATCGGGATGTACGGCGGCGGCCAGACCGAACTGGGCGTCGGCCGACAGCACCTCCACGCGCTCGCGGCCCTGTTCTACCCCGACGCGCCGAACGACGTCGCGCCGTGAGCGTACAACGATCCGGAGCCGAGCGCCGGCCTCCCGGCCAGTCCCCTGTCCCCGCCGGCGAACCCTCGCGGACTCGAGTGGAAGCACGCCGACTGGGAGCGCATCGAGTCCCGACAGTGACGTGCCCGGAGCCACGCGTTCGTCGATCGCCGATCGGCCGGTCCGGAGAACGCCGGCGGACTCCTCGACCGGCGACGGGCGTACGCTACGCTCTACCGGGGTACGGCGGATCGCCGGGTTAGGGCGGTCCGTTCGCCTCCGCTTTTCGGCTCCGGACGGCGTCCGGTCTCGAAGCGCTTTCCTCCCCTCCCGGCGGTCGTCCGTACGTGCATCTGCTGGTGATCACGGATCTCGAGGGCGTCACCGGGGTCGATTCGTTCTCACAGACCCGGACGGTTCGCGAGGAGCGCAAGGGAGCCGCGATGGACCGGCTCGCCCGGGAGGTCAACGCGTTCGTCACGGGCGTTCGATCCAGCGAGCCCGGAGCCACGATCGACGTCTGGGACGGCCACGGCACCGGCGGGCTTCGCGAGTCCGACCTCGACGATGCACGGTATCTCGGGGAGGGGCGACCGTACTTCGAGATGGAGGCGTACGACGCGATGGCGTTCGTCGGCCAACACGCGATGGCCGGTTCGCCGAACGCACCGCTCTGTCACACCTACTCCTCGTTGGCGATCGACTACTACAAGCTCAACGGAACGTTCGTCGGCGAGTTCGCCTGCCGCGCCCTGCTCGCGGGACTACAGGGCGTCCCCACGGTCTTCCTCTCGGGCGACGACAAGGCGACGCTCGAGGCCCGCCAGTTCGTCCCCGAGATCGAGACCGTCGCGACCAAACGGGGCTCGGGCCGCGAGTCGGCCGAGCATCGCGACCCCGAGGCAGTCCGTGCCGAGATCCGTCGGGGTGGCGCCGCCGCGGTCGATCGGATCGGCGAGATTCCGCCGTACACCGGGCTGGAGCCGCCCTACACGCTCGAAGCTCGGTACTACGAGCCGCGGAACGTCTCGAAGATCGACCGGACGGCGGGGTGGATCCGGAAGTACCTCCCCCCGCTCGGCGGCTTCGTCCCGGTCTCAAAGGGCGTCACGCGGATCGACGCGCGGACGATCCGCGTCACCGCGGACGACCTCCTCGATCCGGAGTCGTGGTTTCACGACCGACTCTGAGTTCTGGATCCCGGAAGCTCGGAACCCCACGACTCCCGTCAGCCCCACCTCGTAGTTTCCCGCGTCGATTCCGACCGCGCCATTTCCCATCACTGAACCGACTCCGACGGCCGATACGGTCTCCTCCGGAGCGATACCCTCTACTATCACCTAAATTTATCATGGTCTACTCTCGTTTCGAACCATGGTGCACGACCAGCGGGACGAGGAGGCCACCGGGACGAACCGCGCATCGACCAGCCGCCGGACGTTCCTGGCGGGCACGACCGGCGTGCTCTCCGTCGGTGCCCTCGGCACCCGGGCGGCCGCCGAAGAGGGGAGTGAGGCCGGAGACGCGGCTGAGGAGAAGCCCCAGGAACGCGACGAGCCGCTGCTCATCGCCCACCGTGCGTTCGCGGGTCTCTACCCCGAGAACACGGTCAGTGCGGCGGAGTACGCCTCTCACAGCGGCGAGGAGGGATGGCTCGGTCAGCGACGGCCGGAGTGGATCGAGATCGACATCGCCCCGACGGCCGACGGCGACGTGGCGGTCCTCCACGACGACCCCCTGTGTGATCTCACCGACTTCGACGGCGGCCAGGTCTTTCAGGAGCTGAGCGAGACCGTCTTCGGGGCCGAGGTGCTGAGAAGCGGCGAGACGGTGGCGAGACTGGAGGAAGTGATGGCCGTCATTCCCCCGGACATCGGCGTGAACCTCGACGTGAAGGCCGGCTCCGAGGACGTGGCCCACGGGTCGGTGTCCGATCCCGCGGACGAACGGGAGGAGTGGGCGTGGCTCGAGGACGCCTACGCGATCGCCACGGACCACGACAACGACCTGCTGGTGTCGACGTTCTGGGAGGGTGCGCTCGCCGCAACCCGGGAGATCGTCCCGGACGTTCCGGCCGCGTTCCTCCTCTGGGAGTCCCTGTCCGAGGGCCTGGACGTCACGGAGCGGTACGACTGCGAGGCGGTCCACCCGCCGCTGACGATGCTCCTCGATACGCCCTTTTTCGCCTCCGAGGAACCCGAATACGAACAGTGGGTACCCGCCGAGTTCGAGGAGATCGACCTGATCGCCGAGGCACACGAGGCCGGCCGCGACGTCAACGTCTGGACGACCAGGACCTGGTACGAGGCCGAGGTCCTCATCGACGCGGGCGTCGACGGGCTCATCGCGGACCACGACGGCCTCATGGAGTGGGGGGCGCGCGAACGCCGGTAGTTCTCGGCAACGGCGGGCGACCGCCGATCGCGAGCGGTCTACCGGTTCCCGACGCGGAACGTGAGGCCAGCAACGCCGGTGTCTCGATCCGGCCGCGTTGGACCGCGACGGACGTCCCGGAGCCCCTCGCTACCGAGCGACCCTGACCGACGTCCTCACACGAGATCGCCGCGTCCGCGAGCCGAGGGGTTGTGCTCGGTCGAGGGGATCTCGCCGGTCTCGGCGAGACTCTTGAAGCGCCGCAGCGCCTCGCCCGCGACCGCGTCGGGCGCGACGTTCAGCCGCTCGATCACCGACGATCCGAGCGCACCTCCCGGTGGGTCCACGCGAACGCTGAGCGTCACCTCCGTCCCCCGATCGCCCGGCGCCTCCCGGAACCGAAGCGAACCCTCGCCGGACACCCTCGAACCCTCGAGGGACTCCCAGCGGAGGAGCTCGCCCGGCCGTTCCTCGACGATCCGAGTCTCCCACTCCACGCTCCGTCCGAGCGGAGCGTCCACCGTCCAGCGCTGACGGTCGTCGTTCGCGTCGCTCACCTCGCCCGCCCGCCCCACGATTCGCGATAGCTGCTGGGGATCCCGCCAGATCTCGTAGAGTTCGTCCGCGGGTCTCCCGACGGTGACCGATCGTTCCACCTCTACCCCGCTCTCGCGGCCTTCGGCGGCGTCTCCGGCGCTCGTCCCGGGAGTGGACGGACGGTCGCTCCCGCGAACGCCCCGGTAGAGCAGCACCCCGCCGGCGAGCGCCGCTACCGTTCCGACGACCGAGCGTCGTCCGAGGCCGTACAACACGAGCGCCCCGCCGAGCGCCGTGGAGGCGATCCGCTCCCAGCCTCCTGGATCGGCGTCGATCGACTTCGAGGCTCGCTCCTCCGGGTGAGCGGTCATGCTACCGCCCCCTCTCGGCGATCCGACACGGCGGCCCTCACGCCGCCGTCGCGGTGGTCGATCCTGGTTCCGGAACCCGTCACTCCGATCGTCGTACCGCGGTTGCGGTGGTGGATGCTCCAGTTCATCGCTGTGTGTTACCGCCGCTCGAGGAGGTAGTGTGTGGAGTCGGCTCTTGGCCGTTGTGCCTGCAGATGCGACGGTCAGGGCCCGGTCCGGGATCGAACGACGGCTCGACCCGTTCCCGCCCCCGTCCGGACTCGGGAGCAGTCCGCGATGCGGCGGTGCCGACGAGCGAAGTACCCGACGCGTGAGGAGGCGACGAACGCGCGTTCTCCGACGGACGATCAACTCAAAAAGGATAAAATTTATTACATAACGGTCATACTAAGCGTCATGAGCATCGCCGTGCCCGACGCGAAACTGATCGAGGAGGCGGAACTCCAGGTGAACGAGGCCGAGTACGCGGGCGCGTGGTCGACCTATCGCGAGCTCCGCGAGTCGGTGGACGACGCCGATCACGACGAACGGACGCTTCGGGTGCTGGACGAGGCCGAGCAGGCCGCCGAGGCGTCGTTCCGAACCGGCGCGGTGGGCTTCGAGAGCCGGATGCGAACGCTGCTGTTCGTCGCCCGACGGCTCGCCGAGGCGGCCGAAGCGCAGCCGTAGGACCGTTCGAGAGGCCGGTATACGGCACCGTCGACGCGCTCGGGAGGCCGATCGGTACCGGATCGACCGGCTTCCAGCGACTTCCTCGGGAGCGTGGTTCACAGCCGCGAGTTGGCCGTTCCGAGCAGGCGACCGCCGATCGATCCACGACTCGTCGGTCCGTCCCTCAGACGTTCGGCAGCACCTCGTCGCCCATCAGCTCGATCGACTCGCAGGCGCGCTCGTAGGGGAGGCCGGGCCAGTGCGAACGGACGACGACGTAGCTCGCGTCGAACTCCTCCTCGTAGCGTTCGATCTCCGCACAGACCTCCGCCGGCGTTCCGAGCAGGAACCGGTCCTCCGCGAGTTCGTCGAACGGTCTGTGGAGGTCCGCAGCGTCCTCCATCGCCTCGTCCTGCCCCCACGAGATGTACCGTTGATACTTCTCCTCGAGGTGTTCGCGGGCGATCTCGAGCGCCTCCTCACTCGTTGGAGCGACGAACGCCTCGCGGATCGCCGGCACCGCGGTGTCCTCGCCACGGCTCGTTCGGATCGGATCGTACTGCTCGCGTTTCTGCGTCGCGATCTCGTCGATCGTCGAGTGGGGGTTGACGAGCCACGCGTCCGAGAGACGGGCGGCGCGCTCGACGGCTCGATCGGAGTTCGCGGCCAGCCAGACCGGTAGCGGGTCCTCGGGTCGGATCGGGATCGAGACATCGTCGAGCGAGTAGAACTCGCCGTCGTGGCTGACGCGCTCCTCGGTAAGCAACCGCCGGAGGAGGTCGAGCCCCTCGACGAGTCGGGGAACGCGCTCGCGCTTGGGCACGTCGAACGCCTCGAACTCGACGTCCCGGTAGCCTGCCCCGACGCCGAGGATCGTCCGCCCGTCGTGGAGTGCATCGATCGTGGCGATCTGTTCCGCGATCTCGACTGGGTGATGGAGGGGAAGGAGAACGACGCCGGTCGCGATCTCCATCGACTCGACCTCGCCGGTGAGTCGCGCGAGGAAGGGCAGTAGCTGTAGCTGCGTAAAGTCCGAGAGGTAGTGTTGGCCCGTCATCACCCCGTCGAACCCCGACTCGTCGGCCGTCCTCGCGATCCGGAGCATCCCTTCCCGGAGCTCGAGGCCGCTCTCCCGCGTCGCCGTCTGTGGGTTGGCGTACACGCCGAATCTCATGGCGGGGGATCGGTCGTTCCCCGCTTAAGCGTTCGGAGGAGCGTGGCGCGTCCTCCGACGACCCATCGCTGGAGGACGTCTCCGGGTGGCGAGTTATACGGACGGAGCGTGAACTCGCTCCATGCGAGTACTCCTCGTCGGCGGGACGGGACTCATCAGCACGGCGATCACCCGGGAACTCGTCGCGGCCGACCACGACGTCGTCTGCTTCACCCGCGGCGAGTCGGACGCACGGGTCCCCGACTCCGTCGAGTTCGTCCACGGCGACCGAAACGACGTCGAACGGCTCCGCGAACTCCGGGCGCTCGAGATCGACTGTGTGATCGACATGGTCTGTTTCACCCCCGAACGGGCCGAGGAGGCGGTCTCGGCGTTCGGGAACGCGATCGAACAGTACGTCTTCTGCTCGACGGTCGACGTCTACCACCGGCCGCCAGAGCGCAACCCCGTTACGGAGAGCGCCGCCCGCGAACCCGCGGTCAGCGAGTACGGCGCGAGGAAGGCGGCCGCCGAGGACGTCCTGCTCGACGCCCACGGCGAGGCGTTCGCGACGACGGTCATCAGGCCTTGGAGCACCTACGGCGAGGGCGGACCCGTACTCCACACGCTCGGAACCGGGACCTACTACGTCGATCGAATCCGGAAGGGAAAGCCGATCGTCGTCCACGGCGACGGCACCTCGCTGTGGGGCCCCTGTCACCGCGAGGACGTCGCCCGCGCGTTCGTGAACGCGGTCGGAAACCGCACGGCCTACGGCGAGGCCTACCACGTCACGAGCGAGGAGGTCATCACCTGGAACCAGTACCACCGGCGGGTCGCCAGCGCGCTCGGCGCGCCCGAACCCGACCTCGTCCACGTCCCGACCGAACTGCTCGTCGCCGCCGTCCCGGATCGGACGGGGATGCTCGAGGATCACTTCCGGTACAGCACCGTCTTCGACAACGCGAAGGCCCGCCGCGACCTCGACTTCGAGTATACGATCCCTTTCGAGGAGGGCGTTCGCCGGACCGTCGAGTGCCTCGACGCGGAGGACGCGATCGAGCCGTGGGACGACGAGAACGACGACGACCTGATCGCCGCCTGGCGCGATTCGACCGCCGAGTTCCGAGCGCGCCTCGAGTAGTCGCCGAACACCGATGGCACGACTGGCGGGACCAGAGCCGCGATAGGGTCGAACCGATCGACGGCTCGAAGCCACGTCGTCGACGGTCGCGGGGCCGGAGACTCGGGGTCAGAGACGGCTCACGAAGGTGTGTGCAGCGAGGATCGGACGACGACCGTGCTCGTCGGTTCCACGGCCGACGTTCGGGTAACGGTCTCGGATGGGTCGAGTTCGATCGTCGTCTCGGTCCTCTCCTCGTCGACGACGATCGTCTCGTCGTGGTCGGCGTACTCGTCGTGGGTGATCGTCAGTTCGTACTCGCCGTACGGGACCTCCTGTACCGTCGTCACGCCCGCGCCGTCGGTGGTTCCGTCGAGCGTCTCACCACTTTCGTTGGTGAGGACGACCTCCGCGTCCTCTCCCTCTCCGTTTCTCGCGTCGAGGACCATGACCTGGACGTACCCGACGTCCTCGGCGTCGCTCGCCGCTGGTGGCGCGCTAGGAGAGCCGACGTGATCCCACGATCCGATGCGGTCGCCGTCGGCGTCGTAGAGACGGATCACGCCGCCGTCCTCGTTCAGGGCCTTCTCGCCCCTCTGGAACTGGATCGTGTAGGTCCCATCGGGCTCGATCACGACGCCCTCCTCAATCGAGATCCGCTGGTCCGAGCTGTCGGTCTCGACCTCCCAGCCGCCGATCGGGAGCGGGAGTTCGTCGTTCGTGTTCGAGAGGGTGATCTCGTCGTGATCGAGTCAGCTCTCGCTCTCCATATGGGTGACTCCCGCGAGTCGGATCTCGTCGGGACTGGCGTACTCCTCGGCGGGTTCGCCCTCACCGCCATCCTCCGGCGGGGGGCTCTCGTTGCCCTCTTCACGATCGTTCCCGTTCGTCTCGTTCTCTCCGGCGTTCGGTCCCTCCTCTCCGTCGTCATCGGCCTCGCCGTCGGCTTTCTCCAGATCGTCACCCTCGTCGTTCTCGGCGTCCTCGCCCTCGGAGGGACCGTCGGTATCCCAGCCGGCATAACCGACGAGGAGGATGCACGCCATCAGCGTCAGTACCACGATCGTCCGGCCACGGGAGATCTCACCAGGTAACACGTGTCTCAATCCTCTGAGTTCGCGTGGAAGACATATTTGATTCGTTATTCAATCGTCTGCACGAAACACCGAGGTGACAGGTCGCACGATGGTCGCCACGAACTCCGTACCGGATCGGTCGGACCTACAGACACTCCGACTATTACTCGATTGCAAACGAGATTCCATCAACTGTATTTCCTTCCGGAATATATAATACGGTTCCGGAACCCCTCTAACGGGAATCCAATGGAATCCACAGAGGACGCTTCGTCGGACGCACAGTCGCCGACGCCTGGTCCGAGTCACCCGGTCTCCAGACGCGATGTCGTCATCGGGAGCGGTGTCGCAGCGGGAATGCTGTCCATCGGGGTCAGCCCTACAAGGGCGGACGACTCCGAGGACGGCTCGGACGGTGTCGATACGAGATGTCTCGTTACCGTCACCGTGACCGGACTGGAGGCGGAGGGCCCGATGAGCGACGTTCACGTGACCCTCGGCACAGAGGAGAAGCTGACCGATGAATCGGGCGTGGTGACGTTCGAGGTGGGGACCGGCGCCTACGAGCTGAGGGTCGAGAAGGATCGATGGGAGTCCGTCTCTGAGACGCTGACGGTCGACGGGACGGAGAAAAAGCTGCAGATCCCCCTTCACATCGACTGGTACGACGACCTGTGTGTCATCGTCCGGGACGCCTCGTGTGGATGCCCGATCAAGAAGGCGACGGTCTCGGTGTCGGGTCACGGGTCGGACCACACCGACAGACGCGGGGTCGTGTTGATGATGCTCGAGGCGCAGTTGGAGTCGACCGAGTACGAACTCACCGTCACCGCGGACGGCTACCGGAAGGAGACGCGGCAGATCACGATACACGGCGACGAGCGGCTCACGGTCGAACTGCTGGCGAAGTAGAGTCCGGAACGGCGCTTTCGTCGCCCCAGTGATTGTTCGGTCGAGCGACCGTCGTCGTCGCGGCGAGTGTAGACTACGAATGGAGCGATCCGTCTCCCGTCTTCTCCGAAGAGCATCACCGACAATGGACGACCGTTCGCTCTCTGGGGATCGAGCCACGGGAGGGATCGCTCGAGCCTTAGAACCAGAGCCCGGTGGGCTGGCCGTTGAACGAGACGTCGACGGGCGAATCGGCGCTGAACCCGGTGATCTCACCTGTGAAGATGAACGAGTCCGGCTCGCGCGTCGTTCGGCCCGCCACCGTCGAGTCGCTGATCTCGTCGTAGGAGTTGATCGTCCCGCCGTACGTGGTCGATTTCTCGACGTCGCCGGCGAACTCGAGTTCATAGTTGGCCGTCTCACCCCGACCTTCGATGGTTATCACCGTTGCGCCGAACTGATTGGGGTTCACCGTTTCGCCGTTGATCGAGACGTCGGGCGAGGCGCTGGCGCTGAGGCTTGTGATCTCGCCGTCGATGACGTAGGAATCCGGCTCGTTGGTTGTCCAGCCCGCGACGATTGTGTCGAGGTCGTCGCCATCGTAGGCGGTGATCTCGTCATTCGGATTGATCGTTCCGCCGTACGCCTCGGACTTCTCGACATCACCGTCGACGGAGAACGTGTAGTACGACCGCGACCCGCCCCCGCTGACCGTGAGGATCGTCTCGCCGCCCCCGAGGTCGACCGGGGCGCCGACGCCCGACTCCCGCGGCGTGTCGGGCGCGGCGAACTGGTTGCCCTCGTCGGTCCAGTTCAGCGTGTAGCCCTCGTCGTCTTGCGGGATGTCGCCCCACCCCGAGAGGTTGAGATTGACCTGGCGCCAGGCGAATCCCTCCTGCGTGTTCCCGCTGTTGTACGGCGGTCGTTCCGGATGCGTGAAGCGGTTGTCCTCGATCCAGACGCCCTCCCACGGCACACCCCGAATCGCGATCGTGTTGACCGGACCACCGTCGATGTTCGTCTCGTAGGTGAAGGTGTTGTTCCGTATCACCATCTCACCGCCGGCACGGAGGTCGTAGTTCGGATCGTCCTGATCGTCGCCGACCCGCGCGCTCGCGTCGTTCTCTTCGAGACAGTGCATATCGATGCTGTGGGACTGGTGCTGAGGTCCGAAGACGTTGTTCTCGACGACGTAGCCCGAGTTCCACCAACCGTAACCGGAGATCGAGCGGCGCACCTCGTCGAAGTAGTTGTCGTGGATCTCCCCGAATCCGCGCCAGATGGCCACGCCGTAGCCATAGCCGAGTTGATAGGACTGGTGGACGTGGTTGTGGTGGACCTCCGCCTCGGTGATCATCTCTTCGCCCTCTCCCCGTAGATGAATTGCGTTCCACGTCCAACCCCACAGCTCGCAGTTGTCGATCTCCCCGCCCGGACCGCGGAGCATGATTCCGCGCGCGAGGTTGTCGGCGTAGTCCCAGCGGGTGAACTCCTCGTCGTAACGCGCCCCGCGGATCCGGAGGCCGGTCACGCGTGGGCTCCCGAACGAGTAGAACAGCGTGTACGGCCGGCTCCCGTAGTAGCCCCGGCTGTCCGTGTAGATGAGCGCACCGTCCTGACCGTCCCACCCACGATACGAGACGAGAGTCTTCGAGCCGAGGTCGGTCATGTTGACGCCGGTGAGGTCGATCACCGCGTCGTTCGCGATCGCGATGACGTCGCTGGAGCCGTCGAGCGCCTCGAGCAGCCCATCGGCGGTCGATACCTCGACGTCGGCCTCCGAGGGGTGAAGCTTCCCCGCCGACTCGCTGTACGCTGGTCCTCCACCGATCGGCGAGAACTCCAGGGCGTCGAGGATTCCTGAACTCGAGTAGCTCATCGCGTAGACCCCTCGCCGTCCCGTCGAATCGTCTTCCAGTACGAGGCGTCACCGCTCTTCACTGGCGCCGACATCGTCGCTTCGCTAGTAGTCATCGCCTGTTCATACCGAGATCAAGTATATTATCCTTATTATTATGGTTTGTTATATGGCAATTCAACCCCTATGATTAGTACTGCGTCAAGCATGTTGGCCCGGTCCGCTCGCTGATCGGGGGCCGAGACGGCGTTACGACGAGGACGGGGCAGAGGACGCCTCCGCCGTCGTCCACTCTCTGGTGAGGCCGTTGTCCGGGTGGAGTGCGAGGAGGTTCAGTCCTCTCCCCTCGATGAGCCTCGCCGTCTCCGCGGGAATCGATGGCGTCGTGACGATCACGATCCCGGTGGCGTCCGCGTGCTCGGCCGCCGTTCGGAGGTGATCGAGGTCAGCCGTGGACGGGTCGCCGTGGACATCAGCCACAACCCGCGTATCCAGCAACGGCTCTTCGGCGCGGACGTGAACCGGGTACTCGCCGTCGTCGCCCGCGACCGCGACGTCCACCGCCGTTTCGAATCCACGATTCTCGAGTCGTTCCACGAGTAATTCCCGGGCCCTGATCTGCGTTTCGTACCACTCCTGCCCTCGAGCGGTCAGCGAGTACTCGTAGAGCGTCCGTTCGGCCACTCGCATCGGCGCATACGTGTTGCGACACTCACGACACTGCATTCGATCGTCGGGATCGGCGAACTCGGCCTCGCACTCTCGACAGATGTTCCGTTGGTTGTACTCCAGGTTGGTGCCGTCGACGGCGAGTCCGCAGGTCGGACAGTGCCGGCTCCCGTCGGACCGTTCGAACTCCTTCGGCGGACTCGCATGGGTACAGTCGGCGTGTCGGACCACCGTTCGACCGATCGTGTGCGTGCTTCCACACCGAGGACACGCCCCAATGTACTTCAGATCGGTGCTGGTACAGCCGGGACAGACGTAGGACTTGGTCGTGTACCGCTTGTTCAGGACTCCGGCATCGGCGAGGTCGTCGAGCGTGCTGGTCGTGGGACGATCCCGGTCGTCCAACATCGACGCGGCGGCCGGGTACTCGACGACGCCGTCCCGAATTCGGGGCTCAAACGACGCGTCCGGCTGGTCGTAGAGCCTTGAGACGAGACGGACCTCTCCGGCGGAAGCCATGTCGTCTCCGGCTTCGAACCTATACTATATCAAATTACTCCAATGCCAGCAAGAGCACACAGCGGGACAGTCCGTGCTGCGGCTAACTGGCGGACGAACACGGCCGAGACATCGGCCATCGCGACATTGTCGCACGATCGTCGGGCAAGTTCTCGACGGCGATCGACTCTCGTCCGATCGCGGATTTGCAAAAACCGTCGTGAAGACGAGATGAATAGTAACGACTACGTAGATTCTTATGGTTGAATACGTATGACTTGCTATGGTTAGAGCTGACGCGCTGCGGCTGCTCTCGGCGTTGAGCGACGGCTCGCTCGCGGGTGTCGAACCGACGATCGACGAGGAGGGACGGGTCGAGTATACCGAGGCTCAGCACTACCTCGAGTTCCACGGAGCGTCCCCCCGGGAGACGCTTGATTCGCTGGCCGGGGTGGGGCTGCTCGAGAAGGAGTACACCTCAAAGACGTACGTCTGTCCCTCCTGCCGGACGGGGGGCCTGCAGTTCATCACGGCGTGTCCGTACTGTGAGTCGACCCACACCGACCGGCCCGCGTTCTTCGAGCACGATTCATGTGGTTACGTCGGCCCGTCGACGGAGTTCGAGGAAAACGACCTATCGGACGAACACCGCTGTCCGAACTGCGACGCGCGATTCGACTCCTCGGAGCTGACGATCGAGCGAAAACACCGCTGTCAGGAGTGCGAGGAGCGGTTCGACACGCCCGCCCACCGGCTCTGGTGTCGGGACTGTCTCCACCTCTGTCCGCCCGAGGAGGCGATCGAGAATACCCTTTACGACTACCGACTCTCCGACGACGGCGAACGATGGTGTTCGTCCCAGATCGACGCCAGAGACCTGCTGGCCGACGAGTTCGAATCGCGCGGATTCGAGGTCGAGGTCGATATCACCGTGCGTGACGGCGAGAAAGCGTATCCGGTCCACCTCCGGGCCCAGGACGCGCTCCTCGATCAGCAGCTCGTCGCCGACGTCCACTCCGGCGTGGACGCGGGGGACGTCCGCTACATCGACCTAGTCGCTCAGCGACTCGAGGCCCGACCGCTGGTGCTCTCGGTCGACGACGACCCCTCGACGGAGCTGCTGCGAACGGCGACCGAGCAGGGAGTGACGATTCTCCGACTCGAACGGGACGACTCGATAACGCGTCCGTCGGCGGTCGAGGTCGAGACCGAGTCCGGGTCGAACCTCGTAAAGCGCGTTACGTCGGCGTTCGACCTGTCGTCCTGGAAGCGGACCTCCTGAGAGGCCTTCGCTCGGCACCAGTCTCGCTGCTGGTCGAACCGAGGGGCCGGGTGCCTCGGTCAAGGCCGGCGACGTGGTGTCCTCGCACGCCGGCGTCGTCCGAAGCTGGCGGCCGAACGATCCCGTCGGTTCGATCAGTCCTCTTCGTCCTCCTCCTCGCCGCGGCCGAGGACGACCGAGTTCTCGACGAGCGTCTTGTGGCCGCGTCGGAGCCGCTCGGAGAGCGCCTGGTGGGAGACGTCGAGCTCCTCGGCGAAGTCGCTAAGCGAGACGCCGCGGGGAACGTCGTAGTACCCCCGTTCGTAGGCCGCGGTGATGGTCTCCTCCTGTTCGTTGGTGAGGCCGAACCGGCCCTGCCGCCCATCGTCGACGTTGTAGATCCGCTGGACGTCGAGCGAGAGGCCGTTCTCCCGGCAGAAGTCGTAGGCCCGCGAGAGCGAGTCTCGATCGGGGAACAACACCCGGAGGAACCAGCCGCTTCGGTTCCCCTCCGCGACGAGAATCGTCCCCTCCTCCTCGATGAGGATGTGAACGAGCGTCTGGATCGAGTCGAGCCAGTGCATCTGGTAGAGGACGGCGTCGTCCGGCCGGGCGATTCGATCGATCTCGTCGACGCTCGGATCCTCCTCTAGCGTCGATTCGAGTTCGTCCGAGTCGGCGCCCGTCGCCCAGATGTACGGCATGATCTCCTCGGGATCGTGGGCGACGATCCGTTCGATCTCGAAGTCGACGTCGAGGGTGTCGAGCGTATGTTGGAGGACGAACTCGTCCGCGGGGATGTGGAGTTCGGCGATGGTCGCCATGGAACCGGTAGCACGCCGAGACGGTTATACCGTCGCCTCCCCCCGTCCTCATCGGTTCGCGACGCGCCGGCGCGCGAGGAGTCGGAACGGGAGCGGCGCTCTGCGGTCATCGGCGTTCGACCGCTGAGAGGAAGAAACGAGAAGGACGCTTCACCGGTGGCGGTTCATCGAGAGAAGGGGTTCGGCGAGCGCAATGGCGCTCGCGGAATGTCCCAGTCCCGTCGAGGGTGAGGACGCGGATCCCGATCTCGAGGAGACCGACGGGGTCAGTCCTCCGGCCGTCTTCCGGTCGGCGCTGCGCTGCCGGGCATCACATCGCTGTTCGTGACGGTCATGAACGGCGAGAGACGGAGCATGCCGAGGCCGAGCACCACCGGGGTACGATGAACCAGGAGCCGAGGACCGATATCGCGAGACGGCGCCGAGTATCACGACGCCGACCGCAGCACCTTCGAGGCGCGGCCGATAGTCAAGTCACACGCCGGACAGCGCTTCGCGTCTCCCGGCGCCGGCCGTCCACACCGTTGGCACTCCCCCGTTTCCCTCCCGCACCGTTCTCCTCGCGTTCTCCCGTGTCGTCTCGTGGCGCCACGGTCTGCGTACCGCGTTGACACACGAATAGCGTGCTTCGATCCTCCATCTGGACTCGGCCCTCCACCGAAAGGGTAGGTGAGGGCCGATCCGTCGAACGCGCCGACACGCGAGAAGTCGTCTCGCGACCTCCGATCGGCGGGAGACGGTGGAGTTTATACCTGTTTCGTAGCTCGGCCTCAGAGATCCCTTTTCGAGGATACTCATTTATTTCTATTGATAAAATTAATGTATATATGGGATTGCAAGCTTAGACCTTATGCTATCATGGGACCAGAGCCGGGACGAGACCGATCACATGAGCACGGGCAACTATCTGGAGCAGCCAGTAAGACATACGAAGGAACTCGTCCGCCAGTACGGCCTCGGATTGTTGTTCGCCACCAACATCTTCGGTGCGGGGTCGGTGTTCATCCTCTCCGAGGCAGGCGCCAACTTCGGTTTCGGGCTGTTGTGGGTGCTACCGGTGACGCTGTTCGTGGGGCTCGGAATGCACGAGATGTCGGCGCGCCTCGCCGCCGACGATCGCCCGCTGATGGCCTACATCAAGGACGTCATCGGCGAGACCGCGGCCAAACCGTTCGCGATCGGGCTCTCGTTCATCATGCACTTCTGGAGCGTGGCCAACTACTCGATCGCCGGCGCCGTGGTCGTCTATCTCACGCCGCTCGCGAACCTCTACGTCGGCATCATCCTCACCGCCGCGCTCGGGGTCGCGCTCGTCGAGCTTCGGCTCTACAACCGAATCGAGGGAGTGATCGCGGCGCTCGCGCTGGCGATCTTCGCCTCGTATCTCGTCATCGTGCTCGGGCTCGACCTTCCGCTGGAGTCGATCGCCCAGGGTTTCGTTCCTCAGATCGTCTCCGACTTCGGGTATCTCACGATGATCATCGCGCTGATGGGGACCACCGTCTACTACCCCAACTTCTTCATCCAGACGAGCATGGCGAAGACGAAGGACTGGGAACTGGTGTCGCGCTACCGGCGTGATCACACGGTCGGGCTCGTGACGGTGATCGTGCTGAGCGTCGCGGTGATGACGGTCGCGGCGATGACGATCCCCGAGGGACAGGTCACCCTGACGGCCCCTGGAGAACCGCTCGCGGCAGCGCTCGGCCCGTGGGCGCTCGACGTGTTCCTCATCGGGGCGGGCGCCGCCTCGTTCACCAGCGCAACCGGCACGCTGTTCGGCGCGGGGTTCATCGTTCCTCAGGCGTACGGCCACAAGACCCGGTTCGGCGACTACCGGTTCCGCGGCGTCGTCAACTCGCTGATCATCCTCTCGGTGCTGCTGGCGCTGCCGATCCTCGCGTTCACCGACTTCACGCCGGTCACGCTCGCGATCACGATGCCGGCGGTCAACGGCGTGATCGGCCTGCCGATCACGGCGGTCGCGCTGTACGCGGCGGTCTCGCGGTACTTCGACGTCACGCGACTCGAAAAGGCCGTGTTCCTCGCCGTCGTGGTCCTGATGTTCGTCAGTTCGGCGCTGACCGCGGAGTCGCTGGCCCAGACGATCATGGGTCTGCTCTAGACCGTTCCGCCGGTCCGCGCACGACGTCTCCGATCGATTAAGGACGGACGATCAGCTTGCCGACCGTGTCGTCCTCCTGCATCGCGGCGAACGCCGCGGCGGTCTCCTCGAGGTCGAACTCGCCGTCCACGACGGGCTCGAGGGCGCCATCCGCGGTCATCTCCACCAGCCGTTCGAGATCCGGCTGCGTGCCCATCGTACTCCCGATCACGTGGTGGTGGGAGAGAAAGACCGAACTCACGTCGATCTCCCCCACGTCGCCCGCCGTGCGTCCGCAGACGACCATCCGGCCGCCGCGTTCGAGCGTCCGCAGCCCGGCCTTCAGGTATCCGCCGCCGCCGAGGTGATTGAGCACCGCGGTCGTCTCGCCGACCTCCAGGACCTCGTCGGCCATCTCTTCGGGGTCGTCGCTCTCGATCGTGTGGTCGGCGCCGAGGGCGGCGACGCGCTCGAGCCTCTCGGCCGATCGGGAGCTTCCGACCGAACGCGCGCCGAGGACGCCCAACAGCTGGATCGCGGCGACGCCGACGCCGCCGGTCGCGCCGGGAACGAGCACTCGATCACCGGGGCCGATCCCTGCCCGACGGATCATGTGCCACGCCGTCACGTACGCCGTCGGCAGCGCCGCCGCGGCGGCCGGCCCGACGCCGTCGGGCAGGCGAACGAGCCGGTCGGCCGACACCAGCGCCTCCTCCGCGAGCCCGCCGTGATAGAGTGAGAACTCGACACATCGGTTCTCGGGGCCCTCTCGACAGTAGCGACACGTCCCACAGCTCTGGTTCGGACAGAGCACCACCCGATCGCCCGGGTCGACGTCACAGTCCTCGCCGACGCGCTCGACGACGCCGGCGACGTCCAGCCCCGAGACGAACGGGAGGTCGGCCGCATCGACCATCGCCGAGTCCCCCTGGAGGATCCAGAGGTCGTGGCGGTTGATCGCGCACGCCTCGACGTCGACGACCGCCTGACTGGGCTCCGGTCGGGGGTCGTCGCGCTCCTCGATCGAGACGCCGTCCGGACCGATCAGTTCGCTGAACGCGGCTACGCGCATGCACGGGTCCTCGGATCGTCGGGCCATAGTTCCTCGCCCCGGTGGCCGGAAGCGCCTCGCTCGAACCGCCCCGGGGAACTCACTGTGCGACGGTTCTACTCCCGGAGGCGACCCGCGGCGACGATCGCGCCGGCGCCGACCAGCGCCGCCAGCCCCGCGGCGACGAACGCCGGCGTGTAGCTGCCGATCGCGTCGTGGCCGGCGCCCGCGACGTACGGAGAGGCGAGCCCCGCGATCCCCAGTGACGTCGAGAGCAGACCGAACACGGCGTTGATGTTCTCCCGACCGAACAGGTCGGCCGTCAGCGGCGCGAGCAGCGCGCCGTTGCCCCCGTAGGCGAAGCCGTAGACGACCGCGAACGCGAACAGCGGTATCGCCGCGTCGAGCGCGGGGAGCACGAGGGTCGCCGCGCCCATGACCGCTGAACAGGCGGCGAACGTCCGCACGCGACCGAGTCGGTCGGCGGCGTGGCCGACGGTGACCCGCCCGACGACGCTCGTCCCGCCGACGAGCGCGATCGCCGTCGCGCCGACCGTCCGCGAGAGCCCCAGGTCGAGGACGTGGACGACGAGGTGGGCGAGCACGACGTAGAGCGTGGTGTAGATCAGCAGCCAGCCACAGAACAGCGCGAGGAACGCCGGCGAGCGGGCGATCGCCACGACGTCCGCGAACTGCTCTCCCAGAGCGGTCCGCTCGTTCGCGTGGAAACCGCCGTCGAACTCCCGTTCGGGGACCTCCTCGGGTTCGGGTTCGTCACGGATCGCGCCGATCATCGCGCATAGCAGCACGACGACGCCGGCGGCCATCACCAGCAGCGCCGACCGCCAGCCGAATCGTACGATCAGCGCGTCCGCGGCGGGTGCGACGACGAGCATGCCGGCGCCCAGACCGGCCGACGCCAGGCCGCCGGCGAGTCCCTGTCTGCGGTCGAACCACCGGGGAACGGTCGCGTAGGAGACGACGAAGACGACGCTCAGCCCGAGTCCCGTAACGACGCCGTAGGCGACGACGAGCACGGCGAGCGACTCCGCACGGCTGGTCCAGACCAGCCCGAACGAGAGGACGGCCGCCCCGACCGCGAGCATTCGGCGAGTGCCGTAGCGGTCGATCAACACGCCGATCCCGACGGCGCCGAGATACAGCATCAGCGACTGGACGCCGAAGGCGATCGACGTCGTGCCACGCGAGCGGCCGAACTCCGCGAGCATCCGCTCGAAGAAGACGCCGAAGGAATAGGAGAGTCCGAAGACGACGAACGAGCCGAGGAAACACGCCCCGACGACGACCCAGCCGTAGTAGGTCCGGCCCTCGTGAACCATCGATCGTCACTGCAGAACGCTCGTCCATAGTTCGACCGCTCTCCCGTCGATCCGCAGTCGTCAGCGATCGTCGTCGAGCGCGCGGCCCGCCGCCGCGATCCCGGCCTCGGGGTCGACGTCCGCGCCCGCCGCGGAGAGCGCCGAGCCGAACGCCGAGACGAACCCGAGCGCCTTCGCCGGCCGTGCGGAGTGGCCCATGCAGCCGACGCGGAAGACCTCGCCCTCGAGGGCGCCGAGCCCGCTGACGATCTCGATACCGTGTTCCGCGAGCAGCCGGTCGACGACGGCGCCGTCGTCGACCGCCGACGGGACGCGAACGGGGTTGAGCGTCGGCAGCCAGTGCTCCTCGGCGACGTTCAGCCCGACGCCCATCGCCTCGACGCCGGCCACGAGCGCGCCGGCAACGCGCTCGTGGCGCTCCCACGTCGACTCGAGACCCTCCTCGACGACCATGCGAAGCGCCTCGCGCAGCGCGTACGTCGTCGAGACCGGGCCCGTGTGGTGGTAGCTGGGGTCGTCACCCCAGTACTCCCAGACCCCCTCCAGGTCGAGATACCACGACCGGACCGGCTCCTCCCGCGAGCGAACCTTCTCCATCGCGCGGTCGTTCAACGTGATGGGGCTCGCGCCCGGCGGCGCCGAGAGGCACTTCTGGGAGCCCGAGTAGACGACGTCGACCTCCCACTCGTCGGTGTGGAACTCGACGCCGCCGAGCGACGCCACCGTGTCGGCGATCGCGTAGGCGTCGTTCGCGTGGGCGATGCGGGTCAGCTCGGGGACGTCCGTCTGGCGGACGCCCGTGCTCGTCTCGCCGTGGACGAACCCGAAGACGGTCGGGGAGTGTTCGTCGAACGCCCGCTCGACGGCCGCCGGATCGAGCGGCTCGCCCCACGGCGCGTCGACGGTGACGACGTCACCGCCCGCGCGGGCGGCGATCTCCCCCATCCGTTCGCCGAAGTAGCCGTTCGACGGGACCAGAACGGTCTCGCCGGGCTCGACGAGGTTCGCGAACGCGGTCTCCATCGCGGCCGATCCCGTGCCGCTGACCGCGAGCGTGTGTTCGTTCTCCGTCCGGAACAGGTACCGAAGCGCCTCCGTCGCGTCGTTCATCATCTCGACGTAGAACCCGTCGAGGTAGCCGACCAGCGGCGTCGCCATCGCGCGGAGCACGCGCGGGTGGACGTCGCTGGGTCCGGGACCCATCAGCGTCCTGTCGGGCGGTACGAGTTCGCCGATCTCCGGAGCGTCGTCCATACCGTAGAGACCCCGAAGAAGGTCAAAAAGGCCCCGCTTCGACTGCCGGGTCACGGATGTCCCGACCGTCGAGGACGCGGTGCTCTCCGAACGAGCGATGGCGTGATGTGCAGGAAGGTGGAACGTGTAAATCGGTCCGATCCGCCTTTTCGGGACTTAGAACTGCTCCTCGCTCATATCGACCGGCTCGAACAGCTCCTCGAATTCCTCGGGGAGCTGTTCGCGCGCGTTATCGAGCTCGCCGCCGCTGACCGCCTCGCCCAGCGTCGTCGTCACGGCCTGTGCGTGGAGCCCGCCGTCGATCGTCGCCTCCTCGATCCGGTCGCGCTCTCGCTCCTCGACCCGCTCGACGAACTCGTCGACCGGGAACTCCTCGGCCTCGGGCCGCTCGTCGTTCGGATCCGTCAGGGCGTTCTCGAGGGTCGCCGGGAGCTGGGAGGCGATGTCCTCGGCCTCGCCGCGCGTGATCCGTTCGCCGAGCGTCCGGAGCGTAGCGGTCGTGGCCGCGTAGGCGTCGTCGTCCGATTCGATGTTCGCGTGTCGCTGCACCGTGAAAACGAACTCCTCTTCCTGCATGGTCGACGGTGACTGCTTGAGGGAGTTCAACCCCACGCCTGCATTCGTCGGCCGTCGTCGACCCGGTCCGGCCCGAATCCTCGCTACAGTAGCGTCTCCGCGCGTTCGACGTCCGCGGGCGTGTTGACGTTGACCCGCCAGCCGTCGAGTTCGATCGTCTCGATCCGTGTCCCCTCCTCGACGAGCAGCGTCAACGCGTCCGGGAGCTCGTACTCGTCGCGTCCCGAGGATTCGATCCGTCGACACGCCTCGATCGTCTCCGGGGGGAGGGCGGCGAACCCCGTGGTGACGAGCCGCGACGGCGGGTTCTCCGGCTTCTCGACGATCGATCGGACGGTGCCCTCCGCCGAGAGATCGATCACGCCCGTGTGGCGCGCCTCCGCCTCGGAGACCTCGTCGACCAGCAGGACACCGTCGACGTCGTCACGACGGAAGCGTTCGACGACCTCCTCGAGGTTGCCCCGGAGGACGTTGTCGCCGTTCATGACGAGGAAGGGGCCGTCGACGTGGGATTCGGCCTGCGCGATGGCGTGAGCGAGGCCCCGTTGCTCGGCCTGTTCGGCGTAGCTGATCGGCGTTCCCTCGAACGCCTCGCCGTAGTGTTCGCGGATCGCCTCGCTCTCGTAGCCGACGACGACGATCAACTCGTCGACGCCGAGCTCGACGAGCTGTTCGAAACAGTGGGTGAGGATCGGTTTCCCGGCGACCTCGATCAGCGCCTTCGGCGTCTCGTCGGTGAGCGGCCGCAGACGGGTCCCCTCTCCCGCGGCCGGAACGACCGCCTGCATCTACCAGGTCAACCCCTCGTACGTGATCCCCTCGCGGGGCTCGACGATCCGTCGACCGTCGATCACGACCGGCTCCTCCATCGTCCCGAACTCGTCGTCGAGGGCGGCGAACTCGTCCCAGTCGGTGACGACGAGGACGCCGTGAGCCCCGTCGAGGGCGGCCGCCGCGCTCTCCGCGTACTCCACGTCGGGGAACAGCTCGCGCATCCGTTCGGTCGCGACGGGGTCGTACGCCACCACGTCGGCCCCGCGTCGCTCGAGGCCCTCGATCGCCGGGATCGCCCGCGAGTTGCGGACGTCGTCGGTGCCGGGCTTGAACGCGAGTCCCAGAACCGCGATGCGCTTTCCGGCGGGGTCGACGTGTCTCTCGAGCAGCGCGAGCATGCGATCGGGCTGGCGGTCGTTCACGCCGACGACCGCATCGAGCAGTTCGGGCTCGTAGCCAGCCTCGCGGGCGGCCGCCCGGAGCGCGTCGACGTCCTTCGGGAAACACGAGCCGCCCCAGCCGACGCCCGAGCGGAGGAAGCTCGCCTCGATCCGGTCGTCGAGACCGATCGCGTCGGCGATCCGGTAGGCGTCGACGCCGAACTCCTTGCAGACGTTGCCGATCTCGTTGATCAGGCTGATCTTCGAGGCGAGAAACGCGTTGTTCGCGTACTTGATCATCTCGGCCTCGCGGATCTCCGTCTCGATCACGGCGGGATCGGCCCGCTCGATCAGCGGCTCGAAGACGGCGCGGAGCCGCCCGTGGCCCCAGTCGTCGTCCGCTCCCAGCACGACCTTATCGGGGTCGAGGAAGTCGGTGACTGCGGTTCCCTCGCGGAGGAACTCGGGGTTCATCCCCACCCTGATCCGGTCGCCAACGCGTTCGCCGGCGCCCTCCTCGATCGCGGGGACGAGGCGCTCCTCGGTGGTCCCGGGAATCACGGTGCTCTTGACGACGATCAGATGCTCCTCGCTCGTGCCCGCGAGCGCCTCGCCGACCGAGCGCGCGCCGGTCTCGATGATCGAGGCGTCGATGCTGCCGTCCTCGCGCGAGGGGGTCGGCAGCGCGAGGAACGTCACCTCGCAGTCGGTGATCGCGTCGTAGTCGGTCGTCGCGCGGAGCCGCCCGCCGGCGTGCTCGGCGAGCAGGTCGTCGAGTCCGGGTTCGTGGATCGACGCGCGCCCCTCGTTGAGCCCCTCGACGATCCCTTCGTCGATGTCGATCGCGGTCACGTCGTGGCCCAGATCGGCGAAGCAGGCGGCGATCGTCGTCCCGACGTAGCCGCTGCCGACGACTGCGACTTTCATTACGTTCACCGTCTTCTCTCGGCGTAATCAGCGTTTGGATACGTCCGTTCCCGACCGGCGCCGTCGGCCGGACGGATCTTCCGAACCCGCGAGCACCGGCGCGGTCTGAGCATGCCGGGCCCGGATTTTTACCACCTCGTGGCGAACGATGGAGGACATGGTCACCACACTCGCGATCGCGAGGAAGGCGATGAAGTTCGGCTACAAACGATACGGCGTCCCCGGCGCGATCGTCTCCGCGCTGATCGCCGTCATGGGCTATCGCTACCTCAAGAAACAGCTCCGAATGAGCCTGGAGTCCGGTTCGGACTCCGGATCGGAGTCGGAAGCGTAGGATCGCGGTTCCCGCCGTTCGGCCGCGCGGTATCGCTAGGGGTCGACGGAGCTATGGTTCCGTCGTTCGGATGACTCGAGGATGATCGATCGTCTCGGGAGCCGTCTCCTGGGTCTGGCAGTGTTGCTCTGTGTCCTGTTCGGGCTACTCGTCGGGGCCGGAACGCTCGCACCCGACCCGTCGATGAACCGCTATCCCGACCACGGTGCCCTCGACGGGAACTACGACGCCTACGAGGGAGATCGGGTCGAGGTCTCGGGCACCGTCGTGGCCGTCGACCCGGTCGTCGTCGAGCACCGAGACGACATCGACGGCGCACTGACGCTCACGATCGAGAACGTCGACGAACCGGTCGAGCCGGGCCAGGAGCTTCGCGTCTTCGGTACCGCTCGGCCCGGCGGGACGATCGACGCGGAGGAGACCGTCGTCGTCTCCCGGTGGGAGACGTACTACGCCTGGATCGTCTCGTTCGTCGCCGGTCTCTGGGTGCTCGGGCGCTTCCTCCGTGACTGGCGGTTCGATCCCTCGACCTCGAGCTTCGAACCCCGGGAGGTACGCGATGCCTGATCTGCTGACGCACGTCCTGGTCGCCTACGCCGCCGCCACGGTCGCGTCGTGGCGCTACGAGTGGCTCGGACCGCCGTACGTCACCGTTGCGATGATGGGTGCGATGATCCCCGACATGACGAAGGCCCGGCTCCTCGCCCCTAGCTACCGCGTCGAGTCGCTGCTGGGCGTTCCGTTCGACTGGTTCGCCCTCCACACCGCCGGCGGATCCGTCGTCGCGGTTCTCGTCGGCACCCTCCTGGTCCCCTCGCGCCACCGGAGACGGGTGTTCGTCCTGCTCGCACTCGGGGCGGCGTCCCACCACCTCCTGGACCTGTTGTTGATCAACCCGTCGGGCCACTCCTACGCCGTCTTGTGGCCGCTGACGGGGTACGAACCCCCGACGCCCGGCCTCTACCTCAGCACCGACCGCTGGCCGACGATCGCGAGCGGCGCCCTCGCGCTCCTCGTCGGGTGGGTCGATGCTCGCCGGCCGGGCGACCGTGGTGCGGACGGCTGATCCGTGCATCGCTCGCCCGATCCGGCCGTCCGGTCCTCTGACGCGTTCGGCGGTGAGAACGTTCCTGACCTGCTTCATCCGAATATATTTACAACAGTAGTGAGACCATAATCGTAGAATGAAAGCAGTCGTACTCGCGGCCGGCAAGGGGACTCGATTGCGCCCGCTCACCGACGACAAGCCCAAGGCGATGGTCGAGGTCGACGGAAAGCCGCTCGTCGCCCACTGCTTCGACCGGCTCGCTGAACTCGGCGCCGAGGAGTTCGTCGTCGTCGTCGGCTACATGAAGGAGCACATCATCGAGCACTTCGGCGACAGCTACGAGGGCATCCCGATCACCTACGCCCACCAGCGCGAACAGTTGGGCCTGGCTCACGCCCTGCTGACCGTCGAGGACCACATCGACGAGGAGTTCATGCTGATGCTCGGCGACAACATCTTCAACGCGAACCTCGCCGACGTGGTGCGGCGCCAGCAGGAGGAACGCGCCGACGCCGCGTTCCTGGTCGAGGAGGTGCCGTGGGAGGAGGCCTCCCGCTACGGCGTCTGTGACACGAACCACCTCGGCGAGATCACCGAGGTGGTCGAGAAGCCCGAGGACCCGCCGACGAACCTCGTCATGACCGGTTTCTACACGTTCACGCCGGAGATATTCCACGCGTGCCATCTCGTCCAGCCCTCGAACCGCGGCGAGTACGAGATCAGCGAGGCGATCGACCTGCTGATCCGTTCGGGTCGGACGATCGACGCGATCGGACTCGACGGCTGGCGGATCGACGTCGGCTACCCCGAGGACCGTGACGAGGCCGAACGCCGCCTTCAGGAGGAGGCCGAGGCCGTAGCCGACTGATCCGGCCGCTCGACCGCCCTCGAGCGATCCGAACGGACCCGCGTGAGCTGTTCGACGACCCCGAAGCACCCCCGGCGTTCCTCTTGACGGTGCGGCGAGCATCACGTTGATCTACCCGCCCCTACTGGTCTCGAGCATGCCAGGAGCGATGCCCCGGATCGGACTCGGGACGTACTCGGCGTCGAACAGGGAGCAGTGGATCGACTGCGTGCGGACGGCGCTCGACGCCGGATACCGACACCTCGACACCGCGCAGGTCTACGAGAACGAGGAGTACGTCGGTGAGGGGATGCGGCGTGCCGACGTTCCCCGCGAGGACGTGTTCCTCGCGACGAAGACGGTCCACGTCGACGTCCCCGGCCCGGAACGCGAGGACGTCCGCGAGGCCGTCTCGGCCTGTCTCGACCGGCTCGGAACCGACTACGTCGACCTGCTCTACGTCCACTGGCCGGCGGGCTGCTACGACCCCGAGACGACGCTCGGCGCGTTCGAGGAGCTCCGGGAGGAGGGCGCCGTCCGGCACGTCGGCGTCTCGAACTTCGAACCCGAGACGCTCGACGTCGCCCTCGACGTCCTCGATGCGCCGCTGTTCGCGAACCAGGTCGAGTGCCACCCGCTTCTCCAGCAGGAGGCGCTTCGCGAGTACGCCGTCGAACACGACCACTGGCTGGTCGCCTACTGTCCGATCGCGCGCGGCGAGGTCTTCGACGTCCCCGAGATCACCGACGTCGCCGACGCCCACGACGCGACGGCCGCACAGGTCGCGCTGGCGTGGCTCCTCTCGAAGGAGAACGTCGCGGTCGTCCCGCGCTCGACCAGCGAGGACCACATCCGCCAGAACCTCGCGGCACGGGAGCTCGAGCTCGACCGGGAGGAGATCGAACGAATCGACGGAATCGACCGCGAGCACCGGATCATCGACCGCGAGTACGCGCCCTGGAACTGACCCGCACCACGGAACCCGCCTTCCGGCTGCCGTCTACCGGTTCGACGGCGTACTCGTCTTCGGGCCCTCGACCACACGGCGACCGATCGACGACGGCCGACCGCGCGGTCGTCACTCCGCCGTAACCATGTGTGCCTCGAGCGCCTCCCCCTCGTCGATCGCCTCGCGGTTCTTCACCGCCTCGCCCGTTCGACGATCGAAGAGGTGGACGCGCTCCGGCGGGAAGACGACGTGGAGTTGCTGGTCGTCGTCGATCCGGAGCTCGCCGCTGACGCTTGCGGTGTAGGACTGCCCGCCGACGTCCAGATACAGCTGGGTGACCTCGCCCATCGGCTCGACGACCTCGACCGTCGCGGGGATCGCGTTCTCTACCGACGGGTCGGCCAGCTCGACGTCCCCGGGTCGAATGCCGAGCGACAGTTCGGCGGGCGCGTCCTCGAGTGCACGTTCGATCTCCGGGGTGATCTCGTAGGTGAACTCGTCGGCCTCCAGTCGGCCGTCACGGTAGGTGACGTCGAGGAAGTTCATGCTGGGCGAGCCGATGAAGCCCGCGACGAACGCGTTCGCCGGCTCGTGGTAACACTCGAGCGGCGTGCCGACCTGCTGGAGTTTGCCCTTATCAAGCACGGCGATGCGATCGCCCATCGTCATCGCCTCGGTCTGGTCGTGGGTTACGTAGACGGTCGTCACCTCGAGGTCGGACTGGAGCTGTTGGAGCTCGGTCCGCATGGTCGTCCGGAGCTTCGCATCGAGGTTGCTGAGCGGCTCGTCCATCAGGAAGATCTCCGGATCGCGAACGATCGACCGGCCGAGCGCGACGCGCTGTTGCTGGCCGCCCGAGAGCTCCTTCGGCTTCTTATCGAGGAGCTCAGTGATGTCGAGGAGGTCGGCCGCCCACTCGACCTTCTCCTCGATCTCCGCGCTCGAGAGATCGGTGGTGTGTTTCAGCCCGAAGCGCATGTTCTCGCGGACGGTCATGTGGGGATAGAGCGCGTAGTTCTGGAACACCATCGCGACCCCGCGTTCCTTGGGTCGGTCGTCGGTGACGTCGACCCCGTCGAGGGCGATCGACCCTTCGGTAGGCATCTCCAACCCCGCCAGACAGCGAAGCGTGGTTGACTTCCCACAGCCCGATGGCCCGACCAGCACCAGGAACTCCCCGTCCTCGATCGTGAGGTCGAGGTCCTCGACGGCGACGACCTCCTCTTCGCTCCCCTCGCTGTAGCGCTTCGTCAACCCCGTTACGTCGACTCGACCCATGGTGGTTTTCCTCACAATCCATTGAGAACAGCGCTAATAAGTCTCTCCCTTGCTCTCACGACCAGCCGGGAGACCCGCTAGCTGTCTGGATTTCGCGTACCGATCCGCCGGGTCATCTCGGTCGTCCGTTCCGACGGAGGGCAAACCTATCGTTCTCCACAACGATACCGGTACGCATGGACCCGGAGCACCGCGTTCCTCAGGGCGGCGGCGTGCCGTGGCGCGACCTGAAACGCGCGGAATCGAGATCGACCCCGACGTCGCCCGCCGACATCTCGCCGACGGCTCCGAATTGATCGTCTAATCGGGCGCGCCTGCGTGCAGCCGGACGGTGGAGCGCGGTCGGCAAAGGACATCGTCACGCCTTCCCGACGCCCGCGGTGAGTCCCTCGACGACCTTGCGCTGGAAGAACAGCATCAACAGTAACAGGGGGACGATCGACATGAAGACTGCAGCGGAGATCGTCGCCCAGGGGTAGGTGTACTCGCCCTGATAGAGGGCGATGCCGACGGTGATCGTCCGCATCTGGTCCTCGGTCATGAACGTCAGCGCGAAGAGGAACTCGTTCCACGCGTAGATGAAGACGATGATCGCGGTCGTCGCCATCGCGGGCGCCGAGACGGGCAGGATGATCCGAAACAGCACGCCGATGTGCGAGAGCCCGTCGATGAGTCCGGCCTCCTCGAGCGAGTCGGGCAGCTCCTTGAAGTACGCCTGGAAGATCCACACCGCGAACGGGAGCTGGAACGCCGAATAGGGGATGATCAGCCCCAGGTAGCTGTTCAACAGGCCGGTCTCCCGCGCCAGTTCGAACAGGGGGATGAGCCGGCCGAAGAACGGCAACATCGCCGAGACGAGGATGATCATTAGCACGTGCAGCTTGAACCGGAAGTCGAGGCGAGACAGCGCGTAGCCGGCCATCGACCCCAGCACGACGCAGATGATCGCCGTCCCGGACGCGACGATGAGGCTGTTGAGCAGATACCGGGCGAACGGCGCCTGCTGGATCGCCGTTACGTAGTTCTCGAGGGTGACCGTCCGAGGGACGTACTCGACGGGGAAGGTGATCACCCGCGAGGCCGGCTTCAGCGACGTGATGAGGATCCAGATGATCGGAAAGAAGGACACCAAACAGATCAGGACGATCGACCCGTAGAAGCCGAGGAGCTCGCCGACCCGCTGGAGATCGAATCGTCGGCGTCCGCTGTCGGAGCTCACGTCAGCGCACCTCCGGTTCGTAGAGCGTCGCGACGTAGATCACGCAGATGGTCATCGCGATCAGCGTGATGATCGTCGCCGCGGCGGCCCCCTCGCCGAACTCGAGGTTGTTGAACGTGTGCTGGTGGGCCCAGAGGACGAGCGTGGTCGTCGATTCGCCGGGGCCGCCGCCGGTCAGGCCGTAGGGAAGGCCGAACGCCTGGAACGCCGGCAGCGTCCGGAAGATAAGCGCGACGAGGATGACGGGCTTGAGCAGCGGAAGCGTGATCGACCAGAATTGATGGAACACCGAGGCACCGTCGATGTGTGCGGCCTCGTAGAGGTGATCGGGGATCGACTGTAGGCCGGCGAGCAGGATCAGCGCGACGAACGAGCTCGTCTTCCAGATCGTCACGAACAGCATCGCGCCCAGCGCGACGTCCGGATGCGAGAGGAACGGGAACGGCTGGCTCAGGATCCCGACGCGTACGAGCAGGTCGTTGATCACGCCGTACTCGCCGTGAAAGAGCCACGCCCAGATGCGCGCGTTGATGATCGTCGGCAGCGCCCACGGGAACAGGATCGCCGCCTGTGCGACGTACTTCCCCCAGAAGTCGCGGTTGACCAGCAGCGCCAGCCCGAGTCCGATCACCATCTCGACCGGGACGCTCACGAACGTGTAGATCATCGTCACGGTAAACGCGTTCCAGAACGAGGCGCTCGAGAGCACGGAAACGTAGTTCCCCAGTCCGACGAACTCCGCCTCGCGCGTGGGCAACAGCGCGCCCGTCTGGAGGCTGGTCCAGACGGTGTCGATGATGGGGTAGTAGGAGACCAGGAAGAGATACGTGAGGACGGGAACGAGCAGGAGCGCCGCCATCTCCCCGTCGGTGAACCGCCGTTTCCTGTAGCGGCGGTACCGGTCCTCCAGTGCGGATCGGAGGTCCCCGCCGCTGGATCGGGAGTACCCCTCCCCAGTATCGCTTGCCATATCCGTACACGAGGGACTCCAAACTCCCACATAAAAATATGCCCTGCATGATACGTTTCGACGGCCCGACGACGCACGCCGGGGTAACGATTATTGTCGTCAGTTCGAAACGAGGTACGCATGTCTGATACGCAGCGTCGGCGGCTTCTGAAAACGATCGCGCTCGGAGGCAGTGCGGCCCTCGCCGGCTGTTTCGGCGGCGACGACAGCGACGGGGAAGGGTCTGACGAACTCCAGTATGTCTACCCTGGCTACTTCGGAGCCGACGCCGAGGACCTCGCGCCCGCCTTCGAGGAGGAAAGCGGCGTCGAGGTGAGCACCCAGCAGATCGCCCCGGAAGCGGCGGCCGCCCGGGAGTACTACGTCAACCAGTTCGTCGCCCAGTCGTCGGACTTCGACGTCGGGAACATGGACATCATCTGGCCGGGGGAGTTCGCGGCCAACGGCTGGGCGGCCGAGATGGACGACCCCGAGGGACACACGGAGAACATGATCGAGACGCCCGTCGAGGCGGTCACCATCGATGACACCCTCTACGCGATGCCCATCCACACGGACGCGAACGCGCTGTACTACCGCAGCGACGTCCTCGAGGAGTACGGCTACGAGCCGCCGGAGACGTATATGGAACTCGTTGAGACCGCCCGGGACATCATGGAGCAGGACGAGGAGGACTGGAACGGTTACGTCTGGCAGGGCGGAACCAACGAGGGGCTCACGATCATGTGGCTCAACTGGCTGTGGGGGATGGGAGGAAGCGTCGAGCAGGGCGAGGAGATCGTCGTCAACAGCGAGGAGGGGGTTGCGGCGCTCCAGCACGCCGTCGACCTGATCCACGAGTACGGGGTGACGCCCGGCCACGTCCCCTCGAGTTCGACGGACGAGAACCGCGAGACGTTCCAACAGGGCAACACGCTGTTCATGCGAAACTGGCCCTACGCCGTCTCGCTGATGAACGAGGAGGGTTCGGAGGTCCGAGGCCGGTTCGACGTTGCGCCGCTGCCGACCCACGAGAGCCAGCCCGACGCGGCCAACTCCTGTCTCGGCGGCTGGAACGTCTTCATCAACGCCTTCGCGCAGAACGCCGAGGCCGCACAGCAGTTCGCCACGTTCATGAGTTCGATCGAGGCCCAGGAGATCATGGCGCTCGAACACAGCCGTCTGCCGGTCCGACGGGAGATCTACGAGGACGAGGAAGCCCGCGAACAGTTCGAGCTACTGGAGGTGTTCGAGGGGATCCTCGACCGCACCCAGGCTCGACCGGCGATCGAGGCGTATCCGACGTTCTCGGAGATCGTCTACACCCAGGCGAACAACGCGCTCGTCCAGGAGAAGAGCGCCCAGGACGCGCTCGATGACGCACAGCAGCAGATCGACGAGGAGATAAACGGGTGATCTGATCGCGCGACCGGATCGCGGTGGCGGCCGCGGCTTCGGCCGGGTCGCCCTTCGATCACACGCCGATTCGAGCGCCACACCCGTGATTTTTTACCCCTCCCGGAGGAGGAACACGTAGCGTTCACTAGGTGTGATGATCGATGTCAACATCCACGACCACCTCACGAACCCTCTGGAACCGATACCGCGCAGTCCCGATCGTCTATCGGATCGGAGCGGCGTTCGTCCTCGGATCGCTCGTCGGACTGATCGTGGGCGAACCCGCGACGGCGCTGCAACCGCTCGGCGACCTCTTCGTCCGGCTGCTGAGCATGATCGTCATCCCGATCGTCGTGTTCACGCTGATCATGGGCGTCCGACAGCTCGCGCCCTCGACGCTGGGGAAGGTCGGGGGGCAGGTCGTCGCGCTCTACGCGATCACCTCGACGATCGCCGTCGCGATCGGCCTCGTCATCGCGAACCTCATCGATCCCGGTGAGGGGCTGACGCTGACCGAGGCCGAGTTCGACACCGCCGAAGCGCCCGGCTTCGTCGAGGTGTTCCTCGGGATCGTGCCCGAGAACCCGATCGGGGCGATGGCCAACGGCGACGTGTTGCCGACGATCTTCTTCGCGCTCGTCTTCGGGCTCGCGTTGACGATTCTCCGCGAGGAATCACACGACGAGACCGTTCGTGACGGAGTCGAATCGATCTTCAACATCATGGAGGCGGGCGCGGAGGCGCTGTTCAAGATCGTCTGGGGGATCATGGAGTACGGCGTCATCGGCGTGTTCGCGCTGATGGCCGCCGTCTTCGGCGAGGCCGGTACGGACGCGCTCGTTCCGTTCGCGCTGTTGATCCTCGCGCTGTTGATCGCCGTCACGATCCACATCACCGTCGTCTATCTCGGCGCGATGATCGCGGTGTTGGCCCGACAATCGCCCGGCGCGTTTCTCGTGGGATCCAAGGAGGCGATGATCACCGCCCTGAGCATCCGCTCTTCGAGCGGGACGCTCCCGGTCACGATGTCGAACGCCGACGAGAACCTGCGGATCAACGAGGGGATCTACGGCTTCTCGCTCCCGCTCGGCGCGACGATCAACATGGACGGCACGGCGATGTATCAGGGCGTCGCTGCGGTCTTCGCGGCCAACCTCGTCGGCGTCTCGCTGTCGCTCGGCGAACAGGTGACGGTCGTCGCGATCGCCGTCCTCGCGAGCATCGGCTCGGCCGGCGTCCCCGGGACGGGTCTGATCATGTTGACGCTCGTGCTGACCCAGCTCGGCCTCCCGCTCGAAGTCGTCGGGTTCGTCGCCGGCGTCGACCCGATCCTCGATCGGCTCCGGACGATGACGAACATCACGGGCGACCTCGCGGTCGCGACCCTCGTCGGCCACTGGAACGGCGCGGTCGATTTCGGAGCGGGCGTCTGGGACGGGGCGACCGCGGGCGTCACCGCCGACGACTGACACCCCGGTCCCGGTTCCGGTTCGATCCGTCGGGAGGTAGCGCGATCGGACACCTACGGACCGAGACGACGAGCACGCATCGACGTCGGTCTCGGAGTCCGAGGCACGATCGCCCCGGCGTGCGGACCGGACCCCGATGCGAGCGCATCGCGAACGCCGTGACGAGCTCACACCCCAATCTCGATGTTCGTCGAGCGCGTACGGGGTCCTATGAACGACCCGAGTTCTCCGTCCTCCCTCGCTGAGCTTCCGAAGACGTCCACCGATCCGGAGGCGACGGCGGCGGTCGACGACGAGTCCCGGTGGTGGTACTGGATCGCCGCCTATCCGGTCTACAGCCTGCTCGCGATCCCGCTCACGCTCCTCGCGGTGGTTCTCTTCGCCTCGGTCGGCGCCGCGACGGCACCGATGGGGCCCGCGGGACCCGATCGGGGGGTCGTCGGACCGGCGATGTCCGGCGTCGTCGCGCTGGTCGTCGGGATCGTCGCCATCTACGCGCTGCTCGGGCTCGTCCTCACGCTCCTGCTCCCGGTCGCGCTCTACCTCGACGCGACCGAGCTCACCGAGTCGACGGTGGCCTGGTCGCCCGACCCCATCCTCTACGGGCTGGTCGGACTGCTCAACTTCCTCGCCGCGCCCGTGGTCGGCATCATCGTCGCGCTCTACTACCTCTATCGACGCCACGAGCACGTCGGTACTCCCTGATCGGTACGCGGTAGCCGAAGGCTCCTTCGCGCGCGGCGAGCGTCCGTGGTATCACCGGCGAAACCGCCGTGAAGGCGCCGATCCGATCACGAGGCCCGCCGCGAGGAGCACGCCCGCCGGCGCGGGCTCATCGATCTCGAGCGTCCCGACCGGCTTCGATGAGACGACGCCTCCATGGCCCCGAGGCGACCGGAGCGACGTCGCGTCCCCGCCGTCGACCGGCACGTCCACTGCTCGGCGAACGGCCGGGCTCCGACGTCGCCCCGCCGGCCGTCGGTGGCCGTCTTCACGATCACCGGCCCCGGCAGGCGAGCGGTTCTTCTCCGACGGCGACCTCTGCTAGGGGGAGAGCCATGGCCCGAGGACACCGATACGGCGACGCCCGCGACCGCGGAGCGACCAGCACGGCCGGCGGGGAACGCGAGTCGGCGGAGCGACCCCCCGAGCCGACCGGCCGAAGCGCGGCGTCGACGGCGGACGACACGGGGGCGTCGACGACGGAGGGTTCCGAGGACCGCCCCGGAGCGGAGGAGACGGTTCTGGTCCGGCTCCCCGAGTTGCTCGAGGTGCTCTCGGTGCGCCTCGAGGCGCTCAAGTCGGCGATCGTCGCCGAGGCGGACGACGAGACCGTGATCGAGATCGCCGAGGGCCTCTGGACGATCGTCGACGAGGCGCTCGACGTCCTCGAGACGATCGATTTCGAGGAGCTTCCCGACGCGATCGACTTCGAGGAGTTCCCCGACGCGATCGAGGCCGAGAAGTTCTCGAGCGCGATCCAGGCCGGCGACGCCGCCCGGGCGATCGATCTGGCCGAACTGTACGAGGCGGTCGATCTCCGGGAGCTCTGGCGGGCGGTCGACCTGACGTCGCTCAGAAAGGAGGAGCGAGAGCTCCGAGAGGAGATCGAGCGATTCCTCGAGGAGAACGGCGAGGCGATCGGTGCTGACGACGGTTCGGCGTCGGACGACGACGAGAACGGGGAGAGCGACCTCCTTCGAAACACGGCGAACGCGTTTCTGGGCGCCGAGAGCAGACAACAGGCCCTCCAACAGCGCATCGGCAAGGCGATCGACGCGTTCCGGGTCGCGCTGCTCGAGACCCATGCGACGATCCGTGATCTGTACGAGGCGAACCAGCGGAAGCTCGGCGGATCCGGACGTCACTCCGGCTCGCGCAACCCGACGGCACGCTCGACGCGCTCACGGGGTCCGCTTCCCGACTCGATCTCGACGCGGGTGTCGACGGTACCCCGGCGAGTCCGCCACTCGCGGACGAAGCCCCGACCCCGGATCTACGGCCGCCGGTTCGAGCGGGTGCGACGGTGACTACCGGCGGTTACATCGGCTCACCGCGGTCGCCGCGGTCGTACTCCTCGATCCGCCGTCGCCAGCGATCGGGGATCGCGCGTGGCTTTCCCCTCTCGTCGAGCAGCACCGAGACCGTCTCGGCGGTCGCGACGAGTCGACCGTCGGCGCTCAGTCGGTAGGCGATCGTGAAGCTGGTCTCGCCCACGTTCTCGACCCGGAGGTCGACGGTGACCTGCTGGCCGCTCTCGATCGAGCGCTCGTACTCCACGTCGAGCGAGCGCACGACGGTGTTCACCTCGTCGAGCGCCACCCCGACGACCTCCCTGAGGAACGCTCCCTTCGCCTGTTCCATGTACGAGACGTAGACGACGTGGTTGACGTGACCTCTCGGATCGAGATCGCGATACCGGACGTCGGTGGTGTAGCCGTAACTGGTCCCGTCCATGGCCGAGCGAGTCCGCACGTCCACTTCAACCGCGCGATAGCGAACCGTCGTCCGATCCGCCCGCCGGCCGGAACGCGGACCGATCGAGCCTCTCCTCCGGATCTCGACGCTTACCGCGATCGCTCTCGGCGAGCAACACCGGCGTCCGTGGACTCCAGAGAAACGTGTGGCGGTCGTTACACTGGCCACACTCGTACGTCGCGATGCCCGTTCCGTGGTCGACGATCGGGTCCCACTCGATCGGGTCGGTGTCCCTCGTCGCGAACCGTCTCCCCGTCGTCGGGCAGGTCAGCTCGTCGTAGTCCGACCGCTCGCCGCTTCGGGCCAGCTGAAACAGTTGCCCCAGCATCCGTCAGTCCCTCCCCTCCTTGCCGCCTCTCCCCTCGATCACGATATCACGATTCCACTCCTCCACTTCTCCAATGAGCGCTCGGACCGTAGCTGTATCGATAGTTCAAACATCCAACCGTTCCCGTGATCGGAGCGGCTTGCCCGTCTCAAAACCGTGCGAGCAGCGGTACAGCCGCCTTCGATCGCTGAAGCCTTCGATGGAACGGTCTCGACGGTCGTCGGTCCGGACGAAAACGGGTGATGTCAGAGGCACCCGTGATGTGGGACCCCATCCGCCTCTTCAGTGACCATGAGTGCGGACGCGAGCTCATCCATTCTCCCCCACGGGTCGGGGCGGGCCCCACGGGTACTACTCGTCCGTTATCGATCGAAAGCCCTCGGGTTGGAATGTACAACCATTTATGTAGTCCCATCAACAACTGTCATGGGCGACCGTAGCACGAGCATCATCGTCGAGTTCAGCGTTCCCGCCGAGGAGTTCGCGCTCTACGAGACGCTGTGTGAGGTTCCGGGGATGACCGTTGAGGTCGAGCGTGTCGTCGCACACGAGGCCGACTGCATCGTCCCGTGCTTCTGGACGTCCGGCGAGAACTACGAGACGTTCGAACGGGTGGCGGAGGACGATCCTTCCATCAGGGATCTCACCAAGCTCGACGAAGTGAAGGGTGCGATCCTCTACCGGGCGGAGTGGGTCGAGGACGTCGAGACGGTCGCCTATACGATGACGAGGACCGGAGCGACGCTTCTGGACGCGACGGGGGAGGACGGTCAGTGGATGCTGCAGCTGCGGTTCGATACGTCGGAGGGAACGACGGCCTTCCAGCGCTACCTCGAGGAGCACGAGTTGGAGGTCGAACTGCACCGCCTCTACGAGCTGACCCAGCCGCGGTTGGACGGTCAACCCGGCCTCACGGACATCCAACACGAGACGCTGGTGACCGCGCTCGAGAGGGGCTACTACGAGACCCCGCGGGACGTCTCGATGAGCGAGTTGGCCGACGAGCTCGGGATCTCCCAGCAGGCACTATCGAAGCGGCTCCGCGGCGGGCATCACACGCTGGTCGAAAACTCCCTCACCGTCGACTCACCGGGCTCGGAGGAGCAAGGGCCGTGACTTCCTCGGTAGTCCGTCCCTCCGGACGGCATCTCGAGGACATCGGGCTTCAAGGTGGTGAGGCCGGCTCGGCTCCGCTTGTGGACTCCGATCGAGGCCCCGCGGGTCGTTGCCTCGTCGTACGTCGTCGACGGAACGCAACGAACGAGTTCAGCTGTCGGTCAGCAGCCTGAGGGCGACGCCGATCAGGATCACGACGATCCCGAGGATCGTCGCTACCGGCGGGATCGGGACGAACAGCAGGACGACGCCGGCGAGCATCACGAGGCTCGAGAGGCGCACCATGTTCCCGTTCCTCACGCGAGTCGGTTATGCGTGCTGCCTGCATCGCCAGCGCTCGGTCGCGACGCCCTCTCGCTTCCCTTCCGCGGATCGTTCCGTTGGCGCGGTTCCGCAATCGGTTCGCCTCAGCGATTCCGTCCTCGGCCCAGATGACGCCGGACGACGGCCATCCCGGGCGCGCCGTCGTACGCCCACAGCGCGACGATCCCGAGACCCATCGCCGCCTGTACCGCGAACGCCGGCGAGAGCGTCGGGTCCGCCGTAGCGAGTTCGGACAGTATTCCCCGTTGCTCGTCCACGGGGACCGACAGCAGCGGCCAGACGAGAAACCGGACGAAGGCGTATTCGCCGAGCAGTAGCGATCCGATCGCGTCGCCGAAGACGTGCGAGAGGTAGCCGACGCCGAAGGCGACGCCGTACTCCGGGTTTTCTCTCCGTCTCCAGTACCGATGGACCAGCCAGCACGCCGGAACGGCGACGAACAGCGTGTGGACGAGCATCCGTCCGGAGGGGACCAGGTCGAACGTCCACGCGAGCGGTTTGTCGATCAGGTCCGGTAGCTGGGTTCCGAGGAACAGCCACAGCGTCGCCACGTCGCCCGGCGGCGCGCCCGACCGGCCGCGCGTCAGTCCCGTATACAGGAGGTAGCCGAACGCGACGTGGGTCCAGGGCCACATACGTATCCGTCATTTCGATGACGGATACGTGCTTCGTTCGACCGCGGTTCGAACCGAGGAGCCACGGACGCTACTCGACGGTGACGCTCTTCGCGAGGTTGCGCGGTTTGTCGATCGAGCGGTCGAGGCGGTTCGCGACCCAGTAGGAGACGAGCTGGAGCTGGACGTTCGCGAGGATCGAACCGATCCGCTCGTGGGTGTCGGGGATCTCGAGGACGTGATCCGCATAGCGTTCGATGTCCGAGCGGCCGTCCGTGACCGCAACGACGGGCGCGCCGCGCGCCTCGACCTCCTTGACGTTGCCGATCGTCTTGGTCGCACGCTCGCCGTCGCCGGTCACCACCGCGAACACGGGCGTCTGATCGGTGACGAGCGCGAGCGGGCCGTGTTTGAGCTCTCCCGCAGCGAACCCTTCCGCGTGTTTGTAGCTGATCTCCTTCATCTTCAGCGCCCCCTCGAGCGCCACGGGGTAGTTGTAGCCGCGTCCGATGAAGAAGTACGCTCCGGCGTTCTCGTACTCGGCGGCGATCTCCCGGGCGTTCGAGTCGTCGAGGATCGACTGGACGTGGTCGGGCAGGCTCCGGAGCGCGCCCAGTAGCTCGCGGCGCTGACCGTCCTTGATGGCGTCGGCGACCAGCGTGAGGGCGGTCTGCTGGGTGGCGAAGGTCTTGGTCGCGGCGACGCCGATCTCCGGGCCGGCGCGGATGTACATGGTGTAGTCACACTCGCGGGCCGCCGAGGAGCCGACGACGTTCGTCACCGCGAGCGTCGACGCCCCCATCCGTTTCGCCTGTCGGAGCGCCCGAAGCGTGTCCGCGGTCTCGCCGCTCTGGGTGACGCCGATGACGAGGGTCTCCTCGTCGATCGGCACCGAACCGTGATCGTACTCGCTCGCGAGGAACGTCTGGGCATGCACCCCGCGTTCGCGAAGCGTCAGCTCGCCGTAGAGCGCGGCGTGATACGAGGTGCCGCAGGCGACGAACTGCACCCGTCTGGGGGCCGGGAGCTCGTCGAGCTCCTCGACCGTGATCTCCCCCTCGAGCTCGTCGACCCGACCGCGGAGACACTGGCGCAGCGATCGGGGCTGCTCGTTGATCTCCTTCAGCATGTAGTGGTCGTAGCCGCTCTTGCCGGCGTCCTCGGCGTCCCACTCGACGCGTTCGACGGGCGGCTCGACCACCGTTCCATCGGCCGTGCTGACGGTGACCTCGTCGCCGGTCAGCGCCGCGAACTGGCCGTCCTCGAGGTAGATCACTCGGTCGGTGTACTGGATGAACGCAGGGACGTCGCTCGCCAGGTAGTGGCCGTCGTCGGCGACTCCAAGCACGAGCGGCGAGTCCTGTCGCGTGGCGTAGATGGTGTCCGAACCGCGGAAGACCGCCGCGAGCGCGTAGCTTCCCTCGAGCCGCGAGACCGCCTTCCGGAACGCCGCCTCGTCGTCCAGTCCCTCCTCCAGGTAGTGGCGGATCATGTGGGGGACGACCTCGGTGTCCGTGTCGCTCTTGAAGACGTACCCCGCGGCGGAGAGTTCCTCGCGCAGGTGCTCGTAGTTCTCGATGATGCCGTTGTGGACGACCGCGACCCTGGCCTCGTCGTCGGTGTGGGGATGGGCGTTCCGATCGGAAGGCGGACCGTGGGTGCTCCAGCGGGTGTGGCCGATGCCGACGTTTCCGGTGGGGGAGCCGTGCTCCTCGAGCGCGGCCTCGAGCTCCTCGAGTTCGCCCTCGCGCTTCATCACGGAGATGCTGTCGTCGGCGAGTGCCACCCCCGCTGAGTCGTAGCCGCGATACTCCAGGCCCGACAGTCCCGTCAGGAGCACGTCGAGGACCTCCCGATCCCGCCCGCTGCCGGCGTAGCCGATGATTCCACACATGTTATCTCACCACCGTCTCGTCCGCGATCGTTCCACGCACCGTCGTCCCGGCGTATACGGTCGCGTCCGAACCGATCATGGTTCCGGGCGCGAAGTTCACGCCGCCCTCGACGTGCGCTCGATCCGCCACCACGGCGCCGAGCTGTTCGTCCTCGAACACTCGATTGCCGACGCGCACGTCCCCCGGGCCGCCCGGAACCGTCGCTGCGGCTCCGATATGGGCGCCCTGGCCGGTGACGCAGTCGACGACCGTCGCGTTCGGACCGACGCGGGTGTCCGAGTCGAGCACCGAGTCGTCGACGACGGCGTTCGACTCGACGGTGACGTTCTCGCCGAGACAGGCGTAGGGACCGAGCACCGCGCCGGCACCGACCTCACAATCGGGCCCGATCACGACGGGCTCGCGGATGACCGCCGTCTCGTGGACGTTCGCGCTGTCGTCGATGCGCTCCTCGCGGCTCTCGCCGACGACGCCCGCGAGACAGAGGTCGCGACTCACCTCGAGGAGGTCCCACGGGTAGGTCGCATCCACCCATAGCCCCCCGGTGACCGTCCCCGCGACCGTCTCCTCGGAGTCGACCAGCCACGAGAGCGCGTCGATCAGCGAGTGTTCGCCCTCGCGCGGTTCGGCGTTCCGGATCGCCTCGAAGATCGCCGGCTTGACGCCGTAGACGCCGGCGTTGAGCTGATACTCGCGTTCGTCCTCTGGACGTTCGACGAGGTCGGTCACCCCGCCGTCGTCGAGGATGACGCCCCCGTAGTGTTCGACCCGGTTGTGGTCCAGGACGCCGAGGGTGGCAGCCGCGTCGTTCTCGTTCATGGCGTTCAGGACGTCCCCGATGATCGACGACGCGATGATCTGGTCGCCGTAGACGACGAGGAACGGCTCGTCGAACTCCTCCTCGACGGCCAACAACGCGTGCCCGGAACCGAGCTGTTTGTCCTGTACGACGTACTGAAGCGGGACGTTCCGGTAGTTCGGACCGAAGTGGTCCTGAACGCGGCTACGTTTGTAACCGACGACGACGGTGATGTCCGTGACGCCCGCCTCGATCAGGCCGTCGAACACGTACGAGAGGATCGGTTTGTTGGCGGCTGGCAGCATCGGCTTGGGCCGGTTCCGGGTCAGGGGACGCAGACGCGTCCCTTCACCGGCAGCCAGCACGACTGCAGGAACTCCCATAATATCAGTAAATCGATCGACTGGCACTTAGGTCTTTCATCACGAGGCGTCGGACCAGAAACCGGCGTAGGAGCGGCATACCGTCCGCCCGAGCGCACATTCCAGAACTGAATCATCGAAAAATAACTCCGAGGATCGTACGACGTTCCGTGTCATCTGATGGCTTTCACGAATGAAATACATGATTTTCGAGGGACATGAGCGATATCTGGGTGATCGTGGGCGACCGACGATCGGTCGCGGTTTCGAACGCTCGACGACGTCGAGTGCGCGTCGGTCACGGTCGAGGACGACCCGGATCGACGAGTAGCGCTTCTGCGTCAACTCCGTCGCGCTTGAGGTCGGCCGATGGCCACGCGTCGTCGTCCGCTTCACGTCCCGGCCGGCACGTGTCCTCCGAAACCGATCGGACCCGGACCCGGGTTCGCCGATGGATAGAGCTGTCGCTTGCTGGTGCAGGTCGTGACGAGATCCCGGCCAAATCGTATCAACCGATCGAACTGACGATCCTGTTATCCGTTATCGATAATAATCCTGCCACATACTCCTACTCGTTACGATGTTTACTAGAGAGATACGATTAACCTCATGTGGCGTTTTACCCGACCAGAACGCTCTCAGCGGCCCGATGGTACCAAAACTATTTATCATTATCGTATCGACTACTATTTTCTAGGCGAATATAAACCATACTAATACTCTACTCGGGATAAATAAGATACCAGGGCGTATTTACACGTCGGTCGGGGGTGTTACGATAACGTCATCATGTCCGACCTAGACGATAGCGACGATCGCAACGACGCTCCCTCGACCAGCCGCCGGAACTACCTCGGAACGCTCGCAGGACTGGCAGTGACGCCCGCGCTCAGCGCGGTAGGCAGCGCCCACTCCGAGAACGTGATCACCATCGTTGGGCGAGGAGAGACCGCCCACTACGAGTTCACCGCCAGCGGCGACGTCGAGAAGGTCGAGGAGAACGGCGGGACGATCAACTCCTACGATCAGATCAGCGGATCGACGGTGACGGGCCGAACGACCCGCGAACCCGACTCGTACGCCTTCGACGGCGAGATCACCGACTTCGAGACCGACGCGCCCGTCGACGTGACGATCAACGGCCAGTCCGCGGATCCGGCCGGCGGCTCCGGTAGCTCCGAGGAGTCCGACGAGTCCGAGGAGACCGAAGAGGAAGAGGAGGACGAGACCGACGACGTCGACGCGTCGGGCTACTCGAACGTGGTCGACATCGTCGAGGCGGGCGCCGACAACGACGGCAACGCGTCCATCCACTCGGTTCTCAACAGCGTCGCCGGCGAGGACACCCTCGTCAAGTTCCCCCCGGGTACGTACAAGATGAGCGGGACGCTGCGAGTGACGGGGCTCGAGAAGTTCGGGATGGTCGGTACCGACGCGACGATCGACGTCAGTCCGACGAACGGCTACGTCTGTAAGCTGGGAACCTACAAGAGTCCGATCGGTGATCTGGAGGTCAAGGGGCTCACCGCCGACATCAGCGCGGGCGGTGCGGGCGGACGCGTCTTCGAGTGTCACGCGAACGATAGCCTCGAGATCAGCGACGTCACGATCGAGGGCGAACACGACACCGCCGGCAAGGGCCCGATGCTGGTGGGCGTCCACTCGAGCGGCGGCAGCGGTACCGTCTCGAACGTCAGCATGCCCGATGGCGGCGCGGACGTCAGCGGCGGGCGCGGTGGCACCGGCCTGCTCGTCAGCAACTACCACACCGGCAGCGTCACGATTCGAGACTGTCACATCGGTCCGTTCCCCGACAACGGTATCTACTGTTCGAACAGTTCGGGCGACGTCCACGTCGAGGGCGGATTCGTCGAGAACACCAACGTCGCGGGCGTTCGCCTCGACGGTGACGACTGCTCGCTGACGGGCACGGAGTTCGTCTACGATACGAACATCTCTGGCTTCGGCGGCCAGCGTCCGGTTCGCTGTGACGGTGGCGACATCGAGATCGACGACATCCACGTCGACATGTCGATCAACCAGACCGAAGCCATCCGCGTGATGTCCGGCGCTCAGTCGGTCAGCATCGAGGACTGTTCGATGGATCTGCACGGCGACGTACGCGACGGTATCTCCGTCGTCTCGGGCGCCGGTCCAGTCACGACGAACGACAACGACATCAACGGCGAGGCTCGTTACGACGTCTTCGAGTACTGAACGACCACGGCGGTTCGATCTCCCTTCCGAGAACCGTGATTTGATCGACCACGCGTCGATCGAGTTCCGGGGCGACCGCTCCATCGCGCCGCCCCGTTCGAAGAGCGCTCCAGCGGTCGTCCGTTCGGTCGGCTCCTCTCGATTCGAGTTCCGACGCCGATCGGCTCAGTGTTCGGGCGGCTCCTCGCGTTCCTCGAGCACCCACTCGAGCTCCTCGATCGCGCGCAACAACACTGCCTCCTGTTCGTCCTCGAGCGGCGACGACGGCGGGTCCTGCTCGTCGTACGTCGACTCGAGCTCCTCGACTCGGTTCCGGATCTCCTCCCGTGAGCGCATACGGCGGGCTTCCACGACCGAACACAAAACACCTCTGTTACGGCTCGTACCGGTGCCACAGCCACCCTACCCCCGAGACGACCACGACCACGCCCGCGAGCGCGTACCAGTAGTCCCGGTGTGCCATCGCCGAAGCGAGATACAGCGCCATGAGCCCGAGGCCGAACGTGAGCGATATCCAGTGGGCGCGGTAGAACTCGAACACCGTCCGAACGAACATTCGCGAGGGTTCACCCTCGAACGACATATAGCCTGCGAGCGAGCCATCGCGTCCCGCCGTACGGAGCACAACGTCCCGTTCGTCCCGGTTCGCAGTCGGCGGGTTTCGACGACCGCGAACCGTACGATTGAGGGCGCTCGGGGCCCAACCGTCGCCATGGTCGAGCTCTCGAACAAGGCGGCGTTCGTCCTCGTGCTCGTGTCGGGAATCGTCGTCCCCGGGGTGCTGAACTACGTCGCGTCGGTGATCCTCGGCCAGCCGCTTCTCGGACGCGCCGTCTGGGTGCTCGGCTACACGGGAATGGTTCTGGTGGTCTGGTACGTCTGGCTCCGCCCGCTCGACTTCACGGGTCCCGAGCGCGGTCCCGAGGAGGCGGAACGGAAGGTTAAAGACTGAATCGACTCGATAGCCGACCACAGATGCTTGAGTTCGTCCCGCTCGACCTCCTGGACGATATCATCCAGAGCTACAACCTCGGGCAGGTTCTGGTTCTGGCGCTCGTAGCCTCGGTGCTCGGCTCGCTCGCGCTCTCGAAGAAGCTCCTCTCGATGAACGTGATCCTCTTCGGCTTCCTGTTCATGCTCGCTCCGAGCAACCTCGCACCGCTCCCCTACAAGCTGCTCGGGGTCGCGCTGGTCGTCATCGGCCCGGTCCTCTACACGACCGCACGAAGCTGAGTCTCGGACGCCCTCACTCGGAGAGGAGTTCGCCGTATCGCGCTCCGGTCTGTTTCAACGTCTCCGTCGAGTAGAGCCGCTCGTGCTCGTAGGGGAGATGCTCGGCGGCGAGTTCGTCGATCTTCTCGTCGACGGCCTTCGGATCGCGCCCGTGGATCATCGTGAAGAGGTTGTACGGCCAGTCGAGTTCGGGTCGGCGCGGTCGGTGATAGCAGAGCGTGACGTACGGCAGCGCCCCGGCCGCCCCTCCCCGCTCGTCGAGGTCGTCGTCCGGGACGTCCCAGACGACCATGCAGTTGGCGTCGAACCCGGTGACGACGTGGTTTACCACACAGCCGATGCGCTTGATGCAGCCCTCGGCGAGCAGCCGGTCGACGGCGGCGAGGACGTCGTCGGTCTCCGCGCCGAGCGAGCGGGCGACGTCGCGGTACGGCGTCGCCGAGAGCGGGAGCCCCTCCTGGATCTCGAGGAGCACCCGCGCCTCGAGTCCCGAGAGGTCGCCCGTGGCTTCCTCGCTGATGCGGGTAGCCGACACCCGTTCGGCGTCCGCGGACGCGCCGGTCCCGTCCACGGCGCTCGCGCGGGCGAGTCGTCCCTCCGTGTCGGTCTCGCGGGCGAAGCGGTCGGCGTTCACGACCGGGAACTCGAGGTCGATGTAGAAGTCGGTGAGCATCGGCAACACGAGGACCGGGTGGCCGGTTCGCTCCTCGATCTCCTCGAGGATACGGTCGCGGGTCTCCCGCGAGCCCGCGGTGACGACGAACCACATGTTCCACTCGTGATCGCGCCGGTAGTTGTGGTTGACCTGCCGATACTCGTTCACGACGCTCGCGATCTCCTCGAAGCGTTCCTCGGGGGCACGGACGGCCGCGAGCGTCGAACTGCCGATCACGGGCGGGTTCAACACCGCGCCGAAGCGCCGGACGACCCCTCGATCACGGAGGCGTTTGACGCGCGCGAGTGCCTCCTCCTCCCCGATCCCGAGGGCCTCGCCCACGGCGCGAAACGGTCGTCGCTCGACCGGGAAGCCGCTCTGGTAGCCGTCGACGAGCGCGGCGTCGACGTCGTCGAGGCCGACCCGCCAGCCGGCGTCGGGCGTACTCATTTCCCCCGGATAGGCGCCGCGTCCATTACAGCGTACCGGTTCGGGATACCGATGAGGACCGCCGGCCCGATCCTCCTGTGGATCGTTACCGAGTACCAAATATTCATGACGGACCGCGTCGTAAGGGAGGTATGGCTACGGGTGTACAGCTACGGCAACCGGCGGTGACCGAGGGATTAGTGTTCGAGCAGACGGCGCCCTCGATCGATCGATACGTCGTCACCGGCGTGGGCGAGCGCTACGTCTCGTTCAGGCGCGTGGGTTCGAGGCCGTTCGAGACGCGGGCCGGACGGCTGGCGGAGCCGATCCACATCGAGTCCCGCGAGGACGTCGAACGGCTGCTCTCGACGGGCGAGATCCGGGCAATCGACGGGACGGCGAACTGACGGCTCCGGTTCTCGCGGCGGCTTTCGATCGGATGGGTTCGACCGAGCGGATCGAAGACGAGACGCGGAAACGCGGGCGGGATCGGGTGGAGAGGCCGGTCGAAGACCTCGATACCCGTAGAGCGGGACGTTTTTGCGACGGCGCTCCCAAACGGTACGTATGGCCCAAGCGACCGAGGCGTACGGCGAGTGGCCGCTCAAACGGCTGATGAGCGAGGTGGTCGGATCGGGTCCGAAGTCCGCCGACGACATGGACTACGATCAGGCGGAGGAGGCGTTCCGACGCATCCTCGACCTGGAGCCCGACCCCACGACGCTGGGGGCGTTCTGGCTCGCGAACCGCTGGAAGCGAAACGAGCCCGAGGAGCTCGCGGCGTTCACCGACGTGATGCGCGAGTCGGTCCGCGTCGCCGAGCCCGACTGCGACCCCGTCGACTGCGGGGCGAACTACGACGGCAAGCACACCTCCGCGCTGCTGGGCGTGGGCGCGGGCGTCGTCGCGGCCGCCGCGGGTACCCCGGTCGTGACCCACTCGGGGGATCACGTCCCGACCCAGAAGGCGACCGCCTACAAGCACGTCCTCGACGAACTCGACGTCAGGACCGACCTCGAGTCCGAGGAGAGCGCGGAGATGGTCGACGAGTGTGGCTTCGGCTTCTACTACCAGCCCAACTTCAACCCGCGCGTCCACGAACTCCACAGCCACCGCGACCGGATGGGCGTACGGACGTTCGTTAACACGATCGAGACGCTCGCGAACCCCGCGAACGCCGACGTCCACCTGGGCAGCTTCTATCACCTGCCGTTCGCGAAGAAGGTCGTCGACACGTTCGAGCGAAGCGAGCAGTCGCTCGGACGCGTGCTCATGTTCCAGGGGATGGAGGGCTACGACGACGTCCGGCCCGGGCTGACGAAGGTCGCCGAGTGGGACGACGGCGACTTTTCCGACTTCGAGGTCCAGACCGGCGAGTACGGAATGGACTTCGAGAGCGAGGACCTGGAGGTCGAGGACGTCGAGGCCGACTCCGCACGGATCACCCGCGAGGTGCTCTCGGGCGAGCGCGACGATCGGTTCGCCGACGCGATCGCGCTCAACGCCGCGCTTCGGATCTACGCCCGCGAGGATGCAGACTCGATCGACGCCGGCCTCGAGCGCGCCCGCGAGGTGCTCGAGAGCGGCGAGGCCGAGGCCGTCCTCGAGGACCTGCAGGCGTTCTGAACGGCGCCTCGACCCGTCGATCGGCGCAGGCACAACCTTCTTGTTCGTCTCGGGTCTGGATCGGGCGGGATGCAACTGGGACTCGAGTCGGAGTACTGGGTGGTCGACGGCGAGGGACGGCTGACCGACGGCCGGCCGCTGCTCGACGCCCACGAGCGCGTCGAGGGGGAGTTCGTCGCCCCGATGATCGAGGTCGTCACACCGCCCGCCTCCGGCGTGGAGGCGCTCGAACGGGAGTTCATCGAGGCACTGCGGGCGGTGCTCGACGCCGCCGAACGCGAGGGAGTACACGTCGTTCCGCTCGGAACGCCGCTCACGGCCGACGCGATGCCCGCCGTCACCGATCGGGGGCGTTTTCTCGAGCGCCTCTACGGGCCGGGGATCGACGCCGCGAAGCACTGTGCCGGCACGCACGTTCACTTCGAGAAGCGAAACGTCGTCGAGCAGGTGAACCTGCTGACCGCGCTCGATCCCGCGCTGGCGCTCGTCTCCTCCTCGCCGTACTACGAGGGCGAACGCCTCGCGTACTGCTCGCGGGCGTACGCCTACCGCCGACGAACCGGGGCGGCGTTCTCGCGCTATCGCGACCTCTGGGAGTACATGGAGTCGCTCGGCGAGTGGAACGCCCGCCTCGACGGCGCCTACGCGGAGCTCCGGACGCTCGCACACGAGCGCGGGATCGACGACGCGACGTTCGAGCGATACGTCAGAGCGGAGAACGCCGTGTTGACGCCGGTCCGGCTCCGCTTCGGCTCGCCGACCGTCGAGTGGCGGACGCCGGACACGGCGCTTCCGAGCCAGGTCTTCCGGCTGGTCGAGGAGGTCGAACGGCTCGTCCGCCGCACCGAGGAGCTTCCCCTCGGGATCGGGGACGAGCCGGGCGTCGGCGACGACGCGATCACGATCCCGCCGTTCGCGGCGCTCGAGAAGCTCACCCGGCAGGCGGTCTTCGACGGGCCCGCCGACGACGTCACTGCGTACCTGCGATCGATGGGACTCGAGCCCAGCGCCTACGAGCCGATCGCGGTGGAACTCTCCGGCCCCGACCGGCTCGATGAGTCGGAGGCGAGCGGGCTACGACTGCGCTATGCCGATCGGCTCCGCCGGGACGTCGCGGAACTCTCTGGGCGTTAGTCGAGCACGAGCGCGACGTTTGCGAGCTTCTCGCCGCCGGTGACCGTCGCCTCCTTGGTGAGCGCGTACAGGATCCCGTCGCGGTCCGCGACCGGTTCCTGGAGCACCTCGTATGTCGTCGGGTCGTAGAGCGTTCCGAGCGGCGTGCCGGCGGTGATCCGGTCGCCGAGGCCGAGATCGGAGTTCGCCCGGAACAGCCCCGAGGCGACCGCCGTCACCCGGCCGAGATGGTTACGGGCGAGGATCGCCTCGCCGTTCTCCTCGGGCTCGCCATCGAGCATCCCCAGCGCCCGGAGGACGTTGAACAGCCCCTTGACGCCGGTCTCGACCGCGTCGTTCACGATCTGCTTGTTGTACGCGAGCTCCGGCGTGATCGCGGGGATCCCCTCGCCGGTGGCCGCCACGCGGAGCTTGCCGTCGAAGTTGCGCTCCGCCCACATCTCGTCGGCGTCCTCCTCGGCCTGTTCCGCCAGTAAGAGATCGGTGCCGAACGCCTCGGCGAGCCGTCGGGAGTCGTCGTCGTCCTCACGGAAGACGACGTGGGTGAGCATCTCCGGGCTGCCGGTGTGGAGGTCGACGATGGCATCGGCCGAACTCGCGTGTTCCCAGAGGGTAGCGGCCATCCGCTCGTGGAGCGTCCCGTCGACGTCGCCCGGCCAAGCTCGGTTCATGTTCGGATTGACGCTGTCGAGCTGCTCGGGTGTGGTGTAGGAGACGCGATCGAACGTCAGCGGGTCCGCGACGGGAACGGCGAGGACGGTCCCCGCCAGCGCGTCGAGGTCGACTCGTTCGTGGAACCGTCTGAGGGTGGCGGTTCCGTTCACTTCCCGGCCGTGCTGGGCGGCCTGAACGTAGAGGGTGGGGCCATCGCGTGCGCCCTCGTATCGGTGTAGCGTCGTCTCGACCGTGAGGCCCGAGGGCAGCCGCGCGAGGGTAAGCCGTTCGGCGGAGTGGGTACCGCGTACCATACCTTCCCTCCGAGGGCGATCCCCATTAATCCGGGCAGGATTTTTGTGGATAGCACGCGAATAATACGGCGGGGTGATGTCGATGACCGGTCAGGCTCGTCACCGGTACGATCCGGAGTGGAGTTCCGCAGAAACGCTGGCTGAGGCCCTCACCTTTGCGACACGGTACGACCTCGCGCTGTGGGCGATCCCGACGGCGTTCCTCCTCGCGCTCATGGTCGGTAGCGTCCTGGGGATCTCCACGCACGCCGCGCTCGTCGGGGCTGCCCTCCTTGGTCTGCTCGTGCTCGTCGACGTCATCGCGCTGAACCCGCCGGTCGAGCCGTCGGCCGAGTGAGCGGCGCTCGGCGAACGAGCCGTACCGCGTTCGTGACCACCAGCGTTTTACCCGCCTGTGTCGACGGACCAGCTATGGCCACGACCGCGACGCTGCACACATCGGTGGGTGATATCGAGATCGAACTCTACGACGAGCGTGCGCCCCGCACGGTAGAGAACTTCCTCAATCTGGCCGAACACGACCCGGCCGCCGACGCCGACCCCGCTCCCGACACCACCACGTGGGAGGACCCCGAGACCGGCGAGACGCGGGGCGACGGGCTCTTCAACGGCGTCGTCTTCCACCGGATCATCGAGGAGTTCATGATCCAGACCGGCGACCCGACCGGCACCGGCCGGGGCGGCCCGGGCTACCAGTTCGACGACGAGTTCCACGACGAACTGCGCCACGACTCGGCGGGAACCGTCTCGATGGCCAACAGCGGTCCGGACACCAACGGCTCGCAGTTCTTCATCACGCTCGCGCCCCAGCCCCATCTGGACGACCGCCACGCCGTCTTCGGGCAGGTGATCGACGGGATGGACGTCGTCGAGCGGATCGGCGAGGTCGAGACCGACGCCCAGGATCAGCCGATCGAACCCGTCGAGATCGAGTCCGTGACGGTGGACCGATAACCGACAGTCGAAAGTCCGCGCGCCCCTTCTCGCAGGTATGAGCGATTCAGACGACGGTGGCGTCGTCCGTGCGAGCGAGATCGGCGAATCGAACGCGCCGCCGGTCGAGGAGAAACCGTACAAGATCATCTTCGAGGCGAACAAGTGCTTCGGCGCGGGCAAGTGTGCCGAGGCCTCACGGAACTGGGAGCTCGACTTCGAGACGGGGATCGCCAAACCCCGCTCGTACTTCATCGGCGAGGACGAACTCGAGGAGAACGTTCGCGCGGCCGAGCTCTGTCCGGCGAAGAAGGACCGCGGCGTCATCCACGTGGTCGACCGACGAACCGACGAGGAGATCGCGCCCGATCCGCACGGTGACGGCACGCTGAGCGTCGACTGGTAGCTCTCGGAGGCGGTCGTCGATCCCCGGACACGGGTCGGATCACGACGGCGGCGGTCTACTGCGCTGCGACCGCGTCCACCACCCGTCCGAGGAACAGCACCGACCCGGTGGGCCGGTCCCGGATCGCGAAGAGGAACGGTCGGTCGACGATCATCTCGAAGGGATCGGCCGGCGCGGACTCCTCGCGAATGACGACGCCCGTCGCCGCGGCCGCCTCCGTCCCCTCCTCGTCGACGGCAATGAACGTATCGTGGTAGACGTCGTCGACGTAGAGGTTGCCATCGAGCTCCTCGAGCGGTGCGATCCCGTCGAAGTTCGCCTCGCGTTCGTCGAACGCGACCTCCATCCCGAGCGCCGAGAGCGCCTCCTCGAGCGCGAACCCTGACTCGAACCCGAAGCGCGGAAGGGCGATCGTCCCTTCGCGCGGTTCCAAGGCGTCGTCGAGCGTCGAGAAGCGACCGACGTCGAGGCCGGCCTCGATGCGCTCGAACTCGCCCTCCGCGGGGAGGACGACGACCATCCCCACCTCCTCGCCGACGTAGGGAAGATCGATGACTTGGTGGCCGCCGACCTCGGTGTACGGAAAGCTGCCGTCCCGGCGCATGATCGGTACGTCCTCCGTCGCTCCGTCGAGCGCGGTGAACGGGGCGTCCTCGGTGCGTTCCTCCTCGAAGGGCTCCGCCCAGGTCGCGCGGAAGAACAGTGCGTTCGTGAGCACCAGTCGGGTGAGTTCGTCGATCGATCCTTCGGGGAGGAGGTCGTCGATGCGTTCCTCCGTTCGGCCGGCGACCCAGTCGTTGATCTCCTCGCGCGCACCCTCGGGGTCGCCCTCGAAGTCCACCGTCCGGAAGCCGGCACCGTAGTAGCGTTCGACCAGCTCGAGGTACTCCTCGCGGTAGGGGTAGGACTCGAGTCCCCACGCCGCGTTCGCGGTCGCGAGCTCGAAGGGGTCGCTCTCCTCGTCGTCGGTCTCGACCTCGCTTCGGGCATCGAGCTCGTGGTACAGCGCCGCGAAGGCAGGATGGATCTCCTCCTCGAGCGAGAAACGCATCGCCTCGGCGATCTGCGTTTCGGTCTCCTCACGGGCGCCGGCGTAGGTCATCGCGAGCGCGACCGAGACGCTGTACGGCGAGGCGAGCAGGTTCCCCGTCTCGCTCCCGCGCAGGTAGTCGTAGAGGTCGAACGCGAAGCGGGTGTTCCCCTCGACGAGGCTCTCGAGGGTCTCCTCGCTCACGTCGAGGTCGGTCGTCGGCTCCGCGTCGGGATCGGTTCCCGGACCGCCGCTTCCGCCGGAGCCCGAGCCGAGACAGCCCGCAAGGGCGAGCGCCGCCCCCGAGAGGAGCAGGGTGCGTCTATCCATGTACGAATAGTACGACAGTAAACATAATATATCTGTTGTGTGTTGAGGCGATCGCCCGACCGAAACCCACTTTTCGGTCACCGGAATAGGGGAGGACGCGCGAGGGTGGCTGAGCCTGGCCAAAAGTGGCGGGCTTAAGACCCGCTCCCGTAGGGGTTCGAGGGTTCAAATCCCTTCCCTCGCATTCTTGCCGCATGAACACGTTCGTGAGCGCGGCGAATCGCACGGAAGGAGTTGAATCAGGGAGTGAAGCGCCAGCGAAACGACCGTGATTAAATCCCTTCTTTCCGGCTTCATGAGAACGCTCCGCGTTCTGAGTAGCCGGCAAGATCGCGAAGCAGTTTTGCGACCGAACGGGAGAAATTCGAACCGATCGAGTCGCAACGCAACCGAGGAACGGTCCGGTGTGGTTCGCTCCTCTCGTCCGGAGCTCGACATCGGCCTCGTTTCGTCCGTACCAACCGCCGTCTCGAACCGGGTCCGCTGATGGCCTCCGGCCTTTCGAGGCGATCACCTCCGAGAAAACGGAGACATCACCGCCGCCCACGCGGTTCTATAGAGCGGTTATCGATTTATGAGGCCGTCCTATGCTGTATCCCGATATCCTTCTACAGGCCCGCCGGCAGGAGGTTCGAGTCTCGGTCGATGGATGGTCGTCCGACGTCGAGACGGCTGTCGATCCGTCGCTCGTTGCTTTCGGCGGCCGGGTGACCCGTGACGATCGAAGGCACCGTAACCGACGGCAGGAACCGGACGAGCCGCGAACCGGATCGAAGACCGCGTTCCCGACCATCTACCAACCGAGCGGAGGAGAGATACGTCATCCGACGTTTCGAGACCGCCGGACGAGTTCCTCTCGATCGATATCGGCCGACGAACGGAGTCCCTCTCACCGGATCGGTCCGCTACCGACCGTCGTCGCGACTCGGTAGATCGGATCGATGTGACCCACTCTCCACGGGCGAGTTCGAGCGAACGGCGGCTTCGCGAGCCCCGCCGACCCTCCTGAGCCGTGTGTCGGTGGCCGACGCGCCGTCGATAAATCTCATACGACGATACTGAACTCCGCTCGACCGACGCGACCCGGATCAGCCGTGGTCGTCTCCTCGGTCGTCGAGATACGCGTGGAACCGCTATCGGTAGTGGGACGTCGTGCTTGAGGCGCAACGGCGTGTTCGTCGCCGTTGATCCCGACGTACCATTGAATCTATATACGTCCCGAGCAGTGATGCGGGCCATGGTCGAACTGCTGGGTCACGTCGGGATGGCGCTGTTGTTCGCGACGCCCGCCTGGTTCCTCTGGGGTCGGCGTCCCTCCGTGACGTTCGCCGCCTTCACGCTCGTCACCGCGATGCTCCCCGACGTCGATCTGTGGCTCGAGGGGCTCTTCGCCTCTTCGTTGCTCCAGCACCACGGGCTGACCCACACGGTCCCGTTCGTGCTGATCGTCGGCGTCCTCTTCGGAGTCGTCGCGGCGTACGCCTGTACGCCCCTCCTGAACGCCCACCGGCTGATACACAGCGACTCGATCACCCGCGGGACCACGTTCGTCTTCACGACCGGCGCCTTCTGGGCCGGCGGGCTCAGCCACGTCTTCGCGGATCTCCTCTCGGCGGCGCCCGACGCGGCGCTCGCTCCGCTCTGGCCGCTGTCGAGCGAAACGCTCGTCATCGACGTGATCGCGTACGACTCGACCGCGTGGAACGTCGTCTTCCTGTCCATCGCGCTCGTCCTCCACCTCGTGCTCTACCGTTCCGAGCGCTACCCCTACCGAACCCGCTACGGACTGGACGACGACTGAGTTAGCGTCGCCATCCGCACTCGTCCTCCGTACAGGAACGCGTTTCCAACGCAGGGGCCGCTTTTACGTAATACGGTGACCTCGTACCGATCATGACCGTGATCGCGTATCTGAGCGTCGCACCCGTCAAGGAAGGCAGCATGGCCGACGAGGTCGCGAAGGGCGTCGAGGCACTTGAGGAGTTCGACGTCTCCTATGAGACCAACGCGATGGGGACGGTGATCGAGGCCGAGGAGATCGGCGAGCTGTTCGCCGCGGCCCAGGCCGCCCACGAGGCGGTCGAGGGCGACCGCGTCAGTACCCACCTGAAGATCGACGACAAGCGCGCGAGCGACCAGACCGCCGACGAGAAGGTCGAGGCCGTCGAGGAGGAGCTCGGCCGCGAGGCGCGCTCCGACACGTAGCGTACGGGGCTCACAGCGGTCGACCGGATCGTCACGTCCATTAGGTCGCCGTCGAAACCCGACGTATGGACAGTCTCAACCGTATGGCGATCGAGCTGGCCGACGAGGCCATCGACTTCGCCGACGAGCTCAACGTCGTCGTCGGGGAGCTCGACACCGGGACGACGGTGCTCGACTTCGGCGTTCACGCCGACGGCGGCATCGAGGCGGGCCTGTTGCTCGCGGAGCTCCAGACCTCGGGGCTGGCGACCGTTCAGACCCGAATGGACGAGGTTGGGGGCGCTCCGATACCCTACGTCGAGTGTTCGACCGACCAACCCGCGCTGGCGATCCTCTGTTCGCAGAAGGCGGGTTGGGAGCTCTCCGTCGAGGACTTCGAGGGGCTCGGCAGCGGACCCGCCCGCGCGCTGGTCGCCGAGGAGGAGGAGTTCGCCCGCGTCGGCTACGAGGACGTCTTCGAGTTCGCCGTGCTCTCGATCGAGAGCGAGGACCTCCCCACCGAAGCGGCCGCCGAACGGGTCGCCGACCTCGCGGGCGTCGATCCCGCCTCGGTGTTTCTGCCCGCGTTCTCGACGGCCAGCCTCTCGGGCAGCGTTACGATGGCCGCCCGCGCCGCCGAACTCGCGGTCTTCCGGCTTTCCGAGCTGGGTTACGACCCGCTCGACATCGTCAGTACGAGCGCGAGCGCCCCGCTCGCGCCCGTCGCCGACGACGAGAAGACGGCGATCGGCCGGACCAACGACGCGCTGGCCTACGGCGGACGGGCCCACGTCGTCGTCCGCGAGGAGTTCGAGCGCTTCGACGAGGTCGTCTCGACCGCCAGCGACGAGTACGGCACGCCGTTCGAGGAGATCTTCGCCGACGCCGACTGGGAGCTCTACGACGTCCCCGAGTCCGTCTTCGCGCCCGCACAGGTGACCATCGACGTGCTCGGCGGGGGGACCCACCACTACGGGCAGACGAACGAGAAGCTTCTGACGGCGAGCTTCGGACTATGAGGATCAAGCCGGTGCCCGCTCCGCCGGACGGGGTGGACCGGCTCCTCGAGATCCGTGACGGGCTTCCCCTCGTCCCCGAACCCGAGGAGAGCTGCTGTGAGCGGCTGGTTCATCGCGCCTGCGTGGTCAACGCGGAGACCGCCCGTGACTGGCTGAGCTTCCTCAGAGGATTGGGTCTCGCCGCTGAGGGCGACGCAGGCTACCATCGGACGCGCGACGACCCGAACGGGCTCGGAGAGGCGTTGCTCGAAGGGGTCTACGGCGCCCGGGAGGTCCGGACGATCCTCGACGATGCGGGAGAGCCGCTCGCGGTCGACGAGGTGTTCGAGCGCTTCGAGGCGGTCCCGCGCTGGGAGCGCCACCGCAATCCCGACTGGGAGGCGATCTGGCGCGAACGGGTCGAACGGCTTCTCGGCTGGCTCGCGCTGTTCGGACTCGCGGACCGGCGCGATGGGACGTACGCCCTCGAGGAGTGACGTGTGCGTGAACGAGTACCGAGCCGGACCGAAGCCGACGGAATCGAACGGTCCCGAACCGGCCTCCGTCACGGTCCGAGCGTCGGTGGGCTACCCCATCTCGGCGGGGTTCATCATCCCCTCCTTCACGCCGCGTTCGATGAGGAGGACGTTGACCGGATAGGCGGCGAGCAGCCCCATCGAGAGCGAGAAGACAAGCGCAGACCAGAAGAGGACGTCCCCCATCGTCGCCTCTCCGGCCAGCCAGAGGTCGGTCGAGATCGCGACGATCTCCATGACCGCGATGCTGGCCGTCTCCGAGTAGAACGCGTCGATCGTCGCCTCCCGAAACGGACGCCCTCCTGCATGAGCGGTCCGATCGTCATCGCGTAGCCGAAGACGTAGGCGAGCGTGAACGTGATGAGTGCGGCATAGAGGTTTCCCAGCGCGAGTAATCCTACGGCGATAACGACGCCGGAGATCTCGCCGGCCCCACATCCGGAGTAGCAGTGACTGACCGACCGGAACCCACGCCGCCAGAGCGAATCGTGAGCGATCTGGGCGCGTCCCGAATACCAGTAGCCCGCGAGCCCGATCGGCCCCGAGTAGAGGACGGTGAACCCCCAGACGTACTTCATCAGGCTTCCGAGTGCCTGGTTGTTCCTTCGGAGGTCCCGGACGAGGGCGCCGAGTGAGACGAGAACGAGGACGATCCACCCCCCGAGGAGGACCGGGTTCGTCAGAACGCGCTGTAACGCGGCTTGAACGCTCATGGATCCTGGTACGGGTCGCCCGTTTACCTCGTTTGGGGCTTTGACTTCCGGGATCAGAGCCGTCGGGATCGAACGTTCACCGGTTATCACCGCGGTCGAACGTCGTCATCCGAAGTCGTTCCCATGCGTGGCTTCGAAGATCGAACGTCGGGAGCTCCTACCGGCTTCGAACCCGAATTCGAATCACGGACGGCCCGTCACGTCTCGGGGACCGGGTTCACGTCGGTGACGGTGCCGACGCCCTTGCTCTGGCCCTCCCTGAAGACGAAGCGCTGGCCCTCCTCGACGAGGTAGGGCCGGAACTTGAAGCGTACGCGGGTTCGACCGGTGTCGCCCGGCAGCAGTCGTCCGCCCTCGGGGGTGAAGACGGCCGCCTCGCTCACGGTCTCGAGGTGGACGACGGGCTCGTAGCCCGCGGAGATCCGGGTGGGGTGGTTGAGTACCATCACCTCGGCCTCGAACTCCCTGACGGGTTCGGGTGCGGAATCGCGGGGCAACAGCGCCATCCCCCGCTCGATGTCGGCCTCGCGTACCCCTTTCAGCGCGATGCCGACGATCCGGCCCGAACTCGCCCGGTCGACCCGGTGGTAGTGCATCTCGATCGAGCGGACCTCGACCTCGGCGAAGCTGCCGTCCGTGAGCGGGCCCAACAGCAGTTCGTCGCCCGTCTCGACGCTGCCCGACTTCACGGTACCCGACGCGACCGCTCCGACCCCGGTGACGGAGTAGGTCCGGTCGATGTACATCCGGAAATCGCCCTCGTCGGGCGCCTGCTTCGGCAGCCTCTCGAACAGCGAGTCGAGCACCTCGAGTCCCTCGCCGGTGACCGCGCTGGTCCCGACGATCGGAACGACCGTCTCGTCGATCTCCTCGATCGCCGTCCGGACGCCGTGGCGCGCGACCGGGAGCGGCGTCCGACCCACCTCCCGGAGCAGGCGTTCGACCTCTCGAGAGACCTCCGCCGCGCGCTCCTCGTCGACGAGGTCGACCTTCGTGATCGCGACGACGGTGGGGAGGTCGGTTGCGAGCAGCACCCCGAGGTGTTCGCGGGTCGTCCGCGTGGGACCGTCGTCGGCCGCCACCGTCAGCAGCCCGTAGTCCAGCTTCTGGCCGACCAGTCCTCGAATGGTGGTCCGCAGCCACGGCTCGTGGCCGACGGTGTCGACGAACGACACCAGCCGGTCGGCCTCACGGACGACGCCGGCGCGGTCGTCCTTCCGGTGGGGGTTGTCCATTCTCACCGGCTCGCCCTCCCTGAAGCCGTAGACGCCGTAGGAGAGGTCCGCCGACAGCCCGCGTTCGACCTCGTGGGGCTGGACGTCGAGATAACCGCGTGTCCCCCCGTCGCCGTCGTCGGCCCGGCCGGTGACGAGGCTGCCGATCAGCGTGCTCTTGCCGTGGTCGACGTGGCCCGCCGTCCCGACGACGATGTGGTCGTCGTCCGTCTCGAGCATCGCGCCAGTTCTGAGGGTGGCGACGCCGACCAGGCCCTTCGCGGAGCCCTCCTCCCCGTGATCGTCGACCGCACGGTTGCCGTGGCCGTCGCCCTCGCCGTCGACCCCCCAGGTCTGGACGTCGTGGATGTGGGCGTCGGCCTCCTCGGCCAGGATCGAGAGGACGTCCATCGACTCCGAGAAGGCGTCGGGGCTGATGCCCGCGATGCCGCCGCCGTCGGTGACGCCAACGACGTAGGTCGCCTCGCCGTCGCCCGAGAGCACGCGGTGGCGGAGCTGTGCCGCGAGGCTCTCGAATCGCCCGCCCTCCAGGTGCTGGGTCCGGGTGAGCCGCTCCTTGAACTCGACGCTGCCGCCCTCCCTCTCGCCGTGATCGATCGCTTCCTGCAACACGGCCCGGTCGGGGCTCATGGACGGGGGTTGGGGAACGAGTAGCAAAAACGTTCTCGTAGCGTGATAACACTACACACGGAGCCGCTCGCGGTCGTTCGCGTTACTCGGTCAGCCGGTCGTAGGCGCTCTTGACCCGTCTGAACTCCGTCTCGTCGCCGCCGCGGTCGGGGTGGACGGTCTTGACTCGCTCGCGATAGGCCCGCTTCACCCGTCCCTCGTCGGCGCCGGGGTCGAGCCCGAGGATCCGGTAGGCCTCTCGACGGCTCGGTCCCGATCGCTCCGGCGGCCGGCGCGGGTCGGTGCGGGTACGCCGGCGGGCCCCGCCGAGGCGACCGCCGCCCGCCCGCGTCCCGTGCGCTCCGACCGTGTCTCCCCGTCCCCTCCGTACGCGTTCGCGCATCCGTCGTTCGAGGCGGCCGGTCCCCTGATACCACATCAGGTAGCCGGTCAGGGCGAACGGCGCCGCGATCGCGAGCGGTACCGGGGTCCGATAGACCGACGCGACGATCAGCATGAGGACGGCGCTCCCCGCGAACACCGACGCGAGCCCCACGAGCAGCCGCGATCCTGTCACGTGCGGGCTACGGAGCCGACCACCGTAAACGTCCCGCCGATCCGGCCGTCGGAGTCAAGCGGCTCGAACCGGTATCGGAAGTATGAGCGTCACCGGACTCTGTCAGCACTGCGAGAGCGCGCGGGCGAGCCACCGATGTGAGGGCTGTGGCGCGCTCGTCTGCGACGCCCACTACGACCGTCAGAAGGGAAGCTGCGTGCGGTGTAGCGGCGTCGGCCTCCGCTAGGCCGCCCCCCTCGATTCGACAGTCGCGACCGCGAGGGTCAGCGGCGAACGGCGCGGATCGCTTCGAGCACCGCTTCGTGGACGGTTCCGTTCGAGACGACCAGCCCCTCGCTGTCGTGGCGCCAGCGCTCGCCCTCGAGATCGGTGGCCCGTCCGCCCGCCTTGCGAACGAGGTGGATCCCGGCGACGGTGTCCCAGGGGTTGGGCCGGACGTCGCTCATCGCCCCGTCGAGGCCGCCGTCGGCGATCATGTTCAGCGTCCCCTGTGCACAGCCGAACCGACGCATGTCGCCGAAGCGCTCGATGATCGCCCGCACCGCGGCGGCGAACTCCCCGCGCTGCTCGAAGTCCCACCAGAGCGTCGGCGAGACCATACAGGTCTTGGGGTCCCCGCGCTCGCTCACCGAGATCGCCTCGCCGTTCAGCCGCGTCTCCTCGCCGTCGGCGACGTAGCAGTCCTCGAGCGCCGGCATCGCGTTGGTCGCCGCGACCGGCTCGCCGTCGATCACGGCCGCGACGCTGGTCGCCCAGATCGGGATCCCGCGGACGTAGTTCGCGGTGCCGTCGATCGGATCGATCACCCAGGCGGGGCCCTCCTCGGGGACCTCCTTCAGCGCCTCCTCTGCTCGCGGGCTCTGCCCGCTCGCATGGTCCGTGGAGCTCGGCTCCACGCCGTCTTCCTCGCCAACGATCGTGTCGTCGGGAAACTCCTCGCGGATCACCTCGATCACGTGGCTCTGTGCGTCCCGATCCGCCTGGGTGACGACGTCGGTCTTCCCGTCCTTGGTCTCGACGGGGATGTCGGTGCGGAACCGATCGAGCGCGAGGTCGCCCCCGGCGCGGGCGGCACGTTCGGCCACCTCGCTACGGTGCGTGAGGTCGTCCATGTCCATACCCGTTCGGGGAGCTACATAAATCGGTCCGGCGTCCGGGTGCGGCGGCGCTTCCGTCGGACTACCGATGCTCGTTCAGCCGCCGTTTCAGCCGTTTCGCGGCCTCGCCGGCGGCCTTGTCGAACGCCTCGTGGTCCTCGCCCGCGTTCCCGGACGGCGTCCGGGAGCTCGGCGAGCCGTACTCGCCGGCGAAGATGATCCCCCGCGTGGAGTTGACGAGACCGACCCCGTCCGCGAGCCCGAACTCGACGGCGGCCTCGGCGTCCCCGCCCTGGGCGCCCACCCCCGGAACGAGGAATGGCAGGTCGGGCACGCTCTCTCGAAGGGATTCGAGCTCCTGGGGCGCGGTCGCGCCGACGACGAGCCCGACGTTGTCGTTCGCGTTCCACAGGTCCGCGAGGGCGGCCACCCGCTCGTAGACGCGCTCGCCCGAGGCGAGTTCGAGATCCTGGAGGTCCGCACCGCCCGGGTTCGAGGTGCGACAGAGCACGAACACGCCGGCCCCCTCACGCTGGAGGAACGGCTCGAGGGAGTCTCGGCCCATGTAGGGGTTGACCGTAATGGCGTCCGCCTGATCGAGCAGCCGTGCGTACTGGCGGGTCGTGTTGCCGATGTCGGCGCGCTTGGCGTCGAGGATGACGGGGACGTCCTTGCCCCTGGCATAGGCGATCGTCTCGACCAGCGAACGCCAACCATCGGGGTCCTCGTAGAACGCCGCGTTGGGCTTGTAAGCCGCGGCGTGCTCGTGGGTCGCGTCGATGATGCGACGGTTGAACGCCCATCGCGGGAGGTCGTGGTCGTGCATGCGTTCGGGGAGGCGATCGAGGTCGGGATCGAGCCCGACGGAGACGATGCTCCCCGTCGTCTCGATCCGGTCGCGCAGCCGCTCGAAGAACTGCATGTTCGAACCTGGCTGGGTCACTACTACAAGCTTCGGATCCGCATGTGGACACGCTCAAATCCGAGGAGATCGTACGGAGGGTATGGCACTCAGTGCGGTCGTGTTCGACCTCGACTACACCCTCGCGGTGGTCCGACGCGACCGAGCCACCCTGCTCGCCGAGGCCGCCGCGACGGCCGACGTCCCCGTCGACTTCTCGCGCGAGGAGTACGGCGCGGCTCACCAGCGAGCCCACGCCCACGAGACCCGCGCGCCCATCTTCGCGGACCTGCTCGGCGGGAACGACGACGGGGAGGCCCTCGCGGAGGCCTACCGAACGGCGATCGCCGACGACCTCGAACCGATCGACGACGCCGAGACGCTGATCGCCGACCTGCGCGAGCGCTACAAGGTCGGCCTCCTCACCAACGGTCCGGTGCTCGCCCAGCGCGATAAGCTCGCGACGCTCGGCTGGGAGGGGCTGTTCGACGCCGCGGTGATCACCGGTGAACTCGAGGCCGGAAAGCCCGATCGCGGTGCGTTCGAGGCGATACTCGACGCGCTCGACGTCGCTCCGGAGCGGGCGGTCTACGTCGGCGACAGCATCGAGGCCGACGTCGTCGGCGCGTCGGAGGCGGGGCTGTTCGTGGTTCAGGTCTGCTATCCGGGCGGGCCCGACCCCGACCCCCGGGCCGACGTCCACGTTGATCGCGCCGCCCTCACGGAACGGCTTCCCGCCATCGTCCGCGAGCTCGATTAGCCGGCGAGCGCCGCCTCGATCGTCGCGAGCGCGCGTTTCACCTGTGCGCCGTCCTCGAGGAACACGAGCGTCCTCGGCGGGACGACCGCCTTGGGCCGCACCCGCAGCCCCTCGCGGTCGGCGGCGTCGACGACCGCCGCCTGGGTGCTCTCGAGTTCGAACTCGAGATGTGCGCGCTCGGGGTGGACGTGGACGTCGGCGAGGCGCTCGCCGTCGGCCTCGATCCCGTAGGCGAACGCGCCGTCGACGGTCGGCTCGACCTCGCGGTCGGCGTCGACCACCGAGAGACGGGCCAGCATGCCGTCGGTCCGGCCGTCGATCTCCGAGGCGAGCAGCTGTGCGATGCGCCGCCCGTCCTCGAGTCGCTCCTCGACCATATCGGCGAGTGGCACGGCGCGGGCTTACCTTCCACGGTCGCTCGTCAGCGTCTCGCGAACGGCCGGGAGCTCCCGCTCGACGTCGACCCCCTCGCGCCGGGCGAGGACGACGGCCGCGACCTCGATCGTCACGCCGAGGCGACGCTGGAGCTCGTTGATCCGCGCGACCGCGACCCGTCTCTCGATCCCCTCGGCGACGATCGTGTCCAGCAGCCGCTCGAACGGCGAACGCTCCGCCAGCAGCTCCTCGTCCGGCGAGAACCCCTCGGGGATCTCGACGGACTCGACGGCGAAGGAGGCCTCGAGTCCCGCGTCGGTTCGCTCGAGCAACCCCTCTCCGACCGCGACGTTGATCAGGCGTTTGGCCTGATCCGGCGAGAACCAGTCCCGATCGAGCGAGAGGGCGACGACGAACGCGCTCTCCTCCATCCGATGCGTGCCCGTACCCTGGAACGGCGCGGCGACGGCGACCCGCAGACTCATTCGCCGATACTGGCGCGAGCACGCAGGTAAGCGGTTCGGATGCGATCCATTGAAGTAGCCACCGGCTCTCCGAACGGGCATGAAGGACCACGGCCGTTCGACCCGGAAGCGAACCGGCGGGCGACTGCGCCCGATGAAGAAGCGAAAGAAACACCAGATCGGTCGCCAGCCCACCGAGACCCAGGTCGGCGATCGGAAGTTCAAGACCGTCGACGCGCGGGGCAACACCCGAAAGGTCCGTGTGATCGCTACCGACGTCGCGAACGTCTCCGCCGACGGCGAGGTCGTCAGCAGCGAGATCCGCGACGTCGTCGAGAACGCCGCCAACCCCAACTACGTCCGACGAAACATCATCACGAAGGGCGCAGTCATCGAGACCGGCGAGGGCCGCGCGCGCGTCACCTCTCGTCCCGGCCAGGACGGGCAGGTCAACGCCGTTCTCCTCGACGAGTAACCTCCGACCGTTCTGCGGTACTCGATTCGATCCCTTCGAGCCTCGCTCCTGATTACGGTCTCGGTGCGGCCCGCTGGAGCGCGGTCTCGGCGATGTTGCCGCCGTAGTCCGCCGTCCGCGAGAGCGAGTCGACCACCAGTCCGAGGAACTGCGCCTGATGGGCGTCGTCGAGGGAGCGGATGCGCTCGTCGACGGTCCGGGTGTGCTCGTCGATCGCCTCGACCTCCTCGCGGGCCTGGTTCGCGAGCCGCGTCGCACGGTCCCCGTCGTCCTCGAGGAAGGCGTCCATCGCCCGCTCCACGATGGCGACCGCGTCCTCGTGGAGCGCCGAGAGCGCCTCCGTGACCTCCTCGGGCACCGTCCCGAGGTCGAGCGCGATCTGGGCGATCTTCGCCGAGTGGTCGGCGATGCGTTCGAGCTGGCGGGCGCTCGAGTGGTAGTCGAAACACGTCTCGCGGCCGAGACCGATCTCCGCCGCGGCGCCCGGGTTTCGCAGGGTCGAGCGGAACACCCGCGAGACCATGAACCAGAGCCGGTCGACGTCGTCGTCACGCTCGATCACGCCGGTCGCGAGGTCGTCGTCGTCGTCGATCAGCGCGGAGACGGCGTCGGCGAGCATCGTTGTCGCGATCAGGCGCATCCGGGTGACGGCGTTGTGCACCGAGAGCTGGCCGGAGTCGAGCAGGTCCTGGAGGACGATGCGGTCGCCGGTCTCCTCGACCACCTCCAGTCCCACGAGCCCCTGGGTGGCGTCACGGACGCTCCGGCGTTGCCCGGCGCTGACCCGGTCCGTCTCCAGGTGGATGACGTCGAACCCGCTCACGTACATCGTCACGACCGCACGGGTCAGATCCCGGCCGTCGAGGTCGGCGATGTCGAGCGTCCCCTCGACGGGCTCGTCGCCGCGGCGCGGCGTGAGCAACAACGACTCGCCCTCGGGGTGGAAGCTGACCTCGGTTCCGGCCTCGATCCCGTTCTCGAGCGCCCACTCCTTGGGGATCGAGACGGTGAACGTCGACCCGCCGGTGATCTGCACCTTTCGCGTGTCCATGACTCCCGATTTCCGTTCGGATGTAGTAAATCTGGCTATGACTATATAGTAAATGTATCGATCGGCAGTCGTCGCGGCTCGGAGCCGGGACCGGTCCGGCGGATCGAACGAGCTACCGGACGAGACGGCGGTTTGAACGGGGAGGGTCGATCTCTCCGCTCCGGCCCTCCGAACCGCGAACGTACATACTACTATATAGCAATCATAGTAGGATATTTATCGTCATGACGAGCACGTTCTGACGATGTGGTCAGACAGGTCGTGGTGGCCGACCGGTTCCGTCTCTAGACGCGACGTCCTGGCCGCGACCGGCACGGCGGGCGCCGTCGGTCTAACCGGCTGTACCCGGGCGCTCAGCAGCGAGGAACGTGAGGTGAACATCGCCGGAAGCAGCACCGTCTTCCCAATCGCGGAGGCGATCGCCTCCGATTTCGTCCAGCGGAACCCCGAAGTGAACGTCTCGGTCAGCCAGACCGGCAGCGGCGGGGGGTTCTCGAACTTCTTCTGCCCGGGGATGACCGACCTCAACAACGCCAGCCGCCCCATCGCGGACGAGGAACGCTCCCAGTGTGCGACCAACGGCGTCGAGCCGATCGAGTTCACCGTCGGCACCGACGCGTTGACCGTGGTCGTGAATCCCGAGGCCGACTGGGTCGACTGCGTGACCATCGACGAGCTCAGGGAGATCTGGCGGGTTGGCGGCGCCGAGCGCTGGAGCGACGTCCGCGAGGAGTGGCCCGACGAGGAGTTCGAACTCTACGGTGCCGACACGGTCAGCGGCACCTTCGACTACTTCCGCGAGACCGTCATCGGCGAGGAGGAGAACCACCGCAACGACTACTCGGCGACCGAGAAGGACCGGACGATCGTTCGGGGCGTTCAGGGATCGCCGTACTCGATGGGCTACTTCGGCTTCTCGTACTACAGCGAGAACCCCGACTCGATCAAGGCGCTCGCCATCGACGACGGCGAGGGCTGTATCGAACCCACGCTCGAGACCGCGAAGAGCGGCGAGTATCGCCCCCTCTCGCGGCCGCTGTTCACCTACGCCGCGAAGGCCGAGCTCGCGGACTCCGCCGTTCGGGAGTTCCTTCGCTTCTTCATCGAACAGGCCGCGACCGACCTCGTCTCGGACGTCGGGTACGTCCCGATCACCGAGGAGGAGCGCGACGAGAACCTCGCCCGTCTCGACGAGGCCATCGAGGACGTGACATGACCAGACAGAGCCTCCGTTCGATCCCCACGGGGTTCGACGGACCGAAACCGAGGTGTATCGACCGACGATGAGCGACGCCACGACGCCCGATCTGACCCGCAAGGGGGGACAGAACACGCGGGAACTCGCCTATCGGATCGGCTTTTTCACCTGTGCGTTGCTGTCCGTACTCACCACGCTCGCCATCGTCCTCACGCTACTGGGCGACGCAGCGACCTTCTTCTCGGAGGTGTCGCCGGTCGAGTTCCTCACCGGAACGACCTGGAGTCCCGCTAACGATCCCGTCAACTTCGGCGTGCTCCCGCTGATCACCGGAACGCTCGTCATCACGTTCGGCGCCGCCGTGATCGCGCTGCCGGTCGGGCTCCTGACGGCCATCTACCTCAGCGAGTACGCCAGCGATCGCGCCCGGTCGGCGTTGAAGCCGGCGATCGAGGTGCTCGCCGGCGTGCCGACGGTCGTCTACGGCTACTTCGCGCTGGTGTACATCACGCCGGCGTTGAGCGTCGTCTTCCCGACGATCAGCACGTTCAACGCGCTCTCGGCCTCCATCATCGTCGGCATCATGATCATCCCGATGGTCTCCTCGATCAGCGAGGACGCCATGAGCGCGGTTCCCGACTCGCTTCGGGAGGCGAGCTACGGCCTGGGCGCGACGCGCTTTACCGTCTCGACGAGCGTCGTCGTCCCCGCGTCGGTCTCGGGCATCGCCTCCTCGTACATCCTCGCGCTCAGCCGGGCAATCGGCGAGACGATGGCCGTCACCATCGCGGCGGGGAACACACCCCGACTGGTCGACCTCACCGACCCCGCGGGGATCTTCCTCAACTCGATCCAGACGATGACCGCAGCGATGGTCCAGCTCGGCGCGAGCGACGTGACCGGCCAGTCGATCGCCTACCGGAGCCTCTTCGCGGTCGGGCTCGCGCTGTTCGTCATCACGTTCGCCATGAACCTGATAAGCGAGTGGGTCGCCTCACGCTACCGGGAGGTGTATCGCTGATGGCGGTCGAAACCGAATCCGAGGGGACGGCGTTCGGCGAGGTCAGCCGATGGAAGGACGTCGTCTTCGAGTACGTCACGCTCGCGGCGACGCTGTTGGGCATCGTCACGCTCGGGGTGTTGCTCGCCTACGTCACCGTCGACGCCGTCGGCTGGCTCGACCTCCAGTTCCTCACGAGCCCGCCTCACCCGCTTCCCGAGGAGGCAGGACTCTTCCCGGCGCTCGTCGGCTCGATCCTCCTGATGGTGCTCATCGCGCTCATCACGTTTCCGCTCGGGGTCGGTGCGGCGATCTATCTCGAGGAGTACGCCTCGGACAACGCTCTGACGCGGTTCATCCAGCTCAACATCGCGAACCTCGCGGGCGTTCCCTCCGTGGTCTACGGGCTGTTGGGCCTCGGGCTGTTCGTCCAGCTCGTCAACTTCGGCTACGGGACGCTGTTGGTCGCCGGCTTCACCGTCTCGCTGCTGATCCTGCCGATCGTCATCATCTCCGCACAGGAAGCGATCCGGTCGGTGCCCGACTCCCTTCGACAGGCCTCCTACGGGATGGGCGCGACCAAACGACAGACGATCCGGAACGTCGTTCTGCCGCGATCGTTGCCCGGCATCATGACCGGGACGATCCTCGCGCTCGGGCGAGCGATCGGCGAGACAGCACCGCTGATCATGATCGGCGTGCCGACGACCGTCTTCGGCGTGCCGACCGGGCTGTTCGCGAAGTTCAGCGCGATGCCGATGCAGATCTACACCTGGTCGAGCTATCCCGATACGGCCTTCCAGTACGGCGTCGTCTCGGCGGGCGTCGTGACGCTGCTGGTGGTGCTGCTCTCGGTGAACTCGATCGCGATACTCATCCGCAACAAGTATCAGACGGAGAACTCAACATGACACAGGAGAACATGACGACGCCAGAACCGGACGAGGGCTACGAATCGATCGCGTCGACGAATCCGGGCACTGGCGGCATCTCGGAGGAACGAACGCGACCGACCGACGATTCCGGCTCGTCGGCCGCACGAACCGTCATCGAGAGCCGTGACCTCGACGTCTACTACGGCTCCGACCAGGCGCTCGACTCGATCGACATCGAGATCCCCGGACGGGAGGTGACGGCGATCATCGGCCCGTCGGGCTGTGGGAAGTCCACGTTCCTCCGATGTATCAACCGCATGAACGACCTCGTCGAGAGCGCCCGCGTCGAGGGCGAACTGCTGTTCGAGGGCAAGAACGTCTACGACGAGGACGTCGACCCGGTCGCGCTCCGGCGCAAGATCGGGATGGTGTTCCAGAAGCCCAACCCGTTCCCGAAGTCGATCCGCGAGAACGTCACGTACGGGCTGAAGGTCCAGGGCAAGGAGGCCACCGACGAGAACGTCGAGCAGGCGCTCAAACGTGCGGCGCTGTGGGACGAGGTGAAGGACAAGCTCGACTCCTCGGGACTGGACCTCTCGGGCGGCCAGCAACAACGCCTCTGTATCGCGCGGGCCATCGCGCCCGATCCCGAAGTCCTGCTGATGGACGAGCCCGCCAGCGCGCTCGACCCCGTCGCCACCTCCCAGATCGAGGACCTGATCGAGGAGCTCGCCGAAGACTACACCGTGGTGATCGTCACCCACAACATGCAGCAGGCCGCTCGAATCTCGCATAAGACTGCCGTGTTCCTCACCGGCGGCGAGCTCGTGGAGTTCGGCGAGACCAACAGGATCTTCGAGAACCCCGACCACCAGCGGGTCGAAGACTACATCACCGGTAAGTTCGGCTAATGGCACGCAAAAGCTACCAGCAGAAGCTCGACGAGCTGCGCCAGGACGTCCTCTACATGGGCGAGGTCGTCCAGGAGCGCCTGCGGATGGGGCTGGCGGCGCTCGAATCCAAGGACGAGGTGCTCGCGGAGGAGGTGATCACCCGCGACGCCGAAGTGAACGAGATGTACCTCGAACTCGAGCGCAACTGTACCGACCTGATCGCGCTCCAGCAGCCCGTCGCGGGCGACCTGCGCTTCATCGCCGCGTCGTTCAAGATCATCACCGACCTCGAGCGGATCGCCGACCTCGCGACCAACCTCGGGAAGTACAGCAAGCAGGCCACCCGCGACCTCTATCCCGACGTCGACGTCCAGGGGATCGGCGCGATCACCCTCGAGATGATCGAGGACGCGATGGCCGCCTACGCCGCGGAGGACGTCGAGTCCTGTTATGCGATCGCCGAACGCGACGACGACGTCGACGAGCGCTGCGAGCGTGCAAGCGAGGTCGTCGTCCGCGACCTGATCGAGACGGAGATCGGCGACGGCACCGACGAGAGCGAGATCGAGGCCATGCTCCAGGACGTCTCGAGGCTCCTGCTCACGGTTCGCGACCTCGAGCGCGTCGGCGACCACGCCGTCAACATCAGCGCGCGGACGCTCTACATGGTCGAGAACGACGACGAACTCCTTTTCTAGCGGACCTTTTTACGCCTCGGGTTCGCGCGAAGCGCGAACCACTCGGCGCAAAAATCTCCACCAAAAAGGCCGCGAGCGCTAAGCGCTCGCGGCCTTTATGTGGTCAACCCCGGAAGTCAGGCTACCTTCGATGGGATTGATTTTATTGCGACCATTGAATTAAGACGATCTAATTCAGAGGGTCTTCATGCAGAATGAATCAGTTTAGATTGAGAATTGCTGCACTTCTAACAGTTATCATAGCAATTATTATTTTGGCAGTTGCCACGTTCCAATGGGGAGCAAACGGTTTGCAGGCTTCTGCAACAGTAGTACTAGTTGCACTTACAGCGTGGTATGCGATCCAAACACGAAGAAGCTTGGAGGAAACGAAAAACGAGAGGAGGAGACCGTACATACTTTCTCTCGTTACTGAAGGAATAGATCCCGTCCTAAATCAGGTGAGGAACAATAATCAGCGAATAGATGAGAGAGACACCAGTAGATATTCCGACCGGTGTTTGTATCCAAACCTATCGCTTGGTGACGAGCTTACTGAAGAGATGATCGCGGATCTAAACAGAGACGGATTCACAGTCGCGAAAGACTACGAGATCTACCGTGATCTAATATCCACGTATGGATTTGCGTACACCGAACTACGTCTTGAGCTTCGCGACCATATTCAGAGAGAGTTCAGCGATTGGGTAGAAAACAAAGAAGAAGCACTCCCTGAGAATCCCCCGGTAACGGTTGGGGATTCTCAGGACGAGATCAATTGGGAGAATGTACCATACTTTTTTGGTGATGATTTCACAGAGTGGGTACTGCTCGGATTTGCACCAAGTGATAGAACTCACGAGATTTTTGAGCCGTTTGAGAGGAATCTGATGGCGTTACGTAATAATAGATTTGAGGAGGAATTTTCACATCTGGATGAAACAATAGATGATGTTGATGATTGGGGAAATCTTCTAAGCGAGGATTTGGAATCTGTTCGCTCCGCCTACATGGAGAGATATGACGTGACTGAAATGGAAGCGAAATCGAAGGTTGACTGAGCCGATTAGTCGTATTTGACCGATCATCCGAACCGAATCTGCTTTTCGCATGTTATCATCACTCGAAATTTGACGGATCTATTTGGCTCGATCGCCTACGGACGAACATGTACGCGCTGATCTCACTCATTCTGATCATCGCCCTCTCGATGCTCATCGTGCGGGTCGGCACCGTCGCGCTGGTGATGACCGGCCTCTCTCGCGAGGTGGCGTCGATGCAGGCGCTTTCTGCGTACTCGGGGGCCGGCTTCACCACCGAGGAGGCGGAGGAGACGGTTGCCTACCCCGCCCGGCGCCGGGTCGTGAAGAACCTCATGCGGCTGGGCAACGTCGGGCTCGTCACCTCCATGATCCGGCCACCCGTCTCGAACGATTGGTCATCCTCGTCGGGGCAGCGTTCGTCCTGATCGCCCTCGCGCGGAGCACCTGGTTCGACCGGCTGCTCACGCCGGCGATCAAACGCGTGCTCGATCGCACCGCCTCGTTCGAACTCCGGGACTACACCCGGCTGCTCAACCTCCATCGCGACTACCACGTCGCCGATCTGGCGGTGAGCGAGGATAGCTGGCTGGCCGGCGAGAGCCTCGGAGAGCTCCAGTTGCGCTCCGAGGAGGGCGTGGTGATCCTCGGCATCCAGCGGGGAGACGGCACGTACGTCGGCGCGCCGGCGGCCGAGGACGAGATCACCGCCGGCGACACGGTGATCGCGTACGGACGCGAGGAGCGCCTCCGGGAGCTCGTCGATCGTTCGGCCGACGATCAGCAGGCCCACGAGGACGCGAAGGACGACCATCGGAGGCTGCTCGCGCTCGAACGACGCCTCGATCCGGAACGCGACCCCGTCTGAGTCACCGCCTGCTGAGGTAGACGACCAGCGCGATCAGTCACGGCACGACGCCCAGGAGCAACAGCCAGAGGACGCCGAGTCCCCACCAGGGCGCGCAGTCGATCCCCCGCTTCGTCCCGTCGAGATAGACCCAGTAGCCGGCCGAGCCGGCGAGCAACAGCAGGACGAACACGCCTATCAGAACGAAGCTCCCATCGGCCAGTACCGGTAACGTGCGCATGGTTTTGCTGACGGCTCGCGATCAGATGGGTGGTCTGCCTGCGGCTACCGGCGGGCGGTCAGCACTGCCGGTCCGATGGCCGACCTAGAACGCTACGGAAAACGGACGAATCGCGCTACTGGAACCCGATGCGGCTCTCGGGGCGGCCGCGGCCGGGTTCCGCGGTGCCGCCGGTGAACTCGTCCTTGATCTGCTCGTAGTAGTCGAGGATGTCCTCGGTGATCGTCGGCCGGACCGAGTCCATCGCCTGGCGGAAGTGGCGCATCTCGACGACCTCCGCGTCGGTGTCCTCGCGCAGCGCGGCCATCGCCGCCTCGCGCGCGATGCTCTGGAGGTCGCTGCCGACGTAGCCGTCGGTGATCTCGGCGAGTTCGCGAAGGCTCACGTCCGCCGCGAGCGGGATGTCGCGGGTGTGGATCTGGAGGATCTCGCGACGACCCTCCTCGTCGGGCTGGCCGACCATCACCAGTCGGTCGAACCGGCCCGAACGGATCAGCGCGGGATCGATCATATCCGGTCTATTAGTCGCGGCGATCACCATCACGTTCTGCATCTCCTCGAGCCCGTCGAGCTCGGTCAACAGCTGGTTGACGACACGCTCGGAGACGTTGCTTCCGACCTCCCCGCCGCGCGAGGGCGCGAGGCTGTCGAGCTCGTCGAAGAAGATCACCGTCGGCGAGACCTGACGGGCCTTCCTGAACGTCTGGCGAATCGCCTTCTCCGATTCGCCCACCCACTTGCTCAACAGTTGAGGGCCGCGGATCGAGATGAAGTTAGCGTTGGTCTCGTTGGCGACCGCCTTCGCCATTAGCGTCTTGCCCGTCCCGGGCGGACCGTAGAGCAACACGCCCGCCGGCGGGTCGATCCCCATGCGCTCGAAGCGCCCGGGGTTGGTGAGCGGCCACTCGACGCTCTCTTTGATGTCCTCGGTCGCGTCCTCGAGCCCGCCGATGTCGTTCCAGGAGATCTTCGGCAGCTCGACGAGCACCTCGCGCATCGCGCTCGGTTCGACCTCGTTGAGCGCCCCGCGGAAGTCGTCGCGCCGGACGATCATCCGCTCGATCAGCTCGGGTGGGATGTCCTCCTTGTCGAGATCGATCTCGGGGAGGTATCTCCTGAGGGCCTTCATCGCGGCCTCCTTCGTCAGCGATTCGATGTCCGCACCGACGAAGCCGTGGGTGTCGTCGGCGAGTTCGGGGAGGCTCACGTCGTCCGACAGCGGCATCCCGCGGGTGTGGATCTGGAGGATCTCCTCGCGCCCCGTTTCGTCGGGCACGTCGATCGAGATCTCCCGATCGAAGCGGCCCGGCCGGCGGAGCGCGGGATCGACGCTGTCGACGCGATTCGTCGCCGCGATGACGATCACCTGGCCCCGGGACTCGAGACCGTCCATCATCGTCAGCAGCTGGGCGACCACCCGGCGCTCGACCTCGCCGGTGACGTCCTCGCGTTTGGGCGCGATGGAATCGAGCTCGTCGATGAAGATGATCGAGGGCGACTCCTCGCTGGCGTCCTCGAAGATCTCGCGGAGCTGTTGTTCTGACTCCCCGTAGTACTTCGAAATGATCTCGGGGCCCGCGATCGAGAAGAAGCTCGCGCTCGTCTCGTTGGCGACCGCCTTCGCCAGCAGCGTCTTACCGGTGCCCGGCGGGCCGTGGAGCAGGACCCCCTGGGGCGGCTCGATGCCGAGCTTCTTGAAGATCTGGGGGTGTTTCATCGGCAGCTCGACCATCTCGCGGACGCGCTGGATCTCGCTCTGGAGGCCGCCGATGTCCTCGTAGGTGATGCCCGAGCCGGTCTTCTCGTAGCCCGAGATGGGCTCCTCTCGCAGCTCGACCTCCGTGTCCTCGGTGATGAGACAGACGCCATCGGGCTCGGTCTCGACCGCGATCAACGGGATCGCCTGTCCGGGAGAGCGCATGAACGGGTGGTTCGTCGAGCTCATCACGGGAACGATGTCGCGCTCGACCACGGGCCGTTTGAGGATCTGGCGTTTCACCATGCCCGCGGCGTCGGAGCCGAACTGCACCGACGCCTCCTCCGGCGGGGCGAGCACGAGCTTCTCGGCCTTCGTGGCGTCGGCCTTGCGGATCGTGACGCGCTCGCCGATGCCGACGTCGGCGTTCTGACGGGTGAACCCGTCGACGCGGACGGTATCGGTGTTCCAGTCCTGGCGGTCAGCACGCCAGACCTTCGCGGCGGTAGTGTCGCCGCCCTCGATCTCGATGATGTCGCCGGGACTCAGCTTCAGGTGTAACAACGTATCGGGGTCGAGGCGGGCGATTCCTCGTCCCGAGTCGTTCGGGTAGGCTTTCGCCACCTCGAGTTGTACTTCGTTCATGATGGGGATGCGGGGATTGGTTGGATGTCGGGTTCCGGCGCCGATAGGTCTTGCGTTGGTGGACGCCGGCGGCGATGCGTTCTTCGCATCTCGTGTGTCAGTCGTTCGCACGCGATGGTATGTGCGTGGCCTACAAAACGCTACCGACCGCGCGCGCTTTCGCCGACGGTCGGCGGTCTCGCGGGTGAAGCGGCGCACCTTTCTGCCCCCCGGCCCGCAGAGTGGGTATGCGCACGCTCGCGCTCGACGGCCGGACCGGTGCAAGCGGGGACATGCTGCTCGGCGCGCTGCTCGCCGCGGGCGCGGATCCCGCCGTGCTCGATCCGGTCGAGGACGCCCTCGGGATACGGTACTCGATCACCGATACGATCAGAAACGGGATCGGCGCGACCGCCGTCGACGTGTTGTTCGATCCGGAGGCGATGGATCACGATCACGACGACGAACACGAGCACGGTCACGGCTCCGATGGCGACGGGTCCGGGGATCGACACGCCGAGGGCGCGGGGCCGCACCGTTCCTACCGGGAGGTCGTCGACCTCGTCGAGTCGATGGGACTCGCTCCCGACGTCGAGTCGAGGGCGATCGAGGTCTTCACGATCCTCGGGGAGGCCGAGGCCGCGGTCCACGATGAGTCGCTCGAGTCGATCCACTTCCACGAGGTCGGCGCGGACGACGCCATCGCGGACGTCGTCGGCGCGGTCGCGCTGCTCTCCGACCTCGATCCCGATCGAGTGGTGACGACGCCCCTCGCGGTCGGCGGCGGCGAGACGTCGATGAGCCACGGCAGCTACCCGATCCCGGGTCCCGCCGTCGTCGAGATCGCCGAACGCGCCGACTGGTCGATCCGGGGCGGCCCCGTGGAGCGCGAACTGCTGACCCCGACGGGCGCGGCGATCCTCGCGGGCGTCGCCGAGGGAAGCGAGACGCTTCCCGCGCTCCGCGTCGACGGGTCGGGCTACGGCGCGGGCGACGCGGAGTTTCCCGAACATCCGAACGTGCTGCGAGCGATCGTCGGCGAGAGCGAGGAGTTGGCTCGCGAGGAGATCAGCGTTCTGGAGACGAACGTCGACGACGTCCCCCCGGAAGTCCTGGGGGGGCTGCAGGAGACGCTCGCGGACGTGGGCGCGCGCGACGTCTCGATCCTGCCTGTGACGATGAAGAAGTCGCGACCGGGCCACCTCGTGAAGGTGATCTGTCGGCCCGAGGACGCCCAACGTGTCGCACGTCGACTCGCCGAGGAGACCGGAACGCTGGGAGTGCGTGCGAATCCGGGTGCACACCGCTGGGTCGCAAGCCGGCGTATCGAGACGGTCACCGTCGAGATCGACCGCGTCGAGTACGAGGTGGACGTGAAGGTCGCGAGCGACGAGTCGAACGAGGTCTACGACGTCAGCGCGGAGTACGACGACGCGGCCGCCGTCGCCGGCGAGACCGGCCGTCCGATCCGCGAGATCGTGCGCCTCGCCGAGGCGGTGTGGCACGACGAGCGCATGTGAGACGGCCGTTCGGTCGTGTCGATCGTTATCACATCACGAACCGTTATGGAGCGGTTCGTCGTACGAAGGGACGAGCGTCGTCACACCATGGCATCCGACCTCATTCCGTATGACACCGCGCGGCTCGAACGGCGTCTCGACTCGCTCGACACCGCGATCGCCGGCTGGATGGACCGGTGGGGGCTGCGACTGCTTCGGTACGCGATCGGCGTCGTCTTCGTCTGGTTCGGCGCGCTGAAGCCGCTCGGATTGAGTCCCGCGGCCGATCTCGTCGCCAACACCGTCTACGTGGTGCCCCCGGAGCTGTTCGTCCCCGTTCTCGGCGTCTGGGAGGTGCTGATCGGGCTCTGTCTGCTCTACCGGCCGCTGATCCGACTCGGGATCCTGTTGCTGTTCCTGCAGATGCCCGGCACCTTCCTCCCGCTCGTTCTGCTTCCGGAGGTGACGTTCGAGCGATTTCCTCACGCGCTGACGCTCGAGGGACAGTACATCGTCAAGAACCTCGTGATGATCGGCGCGGCGTTGGCCGTCGGGGCGACCGTCCGCGAGGACGCTCCCCACGCCGGCGAGGGGTAGGCTATTCCTCGCGGTGTTCCTCGAGCGCCTCCTCGACGGTGAGCTCGCCGGTCGCGACCCGCCTCGCGAGCTCGGCGTCGATCTCGCGGTTCTCGGACGAACGCTCGCGCGAGCGGCGTTTGATTGTCGTGAGCTCCCCCTCGGTGGGCTCGATCTCGCGGACGTCGATGGCCTCTCCCTCCATCTGCGAGATGTTCACCGCTGCGAGCACGTCGCCCATCCCTCGCGCGCCCGTGCCGAGCGACGGCGTCGTCCCCGTCTCGTCGACGAGTTCGACCCGGACGTCCTCGAGGGCGTTGACGATCGTCGCTCCCTGGAGGCGTGCGCCGTCGCCGATCCGTACCAACGGGTCGACCCCGTCGCGGACCTCCTCGCGGATCACCTCGGTGGCGTCCGCGAGCGGCACCTGGAAGGCGGCGACGACGACGGGGCCCGAACGGACGACGATCCCCGGCCGGTCGCCCGGATCGACGCCGATGACGGTTCGGCCCTCGCCGCCGCGCAGGATCGATAGCGCGGTCTCGACCGCCTGCCTGGGCGCTGCGGGCTCGGCGTGGACGGTCTCGACGCCGTCGAAGGCCCGCTCGTCGGAGCCGACCACGACGACGCTCGTCCCCTCGGGGAGGTCGTCGCCGGGTTCGATCGTAGTGAAGACGACCCCCCGCTCGCGGAGCTCGTTCACGACTCCGTGATAGACCTCGAAGTCCTCGGTGGCGACGACGATCACGCCCGACGTTCGCGGGCGGATCGTTAAACGTTTTCCCGCCGCGGTATCGCGGCGCTTTTGGCTCGGGCGGGCCAACGGCGGCGCGTGAACGACGCGATCCCGGTGGGGTGTGAGCCGCTCGACGAACTGCTCGGCGGCGGCGTCGAGCGCGGCACCGTCACGCAGGTCTACGGCCCGCCCGCCGCGGGCAAGACGAACGTCGCGCTCTGTGCCGCCGTCGAGTGCGCCGCCGCCGGCGAGCGGGTCGTCTACGTCGACACCGAGGGCATCTCCGTCGACCGGTTCGAGCAGCTCCTCCGGGCGCGTGCCGACGGGGACGACCTCGAGACGCTATCGGGTCGGATCATCGTGAGCGAGGCCCACACGTTCGACGAACAGGAGGAGGCCGTCCGTGACGTCGAGGAGCTCGCGAGCGAGGTCTCGCTGGTCGTGCTCGACAGCGCGACGGGCTTCTACCGGCTCCAGCGCACCGAGGACGAGCGCGAGGGCGACGCGCTTCGTTCCGTCGCTCGTCAGATAACCCACCTGCTCTCGCTCGCACGAAAGCACAACCTCGCGGTGCTGATCACGAACCAGGTGTTCACCGACCCCGACGCCGACCGGGTGCGCGCGCTGGGGGGCAACACGCTCGAACACTGGACCGGGACCGTGCTGCGGATCGACCGGTTCCGCGGCGGGAACCGCCGTGCGACCCTCGAGAAACACCGTTCGAAGCCCGCGGGCGAGACCGTCCAGTTCCGCATCGTCGACGAGGGCCTCGAGGCGGTCGACGAGATGGCGCCGTAGAAATCGAGTTCACTTACGAACCGCGAGCGAACGGAGTGAGCGAGCGCCTTTTTAGTGCAGGTTTTTCCGGCTCGGGGTCGCTCCGCGACCCCTCGCCGCAAAAAAGTGCGTGTCGAAATCCTTTTACGGGTTTCACGGGGTAGTACGAGGTAACTGACCATGGACATCGAAGTACTTTCGCAGGAGGAGAACCCGATGCTGCATCGAACGGACGTGACGTTCGAGATCACCCACGACGAGGCGACGCCCTCGCGGCTCTCCGTGCGCGACAGCCTCGCGGCGAAGCTCAACAAGGACGCGGAGGAGGTCGTCATCCGCGAGATGAACACGAAGTTCGGCATGCGGACGACCGTCGGCTACGCGAAGGTCTACGAGAGCCCCGGCTTCGCGCGCGACGTCGAGCAGGAACACATGCTCAAGCGCAACAAGATCAGCGCCGACGACGCCGACTCCGCCGAGGAGGGCGAGGAGGCGTAGATGGCCCGCTACGAGCTCTACGATGAGGACGGTTCGACGCAGCGCGAGCACTGTCCCCGGTGTGGCGACTCGTTCCTCGGCGACTACGGTGACCGCATGCACTGCGGTCGCTGTAGCTACACCGAGTGGCAGTAACGCCGCGGTAGTCGGAGACGATGCGCGTTCTCGGCATCGAGGGCACGGCGTGGGCGGCGAGCGCGGCGTACTTCGATCCCGGGAGCAACGACGTTCTCATCGAGTCCGATCCCTACGTGCCCGAGAGCGGCGGCATTCACCCACGCGAGGCCGCGGAACACATGTCGGAGGCGATCCCACGCGTCGTCGAGCGCGTGCTCGGACAGGTGGATCGCGGGGAGATCGACGCGGTCGCGTTCTCGCGCGGGCCGGGGCTCGGTCCCTGTCTTCGGATCGTCGGCACCGCCGCGCGCACGCTCGCCCAGACGCTCGACGTTCCGTTGGTGGGCGTGAATCACATGGTCGCCCACCTCGAGATCGGCCGGCACCGATCCGGATTCGCGAACCCGGTCTGTCTGAACGCCAGCGGCGCGAACGCTCACGTTCTGGGCTATCACGACGGCCGGTATCGAGTGCTCGGCGAGACGATGGACACCGGCGTGGGAAACGCGCTCGATAAGTTCGCCCGCCACCTCGACTGGTCGCACCCCGGCGGCCCGAAGGTCGAGGAGGCCGCCCGCGACGGCGAGTACCTCGACCTGCCCTACGTCGTCAAGGGGATGGACTTCTCCTTCTCGGGACTGATGAGCGCCGCGAAGGGGGCGGTCGATTCCGGCGAGCGAGTCGAGGACGTCTGTTTCTCGCTGCAGGAGAACGTCTTCGCGATGCTGACGGAGGTCGCCGAACGCGCGCTGTCGCTCACCGGAAACGACGAGCTCGTCCTCGGGGGCGGGGTGGGACAGAACGCCCGCCTGCGGGGCATGCTCGAGACGATGTGCGAGGCCCGCGGCGCCGAGTTCTACGCTCCCGAGCCCCGATTCCTCCGGGACAACGCGGGAATGATCGCGATGCTGGGATCCGAGATGGCGAACGCGGGGGACACCCTCGCGATCGAAGAGTCGAGCGTCGACTCCGACTTCCGACCGGACCAGGTCGCGGTGGGCTGGCGCGGCGAGGAGTCCGTCTCGCGGCGCCCGGAGGGCGATACCGAGACGGATGCGACGGCGGTGATCGGCGCGGAGGCGACGGCGGTGATCGGTGCGGAGGCGACGGTGGAGATCGGCGCCGATCGGGTTCGAAAGCGCCGCCGTCCGAAGGCGTATCGCCACCCCGACCTCGACGCCCGCCTGCGTCGCGAGCGAACCGCGAGGGAGGCGCGGCTCACCAGTCTCGCCCGCCGAGCAGGCGTCCCGACGCCGGTGGTGTACGACGTCGACCGCCGCGAGGGCGCTCTCACCCTCGAACGGGTGGGCGAGTCGGACCTCCTCGCGGCGCTCGTCCCCGAACGGGTGCGGACGGTCGGCGCCCATCTCGCCCGCATGCACCAGGCGGGGTTCGTCCACGGGGATCCGACGCCGCGAAACGTTCGCATCGGAAGCGGACGGACGTACGCGATCGACTTCGGGCTGGGCTATCACACCGACCACCTCGAGGACTACGCGATGGACCTCCACGTCTTCGAGCGGAGCCTCGCCGGCACGGCCGAGGACGCCGACGCCTGCCGGGAGGCGTTCGAGGCCGGCTACCGCGAAGCGGGCGATCCGGCGGTCCTCGAACGCCTGCGCGAGATCGAGGGACGCGGTCGATACCGGTAACCGCCCGTCTCTCGCCCGTCTCAACGCCGAACCCCGATCCGGCCCTCTGATCGGTCCCGTTCCGTCCTTCGATCCGGGGACACTAACCTTCATAATCCGGGAGGGCGTCGTTGCGAACATGGTCGAGAAAGAAGACTCCGGAACGCTGTTCGGCGTACCGTACAACTTCGAGCGACCGAGCATCGGTCGACTGCTGTCGGCCTACTGGCAGCCCGGAAAGGGGATGCTCGTCGAGAAGCCGTTCGGGATCGGTTACACCCTGAACCTCGCGAACTGGCGGTCGTGGATCGTCCTCGTCGTCGCAGCGGTCCTGCTCTGGCAGGAGCGCGGCGGCGCGGAGGGCGAGGTCGAAACGGAGGAGGAGGAGCCCGTCGAGGTCATCGTCGACGACGACTGAGCGATCGACGCCGCTTTCTCGCTGTAGTTCCCGCTTCGGGTATGCTCCGGTTCGTGACGAGCAACCCCGGCAAGGTCCGCGAGGCTCGAGAGTACCTTCCCGAGCCGGTCGAGCGGGTGGCATACGACTACCCCGAGATCCAGTCGGAGGATCTGGGTGCGATCGCTGCGGCGGGCGCCCGCGACGCCTTCGAGGAGGTCGGCGAACCGGTGTTCGTCGACGACGCGGGGCTGTTCATCGACGCGTTCGACGGCTTTCCGGGCCCCTACTCCTCGTACGTCGAGGACCGCCTCGGAATCGAGCGCGTCAGAACACTCGCGTCCCGCGAGGACGACGACGCCGCGAGCTTCCGAGCCGTGGTCGCCTACGCCGACGACGACACCGTCGAGACGTTCGAGGGTGCCGTCCCAGGCCGCATCGTCGCGCCGTGCGGCGACGGCGGCTTCGGCTACGATCCGATCTTCGAACACCGAGGCCGGACGTTCGCGGAGATGTCCACCGAGGAGAAGAACGCCGTCTCGCATCGAGGTCGGGCCCTCTCGAAGTTCGCCGACTGGCTCGCCGAGCGGAACGACGGATCTCGAAGTGACGGGTGAACGAACGATCACTCCATCCCCGCCGAGCCGACGTGCCGTCCGAATCCCTCGTTCCGTCCCCTCTCGTACGTGGTTCAGCGGCTCCTCGATCCGACGCGAATCACGTCGGACGCGTTCTCCCGCCTACCCGCCCGGAGAGGGCGACCGCGCTGATGAGGAGGCCGCTTCCGGCCGTCACCGCCCCGAGGTGGCGAACCCCGATCACCGCCCCGCCGATCGTACATCTCCCGTCCGCCCCGCAACTCAACACCGCGAGCGCGATCGCGACGACCGCGACCGAAACCGAGAGGGCGAGCACGGCGTACAGCCCCTCCTCGAACGCTATCGATCTCATCACCGATACATGATAACACGGCTATATCCGCTTTGTGGTCATTCGCGCGGATCGCAGTCGGGGCCTGGATACTCCCCTCCGACCACCGCCGGATAGAGCCCCTCGGGATCGAACACCGTTAGGAAGGCGCCGGGCGACTTCACGCTCGTTTCCACCCGCGCGCGAAGTTCGGCGCCCGCACGCGCGCTCCGGAGCGATTCGTCGAAGGTGAGGACGTGTCCCGCCTTGCCGCGGTACGCGGCGGCCAGCGCGGGATGGTCGCCCGCCGGCTGTTCGACGACGGTAACGAGCGCCGCGATCCGCCGACGCCAGTCGTCTGCGAGGTCGTCGTTCGCGAGCTCTCGGACCACCGCCTCGGCGTCGTCGAGTAGCTCGTCGGTGGCGACGAGTTCGAGCCACGAGTGTGCTCGAATCAGGTCCATCACCTCCCGCGCGGGTCCACCGAGGAGCAGGTCAGCGGCCAGTACGTCGGCGTCCGCGACGATCCGTCCGGGATCGGGTCGATCACCCATCGCTCGTCTCCCTCCGGGCGGCGACCTCGCGCTCGATCGTCGCGAGGTCGGTCGCCGCCCGTTCCCCGCGCTCGAAAAGTCGCTCCCAGCTGATACGTGTCGTGCGATCGTCTGACATAGATTTATGGCCCGTTCGCGACGTCTATCCACCGGGGCGTTTACTCCCCCTTCCCTCCCCTTTCCCTGCTACGCAGCGTTCCGTCCCTCGGCCCCCAGGAGGGCGGCCCGAACCCCCTCGACGCTCTCCTGTTCGACGATCACCGCCACCTGGTCGCCGGCCTCGATCGTCGTCCGGGGCATGGGAATGGTCATGGCCGCCCCGGCCGCTCCGTGGGCGTAGATCCGTGCGCCCGATGGTAGTTCGACCTCGCTAACCCGCTTTCCTATCGCTGGCGAGCCCTCACGAACGGTGACGGTGGTGAGCTGGAGCCGTTCGGTGAGGTCCGCGACGAGGTTGAAGTCGCCGCCCAGCAGGGCGGTCTTCGCGCCGGCCGCCCCCAGTCGCTCGGGGTAGATGATCTCGTCGACGTCGTCGGCGTACTTCTTGTAGATCTCCTCGCGGTAGTCGTCGTCGATCCGCATGACGGTCCGACAGCCGTGGTGGGTCCCGACCGAACACGCCGCGAAGTTGACGTTGAGGTCGCCCGTGAGCCCGGCGAGCGCGTCCGCCTCCTCGACGCCGACCGACTCGAGCACGGACTCGTTGCCGCCGTCGCCCTCGACCGCCTCGAACCCGGCCGAGCGGGCGCGTTTCACCTTCTCCGGATCGTCGTCGACGATGGCGACTTCGTGACCCTCCTCGTGGAGGATCCGTGCGGTCCGCATCCCGACGCGACCGTACCCGACGATGACGAACTTCATGCTACCCGTAGGATCACCCCCCTGAAAAACGTTGGCCTACCGCACGTCACGCGGTTTCGTTTCGAGCCCGGGGGTCGCGGTCAACCGGCCGGGTCGAACGGGCGGTGGACGACCTCGTAACCGGTCTCGGTCCGTTCGACGGCGTCGACCGCGTAGAACCGGATGCGTCGCTCCTGTTTCGTCCGGACGGGCACGTCGTAGTGTTCCGCGATGTAGGAGAGCTCCTCGCGGCCGACGCGCTCGACGAACTCCCGGTGGGCGTCGAGGCGGTCCGTGAGCACGCGCCGCGAGAACGCCTCGATTCCTTCGATCCGGTCGGGAAACGCCTCGACGAACGCCTCGTCGATCTCGTACCCGACCGAGTTCCGTCCGGCGACCATCGCCGCCAGCGTCGTCGTTCCAGTCCCCCAGAACGGGTCGAGCACCCGTTCTCCGTAGGTCGAGAACATGTTGATCAGCCGGTAGGGTAACGCGAACGGGAACGCCCCCGAGCGATCGCGCAGGTCGTCCGACTCGAGGGGCTGGGCGATCCCACGCACGTCGGTCCAGAGGTCGGAGAACCACCGGTTTCGTTCCTCCCAGAAGTACGCGCTCTCGTAGCGCCGCTCCGATCGGGGTTCGAACGACCGGGGACCGCCCTTGCGGAAGACGAGCACGTGTTCGTGTTCGAGCGTCGGGTAGGCGTTCGGCGGCACCATCCCCGAGCCCATGAACTTCGCGGCGCTGTTCGCAGGCTTTCGCCAGAGGAGGTCGGGGAGGGGATCGAACCCGAGTTCGCGGAACGTCCGCGTGATCCGGACGTGGTTCGGATAGACCCGGAAGCGATCTCCGACGGTCCGGGTGGCGTCGCCGACGTTGACGCAGACGATGGCGCCCTCCGCGAGCACCCGATCGAGCTCCGTCCAGACTTCGTCGAGGACGGCGTGCATCCGCTCGAAGGCCGCGTCGCCGTCGTTCGACTCGAGGGCGGTTCCGATCGCCGGGTCGAGGTCCGTGAACGCCTCGTCCCACATCTCGATCATCGGGTACGGCGGCGACGTGACGACGAGTTCGACCGACTCGTCGGCCAGTGACATATCGCGGGCGTCCCCGACGTGGAGGGCGTGTTCGGTCCGCATACCGGTGGTTTCGGTCCTGGCGGGTTATATGCTCCTATCGGGTGGACGGATCCAACTGCCGAGACGTCCCGGGTGCGGATCGGTCACGTCCGTTCGACCGACCCGTTCACCGGTGTTCCCCGCCGAGTCGAGCGAAGGTGAACCCGAGCACCGACCCGTAGACCAGATGGGCCAGGAGGCTGAGCACCATGAAGACCAGGAAGTAGCTCAGGGAGACCGTCGGGACGAAGACGACGGAGAAGACGATCCAGAGGAGTAGTGACAACACCACCCCTCGCATGACTTCGCGGGGAGCGAGATGCTGGCCGATCGCGAAGAACACGAGCGGCCACACGAGCGTTCCGGCGATCACGAAGACCGCCACGCCGACGCTCTCCGGCGCGTTGAGCATCTCGGCGATGGCCCGATGTGCCTCCAGTCGGTGCGACGTGAACGCGTCTATGGGCCACATGAACGCGAGCATCGCTGCGGTGGCGAGCAGGCCGCTCGTGACGGCCGTGACTCTGTCGTCCACGGCGGAGATACGGCTATCCGATTGAAAAACGTTATCGCACGGACGAGGGCCGATCGGATCGCGGCGGACCGGGGCTGGCGACGCCTCAGCCGTTCCCCAGCGTTCGATCCAGCATCGAGGTGAGATCCTTGATCTCGGCGGCATCGAAGCCGAACTCCCCCCTGTCGGGCGCGAGCAGGTAGTAATCGAACGCCTCGCCGTCGTCGCCGCTCCGGATTCCCAGGTCGTCAGGTTCGCCGATCAGGAGGTCGTCGTCGCGCGTGCTCATCGTCACTCACGTCTCGTGGCGGAGGACTTGAATCCTCTCCCGAGACGGCACCGACGAGACGCGTCCACCGAAGCGCCGAGCCCACACCGGAAGGCGGGCTCGCACCCGACGGATTCCACCTCCTCGAACCTGGAGGGATATATACGAACACGAACACACCCGTCCCATGACCGATCGATCGGACCCGTCCCGGTGGTGGTATCTGACCGCGAGCGCGCTGGCGGTCGGCATCCTCGTCCTGCCGTTTGCCCGGATCTGGTGGACGCTCGGATCGTCCGTATCGAGCGTGAGTACACCGATCGCCGGAGCGATCGTGTTCGTGTCGGCGTGTCTCTCGGGCTCGCTCTCCCTCGACGCACGACGGACCGGGAACGACGACTGGGATCCGGATCCGCGGCTCTACGCCGTCGGTGGGGTGCTGTATCCGCTGTCGCTCGTGGTCGGTACCTGGTATCTGTTGATGCGCTACTGGAACGCCGGCCTCGCCGGCGTGAACGCGGTCGAGCCGCCGTCGGACGAGTGGCTCGCCGCCTCGCGCTGGCACTACTGGATCGCGCTCGGTCCGGTCTGGTGTCTCGTCGGCGGCGTCGCCGCACTGGCGTTCGGTCTCTCGGGACTGCTGGTCGGCGCTCTCTGTTGGGTCATCGGGTTTGGGCTGTTCGTCCTTGCGATCAACGTCGACGTCCGCCACGTCCGCGCCGCGGAACTCGAGTGGAAGCCCGGCGTGGGTCGCTACACCTACCCGCCGCTGTTCGCCGTGTTCTCGCTGGTGCTCGCCCCCCTGATCATGCTCCTGGTCGGCGGAGTCTACCTGTTTCAGCGGCGGCGCTACGTGGGACCGACGGTGGGGCGGTAGAGCCGGCCTTATCCGTTCGGACGGGGTCGGTCGCTGCTCAGAACCGGAGGTGCGAGGTCGAGCTCGGGCCGCCGTCCTCCTCGTCGTCGCTGCTCGCGCCTTCCCGGAGGAACCGGACGTCGTCGTCGGTCAGATAGACCTGTCCGTTCTCGACCGAGACGTCGACGTCCGGGAGCGTCGTCTCCGCCGCGGGACCGTTGTCACAGTGGCCCGAACAGGCGTCGAACGTCGAGCCGTGCTTCGGACAGACCACCTCTCCCTCGCGAACTACCGTGCCCACGCCCTCGCGATACAGGGGCTGGGCCTCGTGGGTACAGCTGTTGACCCACGCCTCGACCGTGCTCTCGTCGTCCTCGCAGGGAACGAGGAACACCTCCCGCTCCTCGCCGTGGCCGTCACGTACCGTGAACAACCAGGCTCCCTCCTCGCTGACGGTGTCGACGCTCGTCAACCGGTAGCGACCGCTCATGATCCCGCCTCGGGGAAGCGGAAAGTTAGCTCCTGTGATAGTCAGTCTCCGTGTCCGTCGCGTCGTTAGCATCCCCGTCGAGAAATCTCGCCCTATCACGGAGTGCCGATATCCGTTTCAGTAGGGCCGCCTGCGGTCTCGAACGGTCCATGACCTTCACGGCGGATACTCGGCTGTACATTGCCGCCCCCGGAGTACTTCTACTGAATCCGTTGACGATCACCGTTCACGGGTAGTCCACTGGTTCACCTGATGACTTCAACGAGGCCTCGAAACCGACCACGAATAGAGACACGGTCGCGTCGTTTCTGCGGGGACTGGCCGACGAGATCGGCGAACGCGAGCTCCGGGTGCACGAACTCGCCGAGGAGTACGATCCCGCTAGATCCCAGTCGAAGCGCTATCGGAGGGGAGGACGAGAGTGGATGTGACGGAGCCGACAGACCATTGATCGTGCGAACGAAGAGACGCCCATACGATCAGAAACCGCTCAACAGGCATACGACGTCCCCCGAACAACTCACATTACATCCGGCCGTACAGTTTTCTAATGGAGTTCTTCGACGAGAGAGCTAGCAGAAATATCTATAAATAAATATCTAGCACGAATCATCTCGGCTTCTAAACTCAGTACGGTAATCGATCGGGAAACGCGGAGTGATCCGTTTACTGCACCATGAGATCGCTCTATCGACATACGACTCTCGTATCCCCTTGCTGAGACGAGACGTGATCGGAGTTTACCCTATAATTTTATAATAAACATATTTATAATAGTATATTTAATCTTACTTAGGATATGAATACAACTACTCGTAGAAAAGTGATGAAGGCAGTCGGCTCGAGTCTCGGGCTGAGCGTCGGTGCCAAAACGCTCGTTCGGAACGGGAAGGCAACGGATTCGATCACGATACGCCGATACAACGGTGACGCCACGCTCAGGCGGGAGCACTGTACGGTCGGCGAGGATCGTTTGGAGGAGGGAGGTATCGAGATCGGTGAGCAGATACGGGTCGGAAGCGACGATTTCCACAGCACGTACGACTCCGGACTCTATACGGTCGTCGGGACCGCTTCTTCCCCTGGGACGGTCGAGATGAACAAGGAAGGGCTCGCTAGATTGGGGTTGAAGAACAACACTTCGGGATTCGTTCGAGCGAATGCGCCGCATCCGGAGTACGAAACGAGGGGGGAGGCGGACGAACACGACGAGTACGGAGAGATCCTCGTCGATGACGGCGAGCAATCCGATCTGGTCGCCTGTGCGGTTCATGGTGGTTGGATCGAATACCGGACTGACGAACAGGCGGCTTACGTTGCCGAGGCACTGGACGTGACGGAATGGTCGTGCGTCGGCTACAACGACGGTGGTGGCGCGTATGACCGATGGCATATCACCTCGACCGATATCGACAGGCGAGCCTTTCCGAAACTGGATCGAATCGGAGATCGAGGATTCACGCACGCAGTGAGCTTCCACGGGTTTTCCGAACCGGGAATCGCTATCGGCGGTACCGCCTCCAGATCGTTGAGGATGAAGTTCCGCGACGAGATCGACGGGATGGCCGAGGGGAAGTATGACGTCTACCTCGCCGATGACGGACCCTACGCGGGGGACTCGCCCGAGAACTTCGCCAACTGGATCGCCGGCGGCGACGGCGGTGTTCAGATCGAACAGAGCTGGGACGCCCGGACCGACGACTGGGAGGCCATCGCCGCTGCCGTCGTCGAGGTGTACTCGGATACGCTCTGAGGATCCCGACTTCCAGGCCGGAGACGAACTGACGATTCGTCTTACACCGGACACCTCGATGAGCCTCGACCTGTAGAGATGCTCGATACGTCCCGCGTCACATTACTCGAGATCTCGACCGAACGGGAGGCTGCCTATCTCGAGGTTCGCATTACGTAGCCGTCGAACAGTCGGTGAAGCGTCACTCTTCACGAGAGTCACCCGCACTGACGACAGCAGAACGTCCGAGAATAGTGGTGGATCGGTAACCGAAGAACGAAGCTGTAGACCTCCCAACCCGTCAAGCCGGTCGTGCGGAAACGGAACGGCACACTCGCGAGTGGAAGGGAAGCCGTGGTGCATCCCCGAGAGGACGGGGATTCCAAGAGAGCAGCGTTGTGCTTCGGCGAGTAACGGTATACGTTACCGTCCGCCGAACATCTCGCGCATCATCGGGTGCATCTCCATCATCTGCTCCTCCGCGATCTCCTCGTAGAGCTTGTAGGTGATCGACACCGCCAGCAGCAGTCCCGTGCCGGAGACCGCACCGATGGTGCCGAGCATGTTCGCCATCACGGCGAGCAGCCCTACGAGCGCGCCGCCGATGACCGTCACCTGCGGGATGTACCGCTCTAGGACCTTCTCGTAGACGCCGACGTTCTGCCGGAACCCGGGGATCTGCATCCCGGAGTTCTGGATTTGTCGCGCCGTCGCCTCGGGGCCCATGTCGGTCGTCTCGACCCAGAAGATCGCGAAGACCGCCCCGCCGACGACCATCACGGTGAGGTCGATCCCTACCCGAAGCATGATCTGCCAGGGGGCCTGGGCGGCCTGCCCGAGCCACCACATCCACTCGCCCGGCTGCTGGATCGGGTTGAGGTAGTAGAACAGCCCCGACTGGGGCTGGCCGTTCGAGTAGACACCGAGCCAGGCGGGCATCGTCCCGAGCTGCGAGTCGAGGATCCGCCCGAGGAACTGGATGTTCATCTGCACCGCGCGAACGAGGATCATCGGCAGGACGCTCGCGTAGATCAGCTTCACGGGGAACCGACCGCGGGCGCCCTTCACGCGGGCGTGCGAGAGCGGGATCTCGACGCGGACGGACTCGGCGTAGACCACGACCGCGAAGATGAAGATCGTGGTGATGATCGCGAGCAGCGCCCCCTGCCCGAGGAAGAGCTCCTGGAGTCCCTCGCTCGTCAGCAACGAGGGGAAGGAGGTCTGGCCGAACAGGATCGAGAACCACGTCGGGATGATGCCGACGTCGCCGGGCAGCCCGCCCCAGGCGAACAGCCCGCCCAGGAGTCGCTGGCTCACGCCGGCGATGATGAACAGTCCGATCCCGCTGCCGACGCCCCACTTCGAGACGATCTCGTCGAGAAACAGGATGAAGACCCCGCCGACGAACACCTGTGCGAAGATCAGCGTCTGGACCGTCGTCTGGCCGTACGCCGCCGCGAGTTCGGGGCTCGGGGGAAGGAAACCGCCGAGAAACACCATCGGGAACGCGGTCAGGGCGGTCATCACGACCACCAGCAGCTTCTGGAGGCCCTGGTACAGCACCTGATCGCGCGGGTCGTTCGTGTCCAGTCCCAGCAGCCCTGCGCCGCCCAGCAGCTGGAGGACGATACTCGCGGTGACGATCGGTCCGATCCCCACCTGGAGGATCGTCCCCTGTTCGCCGGCGAGGATCGACCGGAAGTTCCCGAAGATGTCCTGACCGGCCTGTGCCTCGGGCAGCCCCCAGAGGTAGACGTTCGTCAGGAAGAAGTAGACGAGCAGGACGCCGAGCGTCCACGTCAGCTTGCGTTTGAAGGGGATGTGCCCCTCCGGACGCGTCACCCCCGGCATTCGTGTGAGAATCGGTTCGGCGGCTTCCTTCCAGGTCATTGATTACGCTTCGTCAGCCGTTGGTTCAATACTTTGTGGTTCTGATTCGCCGTCCTCCTCGTCGGACTCCTCCTCGACCTGTCCGCGCTCGGAGACGATCGCCTCGCCGCCGGCCTCCTCGACGAGCTCGACCGCGCTCGCGGAGAAGGCGTCCGCGGTGATCGAGAGCGCGTTGCGGACCTGGCCGCCGCCGAGCACCTTCACCGCGTCGGCCTCGTGGCCGTCCTCGACGATGTCCCGGGCGTCGAGGTGGTAGCTCCCGTCCTCCTCGCTCGCGAGGTCGTCCGCGACGTAGAGCGGGGCGTCCTCGTCGAGCTTCTGGACGTCGATCGTGAGGACAGTCTCCTTGACCTTCTCCGGTCGAGTGAAGCCGTGTTTGCCGAGCGGCCCGTAGTTGTGGAACTCGTGTTTGCTGCGTCCGGCAGCCCCGCGTCCGCCCCGGTGGCCGGCGCCGCGCCGGTTCTTGTGCGTGCCGCCGCCGTGCGTGCGCGAACCGCGCTGGCGTCGTTTCTTGTTCGTCATTGTTATCGCATCGCCTCGAGGAGGTCGTCGATCTCCTCGGTCGTGTGTTTGCCCAGCTGTCCGCCCTGGCTCGCGGGATGCTTGATCCCCTTGTGACCGCCACGCGGCGGGTGGAGCCGGAGGACGGGCGTGAGCCCCTGTTCTCCCAGCGTCGTCTCCTCGTCGAGAAGCGCCTCCGCGAGCGCCTCCACCGAGTCGTACTCGGTGTTCTCCGCGAGCCACTCGTCGTCGATCTCGCCGCTGCCCTCGGCGGGCTCCGCTCGCTTGCGGATCAGCGTCTCGACGACCTCGCTGCTCGGCTCGCCGTAGGCGACGTAGTCGTTCACCTTCGCGATCATCCCGCGGAACGTCTCGTGTTCGGGGACGAGCGCACAGTGGTTCACTCGGTGGAGGTTCAGCATCGAGAGGGTGTCCTCCACGTCGTAGTCCATGTTGACGTCGCCGCGGATCTGGACGACCGCCTGCATCATTCGACGACCTCCTGCTGTCGCTGCTCCTGGACGTGGTCGGGCACCCGCGACTGCGAGGCGTTCTCGAGCGCGTTGAACGTCGCCTTCGCGAGGTTGACCGTCGTCCGGGTGTTGCCGTGGCTCTTCGTCCAGGCGTCCTCGATGCCGGCGAGCTCGAGCACGCTGCGGACGGTCTCGGCGGCCGCGAGCCCGAGGCCCTTCGGTGCCGGGATGACCTCGACGGTGACGCTGCCGGCCTTGCCGGTCGACTTTCGCTGCAGCGAGTGGGTGCCGCCCGCGCGGTCCTCCCAGGAGCCGCTGCCGCGGTCGACCTTGATGATGTTCAGCTTCGCGATGCCGATCGCCTTCTGGATGGCGCCGCCGACCTGGTCGTCACGGCCCTCCGCGTAGCCGACGTAGCCGTCGCGGTTGCCGACGACGCAGACACACCGGAACTTCACCCGGCGGCCCGAGTCGGTCATCCGCTGGACCATGTTGATGTCCAGTACGTCGTCCTCGAGGCCGGGAAGGAGCTGGTCGACGATCTCCGTCTCCTTCAGCGGCAGTCCCGAGTTGAGCGCCTCCTCCATCGTCTCGATCTCGCCGTCGCGGACGAGTCGGCCGAGCCGTGTGACGGGCTCCCACCCGTCGTTTCGTTGTGACATGCTTACTCCTCCATGATGGTCTCCCGAACCTCATCGAAGTGCTCGGGAAGGGTCGTTGCGTCGAACTCGCCGCTGTACAGCGGCTCGTCGAGCTGCTCTGCGTACTCCGCGATGTGCTCGCCGCGGGTTCGGCTCCAGTCCGCCAGCACCGAATCGCTGTGCGGGATCTCGAGGCCCGCGTCGATCGCGCCCTCCTGGACCGCGAACAGCGTGCTGCCGGGCGTCGCCGTGTAGAGGCCGATGTCGAGGACCGCCTCCTCGACGTCCGCCTCGAGCGCGCGTTTTCCCGCGAGCAGCCCCGTCAGATACGCCGAGGGGAGGTTCCCCGTCGGGGCCTCCCAGCCGTAGTCGGCGAGGTCCGAGGAGTGTGCGCTCGCGAGCGTCTCGTCGCCCTGTGGACTGGTCGTGATCAGCTGCGCCCTGACGTGTTTGTTGCTCTGGCGAGCAACCAGACGAGGTTTGCCGGATTTCAGCAGGCGCAACCTCTGGTGGTAGTCTGTTCGGACTTCGCGGCGCCGACGCATCGGCACCTTATAGCGTGGTCCTGTTGCCATTATTCGTCACCGTATTCGTTGTCGATGTAGTTGGTCATGTAGCGGACGCTGCGGAACTCCCCGCCGCGGGCCTTGTTGTAGAGCTCGCGGTACTCGCCGGGCGAGAGCTCGCCCTCGTCGCGGAGCTCGCGCAGTCGTCGACGTTGTGCTCTGATCTGATTCTGCCACTGTTCCTTCTCGTCCTGGCGCGCGCCGGCCTTCCCCTTTCGCTTGCCCGCGCCCTTCTGGTGGCCGTAGGCTCGCTTCTTCTGGCGCTCTCGCGCCCGTCCGCGGGAGTTGCCGCGCTTGTCCTTCGCCTGGATGATCCCCTGGTCGACGAGCTCGCGGATCTCCTCGCGGGTGATCGCGTCGACGATCTCGCCCTGCGCCTCGGGATCGAACCAGACGCGGTTCTTGCCGACGTCCAGAACGTCCGCCGCCAGTCGCTTCTGTGCCGAGAGATCGCTCATTCCTCGTTCACCTCGACTTCGACGTACGTGGGGTTGAGAACGCGGACGCCCGCGTTCTCTGCCTCCTCCTCGATGCGTTCGCGCTTGCGTGCGCCGACCGACGAGGCGATGCGCACTGCCTCTCGGTCCCCGTCGACGCCCTCGAGGTCGTCGACGTTGTGGACGCGGACCTCCTCGAAGCCGCTCGGGTGACGACCGCGGACCTCGGTCGGCGTGCGGAAGCCGGCCTTGACGACCTGACCCTTCCCCTTGATGCGACGGCGCTGCTTCGAGAGCCCGCCGCGGGGGCGGCGCCACGAGGTCGGCGTTCGCTTCTTCATGTGGTAGTCCTGGCGGTTGAACTGCGGCTTGCTGACGCGGGCTCGCTCGCCGAGGAGGCGGACCTCCTCGTCGTCGAGCTGGGGCGTCTTCTCCGTGAGCCCGCGCGCCTGCAGTTCGGTCTCGGCCGCCTCGGTCTCCTCGACCTCGGTTTCGGGCTCGGTGTCCTCGACGTCGGCCTCGGTCTCCTCCTCGACCTCGAGTCCGCCGACGTCGGCCTTGATTCGTGCGGCCAGTGCGTTACCGATCCCCTCGACGTCCGCGAGTTCGCCCTGGCTCGCCGCCTTGACGTCCTCGACGGTCTCGAAGCCGGCCTCGCGCAGCGCGTCGGCCTTCGCGTCGCCGACGCCGCTGATGTCGCTCAGCTCGACCGGGTCGTCGGGGGCTGCCTGCTCGTCCTCCGAGGGGGTCGCCTCCTCGGTGTCCTCGGTCTCCTGTTCGACTTCGGTCTCGGTCTCGGTCTCCTCGTGCTCTTCTTCTTCGGCCATTTAGACGCCTCCTTTGGGTTTCTCGACGATGTAGACGCCGTCCTGAAACACGCGGTTGTCCTTGCCGCTGACCCGCGTGAGCTGTTCGATGTCCGCGGCGGTCTGGCCGACGTCCTCCTTGTTCGGACCGCGGAGGACGAGCTCCTCGCCGTCGATCTCGACCTCGGTGTCGCCGTGGATCGACGACCGTCGCGCCGCTCGCTCGCCGAGGAAGTTCTCGATGACGATCTCGTCGTTCTCGACCGACACCTGCATCGGGAAGTGCGAGTACAGGACCTCCATCCGGTACTCCCACCCCTCGCTCACGCCGCGGATCATGTTGCGGACGTGGCTCTCGAACGTGCCGAGCGTCGCCTTCGTCTTCGCGTCCTCCTCGTCGCTCTCGATGAGGACCGCGTCGACCTCGCGCTGCTCGGTCTCGCCATCGTCGGTCTCCTCCTCGACGGTGGTCGTCCCCGTCGAGACGGAGACGTCCGGGTACCACAGCCGGCGAGTGACCTCGCCGTCCGGCCCCGAGACCGTCAGTTCGAGGTGGTCGACCTCGGCCGAAACCTCCTCCGGTAGTGTGATTTCTGTTCGTGGCATGGTCAGTAGACGTACGCGATCACCTGGCCACCGATGCCCTGTTCGCGGGCCTCGTAGTGGCTCATGATGCCGTGGCTCGTCGTGACGATGAGCGTCCCGTAGTCACGGGCGGGGAGGAACCGCTTCTCCCACTTCTCGAACTCGTCGGCGCCCGCCGAGTAGCGGGGCTTGACGGCACCGCATCTGTTGATCGCACCCTTCAGTTCGATCTCGAACCGACCCGACTTCCCGTCGTCGACGAACTCGAAGCCGTCGACGTACCCGCGGTCGTAGAGGACCTCGAGTACGGAGCCGATCTGGTTCGAGGCGGGCGATACCGTGTGCGTCAGATGCCCGACGCTCTCCGCGTTGTTCAGCCCCGAAAGCGCGTTGCTGAACGGATCGTTCGCTGTCATTTGTACTTCTTGAACCCCATGTTGCGGGCGATCTCCCGGAAGCACTGTCGACACAGCCAGATGTCGTACTTGCCGACGAGGCCCTGCTTGCGGCCACATCGCTGGCACTTCTCTCGCTGTGCGGTGCGCTTCGCGGCGTGCTCGCCCGTCTCGCTTTCGCTTTCACTCATTCGTCGTCCTCCTGGTCGCCGATGCCGGCGTCGAACCGCTCGTTCAGGTAGGCGATCGCGGCCCGCGCGTCGAGCCGGTGGTTCGACGGGATCTGTCGCGAGGCGATGTCGCGTTTCTTCACCCGGTAGCCCGGCCGCACGAGGTTGATCGTCACGTCCATTCCGAAGATCCCGATGTCGGGGTTGTACTCCTGACTGGGGAACTCGGTGTGCTCCTCGATGCCGAAGCTGACGTTGCCGGTTCGGTCGAACTGGTTGCCCGACAGCGTCGCCAGCGGCAGCGCGGTCTCGAGGAACTCCTCGGCGTTCTCGCCGCGAAGGGTGACCTTCGCGCCGATCGGGTCGCCCTCGCGGATGCCGAACTCGGGTTTGGTCCGTTTGGCCTGCGTGCGGACGCTCTCCTGGCCGGTGATCTCCTCGAGGATGTCCTCGGCGTTCGCGAGCTCGCGCCCGCCGGTGCCGACGCCCATGTGGACGACGACCTTCTCGACGACGGGCTCGCGCATCTCGTGGAACTCGCCCTCGCCCTCGGCTTCGGACTCGCTCATTCGTCCTCACCTCCGGCGGCGTCCTCGTCGGTCGCGGCGGCGTCCCCATCGGACGCAGCGGCGTCCCCGCCGACGAAGTTCTCGTCGATCACGACGATGTACTCCTCGACGGTCTCGAACGTGCCGTCGTCGGTCTCGACGGTGACGGTGTTGGGCGCGCTCGAGGGGATCACCTCGATCGCCTCGATCGTCCCGATCTCGCCGGCGTGCTGGCCCCGAACCGCAGTGACCAGCGCGCCCTCCTCGTAGACGAAGTGCGCGAGGATCTCGCCGTCCTCGAAGCCGATGACGATCGAGTCCTTGCCCGAGTACTCGCTGCCGTCCTCGACGCGGAGGTTCCGGCCGTCGTGCAGCTGGAGCTGCGTCTGGCCGCCGGGGACCTGGCGCTTGTCGACGATCTTGCCGAGCTTGCCGTCGGCGTCCTCGGCGTCGATCGGCGTCAGCGCGAGGCGTCCGCCCTCGTCGGGGAACACGCGGTAGTACTCCTCGCGCTCCGCGAACCCGAGGATGTCGAACATCCCGATCGGACGCCGCACGTCACGAACGGGCTCGCCGTTGACGAGGACGTTGCCCTCGTTGGCGGCGTACTTCGCCTCCTTGGTCGAGTCGACGTAGCCGAGTACGTCCCGCAGCACGATCACGAGCGGGACGCCGTTCTCGCCGTGGGGGCCCGCGCGGGCCTTCACGGTGTACTTCGCCGTCTTTCGTTCGACCGGCCAGGAGTTCGGTACTGACAGTCGTTTCTGGTGTTTGCTCATTCGTCATCACCCTCCAGACGCGCCTCGCGTACCTCGTCGGAGAGGTCGAGCCCCGTGATGCGGAGGTTGCTCGCGTCGAGTGGACGCGCCACCTCCTCGCCGTCGGCCTTCTCGACGGTGACGTCCTCGACGTGGACGACGGCGTTTCTGAGGTCGACCGAGACGACCTCGCCGGTCTCGCCGGCGAAGTCCCCGCGCATCACCTCGACCGTGTCGCCCGCGTTCACGCGGGTGCGCCGGACGCCGTACTCCTCGCGGAGGTCGCCGTCCAGCGCCGCGTTGACCTGCGAGTGACGCTCGTGTAGCGGCGCGTCTGCGGTCTGGTTTCGCTGTTTGCGTGGTTGTCTGCTCATGGTTCTATACGATCATCGTCGCGGTGCTCGCGACGCTTCCGAAGCGCTCTGCGACCTCGCGCGCGATCGGACCCTTGATCTCGGTCCCGCGCGGCTCCTCTGCGTCGTCGATGACCACGGCGGCGTTGTCCTCGAACTTCACGCGCGTGCCGTCGGGTCGTCGGATCGACTGGCGCTGGCGGATGACGACCGCCTCGAGGATCTGTCGGCGCATCTCGGGGGTGCCCTTCGTCACCGACACCGTGATCTTGTCGCCGACCCCGGCCTGGGGCTGGCGGTTCTTCACGCCCGAATAGCCCGAGACGCTGATCAGCTTCAGCTCGCGGGCACCGGTGTTGTCGGCGCAGTTGATGAGCGCGCCCTTCGAGAGTCCCTTCGTGACGTCGGCCTTCAGCGCCTCCATCACTCCTCACCTCCGGCGGCCTCGGTCTCCACATCGCTCGAGGTCTCCTCCTCGTCGGGAGAGGCCTCTACCGTCGGGTCGATCGGGCCGACTTCGGGTTCGGCCTGGGTGACCTCGACGACGACGTGGCTCTTGGTCTTCGAGAGCGGTCGTGTCTCTGCTATCTTTACCTGATCGCCGACCGAGACGTGGTCGAGCACGCCCGGCACGTGTGCCGGGACGCGCGACCGACGCTTCATGTACCGATCGTACTTCGGCACGAAGACGTCGTACTCTCGCTCGACGATCACGGTCTTGTCCATGTCCGCGCTCGCGACGACTCCCTCGAGGACCTGGCCTCGAACGGGGAGATCGCCGTAGAACGGACACTTCTCGTAGTCGTAGTCCGGATCGTCCGGTTCTGGTGGTGTTTTTACGTCTAATCCTATCGCCATTTCGAATCACCTGTTGTTTCCGTGCGTCGGGCGGGTCGTGAGAGCAGTCTGTCGCCATCCACCGTAACGTGGGTCGCGCCGTCGCCGTCGTGCCGGTCGGCACGCGGTTCGGACGCGATCCCGACCCCCTCTCGGGCGGTCGCGGCTTCATCTGTGGGGAGTTCGAACTCGAAGACGGTGCCCGACTTCGGCACCTGACACACCCGCGATCCCTCGCGGATCGAGAGCGTCTTGGTCGTCTCGCGGACGACGCGCCCGCCGATCCCGACGAGGTCGGGGTTGTCGGCGGCGACGGCCCGTACGCACAGGCCGTTGAGCTCGTGTCGCGCGAGGGTCTCGGGTGTGAGTGCCATCTACTCTAGATCTCCTTCTTCGCGCTGGACGGTCTTCACGCGGGCGATCGTCCGCTTGAGCTCCCGGATCCGACCGGGGTTCTCCGGCGCGCCGCCCGCCGCCTTCACCGCCTTCATGTTGAGCAGCTCGGTCTCGAGCTCCTCGAGCTCGACGTCGCGTTCGGCGGGCGTCATGTCACGAACCTCGTCGACGTGGAGGATCGCCATCAGCTATCGCCCTCCTCCTCGCTCTCCATCTCGGCCACCAGCTCCGCTGCCTCGGCCTCGATGTCCTCGTCGAGCTCTTCGGGCTCCTCGTCGACTTCCTCGGTGACCTCCTCGGTCACCTCGTCGTCGGCCGCGCCGGCCTCGTCGACGAACTCCTCCTCGGCGACCTCTTCGGGCTCCTCGACGAACTCCTCGTCGACGCCGGTCTCCTCGGCCTGGTCGATCGCCTCGACGGCGCCCTCCTCGGCGGCGTCGCCGCTCTCGGCGACGCCCTCGCCCTCGACGACCTCCTCGTCGACGTCCTCGAGCAGTTCCTCGACGCCCTCGTCGGTCTCGGCGGCGTCGGCGACCAGATCCTCGACGTCCGCGTCCTCGTGGATCTGGAAGTCGTCGGGCAGTCGCGCGCCCGGCGGGATGATCTTCACGTTGACGCCGATCGTGCCGAGCTTCATCACCGCGGTACCCTGGCCCGCGTCGACGATCTCCTCTGCGGGCTCGCCATTGTGCTTGATGTAGCCGCGGTTGAACTTCTCGACGCGCGATCGCGCGCCGGTGACCTTCCCGGCCAGCACGATCTCCGCGCCCAACGCGCCGGCGTCCATGATCCGGTCGATCGTGGTGTGGCCGGCCTTCCGGAAGTACCAGCCCCGCTCCAGGGCGTTCGCCAGTCGGTCGGCGACGATCTGTGCGTTCAGGTCGGGCTCGTCGACCTCCTGAACGTCGATCTGGGGGTCGTCGAGGTCGAAGCGCTCCTCGAGCTCCCGGGTGACCTTCCGGATGTTCTTCCCGCCCTTGCCGATCACCATGCCGGGCTTCTCGGCCTTGAGCACGATCTGGGTGCCCATCGGGGTCTTCGCGACCTCCATGCCGCCGTAGCCGGCGCGCTCGAGCTCGGTCGCGAAGAACTCGTCGATCTGCGAGCGCTGGAGGCCGTTCTCGATGAACTGGTGTTCGTCGGCCATCAGTTATCCTCCTCCTCGTCCTCGAGGATCAGTTCGACGTCGACCTGGGGGGTGTTCCACGCGGTGGCCCGCCCCATCGCGCGGGGCTTGCGCCCCGGCGACTCGCCGACCTTGTGGGCGGCGACGTGGCTGATCGTCATCGACTCGCCGTCGAACCCCTGGTGGTCGGCGTTGCCGACCGCGTTCTCGAGCAGGTCGAGAAACGCCTTCGAGACCTTCTCGGGGTAACGACCGGCGTCCCAGCCGTCGATGTCGCTTCGGTGGCCGACGTCCGAGTTGTGGGACTTGAACGGGACCGACCGCTCCTCGTTCACGACCGCCTCGAGGTACTCCGCGGCCTCGCCGGCGGTCATCCCCTTGATCGCGCGAGCGACCTCCTTGCTGTGCTTGTGGCTCATGGGACGCTCCCGAAGCATCGCTTTCGCCGTCGTCTCCGGATCCGCGTCCACGCTGTAGCTGATTCCCATGCTTGTCACCTCGTCATTTCAGTGGCACGAACTTCGAGGAACGGGTCGCGCCGATCCCGGCCTGGCCGTGTTCGACCGACTGGCGGGTGAGCTGGAACTCGCCGAGGTAGTGCCCGAGCATCTCGGGTCTGACCTGGACGCGCTCGAAGCTCTGGCCGTTGTGGACCGAGAACGTCTTGTTCACGAACGCCGGCAGGACGGGCATGTCCCGCAGGTGCGTTCGGATCGGATCGTTCGCGGTCTCCTCCTCGCCGCGCTCGCGGGCCTCCTCGAGCAGCTTCTGCTTCTCCTCGGTGAGGCCGCGATCGATGCTTCGCCGCTGTCGAGCGGGCAGCAGTTCCGCGACCTCCTCGAGCGACATCTCCTGTAGCTCGTCGAGCGTGTGGCCGCGATAGGTGAACTCACCTTCACGGCCGGTTCTGAAGTCTGATGAACTCATTTGTTACCACCTCTGCCCGTGCGTCGCGACGAGATGTCGCCGACCTTCCGTCCCGGCGGCGCGTCGCGCGAGACGCTCTTGGGCCGACCGGGGTGCTGGCGGCCACCACCGCCGAACGGGTGATCGACGGCGTTCATCGCCACGCCGCGGACCTTCGGCCACTTCGTACCGCGGCTCTTCATCTTGTGGTACTTGTTACCGGCCTTCACGAACGGCTTCTCCGTCCGTCCGCCGCCGGCGACGACGCCGATCGTCGCGCGACACTGCGGCGAGAGCCGTTTGACCTCCCCGCTAGGGAGCTGGACGACCGCGGCCTTGCGGTCGTGGGTGATCAGCGTCGCGTTGACGCCGCTCGAACGGGCGAACTTCCCGCCGTCGCCCGGCTTCGACTCGACGTTACAGACCGGCACGCCCTCGGGGATCTCCGCCAGCGGCAGCGTGTTGCCGGGCTTGATCTCCGCGCTGATGCCGATCTGGATCTCGTCGCCGGTGCCGACGCCCTCGGTGACGAGGATCAGCCGGCGGTCGCCGTCCTCGAACTCGACGTCGGCGATCGGCGCCGACCGTGCGGGGTCGTGCTCGATGCCGACGACGGTGCCGGTGAGCACGTCGCCCTCCGCGCGTCGGTGCGAGAGGTTCGCCTTGTAGCGGTGCGAGGGCGCACGGAACGTCGAGCCGCCTCGACCGCGCCGTTGGCCCTGGATTCGTCGCCCCATCTAAAACACCCCGATTCGCGAGGCGACGTCCTGTGCGTCGTCGTCCTCCGACAGCCGCACGGTCGCCTTCTTGGTTCCGTTCATGGTGATCTGTGTGTTGACCTTCGTTACGGTCACGTCGTAGCGCTCCGAGATGTCCTCGCGGATCTCCGGCTTGGTGGCGTCGAGGTCGACGATGAACTGGAGCTTGTTCTCGAAGTCCATGTCGTTCATCGCCTTCTCCGTGATGAGGGGGTGCTGGACCGTCATCGGTCGGCCACCTCCTCGATCGCGCTCTCGGTCCATACGGTCAGCCGACCCGGGTGGGTCCCCGGCGCGAGGTCCTCGGCGCCGACCTCGCGGGCCGTCGCCACGTCGACCCCGGCGAGGTTGCGTGCGGCCTTCGAGGGGCCGGCCTCGCTCGAGGTGACGAAGAGGATCGACGAGGGCTCCTTGTACTTGCGTCCGCGGGTCTTGCCCTGGCCCGCGCGGACCTTCCGGCCCTCGTCGGCGCGCTCGACGTCGGCGTGGAGGCCGACGCTCTCGAGGAACGCGACGACCTCCTTGGTCTTCAGGAGCTCCTCGAACTCGTCGCTGACGACCAGCGGCAGCTCGACGTCCTCCTCGAAGCGGTGGCCGCGCTCGGCCACCAGCTCGGCGTCCGCGGTGGCGGCGATCGCCGAGCGGACGGCGAGCTGTCGCTCCTTCTTGTTCACCTTCTGCGTGCGGTCCTTCTCGGCCTTCGGCGGGTGGGCCCGCCGGCCGCCGACGGCCTGCGGAACGCGTCGGCCCTGTCCGTTCGAGCGGGGGACGCGGGCCATCCCGCGGCCGGTGCCGAGCGACTCCGCCGACGTCCGCTTGCCGGCGAACGGGTCGCTACCGTAGTCCTGTGTTCTGTTGGCCTGGGCGGCGAGCACGGCGCGTTTGATCAGATCCGGCCGGTAGGTCGTCTCGAAGACCTCCGGGAGATCGATCTCGCCCGCCTCGTTTCCGTCCAGGTCGATCGTTTTCGCTTGCATTGGTTATCCCTGGTTCGAGCTGGTCGATACGTACCGGACCTCGGGGTCCAGTCGTGGCTGGTCGTTGGGCCGGACCGCCGGCCGGAACCGGAGCAGGCGTCTGTCCGGTCCGGGCAGCGAGCCCTTGATCAGTGCGTACGGGCCGCTGACCTCGCCGTAGTTGACGAACCCGCCGTCCGGGTTGACGTCGTCCTCCTCGCCGACGGCGAGGAGGCGTTTGTTCAGTTCGGTGCGCTGGTGGTAGCCGGTCTGACCCTGCTGGGGGACGGTCGAGCGAACCCGCGAGGGGTTCCACGGGCCGAGGTTGCCGATCCGACGGCGCCAGCCCTGGCGGGCGTGTTTGCCCTTTCGCTTCTGGACACCCCATCGCTTGACGGGACCCTGCGTACCCTTACCCTTCGTGACGCCGCTCGCGTCGAGGTACTCGCCGGCGCGGAACACGTCGGTCATCTCGTGTGTCCCGTCGGCGTCGAGCAGCTCGAGCGCGAACTCGGCGCGCTCGTCGATCGAGCCGCCGCCGACGCGTGTCTCCATCACGTCGGGCTTCTTCTTGGGCACGCTCTTGATCCCTGCAGGCGAGGTATGGGTGATGAGGCGGACGTCGTCGATCCGCCCCTCCTCGAGGGCCTCCTCGAGCTCCCCGCGGGCCGAACCGTCGGCCTCCTCGGGGAGATCGAGGACGCGGTGGAGCTCGTCGTCGAACTCCTCGGCCCACACCTCGACGCTGGGCTGCATCCCGTATGGCGTGTCTTCGTACGCGCGCAGGGCGACCGCCCGCATGGGCGGGGTCTCCACGATGGTGACGGGGACCGTCTGCTCGGTCCCTTCCAACGGCGAGTTGGCCTCGTCGTTGACCATCACCACGTGGCTCATACCGGCCTTGTAGCCGGCGAATCCCTGAAGCGCTGGCTGTCCGTCATCGTCCGGCCACGAGTTGAAGCGCGGGACTTCGCCCGTCGCGCGCTTTCGTGGACCGAACCCCAACGAGCCTTTGCGTGGTCTGCTTGGTTGTGGCATTGTCTCACTCCGTGAGCGTCAGGCAGGCGAGCGACGCGAACATCGCCTCCTCCGTTCGCACCGTCTCGCTGCCCTGGTTTGGGATCGTGTTGAGCCAAAGGTCGAACCGATCGGGTGCGTCCGATCCGAGTTCGACGGCCTCCGCCGACCCGTCGCCGGCGGCAACACGTTCGGCCTCCACTCCGAGCATCTCCGGCAGCCCGCGGCCCGGCGCGCCGAACGCGACGGTCGTTCCGTCGCGTTGGATGCGCGCCGAGAGCGTCCCCAGTCGCTCGATCGTCAGCCTCTCGCCGAGGCGAGAGGTGGCGATGCGGACGCCCGCGTCCGGACGGCCGAGCGCTGCCGGAAGGTCCGTGCGCTCGACGGCCAGCCCCGGGAGGGGCCGGTCCTCGAGCTTCGCACGGACCGGTCGTCGCGAAGATATCCTGACGGTCACGCGTTCCCCCTCCTCGACCTCCATTCCGGAAGGCGTGAGGAGCGAGAGTGGGTGTTGCAGTCCGCAATTGACCCGTACGCGCCCTTCAGGTCCGACCTCGGTCACGATTCCCTGTCTTAACGACCCCGAATCGTCCGATCCGGAGCCGGTCCGTGGCGTGGCGCGAAGCGGGGGCAGGACGCCCGCATACTCCAGTTCGTCCCGCGTATCCCATACCTCCTTTCGGAGATAGGGGGGCGTTGCGGCGTACGCGAGTACGGTTTCGACGAACCCGCCACCCCACCTGCGTTCCCCATCGCGATCGGGGAAGACACACAGGCGGTCCGCCCGGAAGACGGTCGCCGCGCGGGCGACGTAGCCGAGTTTGCGAGTCGCCTCGCGTTTGTCCTCGGCCTCCCGGACCAGCGATGACGGCACGAGTATGCTGACGGTCATGCCAGCCACTTTCGCGCCTCGCCACTAGACTGTGACGAAGATATCGTACGGGACCCTAAAAGGATGGCGTTTTCGCGTACGGCTGCGTGCGTTTCACACGCCCGAACACGCTGGAAACCGAGCGACGACGCCCCCGCATCGGCATCCGGGATTCGCAAGCCTTATACTCGCCTCCGGACTACCGAAGCGTGCAACAGGGCGCTGGTAGTGTAGTGGTATCACGTGACCTTGCCATGGTCACAACCTGGGTTCAAATCCCAGCCAGCGCACTTCTACGGCGAGCAACTCGGTGAGCACCGCGAGCAAAGCGAGCGTGTGCTCACCACCCCCGCGAGCCGTGAAGTCGTTACGCGGGATTTGAGCAGGCGAGCCGCAGCGGCCGAGCGGAGCGAGGCCGACCGTCTCGCGGGGTTCAAATCATCTCGACGGTAGTCTAAGAACAGAAGACGGGTCGATCGGACCTCACTCTAGTGCGTCGTGAGCGTTCAGCCGTCCGGCGCCGAGTTCCGAATCGCCGCGTCCTCTAACGAGGTCTGCTCCTTGCTTGATCGCGTTTTCGACCTGTTTGGCGTTCAGGTCGGGATGTGCGTCCTTCACCAATGCGACAGCGCCGACCACCTGTGGGGCTGCCATCGACGTCCCACCGAGATATCCGTACCGGCCCGGAACTCGCGGATCCCCCTCCGCAGTCGGTAACGACGACAGCACGAGATTCGTCGGGTACGGCCAGTCGACGTCTGCCTCCGGATCGAGCGTTCTCTCCAGGGTTTCGTATCCGCCACCGGGGGCGCCGACGTCGATCTCGTTGGTTCCCCAGTTCGAGTAGAAGACGAGTTCGTCGTTCGGACCGGTCGCACTGACGCTCATGACGCCGGAGAGGCTGTTGGGGATCGTGAAGGTGCCTCCCTGCTGGAGGCTTTCACCGTGGTTGCCGGCGCTTGCGACGACCACCGTCCCTTGCCGGGTGGCATGGTGCATTACCGGCTGCATGACGCCTCGAACACCGCCGGCGTTCACCTGTGGCGGAAGCGTCTCAAGCGTCCCGATACTCATGTTCGCAGCATCGGCTCCCTGGTCCGCTGCGTATTCGAGCGCGAGCAGAAGGTCGCTCCAGAAATCGGGCTGTTCCTCCTCCCCAAACGTGAAGACACGGAGCGAGATGAGTTCGGCATCCGGTGCCGTTCCGAGGATACCTTCCTCGCCGGTCCCGGCTGCGATACCGGCAACGTGTGTACCGTGGTAATGTGGGTCTCCGGTATGTTGACGGAGTTCGCCGCCGTAGACGGAGCGGCTTTTCTCGACGTTGACGTTCCCAAGGTCGGGATGGGTATGGTCGATTCCCGTATCGAGGATGGCGATGGTCGTTCCGTCGCCGGTTGCGATGTCGTGGGCTTGTTCGACGTCGGTGACGTGCTTGTCCCACTGGAGGTCCCAGTACTCCGGCCGGTCTCGAGTGACCCCGGCTTCCTGCTCTCCGATGGGGTCCTCGAGCCGGACTTCGAAGTCGGGTATGGCGATTTGCACGCCGCGGACGTTCCGCAGGTCGTCCTGACTATCCTCAGGACCCTCTACGAGTAGCACCTCACCCGCCGCCAGTTCGTTTCGGATCTCGTATCCTGCTCGTTCTATACGGTCAGCGGCACGATCCCGTCCGACCCGCACCAGATATCGAGTCCGTTCGTTAGCCGACGCGATCCCGCTGACGGTCAGTGTAAGTCCGGTCCCTGCAACCCCCTTCAGTACCGTTCGCCGACCGATGTGATATGTCATTGCACTACGTATCAGACGGTAGCGCCGTCCCATACTTGGTATTTTTGTTAGAAGGATATCAATAATATTGTAAAACATCGTCTGTAATATAATACCGATTCCGGAGACGTATAGTGGGCTACCACGGTAGGTCCGCGAGCAACCGCACCGCGTGTCGCGAGTACGGCTCATCATCCGTGCGGCGGATCTCCCGTCGACGGCCTGAGACCGCCCCCCACGGCACTCTCGAGCGAGGTGTCCGAGAGCCACCGTCGCGTGACCCCGCGAGACGGGGGAGGAGTTCCATCAGAGGACACGTTTAACCATCCGCTCCGCGAAGACGGCACATGATGGATCGTCTCAGGCGGCGGCTGAACCGTGCGAAGTACGCAGCCATTGGTGCGGCAATCGGCGCGGCGGTCGGCGGCTTGGTGAGTCGGGAGGCCGCGGGTACGGTCGCGGGTATCGGGGCATTGGCGGGCGCCAACGTCGGCGAGAGCCGGGCGCTGTTGACGTACGAGGAGTTCAAGAGGAAGAGAGGCGACGAGGACTCGTTCTCGGGTACGGAACGGTGGTTCGCCGACGCGTTCGCTGATCTGTTCGGCGGTGGTGAGAAGTAGGTCCGACCGTCAGGATCGCCCGGATCGATTCCTGATGGAACCGAGGACATCGTACTGAGCTCTCGAACGACGACGGGCCAGAACCGATCGGCGAATGAGGCGGCAAGCCGGTAGCTTCAACACGTGTTCGGGATCGTTCCCGGGATCGCTGGTTCGCGAACCGAATCGATTCGAGACCGATCGAAAACCGATCCGGGATCGAGAGCGGCCGCTATCCGCTGAAGTATAAGAAGAACGGTGTGTCGTCCCGGTCGAGGGAGCGAAGCTCGCGCGTGTCGGATTAGGCCTGGGACTGCGCGCTGGTGATCCACTCGCCCGCGCGCTCCTCGGAGATCTCGGCGGCGTCGGCGACCGTCTCGCCGTCGGCCTGCGCCAGGTGCTCGACCGACTGGATGCCGTACTGGCGGAGTCGGTCGGCGTACGTCGGGCCGAGGCCCTCGATGGACTCGAGCTCCTGACCGTCGTCCTCGTCTTCGACGTCGATGTCGACGTCCGCGCTCTCGCTTGCGACGTCCTCGGCGGCGTCGACCTGGACCTCTGTCTGCTGTTCGGCCGCTTCGGCGCTCTCCTCGGCGATCTCCTCTGCACCCTCGGCCGCACTCTCGGCGACCTGCTGGGTCTGCTGCTGGACCGTCTGGGCGACCTGCTCGCCCTGCTGCTGAGCGGTCTCGGCGACCTGCTGCGTCTGCTGCTGGGCGGTCTGGGCGGCGTTCTGAGCCTGCTGGACGCCCTGGATCGTCTGCTGCTCGGCGTCCTGCTGGGCGTCGAGGAACGTGTCGACCGACTGGGCGACTACGCGCTGCTGCTGAGCGCCCAGTTCCTTGAAGGCCGCGACGAACTCGGACTCGAACTCGTCCCAGGCCTCCTCCTGGGCGGCCTCGAAGTCGTAGAGCTGGCTGTTCATCGCCGAGCGGAACTGCTCGTCGTCGACGGCCGACTCGACGGCGTCGTACTGCGCGTTGAACAGCTGCTGGATGAGTTCGGCGCCCTGCTCGAACTGGGCGTTCAGGAGCTGCTGGGTGAGTCGAGCGTTCTGCTCGAACTGCTCGTCCACCGCCGAGCGGATCTCGTCCTCGTCGACGGCCGACTCGATGGCGTCGTACTGGGCGTTGGCGAGCTGCTGGAAGAGCTCGGTACCCTGTTTCTGGGCGGATCGCTGGGCGCTGATGCCGTTGTGCATGAACGCCTCGAGGGCGTTCTGCTGGAGTTCGAGGCTCTGCTCGAAGAGCTGCTGGGTCTGCTTGATCGATTCTCGCTGCATCTCGAAGGCGGCCTGGATCGGTGTGGTTGCGTTCGTCATGGTTAGTGTGTTGTAGCGTTTCGGTCGGGCGTCGATGGTTCGCTCGTGGGTGCGACGCCCGGTTCGCATTCAGAGGGAGGGTCCTGAGACGGATAAGTGTTGCCCCAAAATGGCAATGAAATCCTTTCGTTACCATTAGATGGTAGAAGAGTGTCGCTCGGCCGGAGAGTGGCGTCCCCGGGAAGCCCTCACCCGGCGTTCCGGCCGCTGGTGGTCGACTCCCCTCGAACGCGATGGACGGCTACGCCTCGAGCGGAGTCACTGGCCGATCCCGACGGGGAAGGCGGGGCCCGTCCAACCGTCTCGAGTGAAGAACCTCTTTTCCCGGAAAACCGAACGGCTAATAGTGATATACTCGTACGTCCATCATGACACCAAGTACCAGAGAGTCACCGCTCGACGAGATCGAGTTCCTGGCGAGATCCGAACACCGCGTTACATCGCTCGATGCGCTGACTGAACGACCTCGAACCAGAGGAGAACTCCGCTCGATGACCGGAGCGTCACGGTCCACGATCGGGCGCATGCTGCGTGAGTTCGAGAGGCGCCGGTGGATACGGAGGGAGGGGCACCGGTACGAGGCGACGCAACTGGGTGGATTCGTGGCTGCGGGAATGAGGGAACTGATCGACCGAATCGAGACCGAACAGGAGCTACGCGACGTCTGGCATCTGCTCCCGATCGAGGGGATCGGTCTCAGCATCGAGACGACCTCCGACGCGGTCGTGACGGTCGCCGAGGTCGACGACCCGTACTGCCCGGTGAACCGATTCGTGTCGCTGCTCCAGGAGTCGGAGCGGTTTCGCTTCGTCGGGTTCGACGTCGCCCTGCTGGAACCGTGTCGTGACGAACTCCGCCAACGGATCGTCGACGGTATGCGGACGGAGATCATCGATCCACCCAGCGTCGCCCGCCGCGTCCTCTCGAGCTATCCCGAGCACTGTTCCGACCCCCTCGACGGCGGCAACCTCACCGTTCTGTTGCACGACGACGTGCCGGCCTACGGGATCAGCATCTTCGAGCACCGAGTCGGGATCAGCGGATACGATCCCGACAGCGGGATCGTACGAGTGCTGTTCGATACCGACGCACCGGAGGTACGCGAGTGGGCCGAGTCAACCTATGAGTCCCATCGACGCGAGGCGCGACCGCTCGCTCGCGAGATGGTCGCGGAGTGACCGAGTCGGTACGGATGACCGCGGTCAAGGGGCACGTTCCGTCCACGGCTCGTCGCCGCATCGCCGCCTCCAGTGCCCGTACCTCGGACCCGGTCGACGTACCGACCGACACGCGAACCGCCCGTCCGTTCGGCCGGGGATCTCAGTTGCAGCCGATGCCCGCCGTTCGTCGGCTGCACGGATCCCAGGGGATGCCTACATCCTCCTCCCGCTCGTGGTGATCTAGCGGGAGATCCGGAGATCGGGCTCCCGTACGGCGACCGCACGGATCGGACGATCGACCCGGGTCCGGCCGGCGTTCGCGGAGGGACGAGGGACCATGTCAATTAAGAACGGAGTAGACGTAGCGCAGCTCGGCCGAGCGGTCGAAACGATAACCGAGGAACCGGCGGCCGGTCGGTTCAGGTTCCGTGCGGAGACCGAGTGGACCGACGGCCTGCAGTGTGTGACGTCGATCGACGACTTCGATCAGGCCGGAGAACGAATCCACACCCGGGAGTTCAGAATCGAGGGGGACGAACCGGAACAGATCCTCGGGAAACGAACGGCGCCAAACGCAGTAGAGCTCCTGCTCGCCGCCATCGGCTCGTGTCTGAGCGTCGGTTACGCGGCGAACGCCGCGGCCATGGACATCGAACTCGACGAACTGAGGTTCGAGCTCGAAGGCGACGTCGACCTTCGGGGATTCCTCGGCATCGACGAGGAGGTCCGCGCGGGGTACGACTCCGTGAGCTGTACCGTCCACGTGGACGCGGACGCATCGGAGGAGGAACTCGCCGAACTCCGGCAGCGAGTCGAGGCCACCTCGCCGTTGATGGACAACGTCACCAACGCCGTCCGGCTCGAAACCGAACTGGTCGCTGCCCGAGGAGGGGAGTGAGGAGGGCGAGTTCGCTCGACGTCGAGAGACTGGAACGAGGACGAGGGCGAGGGCGTCCGCCGGGAAGTCGCGGGGTGGGTATCGGGTCCTCGAGCGGCTCCGGTCCGTCCGTCGCTTCCGTTCTTGACGGGGAGCAACGAGTCTCCGTTCTCGTCGCCGTCCGTCGTCCTCGGTCGGGATGATCGGACGCTCAGACGTCCTGAATGGCGGATCTGGTCGTCTCCGTCGTCTCCTCGTCGAGGTCGAGTTCGGGGTGCGCCTCCTCGGCGTCTGCTCCGGCTCGTGCCATGACCGTCTCCTCGTTCTCACCCCGATGATCGCATGGCACCCCTCGATCACGCAGTCGAGCCGCTTCGTGATGGTACGACCTCGTGTAGGACGTTATCTGGGATGACACGATCGCGCATCCTGGGTGGACGGTCCACGGAACCGGCGGCCGTTCGGGACGGTTTCCCCCGCGGTGTGCGCGCCGTCGAGCATCCGAACGGACTCGGCGACCGACTGGATCCGCTAACCGGACGAATCCGACTCCTCGGCCCCCGCGGACTCCTCCTGGACCACGACCGAGGAGATCCGTGCCCCGTCGACGCCCTCGACCGTCAGCCGGTAGCCGTTCACCGAGACGGCGTCGTCGACCTCGGGCGCACGACCCAGTCGATCGAACACCAGCCCTCCGATGGTCTCGAACTCCGTCCGCTCGAACTCGGCGTCCAGCGCCTCGTTGACCGTCGTGATCGAGACGCCTCCGTCGATGAGGTACGCGCCGTCGAGACGCTCGATCGAGGGTTCGTGGTCGTCGACGTCGAACTGGTCCTGGAGGTCGCCGACGAGCTCCTCGACGACGTCCTCGATCGTCACGATCCCCTCGAAGGCACCCCACTCGTCGATCACCGCGGCCATCTGGCTCCGGTCGCGTTGGAACCCCTCGAGCAGGTCGTCGATTCGGCCCGTCTCCGGAATGATGATCAGATCGCGGGCGAGGTCGCGGGCCGTGGACCCGTCCCTGCCGGCCTCGGTCGCCCCCAGTACGTCCTTCACGTCGACGAACCCGACGATCTCGTCGTCGTTCTCGGGGTCCAGAACGGGATAACGGGTGTGACCCGACTCGACGATGGTCGAGCGGAGCTCCGAGAGGGTGAGATCGGCGGGGACGCTCACTACGTCAGGACGCGGGATCATGACCTGTCTGACGGCGGTGTCGTCCAGATCGAAGACGCGCTCGATCATCTCGACCTCCTCCTTGTCGACGGCGCCTTGCTGGCCCGACCGCCCGAGCACCAGCAGGATCTCCTCCTCGCTGAGCGTCTCGTCGGTCTCCGAGGCGGGCGAGACGCCCACCATCCGGGTGAAGAAGTTGGCGGTGCCGTTGAACACGATGATCCCCGGGAGGAACAGGTAGTAGAAGAACTTCATCGGCGGGGCGACCAGCAGCGAGATCCGCTCGGCCTTCTGGATGGCGATCGTCTTCGGCGCCAGCTCCCCGAAGACGACGTGGAGGAAGGTGATGAACCCGAATCCGACCGCGAACGCGACGAGGGAGATCGCGCTTTCGGGGAGGAACGACTCGAGAACCGGCTCGATGAGCGCCGCCATGGCCGGCTCCCCGACCCAGCCCAGTCCGAGCGAGGCGATCGTGATCCCGAGCTGCGTGGTCGCGAGGTAGTCGTCGAGGTTGTCGACGGCCTCCTCCAGCACGGCGGCGCCCGTCCTTCCCTCCTCGACGAGCGTCTCGACGGTGGTCGAGCGGATCCGCACGAAGGCGAACTCGGAGGCGACGAAGAAGCCGTTCAGGATCACCAGAAAGAGCGCGAGGAGGATCCCCCCAACCGAGAACGCGACGTCTACCATTCGATTCCTCCGACGTCCGTCGGTCGGCGTGGGAGGACGACCGTCCTTCGGCCGGATCGAGATGCCGGCCAGCCGGACGCAGCACTCCGGAGTCCGACGGAGCGAGACGGGTTACCGCCCTGCGCGCGTGAGTCGACCATGTCGAGACCTATCCGACGGACTCACAAAACGGTGGTGTACGGAGATCTGTCACGATCGGATCTCCCCTTCGGCGAATCGGGCGACGGATGGACGTCGGGTTCCGGACCGGCTGCGTCGAGGCTCAGGGCCCGCTCGTCTCGTCCGCATCTACGAGGTGAACGCTGACGCCGCCGGCGCCGTCGACGGTCACCTGGTAGCCTCGGTAATCGAACTCGATCCATCCCGATCGCTCGCCAAGCGACTCGACGAACGCGTCAAGCGCCTCGGGGTCGACGACCGAGTAGAGCGGCGGGGTGAGTTCGATCGGGTCCATTCCCTCCACGCCGGCGATGGTCCGTAGGATCCTCTCGCTCGCGTTGACGTCTTCGGTCAGGGTGGTCTCGACCGACCGACTGCGTTTCATCACCTCCCATAGCATCAATAATTATAAAAACTTATCCTTCAGTATAAGAGGACTGCGTTTCTCGAAGTCTGCTACTGGTTCTCCTGTCGACGGAAGCCGTCGAGGGGCTGGTGGGTCTGGGATCGGATGAGGTCCTCCTCTTCGATCCCCAGCCCCAACTGGTCGAGCGCCATCGCGATCCGGGTGATGTCGTCGTTGTCGGAGCCCGCGGCCGTGACGTAGACGTTCCGCGTCCCGGTCATGAGCGTACGGACCTCGATCACGCCAGGAACCTCGAGGGCCTCGTCGGCCAGGGCCTCGCGCTCGCTCACGCTCGCCGTGCAGACGAACTGGTAGTGGTGCTGCACGCCGATCCGGTTGTAGTCGACGTCGACGCGGTAGCCCCGGATGACTCCCCGTTCCTCGAGCCGTCGGATCCGGTTGCGGACCGTGTTGTCGGAGACGTTCACCGCCTCCGCGACGTCCGTGATCGTGGTTCGGGCGTTCTGCTGGAGCCGGTGGACGATGGCCCTGTCGACGGCGTCCCAGGCGGTGTCCGTCATACGGCGCCGTTCGGTGCTGGCGTAGAAGAGTGTTCTTCCGAACCGGCGGGGCGGTGAAAGCGACCAGGCGGTCGTTCGACTTCGAGGGGGCGCTGCTCGTTCTCCTCTTCGGGGTCGATCCCCCATCTATAGGGACGCGCGGATCGATCCCCCGGTATGGCCGACTCACTCGACGAGATCGAGGCGACGCTGGGTGACGCGATCGACACTACCGACGACGAGCGGGCCCACGAGCAGCTCGAACGCGCCCGCGAGGAGCTACGGGAACTGCGCGAGGCCGGCGAGGTCGACGAGGAGCGCGCCGACGACCTCGAGACGCGGATCGACCAGCGCCTCCGGGGGATCGACGAACGCGAGAACTACGACGTCGACACGATGGGCGCGGCCAGAAGCCCCGACGACGAGAACGCGTAAGCACAACCCCCTTACTCGCGGATCCCCTCCCTCCGACGTGACCCACGCAGACGACATGGAGCGAGCGTTCGACGGCCACGAGGCGTTCGAGGCCGAGGCGGAGGGGTACGCGGTGACGACCACGCCCCTCGGTTCGCGCGTTCGGACCCAGACCACGGCGGACGGAGAGGGCGTCAGCTACCGGGTGATCGTCACCCCGCCGACCCTCGACGCCGTCGTGGAGGGCGAGACGGTCGCCGAGGTGGTCGAGGAGGGCTGGTTCGAGACGTTCGAGCGCCGTCTGGAGGAACCCCACCAGGCCGGCCGGGGGCTGGAGCCGATCGTCCCCGAGGTGCGCCGCGAGGGCGAGTCGGTACGCGTCGAGATGACGTTCACCAGCGACCGTCCCGATCGCGCGGCCGAGAACGCGAAGGCGCTGGTCGAGTACGTCGAGGGGACGTGGATGCAGGGGCTGATTCCGGGCTACGACTACCGGGAACCGGCCGCGTCGCTGCTGGATCGGGCGACGCAGAACTACGACGAGGGCGGGCCGGTTTAGTCCATCGCGATGTACGTCTGGGTGTCCTCGACGCCGGAGATCCCCTGAATCCCGTCGGCAGCGATCTCCTTCACCCGTGCCGGCGAGTCGACGTCGAGTTTCGCGATGATGTCGACGTCACCGGCGACGATGTGGGCGCTCTCGACGCCCTCGATCTCCTCGACCGAGTCCCGGAGTCGGTCGGCCTCTCCCGTGTTCGCCTTGATCATGACGTATGCAGTAACCATGGTTCAGACACCTCCTGCGGCCGCGCGGTTGCCGTCGCCGACGATCAGCTGTCGGACGTCGTCGAGCACGCTGAAGTCCGCGAGTACCGCGAGGCGGTCGCCGGCCTCGAGCGACTGACCGGGCGACGGGATCTCCATCGGCCGGTCCTTCTTGCCGAACGCGAGGAACGTCGCGTCGGCGGGCAGTTCGATCTCGCTGAGCGTGTAGCCCCGCATCGGCGAGTCGGGCTGGACGGTGAGTTCGACCACCTGTAGGTGCTGGGCGATGTCGGCGATCGCCCGGACGTTCCCCCCGAGCAGGGCGTTCTTCGCGCTGATCGCGCCCAGGCGTTCGGGATAGATGACCTCGTTCACCTCGTCGGCGTACTCGCGGTAGATCTCCTCGCGGTAGTCCTCGTCGATCCGCATCACCGTCCGACAGCCGTGGTGGTTCGCGATCATACACGCGGCGAAGTTGGTGTTGAGGTCGCTCGTGAGCGCGCCGAACGCGTCGGCCTCGGCGATCCCCGCGTCCTCGAGCACCGTCTCGCGCGAACCGTCCCCTTCGACGACCTCGTACCCCTCGTTTTTCGCGCGGTCGGCCACGTCCGGATCACGCTCGACGATGGTGACCTCGTGGCCCTCCGAGGAGAGCACGCGCGCCGTGCGCAGCCCCACTCGGCCTCCGCCGCCGATGATGAATCGCATGGCCCACCCTACGCCGGGGTGTGTGAATAATGTTACCCTGTCCCTCCGCCGGGCAAAGGTTTTTGATCCATGGTAGAGTATCACACAGTCGATGGTTCACGCATTCGTCATGGTGAAGACCGGCGCCGGCAGGTCGGAGGAGATGGTCGAGGCCACCCGCGAACTGGAGGCGATCACCGAGGCCCACATCGTCGCCGGCAACTACGACATCATCGCCGAGGTCGAGACCGACGAGGTGTACGAGGTGCTTCAGGCCGCCTCCTCCGGGATCCAGGGGCTCGACGGGATCGCCGACACGAAGACGTACATCTCGCTCGACTAGCGCGGGCGCCGCGAGTCGTGCTCGGCGAGGAACTCGAGCAGGCGGTCGCGCTGCTTCTCGAGCCGCGGGTCTCCGGACTCGTAGACGTGGTCGAACACGTCCTCGGGTCGGGCCGCCGGGCCCGACTCGGCCCGCTCGATGGCCTCGGCGAGTTCCTCCTCGGTCTCCTCGGCGATCGTCTCGATGATAGCGTCGTCGATCACACCCTCCTCGCGGAGGTAGGTCTCGTAGCGTTCGAGCGGGTCGGCCGTCCGCCAGTCGGGGAGGTCCTCCTCGTCGCGATAGCGCGAGGGGTCGTCGCTGGTGGTGTGGGCCCCCTGTCGGTAGGTGAGGCTCTCGACCAGTACGGGTTCGCCCGCACGCGCCGCGGAGAGCGCCTCGCGCACGACGCCGTACACCGCGAGCGGATCGTTGCCATCGACCTGGACGCCCTCGAAGCCGTAGGCGTCGGCCTTGATCGCGATCGACTCGCTCGCGGTCTGGCGTTCCCGGGGCATGGAGATCGCCCAGCCGTTGTTCTCACAGAAGAAGACCGTCGGCGTCGAGAAGACGCCCGCGAAGTTGAGCGCCTCGTGGAAGTCGCCCTCGCTGGTCGCGCCGTCGCCGAAACAGCAGAGCACCGCCGCGTCGTCGTCGGCGTAGTTCATCGCCATCCCCAGCCCCGTCGCGTGGGGGAGCTGGCTCGCGATCGGTACCGACTGCGGGAGGATCGGCAGCTCGTGACCGGAGGCGTACTCGGGGTGGCCCCGCCGGAACCGGAGGACGTCGCTCATCGGCACGCCGCGGGCGATCTGGGCGGCGTTCGACCGGTAGGTGGGGACGAGCCAGTCCGACTCGCGCATGGCGTGGGCGGCGCCGACCTGCGAGGCCTCCTGGCCCTCGAACGGCGGATAGCCGCTCATCCAGCCGCGGCGCTGGAGGGCGACCGCACGCTCGTCGAACCGTCGGGTTCGGACCAGGTCGCGATAGAGCGACCGCGCCGTCGCCTCGTCGATGCCGGCCTTCGAGAGGGGGTGTTCGTCGATGACGCGGTACATGCCCGCTCCGAGTCGCGGGGACGCCAAAGCGATTCCGATACCCCAAAGGACGGGCGTCACCTACCCGCTCCATGGTCAGTCTCGGAGCCGTGATCGGGCTCGGCGTCGTCGTCGGTCTGCACACGGTGATCGCGTCGGTGCTCATCCGGTTCTTCCGCCTGCGCCTCGACACGCGCATGGGGGTGGTCCTCTTCTCGCTGTTTCTCGTTCCCCTGGTGCTCACGATCTCGCTCCTGATCGTCGGCCAGCTGCCGGTCTTCGGCCGGATCGACCGCAACACCGTGGCGATGGTGACGGTACTGCTCCCCCTCCTGTTGGGCTACGCGATCGATCTGTTCTGGATGCCCACGCCCGAGGAGGTCGACCTGGCCCGCCGCCAGGGTCGCTAACCGAGGACGTCCTCGACGCGTTCGAACACCGCCCCGGGCGGTCGGGTCGCGTCGATCCGCACGAACCGCTCGGGCTCGGCCTCGAGCAGGCGTTCGTAGTTCTCCCGGACGGACTCGAGATACGACGCCTGCTCGAACTTGTTGGTCGCGCCGCTGCGCTCGGCCCCGGTCTCGGGGTCGACGTCGAGGTAGATCGTCAGGTCCGGCGGCCGGGTGAAGGGCGCGTGGACCTCCCGGACGTACTCCATCGGCCGATCGACGACGCCCTCTAAGGCGGCCCCCTGGTAGGCGTAGCGCGAGTCGGAGTAGCGATCCGAGATCACGAGCCGGTCCTCGTCGAGCGCGGGCCGCACGACCCGCGAGAGGTGATCGGCGTGATCCGCGGTGTAGAGGAACAGTTCGGCGAGCGGGTCGGCGTCGGGGTCCGCGATCGACCGGGAGACCGCCTCGCCGTACCACGAGTCGGTCGGCTCGCGAGTGAAGACGGCGTCGGAACGTGCGTCCCGGAGCGCCTCCCAGACCGTGGTCTTGCCGCTGCCGTCGAGGCCCTCGAGAGTGACGAGCATACCGGGCGTTCGCGGAAGGCACAGTATAGTGTGTCGGAGTCGCCGACCCCGGTGAAGTGAGTAGCTTTAGGGCGAATCGGGCATAAGATCCCGCCATGAAGGTGCTCGTAGCCGGCGGGACGGGATTCATCGGACGACGCCTCTGCACCGAGCTTCACGACCGGGGCCACGACGTAACCGCGCTCGCGCGCTCGCCCGACGCGAGCGTCGTCCCCGAGGGAGTGACGGTCGTCGAGGGCGACGTCACCGACCCCGATTCGCTCCGTACGCCGCTCGAGGGCCAGGACGCCGTCGTCAACCTCGTCGCGCTCTCGCCGCTGTGGGAACCCGAGGGCGGCAACGAGATGCACGATCGCGTCCACCGTGGGGGAACCGAAAACCTCCTCAACGCGGCCGAGGATGCCGACATCAGGCGATTCGTCCAGATGAGCGGCCTCATAACGGGCGACGAGGATCTGACGTCCTACCACCGTGCGAAAGCCCGCGCCGAGGAGATCGTCCGCGGGGCCGACCTCGAGTACGTCATCTATCGTCCCTCGATCGTCTTCGGCGACGGCGACGAGATCGTCGGGTACACGACGAAGCTGAAGCAGATGTTCGCCCCGGTCGGCCCCCTCTATCCGCTGCCCGGCGGCGGCGAGCGGACGTTCTTCCAGCTCATTCACGTCGAGGACCTCGCGCCGATGCTCGCCGACGGCGTCGAGGACGACGACCGTGCGAACGAGACGTACGAACTCGGCGGCCCGAAGGTGTACAGCCTGCGCGAGATGACCGAACTCGTCTTCGAATCGAAGGGACGGAGCGTTACGATCGTCCCGCTCCCCATGTCGCTGTCGAAGGTCGGCATGAGCGTGATGGGGGTCGTCCCGGGCCTGCGACTTGGCCCCGACCAGTTCAGGGGACTCAAGGCGGACAACCGGGTCTCCGACAACGACGTCGACGCGTTCGGCGTCTCGGAGAGCGAGATGACGACGTTCGAGGAGTACCTCGGCGTTCGATAGCGGGGCGCTTTTACTCCCCTGCTTCGAGAACCCGGTATGGGTACGATCGCGGAGCTCAACATCCCCGCCGACGAGTTCGCGTTGGGGCCGACGTTCCGGGAGCTCTCGGATCTGGAGGTGGAGATCGAACGGCTCGTCGCCCACGATCACGGTCGGGTGATGCCCTTTGCCTGGCTGACGGCCGACGACCCCGACGCGCTCGAGGAGACGCTCTCGACCGACGAGACCGTCGAGGAGTACGAGCTGATCTCGAGGGTCGACGGCGATCAGCTCTACCGAATGGAGTGGGTCGACTCGATCGAGATGGTCATCCACATCCTTCTGGAGGAGGAGGGGACGATCCTCCACGCCCGCGGCAAGTACGACGGCTGGCACGTCCGGGTGCTCTTTCCCGACCGGGACTCGCTCTCGCGGACCTACGACTTCGCCGACGACCACGGACTCCGGTTCGACGTCGTTCGAATCTACGAGCTCGACGACGAACGAAAGGGTCGGTTCGGGCTCTCGGACGAACAGCAGGAGACGCTCGCCGCGGCGACGAAGCTCGGCTATTACGACGTTCCCCGCGGGATCACCCAGGCGGAGCTGGCCGAGAAGCTCGGCGTCTCCCACCAGGCACTCTCCGAGCGGCTCCGGCGGGCACAGAAGACGCTCAACGAGAACACGGTCATCATCGGCGACGCCGAGGGCGACGAGCCGAACCTCGAGACCGAGTAGCCCGCGTCGGCCGCCCCTCGATCACGCGGAGTTCGTTTCGACCCTATATATCACAAAACTTATATCATACATGCTACCTGTTAGTGTAACGGAGAACACGTCCATACTATGAAACTCGCGATGATCGGATTCGGACAGGCCGGCGGAAAGATCGTCGACCGTTTTCTGGCCCACGACGACCGGCACGGAAGCGACGTCGTCCGCGCGGCGATCGCGGTCAACACCGCGCGGGCCGACCTGCTCGGGCTCGAGCACGTCCCCGACGGGAACTGCGTACTCATCGGCCAGTCGCGCGTGAAGGGCCACGGCGTCGGCGCCGACAACGAGTTGGGCGCGCGGGTCGCCGAGGAGGACGTCGACGAGATCCAGGGTGCGATCGACGCGATTCCGACCCACGAGATCGACGCGTTCCTGATCGTCGCCGGGATGGGCGGCGGCACCGGAAGCGGCGGCGCGCCCGTTCTGGCGAAGCACCTGAAGCGGATCTACACCGAGCCGGTCTACGGGCTGGGCGTGCTCCCCGGCGAGGAGGAGGGGGGCATCTACACGCTGAACGCCGCTCGGTCGCTACAGACGTTCGTCCGCGAGGTCGACAACCTGCTCGTCTTCGACAACGACGCCTGGCGACAGACGGGCGAGTCGGTCGAGAGCGGCTACCGGGAGATCAACGAGGAGATCGTCACCCGGTTCGGCATCCTCTTCGGCGCCGGCGAGATAAGCGCGGGCGACGAGGTCGCCGAGAGCGTCGTCGACTCGAGCGAGATCATCAACACCCTCGCGGGCGGGGGCGTCTCCACCGTCGGCTACGCATCAGAACCTCTCTCGGACGAGGAGGCCGGCGGCGGACTGCTCTCGCGTTTCACCCGCGGGAACGACGACGGGATCGACAGTGCCCACACGACCAACCGGATCACCAGCCTCGTCCGGAAGGCGGCACTCGGCCGGCTGACGCTGCCCTGCGAGGTCGAGGGGACCGAACGCGCCCTGCTGGTGATGGCCGGCCCACCCCGCCATCTCAACCGGAAGGGAATCGAGCGCGGGCGGAGGTGGATCGAGGAGCAGACCGGCAGCATGGAGGTCCGCGGGGGCGACTACCCCGTCTCCGGGGCCCGCGAGGTCTCCGCCGTGCTGTTGCTCTCGGGGGTCAACGACGTCCCGCGGATCCGCGAGCTTCAACGCGTCGCCATCGAGGCCCAGGAGAACATCGAGGAGATCCGTGCGGGGAGCGCTCGCAACCTCGAACGCCTGGTCAACGACGAGAGCGACGAACTCGATCCCCTCTTCTGAACCCGGCCGTTTAATACCGGCGCCGGTCGATCCCGCCTCGAATGCGCGTCGTCGTTCCCGTCGCCGCCGAGCGGCCGAAGACCCGCCTCGCTGACGTCCTCACCGGCGAGGAACGCCTCGAGTTCGCGCTCGCGATGCTCGCGGACGTCCTCAGGGCGGTTCGCGGCGCCGGCGGCGATCCGGAGGTGCTCGCGACCGCCCCCCTCGAGGCCGACGCGCCGGTCACCGTCGACGACCGGCCGCTGACGCCCGCGGTGAACGCGGCGCTCGACGACCTCCCGACGAGCGTGGTGATGGCGGATCTGCCGCTCGCGACGCCCGCCTCGCTCGAGCGGCTGTTCGCGACCGCCGGCGACGTCGTCATCGCGCCGGGCCGCGGCGGCGGCACCAACGCGCTCGTCGTCCGCCACTCCGAGTTCCGGGCGGACTACCACGGCGGTTCGTTCCTGAAACACCGGGCTGCCGCCGCGAAACTCGGCTCGCTGGGCGTCGTCGACTCCCACCGACTCGCGACCGACGTCGACGAACGCTCGGATCTGGTGGAGCTGCTCGTCCACGGTGACGGCGCGGCCGCCGACTGGTTGCGCGACGCGGGATTCGAACTCGTCGAGCGGGAGAGTCGCCTCGCCGTCACTAGGTGAGCCGAGGAGAGACGAGACCGGCTCGGAGACACCTCACTTCCGTCAGCCGTGGGACCTCTCGGTGAACTCCCTCGTTACGACGCGTTCGTGTCAGCCGTCCCCGGCACGGGCTCGACACGGAACACGTACTCCGGGTAGGCGCCGTCGAGGTTCGTGGGGCTCTCCTCGGCGGTGTGCGTCCGGCACAGGACGGCCTCCGCCTCGACGGCACCGTGACCGGTCTCTTCCTGGTAGCGTTCGAGGACGAGAAACGCCGCCGGCTCGGTACAGCCGCGACGGTGACACTCACGGGACGAGTCAGGACCCTCGTCCTCCTCGCGAGGGACCTCGTTCGCCTCGTCCCGGTCGTCGCCCGGGGGCTCCGCCTCGTCGGCTCGGTCACGCGCCTGTTGGAGCTCCCGTTCCCGTTGACGGTTCTCCGCGTCACGAGCTTGCTTCTCTCGCCCCCTCTTGGTGTCCGGCATGCTCCGAGAGAGGACGATAGGGGAGATAACGCTATGGTCGTCGCGGGGTGCCTCGTCGAACGGGTAGCTGACGCCTCACGAGCCGGTATCGATCAGAACTGAAGGACACGTCGTCCGTCACGGCCGAAGACGAGTTCACGGAGCCGAGCGCTCAGACGGCGTCGCGCTCGGCCTCGATTCGCTCGGCGTACGCGTCCGTCATCCGTTCGAGGATGGCCTCGCCGGCCTCGGAGGTCGCCTCGCGGGGGTCGCCGAGGACGCCGCTCTCGCTGATCGCGTCGAACCCCTCGTTCAGCAGCCGTGGAACCGAGACCTCGCCCTCGTGACCGGCGCGGAGCTCGTCGATTCGGACGAGTCCCTCCGCGACCGCGAGGACGATCGCCGTCTCGGCCGCCCCTGCGTGGATCACCGGCTCCTGGTACTCCACGCCGGCCTCGCGCAGCCCCTCGTTCATCAGCCGCATGTTCTCCTCGAGGTCCGCGAGCGTGATCACGCTCGCGTCGATCTCCCGGGCGATCTCGGGCGCGACCGTCTCGACCGGCGCGAAGTTCCCGCCGTGAGTGGGGAGGAGGACGACGTGTTCGAAACCGTGTGCGTCGAGCGACCGACAGTACGAGCGGACGAGATCCATCAGCGTTTCGGGGGGTATCGTGATCGTTCCCGGGAACGCCATGTGGTGGCCCGAGCAGCCGGGTCGGATCGTGGGGGCCGCGATCGCGTCGCCCAGCCGTTCGGCGATGCGCCGCGAGAGTTCGTCGCCCGCGAGCGCGTCCATGACCAGGGGCAGGTGTGGTCCGTGCTGTTCGATCGAGCCCACGGCGATCACCGCCGTCCGGGTTCCCGCCTCGAGCGCCGCCTCGACCTCCGGCCACGTGTGCTCCTCGAGGAGCACCGAACTGGACGACATGCACGGTCCGACGCGTGGTCCGCGTATAAATCCGGGCGTCCGGTCCGCCGCGTCCGACGGCGGGGTTTTTACCGCTGGGCGGTCGACCGAGGAACGATGATTCCGGGGACGGCGGAGTACGGCATCGATCTCTCGATCGACGAGGAGGCGATCGAGCGTGCGCTGTCGGTCACGCCCGCGGACGTCTCGGCCGCCGGGGCGCTCACCTTCGCGCGGAACGTCTTCGTCCCCCTGACGACGGCGTGTCGCTACACCTGTACCTACTGCACGTACTTCGACCCTCCCGGCGAGGCGAGCCTGCTGAGCCGCGAGGAGGTACGGGAGATCCTCGAGACCGGCGTCGAGGCCGGCTGTACGGAGGCGCTGTTCACCTTCGGTGACGATCCCGACGGCCGCTACACCGAAATCCACGATCAGCTCGAGAGGTGGGGCCACGACTCGATCCACTCGTACCTGCGCGAGATGTGCGAACTCGCCCTCGACGTGGGTCTGCTCCCGCACTCGAACCCCGGCGACCAGACCGCAGCGCAGATGGCCGAGGTCGCGGACGTCAACGCGAGCATGGGCGTGATGCTCGAGACGACCGCCGACGTCACGGCCCACGGCGGTCCCCGGGCGAAGTCGCCGGGCCAGCGCCTCGATACGATCCGGACCGCGGGCGAACTCGGGGTCCCGTTCACGACGGGAATCCTCGTCGGGATCGGCGAGGGGTGGCGCCACCGGGCCGAGAGCCTCCTCGCGATCCGCGAGCTTCACGAGCGCCACGGACACGTCCAGGAGGTGATCGTCCAGCCGGTCTCGAACAACCAGCGCTGGCGCGAGGGCTCCCCGACCCTCGAGACGCTGCGCCGAACGACCGCGATGGCCCGCGCGATCCTCCCGGAGGAGGTGTCGATCCAGACGCCGCCGAACCTCGCGCCGGCCCGGGATCTGTTGGACTGCGGGATCGACGATTTAGGGGGTGTGTCGCCGGTGACGGACGACCACGTCAACCCCGACTACGCGTGGCCCGCGCTCCGCGAACTCGAGGAGATCGCCGAGGCGGGCGGCGTTCCCCTCCGGGAACGCCTGCCCGTCTACGAGCGTCACGTCGAGGCGGACTGGCTCTCCGATCGGATCCGCGAGGCGATCGAGGCCGAGAACGAGGCGGGACGTCGCTATCGGTCGGTGCTCACTTCAGCCACTCGGGCGTGAGCTCGGGCATTCGCTTTCGGATGAGCGTGTAGACGGCCGAGATCCCGAGCGCGGCGAGCATGATCGCCCGCACGGGGCCGGTGTAGAGGAGCAGCGTCGGCACCGTTGCCAGGCTCATCAGTCCCAGGTCCTCGGGGGCACCGTCGTACCGGATCCAGCGCCGGGGGGCGATCCACCGGCCGGGGACGTGCGCGTAGACCGCCTGCTCGGAGGTCCGATCCCAGGGCCGAAGCTCGTGGCCCGCGCCGGCGGCGTCCATCGCGGCGTGGGCGGCCGCTCCGAGCGAGAAGAAGGCGACGCTGACGCTCGCCGCAGAGGGCGAGAGCGCCGCCCAGGCCGTCGCGGGCAGGGCGACGACCCAGCCGAGGACGGGAAAGTGAAGCGTCCGCCGGTGGACGCCGGCGAACAGGTCGAGGTCGGGGAAGACGCTCCCCAGCAGCGCGGCGACCGCGGCGACGACGGCGAACTCCGGGAGGAGGACCACGGTGACGGAGGCCAACGCGACGCCGACCGCCCCGTGGGTGGTGTTCATCATCGAGAGTCACCAGGGACCGGGTGAGAATAGGCGTTGTGTCTTCCGTACGACGTGATCAGGAAACGACGAGACGGGCGTTCGGGTCGCAAAGGTCGTCATGGACGTCCCGACGACCGTTCGTTCACGCCTGCCGCCGATCCGACGGAGGCATCGAGTGCCGCCGAACGGATCGTGAGTGTTGTGAACAATGGACTATGTTTACTATCCTACTGGAGGTTATTTGAAGCAGGAAAATTCATGACAGTAGACTTCATCAGGGACCTGCTTTTAGTACAGAGCGGCCATGGGGTCGAGTACGCGCTGTGACCCAGCGCGGAGGCAAACCATGACAGACCAAAACCCATCCGAGCGAACCCGTCGAACGTTCATGAAAGGAGCCGCCGCGACTGGCGTCGCGGCTACAGGTATTACGGCATTCAGCGGGAGTGCTGCTGCGCAGGACCCCGGGGACTTCGACGTCGATACTAGCCGACTCAACGTCAATGAACAGACCGGCAATGTGCGCGGTCTGATCGTTCTCAACAACGTCAACGTCGACGTCATTGACGACGTCACACTTCAGGACATTAACGTGGAGATCATCACCACTGACGGCGGAGATATCAACATCCTCCAAGACATCGAAGTCTCCCGTTTGATCCAGACGAACGGCGGCGATGTCCTTCGTCTGGTCATCCAGGACAACATTCGAGACATCCTGCAGAACTTCGACGATCTCATCGTGCAGGTCACCGTTCTCGGCGAGTCGAGCGTCAGCGAGCTCTAAGAGCTGACGACACCAGTCGACTGTTATTTTTCAGCAGTGTAGCACGGGTTACCGTAGGCATCCGTTCGTTAATCACTCGTCATCGACGTTCCGTCTACCTTCGGCTCCAGCCGTGGCCCTACAGACCGCCGTCAAACCCTACCCACCGCTTCTCGCGATAGACCTTGTCCGATGGTTGTCAAAATCAGGCGTATTGCCGGCCGTAGAAGCGTTGCTATGCGAGCCGGTACGTTATCTCGATCGTAATTCGTCGTTCTAGACAGGTCGATGGCCATGTCGGCGAAAGAATGATGCTGCGTCATAGGTTAGCATTACTCAGTTGGTACCCAATACACCGATCGACTATGGAACGACCAGAGCGGATCCCACGGGAGGGAGAGGAGGAGTTCGACTGTATCCGGTGTTCCGCGACGTTCCTCTCCGAGGAGGCCCTGCAGCGCCACTACGACTGGAACCCGGAGCACGCGGAGCCGGTCACGCTCGACGCCCGTGGGCTGGAGGAGGAAGGAACGAAACTCGAGGACTCGGCGTGGGTCGAGTTCGACGACCGGATCGAGACGTTCCTGACCGTCGCCGAGGACGCCAACGAGAACGCGCTGGAGATGACGTACCGACCGGAGGAGGGGTCGGTGCTGGTCGACGGTCCGCGCGAACAGACGATCGACGTGAGCGAGGTTCAGGAGCGGGCGTCCGATCGGATCCGGTGGTCGTTCAACGGCACGTACTACAAACTCGCCTTTCTCAAAGGCGAGTGAGCGATTGCGGCGGCTGGGGATAGTGGATCTCTTGACCGTCCGAGCCACCGATCAGTGGTAATCGCCTACCGGAACCATATCGTACTCCAACGGTCATCGCGTCATCGGCGTCCCGTCCGCCTCCGGACCCAACATCGGCCCGTACGGACCGCCGTGGAGCTCCACCCGTCGCTTCGTTCGATAATCCGTCGAGCGCTCGACGGGCACTCTTCCTACCGAGGCGATCATCTCCACCAGGTCTGAGACGTCGCGGAACTCGCCGTACTCGCCGCCCGCGCGCTTGGTGATCTCCTCCGAGAGGATCGTCCCCATGAAGTCGTTCGCGCCACACGAGAGCATCTTCAGGCCCTGCTGGTCGCCGTACTTCACCCAGCTCGACTGGACGTTCTCGACGTTGTCGAGGAACAGTCGGGAGACGGCGATCATCAGTTCGTCCTCGTCGGTGCTCGCGCCGCCCGAGACGACCCCGCGCTCGTAGAGCGGCGTGTCGTGGTGAACGAACGAGAGGGGGACGAACTCGGTGATCGCGCCGGTACGGTCCTGCAGGTCGCGGATCCGCTTCAGGTGCATCGCGCGGTGGGCCTCGTTCTCGACGTGGCCGTACATTATCGTCGCCGTCGTGTCGAGCCCGACGTTCGCGGCGGCCTCGATCGCCCGCTCCCACTCGTCGGTGCCGATCTTCCCCGGGCAGATCACCTCGCGAACCTCGTCGACGAGGATCTCCGCGGCCGTCCCGGGAACGCTGTCAAGTCCCGCTTCGGCCAGCTGGCTGTACACCTCCTCGTAGCTCCAGTCGGTCCCCCGGCGGGCGTGGTAGGCCTCCTCGGGCGTCATCGAGTGGAGGTGGACGCCGCCGACGCTCATCGCCTCCATCTGCTCGACGTACGTCCCGGGGTCCGTCTCGTAGCGCTCCGGCGGCTCGAAGTTCAGTTCGCGGTCGTCGGCCGCGCTACGTAGGATCTCGAGGTGTTCGCCGTCGAGCGCGAACGCCGGATGTAGCCCCGAGACCGAACAGACCTCGTAGATCCCTAGTTCGAGCGCGTCGGCGACGATCTCCCTCGATTCGGCTGGCGTCTTCGTAAAGCCGGGGTGCTCGACCTCCGAGGCGCGCTCGAAGTTGCTCGCGGTGTCCTTGAAGTTACAGAACAGACAGCCGGTGTTGCACGCCGTGGTGACGTTGTTGTTGAGGTTCGCGACGAAGGTGACCTCCTCGCCGACGACCTCGGCACGGCGGGCGTCGGCGGCCTCGAGCACCCGTTCCTTTCGTTCGGGGTCGATCCCTTCGTGGTCGGTGCCCGTCGCGAGGAGCTCCGTCCCGTCCGCAACCGAGAGCCGATCGCCCGCGCGTGCCTTCTCGAGCGCGTTCTCGAACGACTGGTCGGTCACCGCACGGTGATCGAACGCGAACTCGCGGGCGGTTTCGGGCTCGACGGCCATCACCCTATGGGGAACGGCCGACGGCAAAAAGGTGACCGGTCGTGCGGTCCTCATCGTCCCGGCCGCGTTCGGTTCGTCTCGTCGGCGGCCTCGGCGGACGAGCCCGTCCACCGACAGGAATATGCAACGGCCGTCGGTAGCACCCCACGCGCATGGACGCGACCTTCTGGGACATCGGCGGCGTGATCCTCGACAGCTCCTCCGTTCGGACGGCCCACGAACGGTTCGTCGCGGAGCTCTGTGAACGCCGGGAACTCGGGGATCCCGACGCGGTGCTCGAGACCTGGCGCGCGGAGCTCGGCGCCCACTTCCGCGAGCGCGAGGGAACCGAGTTCCGCTCGGCTCGCGAGGGCTACGAGCGGGCGATGGCCGCGGTCGGCGACGTCCCGGCCGATGAGTGGGAGCCGATATTCGAACGCGCCCTCCGGGAGTCGATCGAAGCCAACCCCGGCGCGGTCGAGACCATCGAGGCCCTCTCCGAGCGCGATCTCCACCTGGGCGTGATCAGCGACGTCGACACCGCGGAGGGGCGGCGAATCCTGGAGACGTTCGGCGTCCTCGACCGGTTCGACTCGATCACCACCTCCGAGATGGTCGGTCGGACCAAGCCCGACTCCGCGATGTTCGAGGCGGCGCTCGACGCCGCCGGGGTCGAACCCGAGCGCTCGCTGATGATCGGGGATCGCTACCCCCACGACATGGAAGGGGCGAAGCGCGCGGGCATGCGGACGGCGGCCTACGGCGCCGACGACGGACCGGCCGTCGATCACCGCCTGACCGACCTGCGCGAGATCCTCGAGATCGTCTGAGGTCCGCGGTCTACGGGGCGAGCGCCTCGATCGTGCGCTCGACCGTCGCGTCGTCCGCGTTCGACGGCACGACGACGATCGGCTCGTCGACCGTCTCGAGCCCCTCGATCGCCGAGAGCCGCGAGCGCGCCTCGTCGGGCGTTCCCGCCGCTCCCAACGCCGCGACCATCTCGTCGGTAACCTCCTCACGCGCCCGCCCGCGCTCGCCGGCGTGCCAGGCCTCGGCGATCCGGTCTACCTCCTCCGGGAACCGCTCGCCGACCGCCCGGCGATACCCCTCGCCGCTGCCGACGTAGTAGGCGAGGTGGCCGCGTACGACGCCGCGTGCCTCCTCGGTGTCCTCGGCGACCGCCGCCGGGACGTACGGGGCGACCTCGATCCCCTCGGGGTCGCGTCCGGCCTCGCGAGCCGCCGTCGAGACGGTCTCGAACGCCCCGGAGAGCCCCTCGAAGGGTATGTTGTGGGGGAGCCAGCCGTCGGCAACCCGACCCGTCGCCCGGCGTGCGGCCGGCCCGAGAGCGGCGGTGTAGACCGACACGTCGGCCTCGAGCGCCGGGAAGTCCCGGGTCGAGAAACACTCGCCGTCGTACTCGACGCGCCCGTCGCCCGCGGTGTAGGCCTTCACCAGCTCGACCGTCTCGTGCATTCGACGGATGGGCCGGTCGTACTCGAACCCGTGGAGGTCCTCGATCGCCTTCGGGGTGCTCGCTCCGACCCCGAGCCGGACGGGGCCCGACGAGCGCTCCTCGAGCGCCGCCGCGGCGCTCGCGAGGACGGCCGGCGAGCGCGAGAAGACGTTGGCGATGGCGGTCCCGAGCGCGATCCCCTCGGTGTGGGCCGCGAGCGTCGTCAGCTGGACGAACGCGTCGGTTCCCCACAGTTCGCCGGTCCAGATCGCATCGTAGCCCAGCGCCTCGATTCGCGTCGCGACCTCGGACGCCGACTCGGAGACGTTCGGCAGCAGGACGCCGCGTGTCATACCTGCCGTGTGTGGATCGTGACCATAAAACCAGGGGCGGCCTACGACAGGCGTTCGACCAGCGCGGGCAGCGCCTCGGTCACGTCCGCCCGCACCACGACAGCAGCCAGCGAGTCGTGCGGCGTCGGATCGAGGTTGAGTATCGCGAGCGTTCCCCGCCGGGATGCGGCCCGCGGAAGCGACGCCGCCGGCTCGACGCTGAGCGAGGAGCCGATCGCGAGGAAGACGTCGCTTTCGCTCGCACGCCGCCGGGCGTCCGCGAGGATCGCCTCGGGCAGCGACTCGCCGAACAGCACTACGTCGGGTTTGAGGAGTCCGCCACACTCACACCGCGGCGGCCGTTCGCCGTCGCGAACGCGCTCCCGGACGGGGGCGGCGTCCGATTTACGTTCACAGTCCATGCAGACGACTCGCCGAGCGTTGCCGTGGAGCTCCAGAACGCGCTCGGAGCCCGCTCGTTGGTGGAGCCCGTCGGTGTTCTGGGTGATCACGGCGTCGAGACGGCCCGCCGACTCCAGTTCCGCGAGCGCCTCGTGGGCGGGATTGGGCTCGACCTCGCCGGGGAACATCGCCTCGTGGAGGTCGAGTCGATCGGTCCAGAACCCCGCCGGATCCGAGCGGAACCGTCCGATGCGGAAGTCGGCGGGGTCGAACCGCGTCCCCCAGATCCCCGATTCGCCGCGGAAGTCGGGGATCCCCGACGCGGTGCTGACCCCCGCGCCCGTCAGCGCGACCGTCGAGTCGGCCCGGCGAATCGCGCTCGCCAGCCGGTCGAGCGTCTCGTCCATGACGGAGCCAGGCCGGCGAGGCCGAAAGCGGTGTTGGACGTCGTCACCGACCGCGAACGTGTAACCGACCCTCACCTACCGTCGATCGGGCGCGAAGGCGGAAGTCAACGGGTCGAGAGGGCCGGTGTCGATCCACCAGCGCATCGCGGGTGACGGCGGGTCGGCCTCGGAGACGGAGTCGTGGGCGGAGCGGAGACACTCGCCGTCGATCATCAGCGGCATCTCGATTCCCTCGACGACGCAGTCGGGACACGGTACGGTACCCATACTCGTCGTTCGTATCAAACGGTCATTATTATACACGTGCTTACAGGAGGGCGGGCGGCCCGTGACGCGAACGGGAAACCTTCATGACGCGGCCCGAACGACGACCCGCATGAACCGCGGGAGGGACGATGACGAGCGTTAAACGGTTCCGAATCGACCGCGAGCCGACCGCCGACGCGCTGGGACGGGGTGCGTTCGTCTTCACCGACGCCTACTCCGTCTTCGACTGGGGGCCGATGCCCGACGAGGTGCCACGGAAGGGAGCGAGCCTCTGTACGATGGGCGCGTTCAACTTCGAGCGCCTGGAGGGGGCGGGGGTCCCGACCCACTACCGCGGGGTGGGAGAGGGCGACGAACACGGCCCGTTGGCGGGGCGTTCAACCCCGCCGACGGCGATGGCTATCGACCTCACGCGGGTGCCGGACCTCCCCCACGACGGCCGCGAGTACGACTACGACGCCTACCACGAGGTCGGTGGAGGGAACTACCTGATCCCCCTGGAGATCGTCTTTCGAAACCGCGTGCCCGAGGGCTCGAGCCTGCGTCGACGGACCGACCCCGCCGACCACGGCCTCGCTCTCGAGGCGTGGCCCGACGAGGCCGTCGACCTCGAGGAGCCGATCGTCGAGTTCTCGACGAAGTACGAGGAATCGGACCGGTATCTCGATCGCGAGGAGGCAGACCGGATCGCCGGCCGTGCCGATCTCGCGGACCTCGAGTCGCTCGCCCGGAAGGTCAACCGCGTCGTCACCGAGCAGGCCGAGTCGAGCGGGTTCGTCCACGAGGACGGCAAGATCGAGTGTCTCTACTTCGACGGCGAGATCCGCGTCGCGGACGTCGTCGGCACGTTCGACGAGAACCGCTTCTCCTACGGGGGCCAGGAGGTCTCGAAGGAGGTCCTCCGCCAGTACCACAAACGTACCCAGTCCGAGTGGGTCGCCGCCGTCCGGGAGGCGAAGTCCGAGGCCGAACACCGCGACGTCGCGGACTGGCGCCCGCTCTGTACGAGGGAGCCGGAACCGCTCCCGGCGGAGGTGGTCGATCTCGCCTCGGAGCTGTACGCCGCCGGGACCAACGCCTACACCGGCGAGGACTGGTTCGCCGCGCCGCCGCTCGAGGGCGTCGTCGAACGGGTCAGGCGGCTCGACTAATCGGCTCCGTCGCTCGACGCCCGTCCGATACCGTCGATCGGACGGTCCGGGTTGATCGCGTCGATGGCGGGATCCATGCCGAGCCGGTAGTCGCCCTCGCCGCGGACCTCGACGCGGCCGCGGTGGACCGCTGCAGCCGTGTCCAGATGGATCCGAACCGCCTCCAGCAGCGCCTCCGCCTCGAGGGGTTGGCCGCGTCGCTTGACCTCCTCGACGTCGGCGTCACTCGGCACGTTGAACGCCCGCTGAGTGATGATCGGTCCCTGATCCAGATCGGTCGTGACGTAGTGGGCGCTGGCGCCGGCGATCCGGACCCCCTCCTCGACGGCCTGGCGGTAGGCCTCCGCCCCCGGGAACGCCGGCAGCAGGCTCGGATGGACGTTGATGATCCGGTCCTCGTACCGGAAGACGACGTTCGGCCCGAGGATGCGCATATAGCGCGCGAGCACGATGAGGTCGGCGTCGTACTCCGAGAGCAACGCGAGCAGCTCCGCCTCGTCCGTCACGCCCTTTCCGTCGCCGACGTCGTGAAACGGCACGCCGTAGTGCTCCGCGAGCGGACGCAGGTCGTCGTGGTTGCCGATCACGACCGAGATGTCCGCGCCGAGTTCGCCGTTCGCCCACGCCTCGAACAGCGCCTCGAGACAGTGTGACTCCTTCGTGACCAGCACGGCGATGGCCTGCGTCTCGCGGTCGGCGGGGAAGCGGACCTGAACGTCGACGCCGAGCTCCTCGCCGAGCTCCGCGAGCGCGGCCCGCAGGTCGTCCTCGGTGACGCTCATCTCCGTCGCGTCGACGTGCATCGTCATCCTGAACAGGCCGTCGCGGACCGCCTGATCGAGGTCCTCGATGTTGACGTTCCGCTCGAACAGCAGCGTCGTGACCCGGGCGATCAGCCCGGTCTTGTCCTGGCCGACGACGGTGATCTCCGTCAGCCGGCTCACCGTATCGGCCTCACAGCGCCATCCATCGTCCGTAGCTGGTGCCGGGCGCGAACAAAAGGATGTCCCTGCGCGCCGGCGCGAACGCCCGACCGCGGACGATACACGTTCGTGTATCACCATCGAGAGTGGAAAGAGCTTTTGGGCACGGTCGCCCAATTCGACCGATGACCGGATACACCGCGATCGTCACGGTCCGGCTGAAGGCGGGCGTGCTCGACCCGGAGGCCGAGACGACGAGGCGGGCGCTCGAACGCCTCGAGTTCGAACTCGAGGACCTCCGGGCGGCCGACCGCTTCGAGATCGACCTCGACGCCGACTCGCCGGAGGCCGCGAAACGGCGCGCGAGCGAGATGGCCGACCGTCTGCTGGCGAACCCGACGATCCACGACTACGCCGTCGAGGTCGAGCGCCGAGAATGACGGTCGTCATCGTTCGTTTCGGCGGGAGCAACTGCGACCGGGACGCGAAGCGCGCGTTCGACGAGATCGACGTCGAGAGCGAGATCGTCTGGCACGAGGACGGCCTCCCGGAGGGGACGACGGGCGTCCTGCTGCCCGGCGGCTTCTCCTACGGCGACTACCTCCGGGCGGGCGCGATGGCCGCCCGGTCGCCGATCGTCCGGGAGATCCGAGCGGCCGCCGAAAGGGGGGTTCCGGTTCTCGGGGTCTGCAACGGCGCACAGATCGGCTCCGAGGGCGGGTTGGCGCCGGGGGCGTTCACGACCAACGAGAGCGCTCGCTTCCAATGTGAACGCGTCCACCTGCGCGTCGAGAACGCCGCGACGCCGTGGACGGACGCCTACGAGGAAGGGGAGGTGATCGAACTGCCGATCGCCCACGGCGAGGGCCGCTTCGAGATGAGCGACGACCGCCTGTCGGCGCTCGAGGCCGACGGACGGGTGCTGTTTCGCTACTGCGACGCCGAGGGACGCGTGACCGACGCGTCGAACCCCAACGGATCCGCGGCCAACGTCGCCGGCGTCCTCGGCGAGCGACGAAACGTGGCGGTGTTGATGCCGCATCCGGAACGGGCGGCGCTTCCGGAGCTCGGCGGCACGGACGGCCAGGGGATCCTCGCCGGGTTCGCCTGAGGACGGTCGCGCCCTACCGCCGGACGTCGACCGACTCGTCGATGGCGAGCCACTGTTCGGGGTTCTCGGTGTTCCTGATGACGAACCAGCCGTCGCCGTGAACGACCGCCTCGTCGATCGGTCCTTCTGACATGGTGGGTACCGTCTGATCGACGGTGTCCCGCATTGGGCCGCCACCTACTTTCTTAATCACAGCCGTGTGGGCGCTTAGCACGCCATTAACGTCACCGATCGAGCGGCATGTTGAAGCTCGTCTCCCGGGCCATCACCGCCTCCCACGTCGCCTCACACTCACAGGATACCTGTTCGAACACCGAGGGGTCCTGTCTGAGGTCGAAGTCCTTGATCGCGCGCTGGACGCGGTCGTCGCACTCTCCGCAGTTGTGCGGGCCCCGTTCAGAGCCGTGGCCGACCGGATCGCTCACGACGATCGCGTCGACGTCCGCGGTCGACTCGAGGATCTCCGCCACCGACCAGAGCCACGGCGGCCGGTAGCCGCCCCGGAAGTGGAGTTCGTCGACCATCGTGTAGCGCTGAACGTTCGTGGGGTTCATCGAGACCGTATGGGCGTGTTCCGCACATCGGCGGATCGAGCGCTTCATGTCCTCGACGGCCTCGGGTTCGGCCAGGAACGGCGGCTTACAGAGCAGATACGCCTTGATCCCCGCGCCGGCGTCCGCCGCGGCCTCGCTGGCGGCGACGAACTCCTCGAAGTCGAAGTACTTGTTCACGCAGTCGTGGCGCACCCGGTCGGTCGCGGTCTCGAGGCCGACCGCGACGTCAGTCGCGAGCCCCTGATCGGTGAAGTCCGCGAGCTTCCCGCGCTCGACGAAGTCCGGCAGGCTCTCGACGACGATGCGCTCTCGGTCGCCGAACGTCTCCGCGATCGCTTCTCTCGAACTCGCCCCGACCTCCCGCTCGTCGAGGAAGCTCCCCGACGTGTAGATCTTGATCAGCGGGCTCTCCTCGTCGGCTTCCTCGCGTTCGTGGTCGAGACAGACCTCGATCTGGTCCATCAGCGCCTCGTGGCTCACGCTGCCGCCCTCGACCGATTCGGCGACGTAGCCACACATCGTACAGCCGCCGGCGCGCGCCCACCGACAGCCGCCGGTGTTGAGGATGATCGTCAGCGACTGGCGGACGCCGTCGGGCGTGTTGTCCTCGTCGATCCAGACCCGCGTCGGCTCGTGAGGGTCGTACGTTCGGTCCTTCTGCGCACGAATCGAGCGCATCACCTCGTTGTGCGCGTCCATCCCGCGACCCTGTTCGTAGACCTCGGGGCTCGGCTGGCTCATTGGACGCGATAGCTGCCCGCAGCCTAAAGCGGCTTCGAACGTGACGGGTCGTCCGGAGACCGCGGGTTCGTCCGTCGCTCTCCGGTGGTCGCAGTCGGGTTGCTACGAGTCCTCGGACACCGAGGGCGACGTCTTGCCCTCGGGCTCCTCGTCCGCGGGCTCCTCGTCCTGAGCCTCGACGAACACGGCGTTGTCGAGGAACTCCAGTCCGCCGCCCAGGCGTAGTTGGATCGACTTCCCCGGAAGATCGGGATCGCTCTCGTCCTCGTCTTCGTCCTCCTCGTCGTGGAGATCCTGTGGTACCGACACCGCCGTGACTCCGCTGAGCGTCACGCTCCGGCGCTGGATCGGATCGCCCTCGTGCTCGACGGTCTCCCAGGTGTCGGCGTCGAACTGATCGATGTTCTCCCCGAAGTACTCCTCGGAGTCCTTGTCGACGGTGTCCTCCGTCTGGGACTCGCCGGTCGTTCTGTTGTCGTCGAACTGGACCTCCTCGTGTTTGTACTGATAGAGATGTACGAGCATCCTCATCTCATTCGAGGGGGCCCGAGTTAAAACATGTGCACGAATGATGATGCGGGAGGGACCGCTCATCCGTACACGCCGTCCCGCGATCGGCGGTTCGGTCGCTCGGCGACCGTCGAACCGGACGCCGGTCGATCCGTGCATACGTTTATCCGGACCGGAAAACGAGACGGTAGCAATGCACACGCGCGAGTTCTGGGTCCTCGACGACGACGACCGGGAGCTCGTCGAGCGACTGGCGGTGGGGCTCGGCGAGACGGCGGCTCGCGTCCTCGCCTACCTGATTCTGCGTCGCGAACGGGAGGAGATCACGAACGCGCCGGCGACGCAGCTCGCCGTGCGGATCGGGACGGAGACGAACCGCACGGCCGTCGCCGACGCGCTCTCGCGGCTCGAGGGGCGCTCGCTCGTCTCGACGACGACGGCCCGAGGTGGCGGCCGTGGACGGCCGCCGAAGGCGTGGCACGTCCCCGACGGACCGGAGGCGACCGTCGAACGCGTCTACGAACGACACGCCGAGGAGCTCCTGGAACGGGCGTCGACCCTCCTCGCGGACGGCACCGGAGAACTGGATCCGACCGGCGACCCCGACGGGTCCGCCGCCACGGTCGGGCTCAACTGGCGACCGAACGGCCTCCACGTTCCGTTCCACGCCGCGGCCGACCTCGAGGGCGATCGGTGGGAGAGGCTTTCCATGGAGTTGGCACACTATCGCGGATCGCGCCGGGCGCTCGATGCCGTTCTCTCCGACGACGTCGACGCCGGCGTCGTCGGCGCCGCGACCGTCGTCCGCGCGCGGGCGGCCGACAAGCCAGTCGTTCCGATCGCGGTCCTCTACCAGCGGGCGATGACCGCCCTCTACACCACCCGAGAGGCGTTCGGCGAGCCGCTGTCGAGCGTCGACCAGCTTCGCGGCCGTCGGATCGGGACGCCGGCGGGATCCGAGACGGACGTGCTCTGTCGGCTGTTCGTCTCGCAGACGGCCATCGCCGAGACGATCGAGTTCGTCGACACGGGCGGCGAGGAGCGCAAGGCGCTTCGCTCCGGGACGGTGGACGTCGTCACGGGCTCGTTCTCGGATCCACGACGGCTGGAACTCGAGGGATCGACGGTGGACTCGATCCTGGTCGCCGATCACTTCCCCATCTACGGGCCGACGCTGGTCGTCCACGAGGAGACGCTGTTCGATCGAACCGCGTTGCTCGGGCGACTTCTCGAGCGGACGATACACGGCTGGGCGGACGCGTGCTATCGGCCCGACGACGCCGTTCGAGCGATCGCGGCGGGGAGCGACGAGACGCCGGAGGAGGTACGTCGAACGTTCGAACGGGCGGTCGAGGAGTTCGCCACGGCCGACGCCGTCCGTGACCACGGCTGGGGCTGGCAGCGTGCCGAGACCTGGGAACGAATCGAGACGGCGCTCCGACAGGGAGAGCTCCTTCACGACACCGCCAGATAGTCCTCGAACACGATCGGACGCGTTCGAGTCACGGCGATGGAGGGTGTCGAACCCGGATCAGTCGAGGCGATCGCGGTTGGTTCGGCTCAGCTCGATCTCCTCGAATGCGCGTTCGAAGTGGTCGCCCGTCAGCTCGATCGATCCGACGTCGACACCGGTCGGACCCTCCCTCGTCGTCCGGACGTACCCCCTGACCGCCGCGGCCGCCGCCTCTCGGCAGAGCGCCTCGAGGTCGGCTCCGACGAAGCCGTCGGTCCGCTCGACGAGCGTCTCGATCGAGACCTCGTCGGCGAGCGGCTTCTCACGCGTGTGGATCCGGAGGATCTCGCGGCGGGCGTCGGCGTCGGGGACGGTGATGGGGACGTGTCGGTCGAGGCGACCCGGACGCAGGAGCGCGGAGTCGATCAGATCCGGCCGGTTGGTCGTCGCGATCACGACGACGTCCTCGAGCGCCTCGAGCCCGTCGAGCTCGGTCAACAGCTGGGAGACGACGCGCTCGCCGACGTTCGCGCCGCCCTCCTCACGGCCGCGTTCGCCCGCGAGCGCATCGATCTCGTCGAAGAAGATCACCGTCGGGGCGTTCTCGCGAGCCTTGCTGAACACCTCGCGGACCCCCTTCTCCGATTCGCCGACGAACTTATCGAACAGTTCGGGGCCCTTGATCGAGATGAAGTTCGACTCGGCCTCGTTGGCGACGGCCTTCGCGAGCAGGGTCTTGCCCGTGCCCGGCGGGCCGTAGAGCAACACACCCTTCGCGGGTCGGAGGTCGACCCGCTCGAAGGCGTCCGCATGCTCCAGAGGCCACTGGACGGTCTCCCTGAGCCGTTCCTTGACGTCCTCGAACCCGCCGACGTCGTCCCACGAGACGTCGGGGACGTCGACGAACAGCTCCCGGAGCGCCGACGGCTCCGTCCCCCGAAGCGCCGCCTCGAAGTCGTCGACGGTCAGGCGGATCGGTTCGACGGCGCTCGCCTCGGCGTCCTCGTCGGACTCGAACGCCGGACGGACCCGTCTCGCCGCGTGCATCGCGGCCTCGCGCACGAGATCCTCCAGGTCCGCGCCGACGAAGCCGTGGGTGTGGTCGGCGTAGCGGTCGAGATCGACCTCCTCGGCTAGCGTCGTTCCGCGCGTGTGGAGCCCGAGGATCTCCCGGCGCTCCTCGGCGTTCGGGACGCCGATCTCGATCTCCCGGTCGAACCGTCCCGGGCGCCTGAGTGCGGGATCGAGATCGTCCACCCGGTTGGTCGTACCGAGCACGGTGATCCGTTCGCGCGTCTCGTCCATGAGCGAGAGCAGCCGGGCGGTGATCCGCCGTTCCGGCTCGCCGGCGCCCTCGCGATCGGACGCGATCGCGTCGATCTCGTCGAGGAGGACGAGCGCCGGCTCCTCGCCCCGGACCGCCTCGAACGCGGCTCCGAGCGGATCCTCCTCGCCGTAGCTCCTCGAGACGATCTCGGGACCCGACAGCGTCTCGACGCGAACGTCGAGTTCGCCGGCGACGGCCCTCGCGAGCAGCGTCTTGCCGGTCCCGGACGGGCCGTGCAGCAACACTCCCCGCGGAGGTTCGACGCCCAGGCGCTCGAACAGCCCGGCGTGGCGCATCGGCAGTTCGATCAGCTCCCGCAGTCGCTCGAGTTCGTCGTCGAGACCGCCGACGTCCTCGTAGGTGACGGCCGACGTCCGCGGATCGGGCGCGTCGTCGGCCGAGAGCCCCTCCGCGGGTGACTCCGAGACTACGATGTCGGTCCAGTCCTCGACGACGACCAGCCCGTCCGGCTCCGTCTCCACGATTTCGACCGGGAGACGCCACTGCGATCGTCTCGAGACGGAGCCGTAGCCGGGGCGAACGGAGACCGTCCGCCCGCTCGTCACGACCCGATCGACGAGCCCCTCCCGCACCGAGAGACCGACCTCCGGCCGGGGGTCGAGATCCGACGGCAGAGCGATCGTGATCCGTTCGGCCGCCCTCGCCTCCGCCGGTTCGACGGCCACCCGATCCCCGACGTCGACGCCGGCCTCGCGACGCAGCCGCTCGCCGATCCGGACGACCGGTCCGCCGCCGTCCGTGATGTCGACGGGGTCGGCCGTGGCCCGCGCTACCGTCCCAGGGCCGTCCCCGTCGTCGATGCGGACGAACCCGCCGTTCTCGAGCCCCAGTTCCGCCAGCGTTCCGCGGTCGAGCGCCACCACGCCGTCGTCGGCCTCCACGGACGCCGGTTTGACCGTGGCCCTCATGGATGAGACGACGGAACCGCTCTTCGGCGCGACGCCGGTCCGTTCGGCGCCATCACGTCCCCTTCTCGAGAACGCCCAGTTCCTCCCACGGTTCCGCGCGCGTGTCCGGTACGTCCATCGCCGTGAGCAGTTCGTCGCAGTCCCGGCAGAAGGACTCCACGGCGGTGTACGACCGTTGACAGCACGGGTCGACGTGGTGACGGGCGGTCTCGATCGAACCGTCACAGCGCGGACACCGATCGAGCAGGAGGCGAAGCCTCCGGAGTACGTCCTCTCGCGTCGTCGCGTCGATCGACTCCCAGTCGTCGAACGCAGACCGAAGCAGTTCGCCCGCGGCGACGTCCGCGACGAGCGCGCCCTTCGAGTCCCACCGGAGGGATTTGGAGGAGTCGAGCACGAACGACGTCTCGCCGTGTCGATCCAGACTATCGGCGTCGAACAGCGTCGCGACGTCCTCCCTGGAGGGATCCCGGTTCCGAACGCTTCGGATCCGTTCGTTCCACTTCTCGCGGAACTCCGGCGCCAGCCGGTAGGCGTCGTCCGGGCCGGGGACGACGATCGCGGCGGCCGCAAGCGCCCCGTTCACGTCGCCGTTCTCCGGGACCGTGACGCCGGAGGTGTACGACGACTTGCCGAACAACCGGAGCAGGGGTTCGGGGAAGTAGCGCCTCGTGATCGTCGGCGTCCCGGGAACGAGGTACCCCCGGAGGTAGATGGCGAGTACGGCGAGGGCGAACGACAGCGCCGCGAACGCGACGGAGACGGTGGCGAGGGCGAGCGCGAGCGATGCGGCGATGAGGAGGTTCAACAACGTACACGGACCACATCGGTTCTCACCCGTGTATTCCGGTCGCCGGAGCCTCACCGCCGTGTTAGCGATCGGATTCATGTGCTGGTGGTTGTCACTCGGCAACCGACCCACATAAAAACACGCCTCGATTCGGGCATTCCGCTCGATCGAGGAACCGTTCACATCCGATCGTCGACACCTCCGTGCTCGCCGTTCGGACGTCGATCCGTTGGGAACCGCAGCCCTCGTATCGGGCGACTGCTGCCGGTTCGTGGGCTCCTCTGCCGGAACGTGACGGTATAGTTACTATTCAAAACCATATTTAATCAATGGGTAAGCATACGATATAAACAATGAAGGATTAATAGGGTTGAATTCGTTGGCCCCAACGGTCCATGTCAAACGCAACCAGGCCACAGACGACGGCCGAGGATCACGCCAGGCTGGCGGAGAACCTGGGGATCAGCGAGCCGTCGACCGGGGACCGGCTGACGCTCGATGAGCTCCGGAGGACGATCGACGCCGAGACGGATCCGGAGTTCGCCTCGATGGGGGAGGCGATCCGGAGCGATCTCACGGCGAGACTCGACGGCGACCTCCTCGAGGAGGAGCTGGCGAACCTCGCTGCTCAGATCGATCGCCTCTCGGAGGTACGGGAGGCGGGGATCCCCGAGGGAGACGGCGAGCCCGAGGAGCTCTATCGGGAGCTCGTCGAGCCCGGCTGGCGGGTCTACGACCACCTCGAGGAGGTGGGGTTCTTCGAGAGCGTGGAGGCGAACCTGCCGGCGTTCACGCCCGAGCACGTCGAACACACCGCCCACGAACTCGTCCAGGCCGAGCCGCTGACCGCGGCGCTCGACGACTGCGGGTTCGACGACCACGAACAGACGGTGTTGGTGATGAACGTGGTGAACAACAACACGCGGCTCTCGCGGTGGACGCCCACCAAGGAGATTCCCGACGGCGTCGAATTCAACACCGAGTTCGTCCCGCCGCTGCACCAGCGTGCGATGGGCGGGGTGCTGCTGTGGGTCAAGAACCTGGACGTCCACCTCTGGCAGAAGCGGATCCTGATCACCGACGAGATCCTCGATGACGGCTACTGGGACGTGAAGGCGATGCTCGGCGGGCTGTATCTGATGGTGCAGGCCGCTCGGGACATCGCGACCGACGGATCACTCACGGACGCCCAACTGACCGCGGCACTGACCGCCGGCGCCGCGATCATGATCACCAACCAGGAGGAGATCGTGAAGGACGTCTTCTGGATCACCGAGGAGATGCGATCGCCGAGCACACTGAGGTAACACATCATGTCAATAGACGACGACAGAGCCGTGAAAGCGGCACAGGATACGGTTGTACGGGAGACGGACAACGGCTACCGAGTTCTCGGCGCGCCCGAGAAGTCGGTCACTCACCAGCACGACATCGACCGCATCCCCGAGGTGGACGTCACCCAGGAGATGCTGAACGAGACCGCGGAGAACCCCGAGAGCTGGCTGCTCTACGGCGGTGGCTACGAACACCACCGCTACACGACGTGTGAGGTCATCACGAAGGACAACGTCTCGGACCTCGAACTCGAACACGACATGTCGGTCGGCGCCGGCTCGAGCATGGAGGGGACCCCGCTGATCGTGCCGGGAGACCCGCCGATCATGTACCAGTCGAACGGCCCGAACCACATCAAGGCGATCGACCCCCGTGAGGGCGACGTCCTCTGGAGCTACACGTACGCGGTGCCCAACGACGTGGTACTCTGCTGTGACGACAACAACCGCGGCCCCGGCGTCTTCGGCGATAAGGTGTTCATGACGACGCTCGACTCGGGCGTCGTCGCGCTGGATCGCTACACCGGCGAGGAGGAGTGGTACCACGGCACCGCCGACCACGAGCGTGGCTACTCCGCGACGTGGGCGCCGATGATCTACGACGGGACGCTCTACACGGGAAGCGCCGGTGGCGAGTACGGGGTCCGGGGCTTCCACACCGCCATCGACACCGAGAGCGGCGACGAGGTCTGGTCGATCAACGTCTCGCCGGAGACCGAGTGGGTCGGCGACAGCATCGAGCAGTCCTCCTGTACCAACTGGATGACCGCGACGATCGACCACGAGAACGGGCGGATCTACATGCCGATCGGCAACCCCGGGCCGGACTTCGACGGCTCGGTGCGTCCGGGCCCGAACCGCAACAGCGCCGGGACGCTCTGTCTCGACCTCGAGACGGGTGAGGAGCTGTGGTTCCACCAGGAGTCCGCCCACGACATCTGGGACTACGACTCGGCGATGCCCCGCATCCTGATCCGCGACGTCGAGGTCCGGGGCAAGACCCGCGACGTCGTCGTCTCGGTCGGCAAGACGGCGTGGCTCTACACGATGGACGCCGAGACCGGCGAACTGCTCGTCCGGAGCGAACCGGGCGCCCAGCAGCTCAACATGTTCCGGATGATCCCCCACATCGACGAGGGGCGACGCGTTCCGTTCATGCCCGGCGGCATGGGCGGCAACGACTGGCAGCCCGGCTGCTACAACCCCGAGCTCGGCATCACCTACCACAAGCTCCACAACTCCTTCCAGGAGGCGTGGTGGCGCTTCGAGGAGTTCGAAGCAGGCAAGAAGTACTGGGGCGGCATCCTCGAGGACGAGACCGAGGCGGTCCCCGACGACTACAACGGCCACATCAGCGTCATCACGGCGTTCGATCCGCTGACGGGTGAGACCGCCTGGCAGGACTGGATCGACAGCGACGTCTATCTCTGGGGCGGCACGATGGCGACCAAGACGGGACTGATGTTCGCGGGCACGCAGAACGGCAACCTCGTGGGCTACGACGGCGAGTCGGGCGAGCGCCTCTGGGAGTTCGACGCGGGCGACGCGCCGATCTCCGGCGACCCGGTGAGCTGGTACGACCCCGGCACCGAGAAGCAGTATCTCGCGATCCAGGTCGGCGGCAGCGGCTGGCTGCGCCGCGGCGAGCGCGACGACCGGCTGCTCGTCTTCTCGATGGAGGAGTAAGCCGAACACGACGGAGCGATTTTTTTAGCTACCCGCCGCAGAGACGGACGTGTCGAGTTCGTCCGGTAGCGAGCGAATCGACCGGCGTTCGCGGACGCGTATGGGTCACCGTGAGTTCCATCGGCTACGGGTGCCGTCCGCCACGTCGTACCGAACGCCGAGGACGTCTTCGGCACCGAGGATCCACGCTCTTCTCGACCCGATGGATGCGACTAGAACGTTCGGTGTAGAGCCGAACGAGGGCCGTTCGAGCGGCGTCTCGAGACGCTCATTCGTCTCGTTTCCACTCCCCGGGCTCCACGGCATGATACTCCCCTTTGGCCTGCCGTGAGGTCGGCCAGAGGGTCACTGCGAGGGAGACGAGGTAGTACGAGAGGACGATAACGACGACGACGGCGCCCGGAACTCCCGGTACGGCCGCGGTCTCGAACCACCGTTCGCCCGGAACGAAGAGGCTGATTCGAAACAGCCACGTCACGAGCAGGACGCTTAGCAGCGGCAGATAGACCCGTCGCAGCCGTCGGGTGATCGCCTCCCGAACCGAGACCTTCAGGGTCGGCTTTCGGAGGTCGTCGGCGAGTTCGCTTCGCCACTCCCGGTGAACCGAGCCTTCGGGATTGAACGCGTTGGCGAACACGTTCTCCTCGATCATACGCACTCGAGACCGCGTCGCGTCGAACGATCGATACCGTCTGACGTCGAACACGAGGAAGATCGTCAACGCGAGCATACCGATCAACAGGAAGTACGGCGGGCTATCGACCGAGGCGAACGAGAGCGCGAGCACGGCGGCGATGACGCCGATGGCCCAATCGATCGTGAGATCGAGGCGGCTGATCGCCGTCGACATCTGACCCACCTCTCCTCGGTAGTAGTGAGGAAGCAGGGAGAGGAAGTCCGTCGGCTCCTGTCCCGCTTTCGCAGCCACTTCGCGGGCGTCCTGCGTTTCGGGGTCGAACGTCTCGTTTTCGTCCATACACCCCCTACGTCGCCAGCGATCAAGTCAACTAGCGGAGATACTACCGAACGGGTCGAGCGGAACCCCTCGAACCGAACCGGACCATTGCCTGCATGACACACCTCCGTTCAGCACGCCGTTCCTGGTACGTAGTGGTAGTTCCCGAACGGCGTCTCACATCGTCATCCGCCCGTACCGTTGCGCTCGGCCGGTGTACAGATACGCGAACGGCCCGTCCGCACCGCCGACTCACCATCCCGACGGCGACGGCTCCGCGACGACGAGGACGTAGGGTTCGTCGCCACCGGGTCGTTCGACTTCTTTCGTCCGTTCGACCGAGAACCCCGCCTCGGCGACGCGGGAGCGCCAGTACGCCTCCGGATCGTCGACGCCGTCGGGGACGATGGGCAGTTCGAGCACGCCGAGGGTTCCCCCGGGCGCACAGACGCGGTGGGCCTCCCGAAGCGCCGGTCCGACGTCCTCGGCGGGCAGGTCGTGGAGAACCCGACAGGCCGTCACGACGTCCTGCGTGTCGGTCGCCACCGGCATCCGGGCGGCGTCTCCCTTGACGGGCGTTACGTCGACTCCCGCCTCGCGGGCGTTTCGCCGCGCGAGCAGCGGTGCGTTGCCCAGGATGACGCGATCGTCGAAGACGTCGAGGCCGACGACCGTACAGCCATCGGGGATCCGCGGTGCGAGCCCGACGAGCGACCGTCCAGTCCCGCAACCGACGTCGAGGACGGTACTCGCCCCTTCGAGAGGGAGTTCGGCGACGAGCGCGTCGTACTTGTAGCGTTCGAGCGTCCACGGCGCCGGCCGGAGCAGCTTCGAGAGCGGGCGACTCGCACGATCGACCGAGCCGAGCGCCACGAACAGCCCGAGGAAGCGAGCGCCGCGAACCGGACTGCGCCGGAGGACCGCGGCGAGCGCCAGCCCACAGAGCGCGAGCAGCAACGAGCGTGACCGTTCGCGCCAGTGATACAGGCCGAAGTAGTACACGATCAGCTCACGTCGAGGCCGCTCGCGCCGCCGTCGTGCGCCTCGGTGAACTCGACTTCGATCTCCAACTCGCCCTCGCGCTGTTTCGAGAACTCGACCTCGACCTCGATGGGCTCGCGGTAGGCGAACGGGATCTCCCAGTCCTCTCCCGAGACCGTGATCCGTGTGTCGTCCTCGATCCCGTCCGCGAGATGACGGAGGAACGCCGCCGTCTCCTCTCGCGAGAGGTGGACCTCGCGCTCGAAGAAGCCGCTGGTGATCGTCTTTCGGTGCTCGGTCCCCTTGTCCGGGAAGTCGATGTCCTCCGCCATGGTCCTCGGTACCATCCACGCTACCATTAATCCCGGTCCCCGTCGCGGGCGTGGGAGAGTAGTAACGTCTATGACTAACCGACACGATGGCTCGTTCGTGTCCCTGATCGACGTGCTGGGGAGTACGCCTCGACTGAAGATCGTCCGGGAGCTCTCCCACGGACCGAAGTACGTCTCCGAACTCACCGAGGCCGTGGGAATGGACGGAAAGACGGCCGTCCACCACCTCTCGACGCTAGAGGAGGCCGACCTGGTCGAACACTACCATCAGGGCAACCGCAAGTACTACCGGCTCGTCCGTACGGTGGAACTGCGCATCGTCCCGCCGCCGGAGCGGACGTTCATCCTCCAGGCGAACGAACGGGCCGATACGCCCTCGGCCAACGACTGACCCGCCCTCCTGCGCCGTCGAACGCGAACGAAGCGACGAGGGGCGGCCAAAGCTATATGACGAATCGTGGTAATTGTGCTCGTATGTCTTCCAAGGACGGGCTGACGGTCGAGACGGGCGAGGAGGGCGAATCGACGGTCGACTACCAGATCGAGGAACTGATCGCGCGCCGAACGGGGGAGCTCGAGGACCGCGTCGAGGAGTTGGAGGACGAGCTGACGGAGGTGGAGAACTTCGCGCGAATAAGCCTGGGCGAGCGACGGCTCAAACAGAACGAGGCGAACATCTCGGAGTTCTCGGAGTCGCTCACCGCGTTCGCGGAACGGACGTTCACCAAGATGAACGCGCTCGAGAACCGCCTCGAGGTACAGACGCTGCTCCTGACGTCGCTCATCGACGCGGTCTCGGAGTCCGACGACGTCGAGATCGACGTCTCCGAGGTGAAGCAATATCAGAACGATCAGCTGGTGATGAGCGCGTCGGCCGATCAGCGCCTCCAGGAGGCGATCGAGGAGCTGTCGAACGACTGAACGGTTGGACTCGACGGGCGATCGGCGCTACACTTCTCGCACGCCGATGACGCGGTCCTGGAGGTAGTCGAGATACATGGCGTTGTAGACGATCTTGACCTCGTCGCTGACCGGGATGCTCTGGCAGGTCAGGTAGATGTTCCGTTCCTCGACCTCCTCGTCCGTGAGGATCAGATCCATGTCCATCTCCAGCTCTCCCTCCTTGAGGATGGCCGTACAGTTCGCACACGAGGCCGCGCGACACTCGAAGGGCCATTCGTGGCCCTCGTCCTCCGCGGCGTCGAGGAGGTAGCGCGTCCCGTTGATCTCGAAACGTCCGTGGTCGGTCTCCTCCAGGTCGGCCTCGGCAGCCTTCTCGAAGAGGTCGTCGTCGTCGATCTCCCACTCGCGTTCGGCGATCGCCTGGTAGTTGAGGTACTCCACCGTGTACGTCGGCAGCTCCTCGGGGTCCATGTCCGCCTCCGCGTCCCGCCCGACCTTGATGTTAGGAAGGCTCGATGACATACACCGACTATCGTGATACTCCTACTTAACTGCCCTGCTGAGTGGTATCACCCGCCGCTTTCGATCGTCCCTCGTCCGTCGGCGCGCGGTGGCGCTCGCCGTCCCGAGAGTTCGAGACGCCGAATGGGTGGTCTTTTTACCGATCGTGGGTCATTCGTCACGGGTGGACGTATCCACCGTCGTCGCCGTGGCGCTGTTTCTCGCCGGGATAGCACTGGTCGTCTGGAGCGTCGAACGGTTCGTCGAGGCGGTGGCTCGGAGCGCGGTGTCGCTCGGCGTATCGGGCTTCCTCCTGGCCGTGGTGCTCGCGGGCGTGGACCTCGAGAACGCGATCCTCGGGATCACGGCGGCGTACGGCGACCTCTCCGATCTCGCGCTCGGAACCGTGTTCGGCGAGGCCGTCTTCGTTCTCACGGTCGCCGTCGGCGTCGCCGGCGTTCTCGTGCCCTTCGAGACGAGGGTGCCGCGGTCGTACCTCCTGCTCTCGCTCTCGGTACCGGTTCCGATGGCGGTGCTATCCCTGACCGGGACGCTAACGTGGACCGACGGTCTCCTGCTCTCGCTCTCGTTTCTCCCGTTGCTGTTCCTGATCTACGCGCTCGAACGGCGGACGGAGACGCGATACATGGTCGCCGAGGAGGTCGAGGAGGTGATCGGCCTCGACGAGGAGTCCGGGGAGGAGGTCGACGAGAGCGAGGCCGCGACCGGGACGCGCGCCGGCTGGTATCACCTCGGCGTGGCGCTCGGCGCGACCGTCCTCATGACCGTCGGTTCCGCCATCGCGGTCGCGGGCGCCGAGGGAGTGTTGAACGCGTTCGACCTGTCGGGGCTCGCCTTCGGCGCGACGGTAATGAGCTTCATCGCCTCGCTCGAGGAGCTGCTCCTGACGGTCGAACCGGTCCGGAAGGGCCGCCCGGAGATCGCGGTCGGCAACGTCGTCGGTAGCACGCTGTTCTACGTCACCGCCAACGCCGGTCTGATCGCGCTGATCCGTCCCATCGACACCGGCGGAGCCGTCATGACCGTTCACTGGCCGTTCTTCGCGCTCTCGCTCGTGCTGGTCGTGGCGATGTTCTATCGAGGACGCGTCGGACGCCTCGGCGGGACGGCGCTCCTCGCGCTCTACGTCGGTTACTGGCTCGCGAACTACCTCTGATCGTACCCGTCCGCGAGACCCCATCAGGGCGCGTCGATCGGGTCGTCCGTGCGACGGAGGGGAACGACGGTACGATGCGTCGAACCGGTCAGCCGGCGATCGGAACGCCGCCGAGGACGAACACGGCGACGAGCCAGTAGACGACGTACAGTCCCCCCAGGAGGACGCCGTGCCGTCGGCGTAACCGTCGCGTTCCCACGAAGTACGCTCCGAGGGCGGTGAGGACCAACAGTGCCGGGAGATGGAAGTAGAGCACGCTCGTGCCGATCTCCAGATCGGCCAACAGCAGGACGAATCCGATGTTTCCCGTCACCGAGAACACGACGCTGCCGATCACGTGGCCGATGCCGATCTCGGGGAACCCGCGTCGGACCGGCTCCAGGGTGAGGAGGACGTTCTCGAAGGTCAGCAGCAGCGTGATGACGGTGGCGCCGAAGACGGTCTCCTCCATGCCGGTCTCCTCGACGACGACCTCCGAACCGACCTCGATCAGGATCGAACCGAGGACGACGCCGGCGAGCGCGACGACGGCCAGACCGATCCAGACGTAGCCGGCGTACGTTCGGTGGGCGACGAACTCGTCCTCGAGGATCGGCTCGATCCGGTCGTGGGCCGCGATGCCGCCGTCGGCTTCGATCACCTCGTCGGTTTCGACGCCGCCGTCGGTCTCGACGCGTTCGATGACGTCGGTGTCACGGAACACCGGCACGTTTCGGCGGTGCTCCATGTAGACGACGTAGGCGAGAAACGCGAAGAACAGGACGAGCAGCCCGATCCCGTGGATCACGGTGAGGGTTCCCAGCAGGACGAGCGGCAGGAGCACCAGCGGCGAGACGACGAGCAATACGAGGTAGTCACGGGGAACGTCGACGGAGAACGGCTGGACGATCGCCGCGAGCGCCAGCGTGATCCCGACGATCGCCAGCGCGGTACCCAGCGCCGTGCCGAGGGCGACGTCCTCCAGTCCGCCGGAGGCGAACACCAGCGCTAGGATCGTGTCGTCGAACTCGAACCCGGTGAAAAGTATCGCCAGCGAGAAGACCGAGACGCCGAGTCCCAACGCCGCCCTCGTCAGATAGCTGATCAGTTTCTCGATGAACGCCAGGAGCATCACCCCGCCCGTCGCCAGCACCAGAAACGCGAACCACAGCCCCTGTGACTCGACGAACGACTCGATCGCTTCCTCGACCATCGACTGTTCACCCACCCCGATAACTAATAATTGTTATCGTTCGGGTAGTCGGGTTCATGGGAATTTTATACACGCGTTCGGTCCCGCTCGTCCGACGACGGCCCTCACCGTCGAACGCGCGACGCGGCGACGGGCGTCGGCGTCGCTCGTGTAGTGGAGCGATTCCAGCGACGGGTCGTTCGTCCTTCCGTTCGTACCTCACTCCGTGAGGGTGTTCAGGTACTCCTCGCCGGAGTCGGTGAGGACGTAGACCCCTGCCGACGTCTGACGGATGTACCCCTCCTGCTGGAGTTCGTAACAGCGCTGGTCGGTCGTGATCGGATGTGCCTCGATCGCCTCCGCGAGCGAGGAGACCGACGTGTCCTCGCGTTCGTCGAGAGCTCTCAACAGCGTTCGTTTCAGGTCTCGATCCATGAACGGTACTGTCCCATCCACGTCGCATGTTAACATAGATGTTCCGATGCCCGCATCGGCGGGCTCGGCGTTCGAGACGAGCGTTACCGGCGCCTGCGAGCTGTCGGTCACCGCCCCGTTCGATCCCACCAGGGGGTCCGATCCGGTGATCGTGACGCGGGCCGGCCGCAGGACGCCGATCCCGTGTCGGCGCCGGACGCTCGCTGCCGGCCGAGCACCATCCGCGTATCGTACATCATCGTCCCTCAGGTATATGTGTGTTAGCGTCGTTCACGGATGCATGGACATCGAGCTCCCGGCGGTCCGATCGCACGCCGAATCGGAGGCCGAGGACCGGCCGCCGTCGACCGTCGAGTACCTCGACTACCGGACGATCGAGGAGAACGGCTGGGACCTCGAGGACGACGACCTCTTCGAGAAGGCCGCTGCCGCCGACCTCGAGAAGAGCGAGTACGGCGTCATCGAGGCCGACCGCAACGAGTCCCTGCTCCGGACCGCCGAGGAGAACGACCTGAAGTGGCCGTTTCAGTGCCGGTCGGGATCGTGTGCGATGTGCACCGCCGTCCTCAAGGAGGGCGAGGCGGAGATGGACGTGAACCTGTTTCTGGAGGACGAGGAGGTCGAGGAACGCGGAATGCGCCTGACGTGCACCTGCCGGCCGAGGAGCGACGAGGTCCGAATCGTCTGTGGCGCGATCAGGATGGAGTACGTGCGGGACGTCGCCCAGAACCGGGGGTGAACCGGGGGTTCCGACCGACTCGAGTCTACGTGTCGTCCTCGACCACCGAACGGAGCGTCCGTGCGGCCTTCGTCGTCTTCCCGTCGTGGTTCCAGGGTTGGGCGTCGGTCCGCCGTTCGATCCGCTCGATCCGTTCGAGCGTCCGTTCGGGTGATTCAAGCGCCGTCGGATCGACTCTCGCGACCGACGCGACCGCCGAGGCGGCACACCGGCGGACCCGAGGGTCGTCGTCGTCGAGCGCGCGCTCGTAGGCCCCGACCGTCTCGGGGAACCGGGCGGGATCGGCGAGGACCGCGGCGGCGAACACCGAGAGGACGGCGGTTCTGATCCGCGGGCTGGCCGCCGAAGAGAGCGCCGCGGCGGGTTCGTCGGCGACCGAGACGGCCCCGGGAAACCGCTCGCCGATCCGGGCCAGCCCGCGGATCGCGGCCATCCGAACCGCCGGTGCGTCGTCCGCGAGCAGCGCGGTCAGCTCCGGTACCGCCCTCACGACCGACGTAGGGGTCGCCTCGGCCAGTTCGGCGAGGCCGACGGCGCCCGACAGGCGAAGCGAGCCGTGCGGGTCGGCGAGCAGCGCGATCAGCGCGTCCGAATGCGGCTCGACGAGCCGGGGATCGTGTCGGGCCGCCGTCCGAAGCGCCCTGCCGGCGTCGACCCGATCGTGGGTGTCGGTCGCGTCCAGACGTCGGTACAGCCGCTCGGCGTGGTCGGCGATCACGTCGGGGTCGTCGCTCACCAGCCGTTCGAGCGATTCGTGATCGCTCATCCCTCGACTCCGCCGACCGGCTCCGAGGACGTGAGACGAACGTTCGCGCGGACCGACGGGGCCGGCTGGATCGTCACTCGCCGAGCGAGAACACCACGAGCCGGTCCCCGCGAGGCCCGCGGCCGACGAACCCGCTGCCGCCGACCTGGATCGCGACGTACTGCTTCTCGGTGCCGGGATCGTACCAGCTCACCGGGTCGCCGCTGACGGCCTTGTCGCTGACGTCGAACTCCCAGAGACGCTCGCCGTTCTCGCCGTTGTACGCGATCATGTTCCCGTTCTGCGTGCCGGCGAACAGCAGGCCGGTCGCGGTGGTCATCGTCCCGCCCCAGAGGTAACGGTCGCTGTCGATCCAGTCGCGCCACGCCACCTTCCCCGTCGCGGGGTCGACGGCGACGATCGCGCTGATGTGGCCGTTGTACTCGTCGGGGATCAGCTCCTCGTCGGGTTCGACGTCGACGATCCCGCCCCAGAACTTCTCGCCGGGGTTGTACTCCTCGTTTCGCCAGTAGATCTCGTGGGGCGTGTTGAGCGTCTTATGATAGCAGAGGCCAGTCTCCGGGGAGTAGGCCGGCGGCTGCCAGTCGTGGCCGCCGAGCAGCCCCGGCAACATGACGTAGTCGCGTTCCTCCTCGACGTGGGGGACCATCGTCATCATGTTGACCTGCTGGGTCATGGGCTGGCCCCGCACGAGGAGCTTCCCGGTGTCGGGGTCCATCGTGTAGGTCCAGGAGGTCTTCCCGCCGTTGTAGACGACGTCCTGCTTCAGATCGAGGTGGTCGATCTCCAGGTCGCGGATGATCATCCGCTGGTGGGCCGAGTCGTAGTCCCAGATGTCGTGGGCGGACTCCTGGTGGACCCACTGGATCTCGCCGGAGTGGGGATCGACACAGAGCGTCGAGCAGGTGTTGCGGTTCGGGCCCGGTCGGACGGTCCCGTTGAAGTCCGGGCTGGGGTTGCCGACGTTGTAGTAGAGCAGTTCGCGTTCGGGGTCGAACGTCGCCGTCATCCAGTTGGTCCCGCCGGACTGCTTGATGCTGTCGCCGACGTACTCCTCCTCGGGGCAGTTGTTGAGCCGCCAGAGCTCCTCGCCGGTCTCGGCGTCGAACGCGCAGTGGAAGCCCCGGACGCCGAACTCGCCGCCCGCGCTGCCCGTAAAGAGCATCCCGTTCCAGACGATCGGTGCCCACGTCGCCGAGTACCCCTCCTTGTGGTCCGCGGTGCTCGCGTACCACACCTCCTCGCCGGTGTACCGGTCGAGCGCCTGCACCCCTGAATCCAGCGACGTCATGTAGATCTTGTCGTTCCAGACCGCGACGCCGCGGTTGTTGTCGTCACAGCACAGCACCGCGTCGTCGGGAGCGGCGAACGTGTAGCTCCAGAGCACCTCCCCCTCGCGGGCGTCGATCGCCTTCACGTGGCTCGGGCCGTTGGTCTGGTACATGATCGGCGGGTCGCCCGGCACGATCAGCGGGCTTCCCTCCATACTGGAGTTCGCTCCCACCTCCATCTCGTACTCGAGCTCGAGGTCAGCGACGTTCTCCTTCGTGATGGTGTCGCAGGGTGTGTAGCGGTGGGCCTCGTAGTTCTTGGAGAACATCAGCCAGCTCTCGGGGTCCTCGCCGGACTCGTCGAGCATCTCCTGGGTGACGTCGAACCGGGGGATCCGGTCGGTATCGGTCTGATGGAGAACGGACTCGTCGGGTGCGTTGAACACCTGATAGCCCAGCTCGGTCTCCTCGACGATCGTGTCGCTCGCGGCCTTGATTGCCTTGTCGTCCTCGATTGCCATTGTAGTGTCTCCTCTCCGTTGGTTCGTTATCTCGCCCGGCTGGGCGCGCGTTTCTCCTCGGTGATCCAGAAGACGTCCTTCATCATCTCCTCCTGGCTGACGATCAGTGTCGCCGCACCGGCGGTCAGTGCCGCGGTTAGCTGGGCGTTCGTGAGCGAGGCCTCCTCGCCCGCCGCGATCCCTCGAGCCGCCCGCGCCATCAGATACAGTCCGCCGAGCATCTCCTCGGCGTGCCAGTTGGCGTCGTCCAGTATCGTCTCCGTGATCAGGATCTCCTTCCGCCAGAGGTGTTCGTCGAGCGCGTTGAGCCACAGCAAGGCCCCGCCCATCGCGCGCTGGTGCAGCGGCGGGACGTAGTCGACGTTGAACTCGACGCCGTCGGGGATCTCCCTGGTCGGCGTCCACCGCGAGAGCCGCGTGTTGTTGTTCACCACGTTCATCATCATCGCGGTGCGCTCGTGGTCGTCGAATCCACACTTCTCGAGCGCCTCTGTCAGCGGCTCGGCCTGGACGAGTTCGTGGGCGGTGTGTTCGACGTGCTCGGGCGTGAACGCCGGCAGGTTCGCCTCCACGCTCTCGAAGAACCCCACCTCCTCGAGGTGGTCGTAGACGAGCCAGAACGGATCGAGGAGCTCCCGATAGAGCTCCTCGGCACCCTCCTCACCCCGCGGGACGCCGACCTCGCGGATCGACGCCAGTCGTTCGAACCGTCTCGGCATCTCCTCCAGTGCCTCCTCCAGAAGCTCGCCGGCGAGTTTCCCCGAGAGGTCGCTCCGGATCGCCTCCCCCATCGAGACGAGCTCCGGAGCGGTCTCGGTTCGCACCTCCGCCCGGATCTCATCGAGTGTCGGACCGTCGCCGCCCGTCGGCCGATCGTACCCGAAGGCCGACGCCAGCTCCCGTCGGTCGTCGGACGTGAGCTCCGGTGTGTGTCTTTGTGACATTACCCACGGACATCTTAGGATCGTTATGTAATAGTGGTTTTATAATGAACAACAATTGCCTCTATCGGTGGTCGACAACTGACGAACAGCGCCCTCCGAACCGGGTCGATGGCGAACTCGGGATCGACCGGGGACGAGGGGCCGCCACATTGGATTGATTACCGTCATCGGCGTACGTCCGCCATGAACGAGCTCGACTACGCGCTCGATACGGTCGACGAGGCGACTTTCGAGGACCTCGCCGCCGCGTTCCTTCGCTCGCGGGGCTACCGGACCAGGGAGATCGGCGTCTCGGACGCGCTCGAGAACTGGAACGCCCGCGTGGCGATGCGCGTCCGGTCCGGAATCGCCCACGCGAGCGTCGCCGAGGACTGGCAGGAACAGCTCCGATCGGACGCAGAGGAGGTGAAGCGACTGGAGGAGGAGAGCGACGAGCGCTACCACCTCTTCGTGTTCGTCACCAACCAGGACGTCAGCGGTCAGCAGGAGTTCGACATGGAGGACGAGATCGCCGAGGAGTACGGCTGGCGGCTCAGGCTCTACCACCGCCAGGACCTCCTCGGCGAGATCTACAACCACGTTCCGGGGCTGGCGAAACACCACCTCGACGTGAACTTGGGGTTCGACACGGACCACCTGGCGAACCTCGAGGAGCTCCTCGCCGAACGGCTGAACGCCATTCAGGAGCGCCGCGGGGAGGCCACCGACCTCGATCCGGGGCCGACGGTGGCGGTCCACGTCGTCCCGAACGGGGTGTTCTCGACGCGAAAGACCCGCTCGACGGCCGACATCCCTGATCCGAGCGTCCTCGCCGGATCCGGCTCGCCGGCGGTGGACGCCCGGGGGAAGCTGAAGGTCGCCTACGACTACGACGACTCGCTCGCTTATCGGGGGTACGCGCTGCTTCGGAACGACGGCCTCTACGAGTCGGTGACGACCAGGCTCTTCTCCGAGTCGGACGGACTGACGCTGCGTGCCTCCGTCGAGGACGACCGCCCGGGACTCGACGCGGCCGTCGTCGTCGCGATACGGGACGCGCTCGCGCACCTCCGAAGCATGGGCTACTCGGCGACGGCGTCCGTGTGGATCTCGGTACTGGACGCGTCGGACGCGAGGCTCGACCCCGGGCCTGTCGAGCGGTCGTCGGTGTCCTCGCCCGCGCTCGGCGTCGACAGATACAGCACGGAGGCGGTGACCGCCTCGATCGCCGACCGGGAGTTCGCGGAGATCGTAGAGGATCTCGAACCGGCGCTCTCGGAACTCTGGCGGGAGTTCGGTTACGAGGCCGGGACTCGAAACGTCGAGGACGGCGAGTGGACCGGCGAGGGCGCGAGCGGTGACCTCCCGTTCCCCTGACGCTCACTCCACGTCGTCGTGGGTGAGCAGGTCGCGCTCGACGCCCGCCGGGAGGGGATCGTAGGTGATCACCTCGAGGAGGTTGCCGTCCGGATCGAGGAAGTAGAACCCCTCGAACTCGCCCCAGTCGTACGGCCCCTGTTTGGGGAACTGATCGTCGAGGATCTCGATTAACGCCTCGTAGCGGTCCCGATCGGTCGCGAACGCGACGTGTGCCTTATCGAGCGGGTGCTCGAGACCCGTTTCGTCCCAGCCCTCGGCCCGACCGGTCTCGGCGAGCGTGACGACGGTCTCGCCCGCCCGGAACATCGCGTGCTCGCCCTGGAAGTCGCTGGGCGGCCGGACCAGTTCGAGTTCGAGGCGATCCCGGTAGAACTCGTAGCAGGCGTCCAGATCGTCGACGTCGACGTTGATGTGGTCAACGGCGTCCATACGATGGGATACGAACGTCGATACAAAGGGGTTTCCCGGGGTCTCGACGTCGCGGCCGGGATAGCTTTATCCCCGGACGGCCGCTCAGTCGAGCCGATGCGCCACGCCGAGGGACCGCTGCTCACGGTGGACCTGAGCGACCGAACCGTCGACGAGACGGGCTGTAGCGACGTTCTAGGGGCCTTCATCGGCGGACGCGGGGTCGGGACGAAGCTCGCATACGACCGGCTCCCGTTCGACGCCGATCCCCTCGGAGAGGAGAACCGGCTGTTCCTCACCACGGGCCCGCTCCAGACCTCGCGAACGAGCTTCACCGGCCGCATGAGCGCCACCGCCCTCTCGCCGCTGACGGGCGGGCTGCTCTCCTCGAACGCCGGGGGCTTCCTCTCGCGTAACTTCGCCGCGACGGGCTACGCCGCCGTCGAACTCGTCGGCGCGAGCGACGAGCCCGCGGCGATCCACGTCCGCGACGACCGCGTCGAGTTCGAACCGGTGCCCGGACTCGAGGGCGCGCTCGTCTCCGAGGTCACCGAGTACGTACGCGAGACCCACGGCCTCGACGCCGAGCACGTCGCCTGCGTCGGGCCGGCGGGCGAGAATCTCGTTAGGTTCGCCTCGATCATGACGAGCGAGCACCGGACGTTCGGTCGCGGCGGACTGGGCGCCGTGCTCGGCTCGAAGAACGTGAAGGCGATCACCTTCGACGGCGATCTCGAGCCATCGGTCGAGCTTCCCGACGCGGCGACGGAGATCCACCGCGAAGCGGCGACCGCCGATCACGTGATGAAGCGCCAGGGGACCGCCGGCCTGACCGCGTTCGCGAACGAGGTGGGGGCGCTTCCGACGCGCTACTTCTCCGAGCTCTCGTTCGAGGGCGCCGGTGAAATCGACGGCGACGCGGTCGAGACGAGGAAGGTCGGGAAGGGGACGTGCTCGCAGTGTGCGTTCGCGTGCAAGCTCCCCACCAGGGACGAGAGAACGGGTCTCGAGACCGAGGGACCGGAGTACGAGACGGTGATGGCGTTCGGCTCGAACGCCGGCGTCGGCGATATCCGGGCGGTGATGAAGTCGAACGACCTCTGTGACGAGTTCGGGCTCGACACCATCTCCTGTGGCGACGTCGTCTCGGCGTATCTCGCGAGCGAGGACCGGTTCGGCGACGCCGATCTCGTCCACGAGACGGTCGAACGGATCGCGTACCGCGAGGGTATCGGCGACCGGCTGGCCGAGGGGATCGACCGCGTCCACGAGGAGCTCGGCGTGGAGAACTGGACGGCCAAGGGGATGGAGTTCGCCGCCCACGACGGCCGGGCGCTCAACGGCCAGGCGCTCGCGTTCGCGACGGCCAACCGGGGGGCGGACCACCTCTACGGCAGCATGTACACCCACGAGTACCCCCTCGTCTCCCCCGACGCGGCGTTCGATCCCGAGGGGTTCGAGGGAAAGCCCGAACGGTTAGTGAGAAAGGAGAACCACAACGCTCTGCTCGACTCGGCCATCGTCTGTCGGTTCTCGCGCGACGTCGTGAGCGAGGATCGGCTCGCCGCCCTGCTCGATGCCGACTACGAGGCGCTGCTCGCGGTCGGGGAACGGGTCGTGGACCTGGAGCGGCGGTTCAACAACGAGCGAGGTTTCGACCGCGTCGACGACTCGCTGCCCTACGACCTGCCGGGGTTCGAGGCGGCGCTCTCGGAGTACTACTCGATGCGGGGATGGGGCGACGACGGTACCGTCCCGCCCGGCCGGGTCGACGGATAGTCTCAGTCGTCCGACTCGGCCCGCCCGGGTTCGACCTCGGATTCGGCGTTGGTCTCGGTCTCGCGAGCGGCCGTTCCCCAGTCGGGCTCGGAGCGCGGCGGGCTGAGGACGCCGACGCCGACGGCCGGCTCGTCGCCGCGGTTCTCCGCGCCGTGGAGCTCGTCGCTCATGAACGCGTAGGAGTCGCCCGGCCGGAGTTCGCGCTCCTCGTCCTCGAGAACCGCGGTGAGCACGCCGCTGACGACGAACCCGATCTGCTCGTTGTGGTGGCGGTGGGCCGGCAGCGTCGCGCCGGGCTCGATGCGCCAGAACTTCATCGAGCTCCGCGCACCCGTCGCGAGGTCCGCGAGCCGGACGCCCTCGACGACCTCGTCGAACTCCCGATCGGGTTCGGTAACGTGCTCCATGAGTGTACGTAGCAACGGCGTGGTGGCGGCGACTAATAAAGGTTTAGCGTTAACGTTTATTAGGGTTCGCCCGCAGGCGGTAGTATGGCAGGCGATACCAGGGTACGGCTGTTCCACCTCCCGTTCTCGTTCATGCTGCCCCAGCGGGTCGCGAGCGAGCGAGGCTACTTCGCAGACGAGGGACTCGACGTCGAACTCGTCGAGCGCGACCGGGAGGACGTCGACTGGAAGTACATCCCGGCCGAGGAGACGCTCACCGGAGATCACGGCGTCGACCTCTACCCGATCTGTAAGTGGGAGTCGATCAAGCGGACCTGGGACATGAACGACGGCCACGTCGTCGCGAAGGGGACGTTCGCCGACCAGCCCTACACGGTCTACGTCCGACCCGAGAGCGGGATCGAGTCGCCAGCGGATCTGGCGAACGTCCCCGTCGGGGTGAACGAGCGGACGGGACAGGAGTACACCGTCGTCCGGGCGCTCGAGGAGCACATGTCACCGGAGGACGTGGCGATCGAACACCAGGGGATGCCCACCGACCGGCTGCGCGCGCTCCGCGACGGGGAGTGCGAGGCGATCTCGCTGCTCGAGCCCCAGAGCACGCTCGCCGAACACCTCGGCTTCGAGCCCGTCCTCGAGTTCGAGAACCACATGGGGATCGTCGGCGCGACCGACCTGGAGGGCGAGGCCCTCGAGGCGTTCATGCGGGCGTACGACCGGGCGGTGCGGACGATCAACGACGAACCCGACGCCTTTCGCGACGACTACCTCTCGATGCTGGAGATGGACGCGAAGGTCGCGCCCGATCTGTTCGAGGCGGTCGACCGCGGGGAGCTGCTCCGGGAGATCGAGGTCCCGAGATACGAGGCGCCCGAGCCCGCGGATCGCGAGGAGATGAGCGCCCACCTCGAGTGGATGAAGCGCCGACAGCTCATCGACGGGACCGCCGACGTCGACGTGATCGTGGGACCGGCCGTCCAATGAGCATCACCGATCAACAGGCGGCGATCGACGCCGTCCACGACGATCGAGAGGGACTGCCCGTCATGCGGGCGCGTTTCGAACACAACGGTAGTCCGCGGTACATGCTCTATACGATGAAGCGTCTGGGGCTCGATCACGAGCACGGCTTTCACCTCGACGTCGAACTCGTCTCGGACGCGCTCGAGGGCGGCATGGAGACCGTCGAGGCGCGTCTCCAGGACGGCGACGCCGACCTCATCGACATCGACTACATCTCGACCGCCCGCGAGCGCGCCGAGGGTGCGGGGATCGTCGCGATCCACCCCTACGGCCGGACCGTCGGGGGGCTCGTCGCGCCCGACGACACGGAGATCGAGGGACTCGAGGACCTCCCTGGCCACCGGATCGGCGTCGTCCGCCGGCTCGACAAGAACTGGATCCTGGCGCGGGCGGCGTGTCGCGAGTTCCACGGCTTCGACCCCGACGTCGAGGCCACGCCGGTCGAGGCCGGCTCGAAGGTCGGGCTGACCGAGCTGCTCCACGACGGCGAGGTCGACGCGATTCTCCAGTTCTGGCCGATCGTTCCCGAGATCACCGAACGGGGGCCGTACCACGAGGTGTTACCGGTGTCGCGGCTGGTCCAGCGGCTCTCGGGCACGGACAACCGCCTCCCGATCTCGACGTTCCTCACGAGCGAGGAGTTTCTCGCGGAGAACCCCGAGACGGTCGAGGGGTTCAGAGGGGCGTACCGCGACGTGGTCGACCGTCTCGTCGAGGAGGACGAGCTCTGGGAGGCGGTCGGCGAGAGGCTGATGACCTACGACGACCCCGCCGTGGTCCGGGCGGTTCGGGACGGCTGGCGCGACATGGTCGTGCGCGACTGGGACCGCGAGACGATCGAAGGGATGGAGCAGCTGTTCGATCACCTCCTCGACGTCGCCGGCGCCGACGCGCTCGGCGTCGACCGCATCCCCGAGGGGACGTTCAGGCTGGAGGTCGACCCATGAACGAGGTCACGTTCCAGCTCAACTGGGAGCCTAACGGGTTCCAGGCGCCGTACTTCCTCGCGCGGGCACGGGGCTACTACGAGGAGGAGGGCCTCGACGTACAGTTCGTCGAGGGCCACGGCTCGCCGTTCGCCGCCGAGCAGGCCGCACGCGGCCGCGCCGACGTCGGGCTGGCCGGGGCGAGCGCCGTCCTCGCCAAGCAGAGCGAGGGGTTCGAGCCGCTCGCGGTCGCGGCGGTGACGAAGAAGACCCCGGCCGCGGTCTACACCCTTCGAGACGTCTTCGGCGAGCCGCTCGAGGACCCCACACAGCTCGCCGGGCGGACGGTCGCGCCCTCGGCGACGAAGACGCGCATCCTCGCCGCCCAGTTCCTCGAGGACGCCGGCGTCCGCGACGAGGTCGAGCTGCTGGACGTCGACCCCAACACGCACCACCGCGTCCAGCACAAGCTGCTCGACGGCTCGGTCGACGCCGCGGTCGGCGTCGTCACCAACGGACTGGAGCTCGAGCGCGAGCACGACCGGATCGCCGACGAGCTCCCGATCGGCGAGTACCTCGGCGTCTACGGGATGACGCTCGTGACGAACGCGGAGTTCGCGAACGAGAACGCGGGGACCCTCCGGGGCTTCCTCAGGGCGACCGCCCGCGGGTGGGCAGCGGCGACGGAGGACCCCGACGCGGCGGTCGACGCGCTGATCGAGCGCAACGCGACGCTCGAGCGCCGTCGGTGGATCGAGACGCGGAAGTTCGAGGCCGCCGCGAACGACCTCCAACTCACCGAGCACGTCCGCGAGGACGGCTGGGGGGCCCACCGCGAAGAACGGTGGCGGCGGCTCGGCTCGATGCTCTCGGATACCGACCTGCTCGACGGACCGATCGATCCCGACTCGGTCTGGACCAACGCCTATCTCGATCGCGAGTCCGAGATCGTTCGCGGCTACGCCGACCGGATCGGCCGAGTCGGATAGCACCGGTCCGCGCCGGCTCACCCCGTCGATCCTTCGGCCGACACGATCCGGCGGTTACGGCTATCCGTCGTCCTTCTCTCCGTTCTGATGGCCCATCCCGTGATCCTTCAGCTCCCGCTGGGTCTCGAACCGCTCGCCACAGAGCGGACAGACGAAGGGTTTGCCGCCTCTCTCTCCCATCCGTATCGATCACTCTACCGATGACCGCCGCGGACCTTGTCTCTGTCGTCCGGACTCGACGGCACACGGTGGAACCGCCGATAGGTCGCGATCGCCACTCCCTCGAACGCGGTTCGCGGGGCCCGAGCGGTATAGTCCGTCGGCCGTAGGATTGCGTCCTTCAGTAGCGTTTTATCACGTCACCGTGTGTACCGACCGTGACCCCGAGTATCGTGGGTTTGGTTACCAATCGCGTGCTGCTCCGGCGTGCGATGCTGCCGCTCGCGGCCTTCGGGAGCGTCGTCGTCGCGGGCGTCGTCGGGTTCAGCGTTCTCGCCGGCGTCGGTACGATCGAGGCGGCGTTCTGGCTCATCGATCCCACGAGCCTCGATCTGTACTTCGATCGGGAGGGCGGACCGGAGACGCTGGCGAAGGCGTACGCCATCGTCGTGACGGCGGGGCTGGTGGTTACGGGGCTCTGGATCGGCGAGACGGTGCTCTCCACCGCGTTCGGCGGTCACATTCAAGACCAGTTCAGACACATGCAAACGGATCGAACCATCGACGGGCTCGAGGACCACGTGATCATCTGCGGGCACGGCATGTTCGGCCGGACGATCACGACCCGGCTCACCGAAGGCGGAGACGACGTCGTCGTCATCGAACTCGAGGAGGCGGAGTACGAACGCGCTCGCGAGGACGGGCGGTTGGTCGTAGAGGGCGACGCACGTCGCGAGACGACGCTTCGGGAGGCGGGAATCGAACGAGCACGCACCGTCGTGACGGCCATCGACGACTCGAACGCGAACATCCAGGTCGCCATCCTGGCCAGCCAGATCGCGCCGACGGTCCACCTCGTCGTCCGGGTGGGCGACGAGATGTACGAGCCGTTGGCACGACGGGCGGGCGCCGACGAGGTCGTCATCCCCGAGGTGGTGAGCGGCGAGCAGGTGACCGAGACGCTGGAGCCACCCTCCAGGTAGTCGGCGTCGAACCGGGTGTGCAAGCCGAACGGTGCCTCCCGACGGGCGTCCATCCCGGCGAGAGGCGTTCCGGAACGGACCGTCCGATCGGTCCTACGTCGCGACCGGGGGTGTCGCTCCGCTCCGGAGGGAGTAACCGAATCTCGTTACACTTCCACGGTAAGAACTAACATAAGCCGTCCCCTAACAACTATCAGAGATTGTCATGACTGATTTGGGCGGCTTTCAGAACCACCTCGCACGCATCGACCTCACGGACGGCGACGTCACCTACGAGGACGTCGACGACGAGGACGCGAAGAAGTACATCGGTGCTCGCGGCCTCGGCGTCAAACACGTCTTCGACCAGGGTCCGGACGTCGATCCCGAGAGTCCGGAGAACCTGCTGGCGTTCATGAACGGCCCCCTCACGGGAACCCAGGCCGTCATGAGCGGACGCATCGCCATCTGTACGAAATCGCCGCTGACGGGCACCGTCACCGACAGCCACCACGGCGGCTGGTCGGGCGCCCGGCTCAAGTGGGCCGGCTTCGACGGCCTGCTCGTCGAGGGCGAGTCCGACGAACCGGTCTACGCCTACGTCGAGGACGGCGAGGTGGAGCTGCGCGACGCCTCCCACCTCACCGGCAAGGGCGTCCACGAGACCCGCGACGAACTCGGCGAGGAGCTCGACGGCTCGTTCGGCAAGAACATGTCGATCATGGCGATCGGTCCCGGCGGCGAGAACGGCGTGAAGTACGCCTGCATCATGAACGAGGACGACCGCGCCTCGGGCCGCGGCGGCACCGGCTGCGTGATGGGCAACAAGAACCTCAAGGCAGTCGTCATCAAGTCCGGCACCAAGATGCCCAAGCCCGCCGACCAGGAGACGTTCATGGAGGGCCACCAGCAGGCGATGCAGGTGATCCAGGAGTCCGACGTCACCGCGCCCAACGAGGGCGGGCTCTCGATGTACGGCACGAACGTCCTGATGAACATCACCGAGGAGATGGACGGCCACCCCACGAAGAACGGCCGCTACACCTCGGGAATCTCCTACAACAACGAGGAGCAGGGCGGCGAGACCGTCATCGACGCCGAGCGCATCAGCGGCGAGAACGTCCGCGAGAACATCCTCGTCGACGAGCCGACCTGTCATTCCTGTCCGGTCGCGTGTAAGAAGGAGGTCGAGGTCCAGACGATGCACAAGGGCGAGGACATGAACGTCCGAATGGAGTCCTTCGAGTACGAGTCGGCGTGGGCGCTCGGCACCAACTCGCTGAACGACGACCGCGACAAGATCGCGGTGATGATCGACCGCTGTAACGACCTGGGGATCGACACCATCGAGACGGGCAACATCCTGGCGATGGCGATGGAGGCCACCGAGAAGGGCTACCTCGACGACCTCGGCGAGGGCATCGACTGGGGCGACGAGGAGGAGATGATCGAGATGATCAAGCGGATCGGCAACCGCGAGGGCGAACTCGCGGACATGCTCGCGGAGGGCCAGGAGGGCTTCGCCGACGAGATCGACGGCCACGACTGCCGCCTCGACGTGAAGGGCCAGTCGATTGCGGCCTACGATCCCCGCTGCATGAAGGGGATGGGCATCGCGTACGCCACCTCGAACCGCGGGGCGTGCCACCTGCGCGGCTACACGCCCGCCGCGGAGATCCTCGGCATCCCCGAGAAGGTCGACCCCTACGAGTACGAGGGCAAGGGCGAGCTGACGGCGACGTTCCAGGACCTCCACGCGATCTCGGACAGCTTCGACATCTGCAAGTTCAACGCCTTCGCGGAGGGGATCGAGGAGTACGTGCTCCAGTACAACGGGATGACCGGCCTCGACGTCAGCGAGGACGAGCTGATGGAGTCGGGCGAGCGCGTCTACAACCTCGAGCGCTACTACAACAACCTCGCGGGCTTCGACGGGAGCGACGACTCCCTCCCGGAGCGGTTCCTCGAGGAGGGCGGCATGCCCGGCCAGGGCGCCTCGGAGGGCGAGTACTGCGAACTCGACGAGATGAAGGAGGAGTACTACGAGCACCGCGGCTGGGTCGACGGCGTCGTCCCGGACGAGAAGCTCGAGGATCTCGGCATCGACGTCGGACCCGGCACCGGCGTTTCAACCGGTGATTCGCCGGCGCCCGCCGACGACTGACCCCGACGACGCGATAGCGCAACGGTTTTTTTTGCGATCCACGCAGTTCGAGGCATGAACCCCGACGGAGCCATCGGCGTGCCCGGAACGCCGGCGTGGACCCGCGAGCAGGCAACGCGGGTCGAGCGAACCGACGACGTCGTCGCACCGGTCATCTACCCGCCTCAGGAGGACGACGCCCCGGACGTCCACGGCTGGGACACCTGGGTGCTCCGCGAGCGCGACGGCACCATCGCCACGGTCGACGGCTGGCGTGTGATTCTCTCGCTCACCGCGCCCAGCGACATGCTCCCCGGTAAGCGCCACGACGTCGCCGAGATCCGCTACTTCTACTCGCGGGACGGGAAGAACTGGATCGACGGCGGCCCCGTTTTCGACCGCGAGAACTGCCTCGGCTCGCGTCAGTGGGCCGGTTCAGCCCTGCTCGACGACGACGGGCAGGTGTACGTCTTCTACACCGCGGCCGGACGCGCAGTCGAGGAGGAGCTCTCCTATCACCAGCGCCTCGCGGTCGGTGCTGGCGGGACCGTCGAGACGGACGCCGACGGTCTCTCGATCGAGGGCTCCTGGGAGCACGAGGTCCTCGTCGAGCCCGACGGCGAGCGCTACGAGCGCGAGGAGCAGTACCGCGGGATGATCTACACCTTCCGCGACCCCTGGTTCTTCGAGGACCCCGCGACCGGCGAGACCTGGCTGCTGTTCGAGGCGAACACGCCCGTCCCGGAGGGGAGCGACGTCTGCGGCGGTGATCCCGTTCAACAGGAGTTCAACGGCAGCATCGCCACCGCCCGCTCCGAGACGGGCGACCCGACCGACTGGACCCTCGAGGATCCGCTGCTCGACGCCGTCTGCGTCAACCAGGAGCTCGAGCGTCCACACGTCCTCGTCCGCGACGGTCGGTACTACCTCTTCTTCTCGAGCCACGACCACACGTTCGCGCCCGGGCTCGAGGGATTCGACGGGCTCTACGGCTTCGTCGCCGACTCGTTTCGCGGGGAGTACCGGCCGCTCAACGGCTCGGGACTCGTCGTCACCAACCCGGCGAACGCGCCCTACCAGGCGTACTCCTGGCTCGCCTTCCCCCACGGCGAGGAGCTGCTCGTGAGCGGCTTCTTCAACTACTACGACCTGGGACCGCTCACGATCGACGACGTCGGCCACCTCCCGCGCGAGGAACAGCTCGCGAAGTTCGGCGGCACCCTTACGCCGACGCTGCGTCTGCGGCTCGAGGGCGACCGAACGCGGATCGTCGGCACGCTCGAACACGGTCACATCCCGCTCGAGGACGAGAAGCTCCCGCCGCTGGACCACGACCGCGTCGGCGACCGCACCGCCGACGATCGGTACCGCCGCCGGTTCTGAGGCCGCCCCCCTTACTCTCCTGCCTCCCACGCCGAGCCGAGCTCCCAGATCTCGAACTCCTCGAACACGGCGCTGCCGCCGCGTGCGTACGCCGAGAGGCCGTCGCTGTCGGGCCGTGTCGGGTAGACGCGCGTCGAGAGACAGCGTCGCTCGTTGACGAACAGTTCGAGGGTCGAGCCGTCGAGAAACGCGCGCAGTTCGAGCGGTCGCTCGAGGTCGTCGATCGCCATCCGCCGGGGGTCGCTCGCCGCGGACTCGTCGAGGCTCGAAGTCTCCCGGTCGACGATCAGCTCCTCGTCGGTGAGTCTGATGGGGGTGCGTTCGACGTCGTCGGGCGACTCGAAGACGCCGATCCCCGCCTCCTCGGCGTCGCTGTGGAGCGTCGCACGCAGTTCGAGCGATCGCCCGCGAACGTCGAACTTTCGTTCCTCGTCGGCGACGTCGAGGTCGACGTGGCGGGCATGCGAGCGACGAAGCGCCTCGAGTTCGGGCGCCGGACGCTGTCTGAGCTCGCCGTCCTCGGCGAAGAGCTCGCGGGGGATCGAGAGCGTCCCCGACCAGCCCGCCTCCCACTGGGTGCGTTCGTCGCGCGTCTCGAGGAGCCACCCCCACAGCAGGTAGCGGTCGTCGCCGAACAGCGACTGGGGGGCGTAGAGGTCGCCGTGATCGAGCAGTGCCCGCTTCTCGGCCTCGAACCGGCCGTCCTCGACGCTGCCGAGGAAGTAGATCACGTCCTCGTAGTTCGAGACGTGGAGCAGCCTCGTCTCCCCGAGGTCCAGCAGTTCCGGACACTCCCACATCCCGCCTGCGCCCTCCCAGTCGCCGACCAGCAGCGGCCCGGCGTACTCCCAGTCGCTCAGCGTCTCGCCGGTGTAACGGAGCACCGCTCCGCCCTCGCCGTCGATTCCCGCGCCGATCAGCTGCTGCCAGCGGCCGTTCTCGTGCCAGACGCAGTGATCGCGGAACTCCGCCTCCCAGTGGTCCGAGGCGATCACCTCGAGATCCGCGGGTGGCTCGGGGATGATGGGGTTGTTCGGGTCCTTCTCCCACGTTCGCAGTCCGGGGTCGGACGTGGTCGCCCGGCAGGGAAGCTGGCTGCGGCCCCGACCCCCCGTGTACAGCAGCGTCGGGGTGCCGCCGTCGTCGATCGCACAGCCCGACCAGCAGCCGTCGCGGTCGGGGCCGTCGGGCGAGGGCGAGAGCGCAACCGGTTCGTCCTCCCAGTGGACGAGGTCGTCGCTGACGGCGTGGCCCCAGTGAATCGTTCCGTGCATCGGCCCGCCAGGGTTGTACTGGTAGAAGACGTGATAGCGGTCGTTCCACTCGATCAGCCCGTTGGGGTCGTTGAGCCAGTTCGCGGGCGGCGTGAGGTGGTACCGTGGCCGCAGCGGATCGTCGGCGAGGCGTTCGCGCATCGCGCTCAGCCCCTCGCTCGATCGCGGCTCGGGCGTTCCGACGTGATCGCCGCGCGCGAGCACCGCGAGCAGGCTCCCGACCAGCCGGGAACGGTTGGTCGCCGGCTCCCCGTCCGCGGGGTCGTCGAACGCGAGCGCGCTCCCGGCGCCCAGCACCGACCCCTCGCCGACCGTCCAGGAGACCAGCGGCAGCCGGTGGAAACCGTCCTCCTCGCCGCGGATCGCCCCCGCGAGCGGCTCGCCGCGGTCGGGCAGGACCGTTTCGTAGCGGGCGTAGGGAGCTTCCCGGCCGGGTTCGCAGGTCGGAACGCGAAGGCCGTCGAACTCGTCGAACGCCGTATGGTCGGCGTAGAGCGACTTCAGCAGATAGCCCGTCGGCACCTCGGCCTCCTCGACTCCGGTCGCGTCGGGGGCGATCGAGTCGACGCCGAGCTCCGGAACGGCAGAGAGGGCACGCAGGCTCAACAGGAGGCCGCCGCCGCGCTCGACGTATTCGTGGATCGCGTCGGCGGCGGCGCCGATCTCGGGCTCCTCGAGGGCGGCGTCGCGGTGCCACCAGAGCGCGTCGTACCGGTCGAGGTCGATGCTCCCGCTCGCGACCTCCGGGAGCGACACCCGTTCGACGACGGGGGCGACGGCCGTACACCACTCGTGGGCGGCGCGTTGTTCCGGGGAGAGGGCGGCCGCGTGGAGGAATCCGATACGCACGGCGGAGTCGAACATCACCCACGCTTGCACCCAGCCGGATAAAACGGGTTTGATTGGATCCTTTGGAACTCTCCGAACGTGATGGCCTCCGCGTGTCGAGAGACCCGGGACGGAGATCTGGTACGAGGGACGCGACCCGATAGCGGGGATCGAAGCCAGAGGTCGGTTTCATCGAGCCGTCTCACAGGCTCGCCCGGATGACGCGTCGGACGCCGTCGACGCCTGCTCGACCGACGGAAGGGGGTGATCGCAGCCGCGGGAGGCCGATGGAGCCGCGACGTTTTCGGGGAGGCGGTTCTATGTGCCCGGGACGCCCAGCGCTTCGGGCGTGATAATGCCGAGGGTGTTGAGCGCGAAGAGGATGAGGATGGCGACGATCCAGGCGATGAGCCCGATGCCGATCGCCGTCCCCCAGCCCCCGGGGTACTGCAGGTTGATGACGCCGATCCACACGAGGAGCATGAGGAGCGGACCCAGCAGCGGGATCCAGCCGACGAAGAACCCCACCAGGGTGTACACGATCGCCCCGATCAGCGCGGTGACCGCCGCCCGGAGGAAGCCGGTGTCACGGTCGATCATCACCTGGGCGCCGAGGTGGATCGCCGCCGTACCGATGAGCAAACTGACCAGAAAGACGAAGACGGCACTGATGATCGCCTCTTCGTTGCCGTTCGCCTGCAGGAGGACGCCGCTGATCATGCTACTAGACTGGCCATCATCGATCCGTTTCGAGTCCGGACCCTGTTCCCGTCTCGGACTCCTCCGAGTCCGGTTCCGACTCGTCGGCGGGCTCGGACTCGGCGGTGTCCTTCGCGGGATTCCACTTGAACTCGAGGGTCATCTCCTCGACGTTCTTCCGAAGACGGCGCGAGCGTTCGGTCACCGTCGTCTCCGTATCGATGCTATCGGATGGCGACAGGTGAACCTCCTTGTTTCCGACCGGGATCGCGACGACGCCCCGTCCCGAGTCCAGTTCGTCGGCGATCGACCGAAGAAACTCGGCCGTCTCCGCCCGCGTCATGCTCGTGTCGTGAGTCGTCGTTTCGGCCATAGTACCACTTCTCACTTTTAGGGACGAACCAATGAAGATTGGGATCCGAACCTCGATCGGCGCCGCTCTCCACATCGTCCGCGAGCGATCAGCGCGTCTCTCGCTGATCGAGTCATTCGCCACGGCTTCAAGGAACCCGGTAGTAGGGACGCGTATCCCGTTCAGCACGCTACTTCCGTCGACCGACGATGGTTTGCAGTTTTCACGACGGTCGTTCGATCCACGCTCAGGACGATTCGCCGTCCGCGTTCGCGTTCGCGTCGACGTCGCTCTCCATCACGTGGATCCCCTTCGACTGGAGGTGGCGTACCTGCCTCCGGGCGAACTCCTCCTCCTCGGTGCCGCGGGTGGCGAGGACGTACATTCGAGCGCCGCCGACGGGGCGCATCGTTCGTCCGGCACGCTGGGCGCCCTGGCGGCGAGAGCCGCCGAGCCCGGAGGCGACGATCGCGAGGCTGGCGTCGGGCAGATCGATCCCCTCGTCGCCGACCCGCGAGACGATCAGCGTGTCTCGCGCGCCGTGGCGGAACTCGGAGAGCAGGCGTTCGCGCCTCGCATACCGGGTCTCGCCGCTGAGGAAGGGGACTGAGAGCGCCTCCTCGTATCGCTTCCCCTGTTCGAGCCAGTCGACGAAGACCAGCGTCTTCTCCTCGTCGTGCTCGGAGAGCAGCCGGCGGATCTCCGGCAGCTTCCCGGGGTTCGAGGCGGCGGTCTGTCGGCGCTCGTGGCCCGTCGTGCTCGCGTACTCGCTCTCGGCCTCGTCGCTCCCCCAGGGAACGTAGCGGATCTCGACCTCGGGTTCGACGACGTAGCCCGCGTCGAACAGCGCCGACCAGTCGGTGCCGATCGGCGGACCGATCAGCGTGAAGATCTCCGCCTCGTCGTCGCTCTCGCGTACGGGCGTCGCCGAGAGTCCAAGGCGGTGTTTCGACTGCAGGTCGGCGCTTCGACGGAAGACGGGACTGGGGATGTGGTGGGCCTCGTCGTAGACGATCAGCCCCCAGCGGCGCTCGTCGAACAGTCGACGGTGGCGGTCCATCCCCGCCGTCTGGTAGGTGGCGATCGTCACCGGCCGTACCTCCTTCTCGCCGCCGTGATACTCGCCGATCTGCTCCTCGCCAAGCGAGGTGTTCGCGAGCAGCGACTCGCGCCACTGGGCGGCGAGTTCGCGGCTGGGGACCAGGATCAGCGTCTCGCCGCCGACGGCGGCCATCGCGCCCATTCCGGCGACGGTCTTGCCGCTTCCGGGCGGGCCGACGAGCACGCCCGCCTTCTGCTCTGTGAACCGCTCGACCCACTCGCGCTGGTAGTCCCGAAGTTCGAGACCGAGCGCTATCTCGAGGGGGTCGCCCGGATCGAGGTCGCGGTCGTCGCGAACGGGGTAGCCCTCGTCGTACAGCAGGCGCTTGATCTCGGCCTCGCTTCCCTCGACGACCCAGCTCTCGGTGTCCGAGATGGGCGCGTGGAGCTGGTCCTCGTCGAGCAGCCGGCGGGCGACGTTGCCCATCAGACTCGCGCTGTCGGCCTCGAGGACGGTGTAGCCGTCCTCGTGGGTCCGGAGGACGAACTGCCGGGCGCGCTTCCACTGGCGTTCGACCCACTCCTCGAGGCCGGGGTGGCGCTCGCCGAGCACCGCCCGCATCGCCGAGAGCAGTTCGCCGAGGTCGTCGTACGGCGCTCCCCAGACGTCCTCCTCTCGAATCCGATAGAGGTATCCCCCGGAGCCGCTCGTGTCGACGAGGTAGGCGAACTGCGAGAGGCGCGCTCGCGTGAACTGGTCGGGGTGCTCGACGACGAGTTCGCGGCGATCGGGGAAGGCGACGACGTGCTCGCGCGAGACCTGGCGGTTCCAGTCGACCGGGTACCAGACGACGGGGTCGCGTTCGACGTCGCGCCGACCCACCCGTCCCGCGTCCGTCAGTTCGGAGAGCCAGCGATCCGCCTCCTCCTGGGTGCACTCGAGCGCGCGAGCGACCTCCTCGGCGGTCACGACCGGGTGACCGAGCGCCTGGAGCGCGTCGTAGAACTCGTCGATCGATCGATCGGTCTCCGTCACTCTCCGCCGGTACGGCCCCGGCGGCTAAACGGCTTTCACTTCTCCGCTCGTCTCACGACGACTCGCTCGCGGTGCCGACGACCACCGCGGATCGAAGATCGAGGGCGGTCTCGAACTCCTCCCGGCGCCCGAGACGCTTTCCGAGGCGTTTGAGCTGCTCCTCGTGGACCCGACGGAGCGCGTCGGTCTCGCGCCTGTCGAGCGAGAGGCGATCACCGATCGTCTCCCAGTGGTCGTCGGGTACGAAGAAGTACCGCGTGGTCTCGCCCTCGTGGGCGCACTCGTAACGACGGTGGTACTCCTCCAGACGGGGACCGAGCGCCTCCTGGGCCCGCTCGACGAGCGCGGGCAGACGATCGCTGGCGACGCTCGCCTTCGCGCCCGCGAGCAACAGCACCTGCCCTTCGATCGGGTGGCTCATCTCATCCGCCCGCGCGCATCGCCTTCTGCGCGAACCGCTCGATCAGCGGCTCCAGGGTCTCCTCGTCGCCCTCGAAGACGACGGTCACCTCGGTCAGCGTGAGCGTCGAGCCGACGCCCACCGTCTCCGAGGAGAGCGTCGCCTCCCAGCCGTCGCCGACGACCCGGTCGTCGCTCTCGACCTCGCCGCCGAGGTTCTCGAGGTAGTGGCGCGCGAGGCGCTGGCTGATGCCCCGAAAGGAGCGCTCTTCTCTCATCGTCCACCCGCGACCGGCGGGAAGAGGCTCACCGTATCGCCGGACTCGAGGGGGGTGTCGGGGCCCTGGGCGTGTGCCACGTCCCGACCGTTCTTCAGGATCGAGAGCTGCGGTCTGATCTCGCCGTTCTCGAGGAGGCGTCCTTCGAGACCGTCGAACTCGGTCTCGAGATCGGCGAGGACGTCGCCGACGGTCGTCCCCTCGTCGTAGGATCGCTCGATCGTCTTCTCGCCGATCGCCTCGCGATAGGTGGCGAACGAGCGAAGTTCGATCTCCATGGCCATCAGGAGGGACCGCCACGGTATAAACATCGGTTGCGTCGGCAAGGTACGAGATCACGACGTGGGGTCCGCCGATCCTCGCCTCGCTCGGTGGGCCTACGTCCGGAGCTGTGCCCCCAACTCGCCGGCGAGCGCGCCGGCGATCCCGGCGAGCGCGACGAGCGCGGCGAACTCGAGCGCCGATAGCGCGTCGTAGGCGAACACCAGCGGGACGCGAAGCGGCGACCCTTCGCCGAACGACGTCGAGACCCCCACCGCGAGCATCAGTACGGCCGCGCACGCGACGACCGCGACCCCCTGTACCCCGCCGCTGACGTCCGGCCGGGAGAGATAGCCCGCGACGGCGCCGCCGCCGAGCAGCGACGCCGTCGTGACCGTGAGGCTCACGCTCTCGGGCGTCGGCCCGACGATCGCGACGAAGACCGCGAGGATCGCCGGGAGGAGCCCGGCGGCGACCGCACCACCGTCGAGCGCGCGGTCGCCGCCGACGTCGGTTCGGAGCCGTCGGGCGATCGCCCGGTCCTCGTCGCTCATTCGACGGCGTCGCTCAGCCGAATGCCGTCGTCGACGAGGCGGGCGTGGCGCTCCCGATCGAGCGCCTCCGAGAGCTCCTCGTGGTCGTAGAGCTGCTGGATCACCGCGTACTGGAAGTCACACCACACCTCGGCGTAGATCGACGACTGGCCCCAGGCGCGAAGCTCGACGATGTACCCGTCGTACGACTCCCAGCGTTCCTCGAGCCGGTCGAGGACGTCCGCCGCGGCGCTCGCGGCCTCGTTCTCGCCCTCCGCGATCGCGGCGTTGACGTAGCCCTCGTACTGGTCGAGTTCGCGCTGCATCGCCATGAGCGCCTCGTCGCTGTCCTCGGGCAGCGTCTCCGCGAGCTCTCGAGGAACCGCCAGGCTGATCTCGTCCATGTGGGCGCAGAGGACCGGCGGGGACAAAAAGCCACGCGCCATGGCCGTCTCATGCGGTACGCGATCCGGCCTGGGTGCCTTACCGTTCCTCGACGTGGCGGACGTCGACCGCCACGCCTCTGGAGCTCCCTTCCATCTCGCGGCCGAACATCGTCGCCCGGCCGACCGCGAACGCCTTCGGACCCTCCACGACCACCTCGTCGCCGGTCCTGATGGCCTCGTCGGCCTCGACGATTCCCGGCGCGAGGACGTTGCCGTGGGGAACGAACGCATCGATATCGACGCGTTTCGTTCGAACGTCGCTCTCGACCCACCGCCGGGCGCCCGCGAGCGTGAGCGAGAGGCTCCCGTACTGGGGAACCATCGCCGCGAGCTGTTCTCCACTCCGGTCGTGGGCCCGCAGCTTGGGATACCGGCTCTGGATCGAGAGCTCGGAGAAGAGCGCGTCGCCCGCCCCCTCGCCGAACTGGTAGTCGGCGATCGCCTTCACGGTGTTGTGCTGGCGCTCCCGCTTGCCGTACTTGAGCTCGCCGTCGAGCGCCCGCATGAGGTTCGCGATCGAGTCGGTGGTGGTCGGGTGGTCCTCGACCGTGTACTCGATCGGCGCGTCGACGTGGGGTTCGACCCGATCGACGATCTCGCGGTAGTCGCCGGGCAGGTGGGCGATGATCCGCGGGTACTCGTTGCGCTCGAGATACCGCCGGAGGACGCGCGCGACGAACTCGATCTCGGTCTCGGTCCACCGGCCCGTGACGGCGGCGTCGTAGTGCTGGGCGGGGTAGGTCGTCTCGAGCTCCTGAGGGACGACGCCGATCGGCGAGGTCATCGAGACCAGGTGCGCGCGGTACTGGATCGCGTCGTGGAACTGCTCGTGGCTCTGAGACTCGCTGTAGGGCTTGGTGGCCGAACAGGGGACCAAAACGAGCGGGTTGTCGAAGCGGTTCTCGTATCGGGAGGTCACCCGCTCGGCGAAGCGCTGGATCTCCACCCGACGAAGGGTGTCGTCGGTCGTCGCGCTGATCTCCGCGCGGCGGTAGATCGGCGTCCGCTCCTCGAGGTAGCCCCACTGCTCGTCGAACTCCCGGAACGCGGCGGTCAGCCAGGGCGCGTGGCGCGCCTGTCCCTCGACGTAGTCCCTGAGCCGGCCTGCGCGGATCCGCTCGCGAACGGTCGCGAGCTCGGCGCGAAGCACGTTCTCGTTGTGCTCGGCGCAGTCCTCGCGGGTGAACTCCTCGCGGGGAACGCGACACGCGGGACACGCACAGGGCAGCTCCTCGAGATCGGAGAGGAAGTGCTCGCCCTCGCTCGTGAGGTACTTTCCCTGGGTGCCTTTCACGACCGCGCGGTGGGCGTCGAGCAGGTCGACGCCGGCGTAAACCAGGAGAGAAGCGTTTCGCGGCGTCGCGACCCCGGAGAGATAGAGCGCGGTGTCGGCGGGAATCGCCTCTCTGACGTCGACGATCGTCTCGCGAAAGGCGCTCGCGTGGCCCGCGATCCCCCCGGCGGTCGAGAGCGCGTAGACGTCCGCACCGAACTCCCCCGCCGTCGTGGGAGAGACGACCACGCCGCTGGGGTAGTCGACGTCCGGGTAGGAAACGGCGAACGCCTCCTCGACCTTCTCGTCGGTGCCGCTCGGGAACGAGCGGTGGGGGAGCAGCGTGACGTGCTCCTCGCTGCCCTCGGGGAGCTCGCGCTCCTCGGGCCAGAGGCTACCCGCGTCCTCGAGGAAGTCCTCGGCGAGCGCGGGCGTCGTCCTCGGTTGGGCGAGACGCACCTCGCCGAGCCGGGCCGCGCCGTCGCGCTCGTGGACCTCGAAGTAGTCGGTCATGGTTCAACTGGCCGCGAGACGTGAATGAGACTGTCGATCCGCACCGTGGATCGTCCCCCGTCTCGGTACGAACTCACCGCGCGAGCGGGTCGGAGAACGCGATCCGCGACGTACTCGTGATGCCCGTCCTGCAGGCATACGGCTTCAGCGCCCGCCGATCCGGCTGCGCGGATCGTCACTCGGGGGACGTCGCGAGCAGTTCCTCGATCGGGCGAATCGTCCCGACGATCGTCGGGTTCCCGTACTCCGTATATCGGAACTCCTCGATCGTCTGGAGCTCGCGGACGAGGTCCTGAAACGCGATCGGGTCGTCCGTCTCGAAGTACGTGAGGAAGTCGACGTCGTCGAGCCCCGTCGAGCGATAGAGCTGGCGCTTCACGGTCTCGAGGTAGTCGAGCGTCGGCTCGACGTGTTCGCGCATCGACTCGACCCGCTCGGCCTCCGAAAGGGTCCACCACTCGGCCGACTTCCGGGTCGGGATCACGATCGCGTATCGAGGCGGCGCCCCCTCGTAGCTGCGTGCGTCGAGTTCGGCGGCGAGGTCGGGAAGTTCGGGAACGTACTCCTCGGATGCGGTCACGCCGAGAAACGACTCCTCGAGGGTCGCCCGCCTCCCCAGCGTCGTTCGGCAGATCCCTCGGAGGAACCCCTGGACGGCGGCGAGCTCCGCGGCGTGTACGCGCAGGAGGAAGTCGTACGGCGGGGAGAGCCCCCGCGTGAGATACGCGTCGACCAGACAGTCCGACTCGGCGACCAGCGTACGTACGTCGACGGCGTCGTCCGGATCGGAGTCGTCGAGGAACGGACACGAGTAGGCGGCGAAGGCGCAGGCGACACCGCTCTCGGCGATCGAATCCGGGTCCGCCGTCGGCGGCACGTCGCCGTCCATGTCCGGGTCCTCGGATCCGCGGAGCATAGCTCTAGGGACGCTCGAGTCCGCCTCACGCCAGCGGGTTCGGCACCCGGCTGGTGACGTACTCGTGGCGCTTTCCCCGAAGCCGCATCGCGGTCAGCGCCTTGTGTTCGATCGGATCGGCGAACAGCGCTCCCTCGTCGCGGGCGATTCGCCGGTCGCGGACGTCGGAATCGGCGCGGAGCGCCTCGAAGGCGCGTTCGCACTCGGCCCGGACGAGCCTCCAGCAGGTCGCCTCGTCGATCGGGCAGTGCCACGTCAGGGTGGCGATCAGCTCCGCAAGGTGGTTCTGGAACAGCGCGTAGTAGAGCTTCCGGTAGAGGTCCTCGCGGTCGTCGGCAGCGACGTCGGAGTCGGGGTAGGCGTCGACTGCGATCCCGTGTGCCGCGAGCCGGTCGTCGAGCGCGCGGATCCCGCCGAAATCCCGGATCAGCGTCGCGACCGGCCGACCCTCCTCGAAGACGACGTAGCTGTTCTGGGCGTGTGACTCGAGGGCGACCCCGTACTTCGAGAGGAGCAGGAGCTGTTCGGGGACGACCGCCTCCAGGTACTCCTCGAGGAACGAGTCGACGCCCGCCCCCGTCGTCTCCTCGTATCGGTCGACGACCTCGCGGATCAGCGGCCGGTCCGTCACCGGCGAGCGCGCGAGCAGGCTCGAGGCGGGGACCGGGACCGCTCCTTCCGAGACGAACGGGTGTGCGTAGGGGCTCTCCCGGAGCAGCCCCGCGAGGTGCCGGGCGTCGTCGTAGTCCTCGCCCTCGGGATGGGGACCGCCGGACGCGTGGTAGCCCGCCGTGGCGGGTTCGTCGAGGAATCCGAGCGAGGAGAGCGACTCGCGCGTCTCGATCGAGCGTAACACGTCGGTCACGCGGGGACCGTTGTGGACCGCCTGGGGCGAGAGCGTTCGGACGACGTTGGTCGTCTGCACCCCGATTGCGAGCTTGAGATGCGGGGGCGGGCTCTCCGGGGTCCGGTCGGTCGCGTAGGGCACGACGGTGCGGAGGTTGAGAAGCGGCGTGGCGGGATGGGTGTAGCCCGGGACGGGGACGACGCGGCCGTCGGCGATCCGGTCGGCGTAGCGGTCGGGGAGGGAGTGGTGGTACTGCCAGGGGTGAACGGGGACGACGGCGTACTCCTCGGGCGAACGGCCCGCTGGGAGCGACTCTCGGACGGTGCCCGCGAGTCCCTCGAATCCGCCGTAGAGACGGTCCGTGAGCGACGTTTCTCCGGCGGCCGTCACCCGCGCGGCGTGATCGACGTGGACGGCGACGAACCGGAGGTCGATCCGTCCGGTGAACTCCGGAGCGTAGGCGAGCGCGGCTCCCGGCGACATCCCGCGGCGGATCTTCGCGGCCGGGTGGAAGGGATGGCCCTCGACGACGAGCCGCTCGAGGGACGCGGCGGGATCGGCGGCCGGCGCGGCCGCAGCGACCTCTGTAATCGAGGCGTCTCCCTCGGGCGCTCGAGCCACGAACCGTCGGCGAGCGAGCCGTGCGAACGCGAGGTTGGCGGCGCTCTCGTCGAGTTCGGCCCCGATTCGGCGTGCCTGCTCGTCGTCGGGGAACGCACCCTCGCGCACCAACGGTTCGACGAGTTCGTTCGGATGGCGCACTCGATTCGCGCCGTCGGGCCTCCACCGGTGGACGTCGTCGAGTCGGATACGACCGTAGCCGTGACGGGCGGCGATCGGCGCGACGAACGCGCTCTCCGAGGCGGGAAACGGAAGGACGGCCACCTCCCGCGACCGGGAGTCGACGTCGGCGAGCAACCGCTCGGCGGTCGTCCTCGACAGCGGCGACGGTGCGTCGGTGGGGATCTCGGGCGCCGATCCGGACAGCGTGATGGCGGGCGGCAGCTCCACAGGCGAGCCCCGAAGCAGCCCGACGACGAGCCGGTGGAGGATGCTCCTGCGCGCGCCGGGGAGCTCCCGGAGGTAGCCGGACTCCGCCGGCTCGGCCAGGTCGTGGTGTCGCGCGTGGGCCGTCGCCGCGTCGAGGACGGCCAGCTCGGCGTCGGTCAGCGAGAGCGCCGAGGCCGACGCTGATGCTGACGTGAGCGCTGCGGTCGACTCGTCCGATGGCATGCGGCGTGCTACGGCCCGAGCACAAATAGAACGGTAGGGATCGACGCGCGGTCCGGGCGGAGTGCCTTACGCCTCCGTCGTCCCGAGGACGGCGGGATCGAGCTGATCGGCGTCGGTGAAGACGTAGCCGCTGACGAGGTACGTGCTCGTCATGCTGGTCAGCCCGGCGGCCGAGAAGAGCATCAGCATGATGACGAACTGGTACTGAGCGGCGTAGATCGGGTTGGCGCCGGCGATGATCATCCCGGCCATCATCCCCGGAATCGAGACGATGCCGAGGCTCTTCACCCGATCGACGATCGGGATCAGCGCGCCGTAGACGCTCGTCGAGACGTACGCCTCGACGGCCCGCTCGGGCGGGGCACCGAGGCTCAACACCGCCTCGATCTCCTCGCGGTTCGACTCGAGCTCGCCGACGAATCGGTCCAGCGCGAGCGAGTTGGTCTTCATCGACATCGCGATGACCATGCTCCCGACGACGATCAGGTCGCGCATCGTCGTCTCGATCGCGCCCGCGAGGCTCATCGCGACGATCACCGATCCGGTGCCGAACGCGATCGAAACCACCGAGGTGCGGAACGCGCCCGGGATCTGCGCCCCCCGCTCGTGAGAGATCCAGGCCGCAGCGCCGATCATGAACGCCAGGACGACGCCCGCCCACGCGAGGTGCGCGTTCAACAGCAGCCCGATCACCGAGCCCGCGGCGAGGATCTGGACGAACCCCCGTCCTACCGCTGTCCCGGTCTCGTGGTGGAACTCGAAGCGGCGGACGGCGGCGACCGCGAGCACAACGACGACGAGGGCGACGCTGAGGCCGATCTGGGCGAACCCCCGGAGCACGGTCGAATCGACCGACTGGCTCGCGAGCCGTTCGACCGCCGCGATCACGGCGCCACCGTCCGCGGCACTCCCACCCTCGTCACCCGTCCGTCCTCGAAGCGTGCGACCCGGTCGCCGAGGCGTCGGGCCTGCTCGACGTCGTGCGTGACCACGACGCAGGTCAGCTCGTAGGCGGAGATGAGGTCGCCGAGAAACCCCTCGATTCGCCGTTCCGTCTCGGAGTCGAGGCTCGAGGTGGGCTCGTCGAGCAGGAGGACCTCGGATTCGTTCGCCAGGGTGCGGATGATCGAGACGCGCTGGCGCTCGCCGCCCGAGAGCCGCTCGATCTCCCGGTCGGCGTAGCCGTCGAGGTCGACCGCGGCGAGCAGTCGGTCGATCCGCTCCTCGTCGACCGGCTCGTCACGGATCCGAAACGCGGTGGTGGCGTTCTTGAGGACGGTGCCGTCGCGCAGCGCCGGTCGCTGTGGGATCAGTCCGATCCGTCGGCGTAGTGCCTGGGGATCGATCTCGCGATAGTCCGTCCCGTCGAGGTAGACGGTGCCGCTCGTCGGCTCGTCGAGCCGGTTGAGCAGGCGCAGAAACGACGACTTCCCGGCCCCCGAGGGACCGATGATCGCAAGCACCTCCGACTCGGGGACGGCGAGCGAGACGTCCTCGACGATGGACTCGCCGTCGACGACCCGGGTAAGTCGCTCCGTCTCGAGCTTCGGCTGCATGCCATCTCCTCGCCGTCGAGGAGCAAAGGCTACGTGGGTTATTCACACCCACGAATCCGCACCTCACGAACGCCGGACGGCGACCCGACTTCGCGTGCGGGATCGGAACCCCGAGGAACTACTCGGACGTGCTTTCCGATCCGACGCGCACGAGTTCGACGCGAGCGGGAACGCGATCCAGCGCCGCGTCGGGCCAGTCCCGGCAGACGAGCGTCCACTCCGTCCCCGGGTTCGCTTCGACGACGCGTGCGACGCCCGTCGCCGCGGCCTCGTAGGCCCGGTCGTCCGTCCGGTCGGGCACCTCCGCAGAGAGGGGATAGGTCTCCGCGAGCCCCGGCGGCACCGGTCCGAACGGCGGGAGGACCGACCAGCGCTCGTCGTACGCTTCCCGCTCCCCGTCGGGCGTCCCGTCCTCCGCGAGGAGGACCGTCTCGGGCGTGGAGAATCGCGCGAGTCGTTGGTGATGGCGCCCGACCTCGGGACGCTGTGCGCTCTCGCTCGAGAGGTAGAAGAACGTCCCCTTCGAGCCGGGATCGGTGCGTTCTAGCTGCTCGGCGTGCTCGAGCAGCGCCCGGTAGCCATCGAGCATGGCCGAGTGACCGCGGGCACGCGCCTCGACCAGTTCGAGGAGGTCGCCGTCGCGGATCGCCGCCTTGATCGTGCGGATCTCCCCGAAGGTGACGTGGAGGTTGTGCTTCGAGAGCAGGCGTTCGCGCTCGTCGCTCTCCCGTATCTCCTCGGGAACGTACTCGGTGCAGACCGGACACGAACACGGGAGGTAGTCGAGGTCGGCGAGGTGCTCGGTGCCCCGGACCGTGAGGTAGCGGCCGTCGCGGGCGTAGAGCGCGTAGGCCGCCGAGTCGAACAGGTCACAGCCCATCGCGACCGCGAGCGCGAACATCATCGGGTGGCCCGCGCCGAAGAGGTGGACGGGTGCGGCGGGGCCGAGCCCCCGTTTCGCGGCGGCGACGACGTCCACGACGTCGCCGAACCGGTACTCGTTCATCAGCGGGACGACCGCGCCGACGGGAAAGACGTCCAGACCCGTATCGGCGGCGTGGCCGCCGGCCCGCTCGCGGAGGTCGGGGTAGGTCGCCCCCTGGACCGGCGCGGAGACCAACATCTCACCGGCCTCGAACGCCGCGGCGTCCTCGAGCCGCCGTTGGGTGGTCTCGAGTTCCTCCTCGGCGCGCTCGCGCGAGACGCCCGGCGGCGTGGGGAGGTCGACCGGCGTGGCGATGTCCGAGCCGATCCGGCGCTGGAACTCGAGGATCCCCTCGTTCGTGACGTCGATCTCGCCGTACTCCGCGAGCTGAAAGGAACCAGAATCGGTCATGATCGCACCCGGGAAGTCGAGGAGGTCGTGGAGCCCCTGCTCGAGGACGGTCTCGCGGAGTTCCTCGCTCCCGTGGAGGACGTAGGAGTTGGTGATGAGGATCTCCGCGCCGAACTCCTCGGCGAGCGCCCGAGGGGGGATCGTCTGGATGTGGGGGTTCACCACCGGCAACAGCGCGGGCGTCTCGACGGTGACGCCCGCACGCGGGACGCGCAGCCGACCGATCCGACCGGCGGCGTCCCAGTCGCGCGCCTCGAAGAGCTCGCGTGCGTCGCTCATTGGGCGCGCTTTGCGGCTCCGGGCGGTAAGGGTTGCGAGTCGTTCCTCCCGTCGGTCACGCCCGCTTCCGGCGCGCGACCAGCCACACCGTCGCCTCGTCCTCGGTGATCTCCATCGGCTCGTCGTAGCGGACGATCCGCAGGTCGAGACAGGCCCTGAGGAGATCGTTCGGGCGAAAGCGAAAACGATGGGAGTCGTCGCCGGGCGGCCGCAGGCGGTGTTCGTAGAGCAGGACGCCGCCCGGCGCGAGCGCACGCTTGAGCGCCGGAACCACGTTCAGGCTGTAGTAATGAGTTACCACGATCACGTCGTACGCTTCGCGGGGGAGTTCGTACTCCTCGACGTCCTCCCGAACGAACTCGATCGCGTCGCTGACGCCGCGCTCCGCCGCCCGCTCGTGGGCGATCTCCAGGCCCGCCTCCGAGATATCGATCGCGTCGACCGCGTAGCCGCGCTCGGCGAGGAAGATCGCGTTGCGGCCGCCGCCGGTCGCGACGTCGAGCGCTCGGCCGTCCGGAAGCTCCTCGACGTGCTCGGTGAGCACGGCCGCCGGATCGGTCGGCGGCTCTTCCTCCGAGTAGCGTTCGTTCCAGCGTTCCCGTTCGTCGTTCATGGCTCGAACGCGTCGTATTGGAGCACGCCGAGTGCAGTCCGACCGTCCTCGACGTCGCCGGTCGCGACCGCCTCGCGAAGCGACTCCCAGTCCGTAGTGTCGACGCGGATCGACTCGTTGAAGTCGAGCTCCCGTTCGCCCGTCGGCTCGCAGTCAAACGCGGCGAAGTAGTGATGGCGGGCGTCGAGCAGGCCGTTCGCGGGCTCGACGCTCGTCAGGAACTCGATCCGCCCGGCCTCGTAGCCGGTCTCCTCCTCGAGCTCTCGGCGAGCGGCCGTCTCGCGGCTCTCGTCGCCCTCCATGCTCCCCGCCGGCAGCCCGCGGTTGACCCGTTTGACCGCCTGGCGCCACTCCTCGATGAGGACGACCTCGCCCTCCGGGGTGAACGGAAGGACCACGACCGCATCGGGTTCGGTGGCGTAGTCGAAGTCGGTCTCCGTACCGTCCGGCAGTCGGACGGTCTCGTGGATCACGTCGAATCCCGGACACGCGTACGCGACCTCCTCGTCGATCGTCTCCCACTCGAGCGGATCGCTCATGTTCTCCGATCGGTGGTTACGTCGAAAAACCCTCGCCCTCGCCCTCGAAGTAGCGGTGGTGATGGTTCGCACAGCCCGGGTTGAACGCCGCATCACAGGCGGGACAGGCGTGTCCGCAGGCGAGGTACGCCGCGATCGTCAGTTCCGCTTCGCACCGACCACACCGGACGGCGCGCTCGTCGCGGGCGTCGACGGGCCAGCGTTCGGCCTCGTGGTCCGCACGCGCCGCGTGGCACTCGAAGCAGGCGTAGTACGCCCCGCAGCACGGAAACCGGATCGCGATCACGTCCCGCGGGCCGTCGTAGTGGGCACACCGCGTCTCGTCGTCCAGCCCGACGCCTCGGACCGGGCTCGGATCCTTCGCCACGTCCCGGGTGACTCGGGCACACGCCATCAACGTGTCGCCAAACTCGCCGAGGATCGGTCGAGACGGACGATGCGGGTCGAACGGCGTCCCTCGCTCGCCTGACCGGCCTTCGACCACGAGGAGGCGTTCAGCGATCAGCGTCGGTCGGATCGCGCTCGATCTCCTCTACGTCCTCGCGCTCCACTCCGTCGAACTCCAGAACGAAATCCGGCCCGAACGCGGTCGCCGGGGTTTGGAAGCCCGTCCCGACCTCACCCTCGAGCGTCCGCCGGGCGGCCTCGACCGCAGTGTGGGCGGTTAGTTCGTACGTGTCGGGGGTCAACAGGCGCGCGGCGGCCCGCTCGCCGTCGTCGTTCTCGACCTCGCCCCGGATCCTGGTGACGCTTTGCGCCCGCTCCTCGGCGGTCGGCCCGGAGAACGCCGCGTCGGCCAGCCGCTTCAGCGCCCACTGGACCGGCCTCGTCCCGAACGCGGGCGCGAGCGGACGCGTCCGTCGCATCAGCTCGATCGCGGGCTCGGGCACGGTGGCGTAGACCTCGATGTTCGGGATGCCGGTGGCGTAGTAGGCCGTCGAGACGTCGCCCCAGGGGACGGTCACCGCCGGTTTCGGTCCCTGCCCGAAGTCGAGCCGGCGCGTGCGCCAGGCCGCCGGGACGGTGCGGATCGCGCCGTCCTCTCGGATCGCGCCCGAACGCGGTAGCTCCTCGACGATCGCCTTGATCGTCCCCGGCGAGAACGTCCCCAGTCCGTCGATCGCGAGGGTGAGCCGGGTCGCGGAGGGGAGTCGCGTCTCGAGATACCCCGCCAGACAGTCCGTCGGGACGACGTCGAAGCCCGTGCCGGGAAGCAGGGTGACGCCGGCCGTCTCGGCGTCCCGGTCGCGTTCGGCGATCGCCTCGAGGACGTCGATCTCGCCGGTGATGTCGAGGTAGTCGGTCCCCGCGTGCAGACACGCCGAGTAGAGCGGCTCGGCGGTGCTCGAGAACGGACCGGCACAGTTCAGCACGACCGAGACGTCCTCGAGGGCCCGTTCGAGGACCTCTGGATGCTCGAGGCTCAACACGCGGTGCTCGCAGCCGAGTTCGAGCGCCTGCTCCTCGATTCGCTCGGCGTTTCGGCCCGCGAGAACCGGCGAGAGCCCCTCGTCGACTGCTCGACGCGCGATGAGTGCCCCCGCGTAGCCGTACGACCCGTAGATCAGTAGCTCGTCTCCCATGCCCGTCCGTAGCGTCGTCGGGAAGAAAACTCACGGGGTCGACCGTGATTCGATTCGTCGAACTCTCGTCGGTACTCAGCCTTCTATCCGAACCGAGATCGCCGAGAGCCCGCCCTCGAGTTCGCGCACCTCGTCGTTGTACGCCTCGACGAACGCCGGGAAGTCGTCGACGAGGTTACGAACGTCGGGCGCCGAGGGCGGGCCGTACTGCGAGAGCAGGTAGATCCCACCCTCGCCGCCGACGCGCAGGTAGGAGGCGACGCTTCCCTCGCGTTTGAGCTCCCAGCGGCTCCCCGAGACGCGCGTCCCGAACGTCCCGTAGTCTGTGCCGTCGTACCGGTGGAGCTGTGCCGCCATCTCGTCGCAGACCTCCCGGATCGCGTCGAGCACCCGATCGCGTTCTGCGGCGACCGACTCCGTCGAGACCGGCGTCGGGAACTCGACGTCGACGTCGTCGAGGACCCCCGAGAGCGACGCGATGTGTGCGTTGTACGCCTCGACGAACGCTCCGTAGTCGGCCATCGCCCGCGCGAGCGCCTCGGGGTCGGGTGGGCGTTTCGTCGAGACGACGTAGACCGCCTCGCCCGATCGCGGGTCGAACCGGAGATACTGGATCGCGCCCGCCTCGTACTTGAGCGTCCACTCGCCGGCGTCGGTCGCGAACGCCCGCTGGCCGTAGTCGCCGCCCTGGAGCACGGCCAGTTCGCGCGCGATCCGTCCGGCGTGGTCGGTCACTCGGGCGACGACCTCGTCGCGCCGCTCGGCGGCGTCCTCCGCGCTCTCGACGTCTAACTCGGTCCCCTCGACCATCACCGTCGATAGGGCGACCGGACGGTTAACGCTGCTGACCGGCACGCATCACGAACGCGAGTACCGATCCGCGCCTCGAACGTGTCCCGCTCAGCGAGCGATGTATCGAGCGACGAGGACGATGGGAACGACCGGGATCGCCAGTCCGGTGACCAGCAGGAAGACGGCGATCACCGCCTTCTCCAGTTGGCTCGAGTCGTCCCAGATCGACCGTGACATCTCGTCGATGGCCTCCGCGGTCCGCTGTATCAGTCCGGGCATCGGTCGTCTCTGACGTCACAGACGGTTGTAAACCTCCCGGAACCCGCGGACGGTCCGTCCCGGATGGCGTTCGGAGGTGCGGCGAAACGAGAGCTATATGGGGCGAAGGGCGATTTAGTCGGGTGGACGGTACGATCGGATGGACCTCACCGCACTCGACGCGCTCGTCGGCAACGAGCGCCTCAACGTCGTGTTGGCCTGGACGCTTACCGGGTTCGTCGTCCTCGCCGCCGCCGGAAGCCTGATCGGTGGCGATCTGCTGTGGGCCGGATTCGCGGTCGGCGTCGCGTGTCTGGCGTTGTTTCCCGCGATCGCGTTTCGGAACGCACGGGCGGTGCTGCCGTGGGAGGTGCTCGCGCTGGCCGCGCTGCCGCTCATCGGGCGGACGTTCGGATCGGGGAGCGTCAGCGAGTTCGCCACCTACCTCTCCGTCGCGGCGATCGCGCTGCTCGTCGCGGTCGAACTCCAGGTGTTCACGCCGGTCAGGATGACGTCCGGCTTCGCGGTCGCGTTCGTCGTCATCGCGACGATGGCGACGGCGGGCGCGTGGGCCGTCGTCCGGTGGATCGCCGACCTCTACCTCGCCACCGGCTTTCTCGAGAGCGAGGAGGCGCTGATGTGGGAGTTCGTCGCCTCGACGGCCGCGGGCATCGTGGCCGGCGTCGTCTTCGAGCGCTACTTCCGCCGGCGTGCACGGGCCCTCGAGCGGCGGACGGGTGGTGGGACGACGTGAGCGTCCGCGAACGCCTGGGGCTCTCGGCGCGGAGGGGGCGCTACCTCGCCTGGTTCATGGAGGTCGTGCTCGTCGGAATGTTCTTCATCGGGCTCGACCGGGGCGATACGGGCATCGTCGTCAACACCGGAGTGGCGCTCGCGGTGACGCAGCTTCCCCCGATCCTCGAACGCGAGTACGGGATTACGATGGATTCCGGACTCGTCCTCTGGATCACGGCGGCGGTCTTCCTCCACGCGCTCGGCACGGTGGGCCTGCCCGGCTCGTCGGTCAACCTGTATCGCTCGGTCTGGTGGTGGGATCACCTGACCCACGGGCTGTCGGCGTCGGTCGTCGCCGCCGTCGGCTACGCCACCGCGCGGGCGCTCGACCTACACACCGACGAGATTCACCTTCCGCCTCGGTTCATGTTCGTCTTCATCCTCCTGTTCGTGCTCGCGTTCGGCGTCCTCTGGGAGGTTCTCGAGTTCGCCATCGCGGGGATCGGTCCGTTGCTCGGGCTCGGTTCCGTCCTCACCCAGTACGGCCTCGAGGACACGATGCTCGATCTCGTCTTCAACGTGTTCGGGGCCGTGATCGTCGCCATCTGGGGAACCGCACACCTCAACGACCTCGTCGGCGTTCTCACGGCCCGTCTCGACGGTCGCTGAGCGACGATCGTTCTCGACGTTTCAATGGCACCCGCACACTGGAGAACGAGGAACGCCGTCAGGTCCGCGGGACGGGCTGCAAACGGACCGGCACGAGCCGCTTATCTCGCTCGGGTACGTTCGGATCGATATGTTCGTCGGCCACGCGCTGCTCGCGTTCGCGCTCGCCGCGGGCGGTGCGCGCTGGACGGGTCGCTCCCCGGAGCGATCGCTGTCGATCGGACTCGCCGCCGGGGCGTTCGCGACCGTCCCCGACGTCGACATGCTCTACGCGTTGGTGGGACTGCTCTCCGGGGTCGGCGGGACGCTCGACGCCGTGAACGCGTTCTGGAGTGCGAGCACCCACGTCCACCGAATCGTGACCCACTCGCTGGTCGTCGGGGTCGCCGCCGCCCTCGGGTTCGCCCTCTGGAGTCGCGGCCTCGAACGGGAGGGTGCGGGGATCGGTGCGCTCAGGACGCGTCCCGACGCGCTCTCGGGGCTCGCCGTTCTGGTCGCTCTCGTCGCGGTCGCCGGGCTCGCAAGCGGTTCGCTCGGGCTCGTGGTGATGTCGGCGTTCGTCCTCGCCGGACTCGCGGTGGCGACGCTCGCAGTCGAGTTCGGCGGTCTCGGTCCGCGGACGGTCCTCGCGACGGCGCTGCTCGGGCTGTTGAGCCACCCGTTCGGCGACCTCTTCACCGGTGAGCCGCCACGACTCCTCTACCCGTTCGGCGCACGCCTCCTCACCGATCGGGTACTGCTCAGTCCGGACTCGACGCTGCACCTGCTGGGAACGTTCGGCGTCGAACTCGCGACGATCTGGCTGGCCGCGCTCGTCTACTGCCGGCTGACCCATCGGTCGCTCCGTACGCACGTCCGCTGGCGGGCGGCGCTCGGCGTCGCCTACGCGGGGGCCGCGCTGGCGCTGCCCGCACCGACGGTCGACTCGTCCTACCGGTTCGTCTTCAGCGTGCTCGCGGTCGGGGCCGTCGGCCCCGCACCGCTCGTCGGACGAGCCTATCGCGAACGCCGTGCGATTCGAGGTGTCGGTCGCACCCACGGTGTCGGACGCGAGTTCCGGACGAGCGCGTTCGGTGACGAGGCGCTGACGCCGCTTCTCACCGGGCTGGCGGCGATCACGCTGGCCGGGATCTCCTTCGCGGTGGTCCACTCTCTGACCTGATCTGATCTACCTCGCGGGTCGGACCGACGGCGAGGGCGGCGGGCGACGTATCGAACCCGGGACGGCCCGTCGACGAGCCGTAATGACGGAACACGAGGGACGCCACTCGACTCAACTGAGGACATCGGAATCGTCGATGCGCGCGCCGAGCAGGTGGCGCGTACCGACGACCAGCCCGTGGTCGGGGCCGCTGGCCCAGATGGCGGTCTCGGTTCTCCGCCCGGGGAGGGTCTCGTCCGTCAGCGCGCTGATCAGCACCGACCGTCGATCGACCATCACGATCCGGCCAAGCCACTTCCCCTCCAGCTTCGCCGGATCGTTCGCCAACGTGGTCACTGTCGCCTTCGCCGAAGGCACCTCCTCCTCGATGCGTTGCTTTGCGTCCTCGGACGACAGTTCGACGATCACCGTCATCTCCCGATCGACGGCCGCCGACAGCAAGTCGTACAGCTTCCGATCGAGCAACCCGTCGTCGACGACGAGCACGTAGACTTCGTCCTCCCCATCCTCGATCAGACTGCCGATCCGGTTGGTCACGTGGTCGTGATCCGCGATCGCCCACGCCCCTTCCTCCTCCAGGTGCTCCGACCGTCGTAGTCCGGCCAGCGCCGCCTCCGCGGCGTCCAGCGTGGAGTCGTACTCCTCGCGAAGGATCTCAAGGGCGGCGTCCTTCGAGAGCGCCCGGTACTGACGCGGCTCGGACTGCTGTACGTCCACCAGCCCCCGTCTGTGCAGCCGCTCAACCGCGTCGTAGACCCGGGAACGGGGCACCGTCGAGAGGTCGCTGATCTCCTTCGCACTGGCCTTCGGGACCCGCGACAGCCCGACGAAACAGCGCGCCTCGTACTCGGTCAAACCCAGCTCCTCGAGCAGCTGGACCGCTTCATCTCCGGTTGGCATCGAACACGGAACGAATCGCGTCGGTACGGGTAGAACGTTGTGGTTCGACCCGTCGGGTCACTCGACCTGATCGGCGAGTCCCTCGAACTCGTCGACGACCTCGCGTCCGGTCTCGGTCAGGGCGACCGTTCGTTCGGATCGGTCGAACGCCACGGCGTTCGCGGCCGCCAGCTTCGGGACGTGGGCGTGATAGAGCGAAACGTGAACCCGTCGGAGATCCGTCGCCGAAACCGCCCCTTCCTCCGAGCCCGTCTCCCGGACCGCGACCGCCTGCGCGAGATCGGCGAGTTCGACCCGCTCCTCGCTCTCGTTCAGGTGGTACAGCACGTCCCGACGACGGCGGTCGGAGAGAATCCCGTATAACGCGTCCCCGGAGAGCCCCTCGCTCGCGGCTCGGCCGCTCTCGGAGTGAGGGATCGAGTGATCCATTACGAGAGGTACGCTTACGGCGTACTTATCCTCACGCGAGTTCGGACGGGGTAACACCGCCGTTGTCACTGGCGGAGTCACGGACGTTTTAGGTGACGTCCACGCCAAGAATCGATCGATGTGGGGGAGACGAGAACGAAGGCCGCGGCGCGATGCAAGGAGTGTGAGACGGCGTTCGTGGTCTGGATCCTGCCGGACGGAGAGGTCTCCCCGATCGGAACCGACGGCGACTGCTCCTGTGGAGGGTCGGCGTTCCGCGTACTCTCGTGATCGTGAGTTTCCAGCGAGGTACTACGAGCGAACCGAACGGTCCGGGTTCGACCTCGCCGAGATCCGAACCGCAGCGGCGCCGCGCCGAAAATGGGTTAGTCGGTCGTAAACCGTCAGTCGTCGGCCGGCATCCTTCGAGTATCGAATCGTCCGTCGGACTCGGCGGCCTCCGCACCGTCGTCGGACTCCTCGATCCGCCCCTCGCCGCCCCGGTGCCAGACCGAGGTGAGTTCGTCGGCGAACGGCGGACAGTGGTCGACGTCCTTCATGGTGTGTCGTTCGGGCATGCGTACAGCGTCGGAGGTTCCGGAAGGGTATAACCCTTCTAGCGGACGAGTTCCCAGAAGTCGGCGTTTCGGGCGTCGAATCCTCGCCGTTGATCGGCTTCCATACTGCCCGCTCGCGGAGTTGCTCGCGGGCAGAAATGGGCCGGCTCAGATTCGAACAGCACAAACCTCGCTCCGCTCGGTTCGCTGGCTCGAATCTTCACGGATGCGTTTTCCACGCAATTCAGGCTCCTCGCTTCGCTCGTCGCGTAGAATTGCGGGAAAATGGGCCGGCTCAGATTCGAACAGCACAAACCTCGCTCCGCTCGGTTCGCTGGCTCGAATCTTCACGGATGCGTTTTCCACGCAATTCAGGCTCCTCGCTTCGCTCGTCGCGTAGAATTGCGGGAAAATGGGCCGGCTCAGATTCGAACTGAGGTTACGGCCACCCGAAGGCCGAAGGATACCAAGCTACCCCACCGGCCCGCACCCGAACCAAGGCGAGTGCCGTCTTTAAGCGTTCCGAAAGGTCAGTATCGCTCGAACCCCTCCGTGTCGAGCCAGTTGTGCGCGACCGTGATCGCGTGGTTCGCGTGCAGCCGTTTCGGGCCCACTCGCACCCGTTCGTCCGCCCGCGACTCGAGCAGCGCGGCCTCGCCATCGGCGAACTCCCGGTGGTCCGAGAGGACGAACACGGGGTCCGCTGGCGGCTCGACCTCGACGGCAGGCTCGCCCTCCTCGTGAAGCTGAACGACCGTTCCCGACTCGCTCGCGGCCTCGAGGATCGGGCCGAAGCCGCGCCGCGAGAGGTGGACGCCGGGGGAGGTCTCGACCTCCATATGGCCGATCGCCTCCTCGCGCTCCTCGAGGGCCTTGCGGATCAGCGCCGCGGTGCTTCGCTCGTCGGGGTTGAGTCGCCTGAGCTCCGAGCCCTCGAACCGGACCGTGAACTCGTCGCTGAGCACGAGGTAGGTCCGGACGTCCTCGCGGATGGCATGCGAGAGGAAGAAGGCCGACGAGACGCACCGACATAGCACGTCGAGGCGGCCCGCGCCGCCCGCCAGATCCGAGAGCGAGAAGTCGGGCGTAGTGGGGACGTCGTGACCGGAGACGATGAACTGGCGCATGCCCGTTCTCGCCGGCCGAGGGCCATACGTCCGTCGACGAACGTCAGACCCTTACCCCCCCGAACCCTGGTCTCGGTATGATCGGAGTCGAGCGACGACGCCGTCGCCGTGGCGCTTTCGACGCGAACCCGGAGGAGCGGCGATGACCGGCGACGTCCTCGAGGAGGCCCGCCGGATCGTCGCACAGGACCCCGTCTGCAACCGTTGTCTGGGACGCGTCTTCGCCGAGCGAAGCTTCGGGCTGACCAACGACGAGCGCGGAACCGCGCTTCGGACCGCGCTCGCGCTGGAGGACGACGAGCCGTACGAGGCGCCCGAGATCGAAGCGTGCTGGGTCTGTGAGGGCCACAGCGCGACGTTCGAGACGCTCGCCGAACGCGTCGTCGAGTCGCTCGAGGGGATCGGGTTCTCGACCTACCAGGTCGGCACCCGGGTGCCGCCGCTGCTCGAGGAGAACGAGCGCCTCCTCCGGGAGTCCGCGGAGCTCCCGGTCGACGCGGGCGAGGCGTTCAAGTCCGAGTGCAACCGCGAGGTCGGAAAACGCGTCGGCGCGATGACCGGAACGGAGGTGGACTTCGAGCGCCCCGACGTGCTCGCGCTCTGTACCCTCGAAGGCGGGGACGCGGGCGACGTCTCGACCCACGCGGTGGACGTCCAGATCAACCCCGCGTTCGTCTACGGCCGCTACCGGAAGCTCGAACGCCACATCCCCCAGACCGAGTGGCCTTGCCGGGAGTGTGGCGCCACCGGCAAGCAGCTCTCGGCGGACGGCGGCGAGGAGCCCTGCGAGGGCTGTGACGGCACCGGCTATCGCTACGACCGCAGCGTCGAGGGGCTCACGACTCCTGCGGTCGTCGAGGCGATGAACGGCGCGGAGGGCGTCTTCCACGGCGCCGGCAGGGAGGACGTCGACGCGCGGATGCTCGGTTCGGGCCGGCCGTTCGTCATCGAGGTCAAACGCCCCCGCGAGCGCGAACCCAATGTCGCATCGCTCGAAGCCGAGATCAACGAGCGCGCCGGGGGCGCCGTGGAGGTCGAGGGGCTGCGGCTCGCGACCCACGAGATGGTCGAGCGCGTGAAGGGGCTCGACGCGAGCAAGACGTATAGAATGGACGTCGAGTTCGTCGAACCGGTCGACGCCGAGGGGCTCGAGGCGGCCCTCTCGGAGCTCTCCGGCGCGACCGTCGAGCAGGACACCCCCCAGCGCGTCGATCACCGCCGCGCGGACCTCACCCGCGTGCGCGAGGTCTACGACGCCGACGGCGAGCTGATCGAGCCGCGTCGCGCCGAGCTCACCGTCCACGGCGAGGGCGGCCTCTACGTGAAGGAGCTGGTGAGCGGCGACGACGGACGTACCCGCCCGAGCCTCGCCGGGCTCCTGGGTACCGAGAGCGTCGTCACCGCCCTCGACGTGATCGACGTCGAGGGCGAGGCGGAGCCGTTCGACGACCCCGCCTATCTCGCCGTCGACGGAAGCTGAACGCGTCTCCCCTCTCGGCGCTCGCTTCCGATCCGGCCGAAACGACTTAGTTGTGACAGTCCGTACCACGGCATGGGTGAACGCCGATGTGTCACCACATGAACGAACGAGCCCGAGAGTTCGTCGAGAGCGAGGACGAGGAGGTAGTGGACCTCGAAGAGCTCGAAGACGAGGCCGACGCCGACGAGCCGACCGTCCGCACGACGGTGAACGCCGACGACTGAACGGCCGAACCCATTTATTCTCGCCCGACCTGCGACGGACATGGTAGCCTTCGGGATCAACTGATCACGAACACACCCGTTGGCAGAGCAGAGATACGTTTCCAGAACGATCCGCCGAAAGACACATCACCAAAACGACTATAGCTTGCGGTGTGGTATCATTACATTCATAGCGTGAGAGGCTCGATTCGAGCGTTTTCACGGCGTGTGAACGTCTCACCGGAGGAGAAGGTTCCGGTGGAGACGAACTGATACGATGAGTACGACAGACGCGGACATCAACGGGGAACCGACGGACGACCGAACGGGACTCGGGTCGTCGAGATCACAACGCGGTGTGTCCGAGCCGAGCACGCCGACGCGGCGGGTCGGGCGGCGACGGCTCCTGCAGGCCATGGCCGCTACGGGCGTCGTGGCGCTCGCCGGCTGTCTCGGCGCCGAGTCCGATTCGGACGGCGCGAGCGGTGATCCGGCCGATGACGAGAGCGGGGGTGACGGTGGAGACGGAGGGGGTGGAGACGGAGCCGCCGAGACGACCGCGCTGTTCGGCCAGAGCGCTCGATTCGCCGACTCGTACGCCTACGAGATGCGGAGCCTCGAGACGGGAGAGCCGTCGGGGTGGAGCGGACGGGTCGACGGGGAGGACAGCTACATGCGAATGGAGGACGAGGGCGGAGTGATGGAGATCTACTCCATCGACGACGAGACCTACGTCATCCAGGACGGCGGGTGTTTCCTCGTTCGCTCCGGGGAGTTCGAAGGGACCGAGGGCGAGGACGTCGACGAGCCCGACGTGGAGGCTCACGAGGAGGAGGCCGCGGCACATCCGGAACTGGAAGCGGTCGGTCGGGACACGATCGACGGGGAGGAGGTGTACGTCTTCGAGCTATCGGCGAGCGAGGCCGCGGAACACGACGACGCCGTCACCTACTACGTGAGCGTCGAGACCGGCTACCTGCGCCGGATGGAATCCGAGGATACCGTCGTGGACTTCTACTCGTGGGGGAACGTTGACCCGATCGAACCGCCGGAGATGGAGTGCATGGAGACGGGCGGATGGGACGAGCCCGGAGAGATGCCTGCGATCCGTCTTCCCCGCAGGAGGTGACCGGTGGCGCTCTACTTCGGAAGGGCCACGCGGGTCTTCTTCAGGACGCTCCCGTTCGTCGCGCTACGGATGGTCGTCGGGGCGTCGTTCGGCCTCGTCACGGTGGTGTACTTCGGGGTCGTCGGCTGGCTGGTGTTGACGCTACTCGATGCGGGAACGGTTTCCGGTCCGATCGGGGGGATCGGACTGCTCGTCGCCACCCTCGTGTTCCTCGCGGCGATGCGCTTTGCGAGGCGGTACGTCCTCTACATGGTCGCGGCCGGCCACATCGCCGTCATCGCCCACGTCGTCGAGACCGACGAGACGCCGCCGAATCAGATCGCGTTCGGAACGAACACGGTGAGGGATGACTTCATGGGGGCCAACGCGCTGTTCGCCGTCGACCAACTGATCAAGGCCTCGATCAAGCAGTTCAACGGGACGGCCGTCCCGCTGTCGCGCTGGGTACGGTTCGTCCCGGCGCTCGAACACGTCCTGACGGTGCTCCGGAAGGCGCTCGCGCTCGCGGCCACCTACCTCGACGAGGCGATCCTCGCGTACGTCTTCGTGAGTGACGAGGAGGACAACTGGCGGGCGGCCAGCGACGGCGTGGTGCTCTACGCGAAGACCTGGAAGTCGGTACTGGGATCGACCCTGCTGATCGTCGTCGGGACGTACGTGGTCGGGTTCGCACTCCTGCTGTCGTTAACACCGCTTGCGGCCGTCTTCGGCGGCCTCTCGCCGACGTTCGAGGTACTCGGATGGGTCGTCGTGGCTGGCGTGGCGGTGGCGATCTACCTCGGCGTACTCCGACCGTGGGTCAAGACCGTCGTGATCACGACGTTTCTCCTCGAATCCCGCGGACTGACGCCCGACAGCGAGACGATGGAGTTCATCGTGGGTCGTTCGGACGGGTTCGGACGCCTCGTGGCCAACGTCGAGGCGGGGAAGCCCGACGAGCGAGACGCGGACTCCGATCCGTTGGGTGACGGTCGAAGCTCGGGTTGAGCGGACGACGCCCAACCGACGTCCCGTTATCTACTTCACCCGTGCGCGCCAGCGACCGGCATGGCCGTCTTCGGGATCGACGAGGCAGGCAAGGGACCGGTGCTGGGGCCGATGGTCGCCGCGAGCGTGGTCGGCGACGAGTCGGTCCTCCCCGAGGGGATCGACGACTCGAAGCGGCTCACGCCGGGCCGTCGCGAGGAACTGGCGCGGGCGATCCGCGGGGACGAACGGATCGCCGTCGGCGTGAGCGCGATCGAGCCCCCGCGGATCGACGATCCCGAGACCGACATGAACACGCTGACCGTCGCGGCCCACGCCGAGGCGGCCGCCGGCGTCGTCCGGGAGGGGATGGCGGGGATCTGCGACGCCGGCGACGTCGACGCCGATCGGTTCGCCCGCCGAGTCGCCGAACGGCTCCCCGACGTCGACCTCGTCGCCGAGCACCGCGCCGACGAGAACCGCTCGATCGTGAGCGCGGCGAGCGTGATCGCGAAGGTCGAACGCGACGCCCGCATCGACGCGCTCTCGACGGAGTACGGCGACGTCGGTAGCGGCTACCCGAGCGATCCGACGACGCGGGCGTTCCTGGCTGACTACGTCGCCGACCACGGCGAGCTTCCGGCGTGCGCGCGGACCTCCTGGCAGACCTGCGAGGACGTGCTCGCGGCCGCGGATCAGCGAACGCTCGCGGAGTTCTGAAGGCAGAAGCGAACGGTCGGCTCAGTTCTGGAGCGGATCCGCCCCGGCGAAGACGGTCGTCCGAACGATCTTGCGTTCGGCACGACGCAGTCGCTCGGAGGCGGCCTGTCCGGAGATGCCGAGCCTCTCGCCGATCTCGACGAGGTTCGTCCTCCGGGGCACCTCGAAGAACCCTCCCTCGAAGGCGGTGACCAGCGCCTCGTGCTGGCCGTCGGTCAGTCCGTATCGGTCCGAGGCCGTCATCGGCGAGGACCGATCGAGCCGGCGCACGTCGAAGTGCACCCCCAGTTCGTGGCAGTCGTGCTGGACGGCCCGGAGGGCGTCGCCGTCGCTCGCACGGATGCGAAAGATCCACTCCTCGGGCGTGCCGCTGGCCCGTTCGATCAGGAGGTCGGACCGGAGGAGGGAGGGACAGGGCGGCGGCCTCGTCCACTCGATGCGGTACAGCGGCTGGTTCGCTTCCCGGTCGATCGGCATGAACGCCTCGACGCGCTCGTCGTCCGCCACTGCAGCCTCGAACGCGTCAAGGTCGTCGGTGTCCGTCACCCTGAGGTACTGATTGGCGTCGCCGTCGACGGGGACGTGTCTCGTGAACTCGACGTGTGTGTCCGTCCGTTCGAGCGCGTCGCCGGGCGGGATCGTCGACGATGGAACGGTGACGTCAGCAACGATTGGCATATCCTACGTAGTCGTGAGCGCCTAACAAGCGTTGGGGTCACGGAGACGACACGTTCCGTGTGGAATCGGATCTCTGTCCGCTCACGCGGGTAGCGGCCCGCTCGCCGTCGGGAACGGTCACGAACGGGTCAACAGCACCCGGAGGACGTCGCCGTAGGCCGGCCGGGTGACGAGCACGCCGATCAGCACGCCGACGATGGTGAAGAGCGCGAACCCTGTGAGATCGCCGAGGCTCATGAACGCGAGCGGCGACATGGCGACGATCGTCGTCGCCGCGGCCGCACCGATCACCCAGAACGCCTTGCGAAAGCGCGATTCGAACACGCGTCCCGTCGAGACGTCGCCCTCCTGGAGGATCTCGTCGGCGATGATGATCAGGTCGTCGACGCCGGTGCCGACGACGGCGATGAAGCCGGCGATCGCCGCCAGATCCAGCGGATAGCCGACGGCTGCGGCGAATCCCAGGAGCAAGAAGACCTCGGCGCCGGCCGTGAGGATCATCGGGCCGGCGATCCGCGGGCGACCGTAGCGGCCGGCGACGACGCCCGCGACGGCGATCATCGAGATCAGTCCCGTCACCAGCGAGTAGAGCTTGAAGTCCTCCGCGAGGCTGGGCTCGAGGTAGTACTGGGTGCCGGCCTCGATGTCGAGCGGTGCGGGCGTGGCGCCGGCGAGCAGGTTCACCCGGAGCGTGCGGACGTCGTCGATCGACTCGCCCGTCATCACGAAGTTCCGGGAGTTCTCGTACTCGCCCGACTCGATGCTGCCCGCGAGGTCCTCGCCCATGTTCGCCGCGTAGACCACCTCGCCGTCGACGGCGGTGAGCAGACAGTAGCCCGGCTCGTCCGGGTTCTGCTCCCAGTTGCAGGCGTAGATCCCCTCCTGGGTGGTGAATCCTCGCTCGCGCATCGTCGCCGAGAACTCCTCGGCACCCTCCTCGGTGAGCGTGATGCTCACGTGCGGGCCGTAGGGCGGCTCGTCCTCGGGCTGGCCCACCGACTGGATGTCCTCCTGTTCGATCACCGTCGTCCGTCCGTAGCCGTCGTCCTCGGGGTAGGTGGCGTACACCTCGACGACGCCGCGGTCCTCGATCAGGTCGATCACGCTCTCTCTGTCTTGGCCGGGCACCTCCACGACGACGAACTGCTCGCCGGTCGACGACGTCGACTTCTGGACGTTGCCGGCGGCGAACGGCGACTCGCGGAGCTTCTCCTCCAGCACCTCCACCGCGTCGTCGACGGTCTCCTCGGTCACCCCCTGGCGGATCGTGTCCTCGCCGACGTCGTACCCGGCCGCCTCGAGCGCCGCGCGGAACTCCTCCTCGGTCACCCCGTCGGTCGTGACCTCGATCGTTCCCTCGCCCTCGCGCTCGCCGGGGTAGGCGTTGACGTCGCGACCGTCGATCCCGAGCTCCGACGCGACCGTCGACTCGATCTCGGCCTGCTGGCCGGGCCGGACGTCGAGCCCCTCGGCGGTCAGGCCCGCGAGCGGGGCGCGCACCCGCGTCCCGCCCGAGAGCTCGAGGCCGAACTGGAGGTTGGTGGGCCCGGTCCGGGCGGCCGGCTCGCCGGTCGCCGCGTCGCCCGGCGCGAACGTCGGAAGGAACAGCACCGCAACGCTGACGAGAACCAGCACGACCAGCAGACCGATGCGCCAGTGTTTCTTCGCGAGGCCGACCGCGTTCATCGGGCGATTCCCTCGTACTTGTACCAGCGCAGCAGGCTCACGTTCAACATGTAGGTGTTCATCAGGTCGGCGAGCAGCCCGAAGACGAGGACGACCCCGATCGCGGGCAGAAGCGGGATCGCGAGGAGCGTCGCCACCGCCGTCATGACCACCATCGCGACGATCGAGGTCAGCGTCATCGTCACCCCCGTCCGCGTCGCGCGGTAGGTGCTCTCGTAGAAGTCGCCGTGGCGGCGAAGGACGTGGTTGTTCAACAGCAGGTCGGAGTCGACGCTGTAGCCGATCAGCATCAGCAGGGCGGCGACCGTGCCAAGCGAGAGCTGGATGTCGAAGAGGTTCATCAGCGCGATCGGGATCACGATGTCGCTGAACGCCGAGAGCACGATCGCGATCGAGGGGACGAACGTGCGAAACAGCAGCGCGACGAGCAGGCTCATGCCGACGAACGCGACGGCGACCCCGATGACGGCCTGGAACTGGGTCTGGGCGCCGAACGTCGCCGACGTGCTCGAGATCGAGATCACCTCGTAACCGGCCTCGGTGGCCTGGGACTCGAGGGCGGCCGTGTCGGTCGACTGGAAGGTGAGGATGTACTCGTCACCCTGGGCGGCGATCGGCTGGACCGACTCGGGGCCGGGGTCGAAGGCCGCCTCGATCTCCGACTCGGGGGCGTCGCTTCGGATCTGGAGCTCCGTCCCGCCGGTGAAGTCGATGCCGGGGTTGGCCGGCATGCCGGTGACCGCCCAGGTCCCCGCGATGATCAGAACCGAGACCGCGAGAACGGCGAGAGGAACCGCCGCGAGCTGGCGGTTCGAGTACCGGGGATAGTCGACCTCCGGTACTACGGAATCGAACATGTGCCCCGGTGCGGGGTGGCTCGGAATAAGCCTTCCCATCGCTGGGGCGTGCGTTTTTGACCCCGTAGAACCTTCGTAACGTATGGCCCGAACCGACGCGAACGCGGCGACGCGGATCGTCGTCTCCTACCCCGAGGACCTCAGCGACTGGGGCCGGTTCCAGGTGGAGAAACCGCCGTTCCGCGCCTACCTCACGAAGACGCTCGGCAGGGTGGAGACGGGCGACGAGCGCGAGGAGTTCGTCGGCGTGGGCTGCTGTGGCAACACCCTCGACGTCCCCCTGCGGATCGAATCGGTCGAGGGCGGATCCGAGGTGGTCCGCGACACCGAGATCGAGTACGTCGTCCGGGAGGCCTGCGGGATCGAGGGCGGCTGGCGCGTCCAGAGCGCGGGCGGGCCGACGGCGTAGTACCGTACCGTCTACTCGTCGATCAAGACCCGGGGCTCCCCGTCCTCAGGCTTCGGTTCCTGACCGATGGAGCCGGTGAGCCGACGCCGCTTGTGCTCCTGGACGAGGAGACCGAGCAGTTCGTCGTAGCTCTGGCTCTCGGCCTTCAGCTCCCGGAGCTGGTTCCACCGCTTCTCGGTCACCGGGATGAGCTCCGTCGTCTCGGAGACCTCTTCGTCCTCAGTCATGTCGTGTACTGTATACTCCCGACCGAACGGATATATGTACCGAAAGTCCATGGAGGTTCGTGAGGATTGGTGTGAGTCACGGGAGATACCGGACGCTGACGATCCCCTCGTCGGCGCGGATCTCTACCCTGTCGACGCCGTAGCGGGCCGCCCGCGCGAGCGTCTCCTCGTCCTCGAGGACCTCCGTGGCCGCCGCCTCCGTGCGTTCGGGCGGCACCGTGAGGACGTGGAGTTCGCCGATCCCCGCGCGGTCGGTCCGCGTCACCTCGCCGACGGGCTGGTCCGCGGCGATCTCGCGCTCCTGGTTCGTGGGCGGTTCGTCGCTCCGTTCGACCGAGAGCTGGCGTCGCTCCTCGATCTCCCGGAGTTCCCAGGCCGCCTCGATGGGTGGCTCGGGGGCCACCGTCCCCTCGATCACGTCGCCCGCCTCCAGGTCGGGGTTCGCGGCGAGGGTGTGGATCTGGCCCGTCTCGACGTCTCGGAGGACGGCGTCCTCGGCTCCGGCGTGCGTCACGAGGAACGTCCCCGTCGTCTCCTCCATACCCCCGAGAGACGGCGGAGCCGCTTGTCGATTACGCCTCGCCCCGCGCTCACCGAAACCGCCGGTGAAGGAGAGCGATCGTGACGACCGCGAACACGGGCGGGAGCAGCCCCAACACTCCCGGAAGGCCGTAGAGCGCCTCCACGACGACGGCGAGCCCGCCGGTCGTCGTCTGCTGGTGTTCGGGCGGCACCGAGATCAGGAGTCCGAGGTACAGCGCCGCGACGAAGAGGTAGCCACCGACCGCGAGCGCGGCGTCGTAGGTGGCGTCGGCTCCCTGTCTCGTCCGGTGGCGCCGCGCGACCAGCAGGACGGGCGCGAAGATCGGCGCGATCACGAGCAGGGCGACGAGGACGAAAAACGAGCGCATGAGCGTGATCGTCTCGCTCGCGCCGAGGGTGGAGGCGATCACGCCGATCAGCGCGAGGGTGAACAGCAGCGTCAGCCCGATGCCGAGCGCGGCGCTGACGAACACGTACGCCTTGTAGACCGACGACTCGCTCGCGACGTAGGAGTAGCGAAACGAGCCGAACAGCCCCCCGTAGGTTCGCTCCTCGGCGTCGGCCTCTGCCATGGTCGACGGTTGGTTCGAGGGCAGGATAAGCGGCCCGATCGGTCACAACCCTTTTGCGCCGAGCCCGCGCCCACGCCGTATGGAGATCGACATCGGCAACGCGCTCGAGTCGACGGCGACCCCCGGCGTCTCGCGCGACGCCCTCGAGCGCCTCGACGAGCGCGTCGCCCACGCTCACGAACGGGTCGAACGCGGACGGGCGAACGGGGAACACGGCTACGCAGCGCTTTCCCTCCCCGACGTCGTCGACCTCGACGCGATCCGGACGGCGGTCGAGCCGTTCTCGGACGTCGAAACGGTGCTGACGGTCGGCATCGGCGGCAGTTCGCTCGGCGCGGCGACGCTCTCGGCGGCGCTCGAGAGTGCAGTCGACGCCTACGCGCTCGACAACGTCGACCCCGCACACGTGACGAGGCTGTTCGACTCGATCGACCTCTCGCGGACGGTCGTCCACGTCGTCTCCCGCTCGGGGACGACCGTCGAGACGCTCGCGAACTTCCTTGTCGTCCGCGAGGCGATGGAACGCGAGGGGGTCGACTGGAGCGAACGGACGCTCGTGACCACCGGCCCGGAGGGCAACCTGCGGGGGCTCGCCGAACGCCACGACCTGCCGGTGCTCGACGCGCCCGACGGGGTGCCGGGGCGTTTCTCGGTGCTCTCGTCGATCGCGCTGCCGGTCGCCGCCCTGCAGGGCCACGACCTCGAGGCGCTGTGTGAGGGCGCCGCACGCGGGGCCGAGGCGCTGTCGGGGTCGTTGTTCGAGTCGCCCGCCTACGCCTATGGCGCGACCAGCTACGCGCTCGCCGAGCGGGGCTGGAGGGTCAACGCGATGATGCCGTACGCCGAGTCGCTCGAGACGTTCGCGGAGTGGTTCGCCCAGCTGTGGGCCGAGAGCCTCGGCAAGGAGGGACTCGGCCAGCTACCCGCGCGAGCGCTCGGCGCGACCGACCAGCACTCCCAGCTCCAGCTCTACCGGGCGGGCCCGCGCGACGCGATGGTATCGCTGGTCCGCCCGCGCGAGCGCACCGAACTGCCGATACCCGGGACCGACCTCGAGGGGCTCTCGTACCTCTCGGAACACGATCTGGGTACCGTTCTCGACGCCGAGTTCGAGGCGACGGAGGCGAGCCTCGCCGCCGCGGGTCGCCCCTCCGTTCGGATCGAGATCGATCGCGTCGACGAACGCTCGCTCGGCCGACTGCTGTACGGGATGGAAGCCGCCACCGTGCTGGCCGGCGAGCTCTACGGAATCGAGACGTTCACCCAGCCCGCCGTCGAGTGGGGCAAGAACGCGGCCCGCGGCCTGCTCGGCGCCGACGAGTCCGAGGAGGCGAGGGCGGTCCAGGAGAAGGACCGGCTGGTGATCGACTGATCGGCCGAATCGTCGGCCCATCGGAGCGTCCGATGGTATATACCTCGGCGACTCCAACCGGGAGCCATGACGACGGAGACGACACGCGTGCGACGGCTCGCCGTCGGGAGCGCCCTCGGGGTCGGGGGACTGTTCGTCGGGACGGTGCTGCCGCTGGTCGCGATCCTGCTCGTCGGCGCGTTCGTCCCGCTGGCGTTCGGCGAGCTGTTCGCGGTCGGCACGCTCTTCTTCGGCGTGGGTCTCGTGCTCGTCTCGGTCTGGTTCGTCACGTCCACCGGCCGGGGGCTGGGCTACTTCGACCTCCGGCTCCCCGGCCTCCGCGATCTCCTCTACGTCGTCGGCGGGCTCGTCGCCCTGGTCGGCGTCGCGATCGCCGTCGGACTCGTCTTCTCGGCGCTGAACGTCCCCACGGCCCAGAACAGCATCGAGAACACCGCACGCGAGGGCGGCGCGGAGGTGTTGCTGTGGGCGATCCCGCTCGCGTGGCTCGCGATCGGGCTCGGCGAGGAGCTGGTCTTTCGCGGCGTGGTCCAGAACTACCTCGAGGAGGAGTTCTCCACGGCGGGTGCGATCCTCGCGAGCAGCGTGATCTTCGCGTTGGTGCATATCCCCGCCTACTACAGCCCGAACCCGGCGGCGACGGGGAGCGTTCTCGTGGTGGTGTTCTGCCTCTCGGTGATCCTCGGGGTCACCTACGTCCGGACGCGAAACCTCCTCGTGCCGATCCTGATCCACGGGACGTACAACGCGATCGTCTTCCTCTCGCTCTACGTTGCACTAACTGGGGACGTCCCTGGCGTCTGACATAACTTTATGTAGGTTGACGTAGTAGAACGTCGCATGCCCCGCCGGTACAGCCTCGTCTGTGAGGACCGCACCGCTGCCCAGATCACCGCCCTCACGAGGGAGTACGGTCTCACCGAGAGCGAGGTTCTGAAGCAGCTCATCGAAATCGGTCTCGAACAGCGCGAGAGACGGCCCGGATCCCGGCTGCAGGCGTAGGATTAGCTCGGGTTCTTCCGGGCGAGCTCGCTGCCACAGATCTCACAACGATCGAGGCGCTCGTCGAACTCGCGACCACAGCCCTGACACTGGAAGGTCCATCGGCGCTGCTCGCTGATCCCCTCCCTGGCGATCACCTCGACGGCGACGTTGAGCTTCTCCGAGACGTTCTGCATCGCGTAGTCGTCGGTGACGAGCGTTCCGTCGAGCTCGAACGCGGCGGCGATCAACCGGACGTCCGTCCGCGAGAGCTCCTCGAGGTCGCCGAGCTCGCGCGCGGCGCGTTTGACGGTGTCGATGGTCTCGTCGGTCGGAATGTGGACGTGCATCCCCGATCCCTCCATCGCGTCGTACCGGTAGGCGCTCTCGTCGGTGAGCTCCTCGCGGACGAGCGGGATCGTCGCGGTCCGTTCGGTGGTGTGGTACTCGTTGATGAACGCCGACGAGTCGAGAACGTACATCTACCGCTTCACGACGATGTAGTCCTTGACCGCCTGCACGCGCTCGACCGGCATGCGGAGCCGGCCCTCCTCGTCGGCGTCGAAGCCGAGCTGATCGGACGTGAGATCGTCGTTCGGGGTGACGACGAGGTCGTAGAGCTCGCCCGTCTTGATGTCCATGGTGATGTTGTAGAGCATCCCGAGTTCGGTGCCGTCGGCACCCATCACTGCCTTCCCCGAGAGGTTCTCCGCGAGTATCTCAGACATACCCGTGCAATGCCAACGGACGTTAATAAACGCCACGGGCGCGAACGCGGCGCTCGGGCGGTCTACGATGGACTTAACTACCGCGACCCGCACCGGTAGAACAGAGACTTCTCGGGTGGTAGGATGTCGAACACAGATACAACACAGGACCCCTCGTCGACGAGCCTCAGAACGCCGATCGTCGCCGTGTTGGGCCACGTCGACCACGGGAAGACCAGCCTACTGGACAAGATCCGCGGCTCCGCGGTCATCGAGGGCGAGGCGGGGGCGATCACCCAGCACATCGGCGCGACCGCGGTCCCGCTCGACACCGTCTCGCGGGTCGCCGGCGAGCTGGTCGACCCGACCGACTTCGACCTCCCCGGCCTGCTGTTCATCGACACGCCGGGACACCACTCCTTTACCACCCTTCGCTCGCGCGGCGGCGCGCTCGCCGACATCGCCATCCTCGTCGTCGACGTCACCGACGGCTTCCAGCCCCAAACGGTCGAGGCGATCAACATCCTCGAGCGCTCCTCGACGCCGTTCGTCGTCGCCGCCAACAAGATCGACACCATCCCGGGATGGAACCCCCGGGAGAACTCGCCCATCCAGGACACCTACGACGCCCAGAGCGACCGCGCACGGTCGAGGCTCGACGAGCGTCTCTACGAGCTCATCGGCGAGCTCTCCGACGAGGGGTTCTCGGCCGACCTCTACTGGCGCGTCCAGGACTTCCAGAAGAACGTCGGCGTCGTCCCCGTGAGCGCGATGACCGGCGAGGGCGTGCCGGACCTCCTCACGGTCCTGATGGGCCTCTCCCAGCGCTACATGAAGGAGGCGATGGAGATCGACGTCTCCGGGCCCGGCGCGGGCACCGTCCTCGAGGTGAAAGACGAGAAGGGGTTCGGCGCGACCGTCGACGTCGTGCTCTACGACGGCACCGTCCGGGAGGACGAGACCATCGTCGTCGGGGGAACCCATGACCCGATCGTCACCGACGTGCGCGCGCTGCTCCAGCCCCGCCCGCTCGCCGAGATTCGAGCGGAAAGCCGGTTCGACCGGGTCGACGAGGTCGGCGCGGCGGCGGGGCTGAAGATCGCCGCACCCGACCTCGAGGACGCGATGGCGGGCGCACCCGTCCGCGTCGTGAGAAACCGCGAGATCGACGACGTGATCCGCGAGGTCGAGGCCGAGCTCGCCGAGGTCGAGGTGAGCACCGAGGAGGAGGGCGTCGTCGTCAAGGCCGACACGCTGGGCAGCCTGGAGGCGATGGCGAACGCGCTGGCGGAGGCCGAGATCCCGATCGTTCGCGCGGAGGTCGGCGACATCGCCCCTCGTGACGTCTCGGTCGCCAGCACCGCCGACGATCCCATTCATCAGACGATCCTGGGGTTCAACGTCGACGTGCTCGCCGACGCCAGTCGACGGGCCGAGGAGAGCGACGTCCGGATCTTCCGCGACGACGTGATCTACCAGCTCGTCGAGGAGTACGACGAGTTCGTCGAGGACTCACAGCGCGCCCAACAGGAGACGATCCTGGACAACATCTCCCGACCGGGACGCTTCCAGCTGCTGATGGACCACACCTTCCGCCAGAACGACCCCGCGGTCGTCGGCGTCGAGGTGCTCGGCGGCACGGTCAGGAACAACGCCCAGGTAGCGAAGTTCGAGGGCAACGAGCCGGTCCGGGTCGGCCGGATCAAGGGGATCCAGGAGCAGGGCGAGGACGTCTCCGAGGCCCGCCAGGGAAAGCGGGTGAGCGTCGCCATCGACGGACCGACCGTCGGCCGCCAGATCGAGGAGGGCGACGAGCTCTGGATCGAGCTCCCCGAGAAGCACGCGAAGATCCTCGAACAGGAACTCGCTGAGGACATCCCGGCCGACGAACGGGAGATCCTCCAGATCTACCTCGACAAGCAGCGCCGCCGGGACCCGTTCTGGGGGAAGTAGCGACGGATCCGGTGCTCCAAGTCGTCGTTCGATGCCGCCGGATTCGACGGGCATCCGACCGACGGCGTGGACGGATCGAAACGCGACTTCCCTCGTCCGATCGTCCTCGACTGACCAGTCGTGGGGCCGTCCAAGTCCCTGCCGTACGTAACTGAATACGGTTACGATATGGCAAGTATGTGCCCGGATCAGGTTGTTTCATACCGACGCTTCCCGATTCGACCGTATGGTACGGGACGTTCTCTCCGGCCCCGCGCTTCAGGCCCGAAGACGGGCCATCGTCAAGACGCTCTGCTATCGTCTGTTCATGCTGCTGATCACCGTCATCGTCGCGTGGACGATCGTCGGTGACGCAGGCGACGCGCTGAACATCGGAATCGCGACGAACCTGACGAAGACCGGGACGTACTACGTCTACGAACGGGCGTGGGACCACATCACGTGGGGCGTCTCGAACCCCGCTTGAGCGTCGGCGGTGGACGTCCGCCCGGTATGGTGGACGTCTCCGCGTCGTTCTCCTCGGGCCGGGGATGTGTGGCGGTTCGATAGCAACGAGTGCGTCGGCGATAGCGTCCATTTCGACGCAGGTTCGATCGGTTTGACCACCCCTCGTGTGAGTGGTTCGGCGGATCGGGGGAATGATCGGTCAGAGACGGTGGAGATCTACGCTGTATTGGCGATCGGGTGTACATCCGTCATCTCAACACTTAACCAACCGACGACTGTAGATCCGTCATGGACACGCCGGAGCATCAGTCGTTTTGGGCCTGTGACAACTGCCACGTCGTTCATTCCATGGACAATGACCCACCCGAGACCTGCTCCGTTTGCTCCGCTGAAGGGTTCTCACTCGTCGTAAACGTCCCCGGTGCCGAATACACTATCGACGTGATCCGAGAGCAGAGCGATCAAGATCGACGGTTTGGACACGAGTAGCTGACATCGAAGAGAGGGCGTGTTTTTAAGTAAACTGCCACCCTCAAAAGGGGTCGTTCGTAACCGAGCGACGCAGTAGTCGTGACGAACCGAGAACGGACGCGTCCTCAGCGTGCCGTCGGCGTGACGTCGTCCGGGACGGCCTGCTTCACCTGGAGGGCGGCGCTCGCCGCCAGCCCGCGGGCGACCTCCTCACAGTCCTCCTCGGTGATGTACTCCTCGCCCTCGAGATCGGGCTGGAAGCCGGCGCTGATCGGGTGGCCCGCCGGCGGCTGGACGGCCACGGTCGCCTCGGGACCGCCCGAACCCTGGCTGACCTCCGCGCCGACGACGTACTCGTCAGGGAGGTAGGTCCGCACGCGCCGAGTGATCTCGGCGAGGTCGCCCCGTAGCGTCCGACGCTGGTCCGTCGTGAGCTCGGGGACGTCGTCGAGTGCCCGCTGTCCGGCGTCGGTCGTTCCGGGGAGGCCGGCGTACGGCGTGTTTCCGTTCATGAAGGAATCACCCGAGCTACGGGTGCGCCGGTCAAAAACCCGTCGGCTACCGGCGTTCGGCGGTTCGTCCCCCGTCGTTACCAGAGCGGCCGTCCACGGCCGTAGACCGCGAGCGCGACCGCCGTCGCGAACTCGTCCTCCCTCGGCGTCGCCTCCCGGACGACGGATTCGGTCTCGCCGAACGTCCACTCCCGGAGCTCCTTGCCCGCCTCGAGCCCCCGCTCAGCGCGCTCGCGCGCTCGCTCTGGCGACTCCGCGCCGGCGGCCTCGTAGAACAGGCCCGGTCCCTCCTCGCTTCTGACCCACGCGAGCGCCGCGCTCACCGGATCGTCGGCGCTCGTCGCACGTGCCTGGACGACCGTCAGCCCGTAGCCGACGGGGCCGAGGTCGGGTGCGGTGTCGACGACCTCGACGCTCGCGTCGGCGGGGACCACCGAGGAGACGGAGACGAGGTTGTAGTCGTGGACGTTCGCGTCCGCGAGCGCGGCGTCGTAGGAGGACATCTCGGTGGGAGCGCTCGCGGCTCCGTGGACGATCCGAATCTGCATGCCAGCCCTCGACGTGGCGCGGCAGAAGGGGTTTCGGTTCCCGCCCCGGGCCGTTCAGTAGACGTAGAAGTTCGGTGCGTCGGCGTCGCCGGCGCTCTCCGCGATCTTCTCGAGTGCCTCCTCGAAGTCCTCGGTCCGGACCTCGGTGCGGTCGTCACGGACCGCGAACATCCCCGCCTCGGTACAGAGGCTCGCGAGCTCCGCGCCGGTGAACCCGCCGGTGTCGGCCGCGAGCGACTCGAAGTCGACCTCGTCCGCGAGGTTCATGTCGGCGGTGTGGATCTCGAGGATCCGTTCGCGGCCCTCCTCGTCGGGTTCGGGAACCTCGATGAGTCGGTCGAACCGGCCGGGTCGCAGCAGCGCCCGGTCGAGCATGTCGAAGCGGTTGGTGGCGGCGATGATGCGGATCTCGCCGCGGTCCTCGAAGCCGTCGAGTTCGCTGAGCAGCTGCATCATGGTGCGCTGGACCTCGGCGTCGCCCGAGGTCTTCGACTCCGTTCGCTTCGAGGCGATCGCGTCGATCTCGTCGATGAAGATGATCGCGGGTTCGTGCTCGGAGGCGAGTTCGAAGAGGTCCCGAACCAGCCGCGCCCCCTCGCCGATGAACTTCTGGACGAGCTCGGAGCCGGCCATCTTGATGAAGGTGGCGTCGGTCTCGTTGGCGACGGCCTTCGCGAGCATCGTCTTGCCGGTACCCGGCGGGCCGTGCAACAGGACGCCGCCCGGTGGCTCGATCCCGACCTCGTCGAACTGGTCGGCGTCGACGATCGGGTCCTCGACGGCCTCGCGGACCTCGCGGATCTGCTCGTCGATGCCGCCGATGTCGGCGTAACGCACGTCCGGACTCTGATCGACCTGCATCGCCTGCGCTCGAGCGTCGGTCTCGACGTCCAGCGGCGTCTCGACGCCGAAGGAGTCGTTAACCGCGACGCGGTCGCCCGCCTCGAGCTTCTCCTCGAGCGCGGGGTCGAGTTCGGTGAGCACCTCCTGGTTGGTGCCGTGCTGTTTGATGATCGCGCCGTCGTCGGTGAGCTCCTCGACGGTGGCGATGTAGAGCGCGGCGGTCTTGAGCGCGGTGTTCTCGCGTTCGAGCTCGTCGACGCGCTCGTGAAGCGTCTCGCGTCGCTCGCTCGCGTCGTCGACGCGCTCCTCAAGCTGGTCGTTGATCTTCACGACGTCGACGAAGTGGTCGCGGAGGGCGGCGAGACGCTCGCCGTCGGACATCTCGGGGTCGAGTTCGAGATGTGGTCGATCGGGAACGGAAGGGCTGTGGGCCATTTGTGTACCCTCTAAGGAATCGCGTTAAAAGTGCCTTTGGGTCGCGGTCGATTTACCGGTCGGTGCTCCTCACGCCTCGATCAGCGAACGCATCTCGTCGAGGTACTCGTCGTAGACCGACAGGGCGTCCTCGATCGGCTCCGGCGATCGCATGTCAACGCCCGCGACGTCGAGCAGTTCGAGGGGATATTTCCGGGAGCCCGAACGCAGGAACTCGCGGTACTGCTCCGCGGCGGGCTCGCCCTCCTCGAGGATCTTCCGCGAGATCGAGACGGCCGCGCTGATCCCCGTGGCGTACTGGTAGACGTAGTACGCCCGGTAGAAGTGTGGGATGCGCATCCACTCGCGGTCGATCCGGTCGTCGACCGCGGCGGGCTCGTAGAACTCGCGTTTGAGCTCGCCGTAGAGCTCGTCGAGTCGATCGGGCGTGAGCGCGCCGTCGGCCTCGCTGATCTCGTGGGCGCGATGCTCGAAGTCGGCGAACATCGTCTGGCGGTACAGCGTCGAGCGGAACCGTTCGAGGTACTCGTTGAGCACGTGCAGCCGGAACTCCTCGTCCTCGACGGTCTCGAGCAGGTGGTGGGTCAAAAGCGCCTCGTTCACCGTCGAGGCGACCTCCGCGACGAAGATCTCGTAGCCGCTGTAGACGTAAGGCTGGCGTTCGCTCGTCAGCTCGGAGTGCATCGAGTGACCCAGCTCGTGGGCCAGCGTGTACATCGAGGGGATGTCGTCCTGGTAGTTCATCAGGATGAAGGGCTGGGTGTCGTACGTCCCGCCCGAGTAGGCACCCGACTGCTTGCCGGCGTTCTCGTAGACGTCGACCCACCGCGAGTCGAGCCCCTCCGCGACGCGCGACTGGTACTCCTCGCCCAGCGGAGCGAGCGCCCTTACGACGTGATCGGTCGCCTGCTCGTACTCCAGGTCGGGGCTCTCGCTCCCGGCGATCGGCATGTAGAGGTCCCACATCCGGAGTTCGTCGACGCCCAGCGCGTCGCGCTTGAGTTCGGCGTGGCGATGCAGCACGTCGAGGTTCTCCCGGACGGTGTCGACGAGGGTATCGTACACCTCCGGGGGGACGTTCGGCCCGTCGAGCGCCGCCTCGCGGGCGGTGTCGTAGTTCCGTGCGCGCGCGAGCTTCACGTCGGCCTTGACGCTGTTCTTGTACGCGCTTCCGACCGTGTTGCGGACGTCAGCCCAGGTGTCGTAGAACCCCTCGTAGACCTCGCGGCGGAACTCTCTATCCTGATGCTTCTGGAGCTTCGTGAAGTTCGACTGGGTGATCTCGACGGCCTCTCCGTCGGGGTGCTCGACCGTCGGGAACTCGACGTCGGCGTTCGCGAGCATGTTGTAGATCTCGCCCGACGCGCCCGTCACCTCGCCCAGTTCGGCGAGCAGGCTCTCGATCTCCGCCGAACGGGTGTGTGGTTTCATTCGCAGCACGTCGTCGAAGTAGTGCTCGTACTCCTCGAGGGCTGACTCCTCGTCGATCAGCGCCTCGAGTTCGCCCTCCGAAAGCTCCTGGAGCTCCGGCTCGATGAAGCTCGCGGCGCTCGAGGCCTCCGAGGCGAGCGACTGCGAGCGAGCGGTGAGCGCCTGGTACTGTTGGTCGCGGGTGTCCTCGTCGCGGCGCATCCGCGCGTAGGCGGCCACCTTCGAGACCTCGCGCATCAGCGTCTCGCGCAGCTCCAGCACCTCGCGGAGCGTCGCGCCGTCCTCCGTGGTCCGGCCCTCGTACTCCCGAAGCTCCTCGATCCTCGCTTCGGCCGTCTCGTAGGCGGCCTCCCAGTCCTCGTCGGTGGCGTAGATGCTCTCGAGATCCCAGACGTACTCCTCCGCGATCTCGGCGCGTTCGGGAACCGAACTCATGGGCGTGTTACGTGTCAGAGCGCTCTAAACGTTGGCGGTCTACACCACGTCGGCCCTCGATCGGGGACCGGCCGACCTCGTCGCTCGCCGCACACCGTCGGTACAACCGCATGCGGATCGCCTCGCCACGGTCGTTCGGGATCGCCCGGTCCGAGAGGCGGGAGCTTCGGTAGGCTCGTCAGCTCGGAGCAAAGGGGGTGCTCCATCCGTTCGGCGGACCTCTACCATCGGGACTATAACGACATTTACGTATACGTGCCAAGAATTAAATCAACAACGAATGCATCGAATATCAGTCGGCTGGAGATCGTAGATGACGAGAGTGAGCAACTGGATTCGAAACCTGTTCCCGGATTCGCTGAGTGAGGTGCGAGTCCGGAACTTCGAGCGCTGTGTCGAAGACTCGCCGGGAACGCGGATCGTCGACGAACTGCCGCTCGGAAACGGACAGGAACTGACGATCCGTCTCGCGCCGGACTCCTCCACGAGCAGCGACCTGGTGGGGCTACTCAACAACGCCAACGTCACGATAACGAAGCTCTCGACCGAAGAAGGGGCAGCCTACCTCGAGGTACGGATCGAATGAGTGTCCGACGTCGGGGTGAGACTCGAGCGCCCCGCTTTGGCGTTCACCGCGTTCGATCGCGGACGACCCGCGACCGCCAGCAGCACGGTACGAACGTAACCACCATGAGGCGAGCCCCGTACGTGACGGTATGAGCGACGTCGACATCGATGCGGTTCTCGGACGCGCCTGGCACGACGAAACGAGTTGGGAGCTGCTCACCCGGTTGACCGAACTCGAGGAGCGCATGGGCGGCCACCCCGGCGAACGTCGCGCCGCCGACCTCGTCGCGAGCGCGTTCGAGGAAAGCGGCGTCGAGCGCGTGAAGCTACGGGAGTTCGAGATGTGGCGCTGGAACCGCGGCCGGGCCGAACTGGCGGTCACCGAGCCGATCGAGCGGAGTTTCGGGACGCTCGCGCTACCGTACTCACCCGCCGGCGACGTACACACGGAGCTCGTCGACGTCGGTTACGGCACCCCCGATGAGATCGAAGCGAGCGACGTTCGGGGGAAGATCGCGGTCGCGAGCACGACCACGCCGCCGGAGAAGGGACGGTTCGTCCACCGCATGGAGAAGTTCGGCCACGCCGCCGCCGCGGGCGCGGAGGCGTTCGTCTTCGCGAACCACGTCCCCGGCCAGCTCCCCCCGACCGGGGCGCTGCGGTTCAACGCTGAGGCGGCGATGCCCGGCGTCGGCGTCTCGAAGGAGGCCGGCGCGTGGCTCACCGAGTACGCGGAGCGTGGCGGCCGGGCGAAGCTCTCGGTCTCCGCCACCACCGAGCGCGATACCAGCCAGAACGTCGTCGGCACGCTCGGACCCGAGACCGACGAGGAGATCGTCCTGCTCGGTCACTACGACGCCCACGACATCGCGGAGGGCGCGCTCGACAACGGCTGTGGGATCGCGACCGTCGTCGGTACGGCACGGATCCTCGCCGGGATGGAGCCCGCGCTCGAACGCCGGGTCCGCGTCGCCGGCGTCGGCTGTGAGGAGGTGGGCCTGATGGGAAGCGAGGCGCTGGCCGACGAACTCGATCTCGAGAGCGTGGCGGCGGTCGTCAACGTCGACGGGGCGGGTCGGTTCAGAAACCTCCAGGCGTACACCCACGGCTCCGATCGGATCGAGACGCTGGTCGAGGAGACGTGCGACGAGTGGGACCAACCCGTCGCGTTCTCGCGCGATCCCCATCCCTACAGCGACCACTGGCCGTTCCTCCACCGGGGCGTGCCCGCCCTCCAGCTCCACAGCCAGGCACCGAGCGGCGCGGAACGTGGTCGTGGCTGGGGCCACACCCACGCCGACACCCGCGACAAGGTCGATCCGCGAAACCTCCGCGAACACGCCATGCTCGCGGCGTTGCTGGTCCGCGAGCTCACGCGAAGCGAGTTCCCGCGAATCGGAAATGAGACGCTCCGTGAACAGCTTCGTGAGACGGACGCCGAGGCGGGGATGCGTGCGGCCGAGGTCTGGCCCGAGGGCTGGGATTAACCCATCCGCTGCCCGATCCGAGCGGCGACCCGCGCGCCGGTCTCTCGCTCCACTCGCTTCGCCTCGAACACCGCGCGAGCACTCTCCGCTGCCCGCTCGTCGACCTCGAACTCTACGTCGTAGTCGACGTCGCTCAGAACGAGCGGCTCCGGCGGAGCCGAGGCGATCCCCTCCGGTCCCGACAGCCGCTCTTCCGAGAGGACGCGGTCGATGAACGCGAGGTCGCGCTCGCCCCTGCCGACTGCCTCGACCAGCGAGACGATCCGTCGGACCAGTTGTCTCAGGAAACCGTCCGCGCACAGCGTCACGATCGCGTACGAGCCGTCGCGCTCGAGTCGCGCCTCGTAGATCGTTCGAGTGGTGTCGCCCGAGTCGGACGTGAGGTTGTGGAGGTCGTGGGTGTCGACGAGCGCGCCGAGACACGCCCTCGCGCGTTCGTCGTCGAGGTCCGGAGCGTGGAGGTGATAGACGTACTCCCGCGAGCGGGCGTCGTAGGTGGCGTGAAACTCCTCGCCGACCTCCGTAGAGGCCCACGCTCGTACGTCGGCCGGGAGGTCGCCGTTGAGCGCGGCCGGCGTGAGCCACTCGGGACAGTCGAGGGCGACCGTCTGGGCGAGCGCGGAGACGCCGGCATCGGTACGCCCGGCCGCGGCGTAGCCCTCCGGTTTCTCGTCCTCGAGTACGCCGAGTTCGCGGAGCGCACGAAAGAGGGTGCCCTCGACGGTCGAAACGTCGGGCTGGCTCGGCTGGCGCTGAAATCCGTGATAGGGAGTTCCGTCGTATGCGACCCGAAACGCGCGCATACGGACGCTACCGGAGCCGACCCGTATAGCGTTCCCGGCTCACACCTGACGGTTTCGGGGACTCCGGCCGGAGGGTCCGACTCCGATGGTCAGTCGGACGGCCACGCCATGATCTCCTCGTCGAAATTGCTCGGCGGGACCGGCCCCGAGAGGAGGGGGTCATCGGTCCCCTCCATCCACTCGCGGAGCTCCTCGCGAAGCTCCGCGGTCGTCCCCTCGTAGCCGTCGGCGTCGGCAACGTTCTCGCGTTCGTGGGGATCGGCCTCGAGGTCGTAGAGCTCCTCGTAGGGACGGTTCGGACGCTCGAACTCGTCGCGGACCTCCTCGCCCGAGGGGCTGTGGCGGACGTCGTGGGTGAGATAGACGTTCGGAAGCCGCCAGAAGTTCCGGACGTACTTGAACCGCCGGGTGCGGATCGCACGTACCGGATTGTAGGCGTCGTGCCACGTCATTTCGGTGAACAGACGCTCGCGGGCGTCGTACTCGTCTTCCTCCTCGCGTAGCAGCGGAAGGAAGCTCCGTCCCGAGATCCGCTCGGGGATCGGTTCGTCGAGCAGGTCGAGGATCGTCGGCAGCACGTCGACGTTGCTGATCAGTTCCTCGTACCGTGTCCCCGGTTCGATCGTACCGGGAAGCGACACGAGGAGGGCAATCTCGATGCCGGGATCGTAGAGCGAGCCCTTGGCTCGGGGCATCGCGAGTCCGTGCTCGGTCGTGAAGATCACGAGCGTCTCCTCGTCGATGCCGGCGTCCTCGAGGGCGTCGATGACCCGTCCAACTCCCCGATCGATCGCCCTGACCATCCCCTGCGCGTCGGCCAGGTCGCGTCGGATACCGGGCTCGTCGGGGAGGTACGACAGCGGCTCGACCTCGTCCGGATCGGACGGGTCGTAGGGATCGTCCGCGAAGAGGAACCGATCGTCGTCCTCGATGCGGTGGAGCTCGAAGAAGCCGATCGAGGCGAAGAAGGGATCGTCGAGTCCGCCGTCCTCCAGCCGGTCGGCGAACGTCCCGCTCACCTTCTCGGCGCGGTCGGTCTCGTGGATCGACGGCGGGACGTCCGGCGAGAGGAGCCGATCGGAGTGAAACTCGTCATAGCCGAGGCGTTCGGGGTTCTCGGTGACGTGCTGGAGCCCGAAGAGATGCGTCTCGTAGCCCGCCTCCGAGAGGTAGGTGGGCAGGACGCGCTCGTCGTCGTTGAGATCCGGCTCGTCGTGGGCGAGTCCCACCAACCCGTTCTCGTGAGGGCATCTGCCGGTCATGAGACTGCCCCGGCTCGGCGAACACTGGGGCGCGGTGGCGAAGGCGTTCTCGAAGGTCGCACCCTCGGACGCCAGCGCGTCGATCCGCGGGGTCTCGACGTCGGCCCCGTAGCACCCGAGGTAGCGTCCGAGATCGTGACAGTGGATCAGACAGACGTTGGGGCGATCGGACACGGACGCGGTTAAAGAAGTTCGCCTGAAAACGCCTGTGATATATGTCGAGGGGAGAATCTCGTCCCGGGACGGGACCGTTTTTGACGAGCGTTCGCGATCGGAGTCGGGATCGAGGTCGCCGGCGATTCGATCACTCGAAGTCGTCGTAGGTGGGTCGTTCGAACTCGCCGGGGAACGCGTCGACCGGAACCGCCGTCTGCTCGCCCGAGGCCATCCCCTTGACCGTGATCTCGTCGTTCGCGAGGTCGCGCTCGCCGACGATCACGACCGTCTCGGCGTCGATCGAGTCGGCGTAGTTCATCTGTGCGCCGAAGCTCCGCCCCGAGAGATCGGTCTCGACGACGTTGCCCCGCTCGCGCAGTTCGCGGGCGATCCGTGCGGCGACCGGACGGGTGTCGCCCACCCGGAGGACGTAGTAGTCGGTCTCGAGGGACTCGTCGGGCCAGACGCCGGCGCGCCGACACAGCTCCGAGAGGGTGGCGTGGCCGAGGGCGACGCCGACCGCGGGCGTGGGCTGGCCGCCGAAGCCCTCGATCAGGTCGTCGTAGCGTCCGCCGCCGAACACCGACCTACTAACCTCGCCGGTCGAGTCGAAACACTCGAAGACGACGCCGGTGTAGTAGTCGAGTCCGCGCGCGGTCTCGAGCGAGACCGAGCAGAACTCCCGGGCGCCGAGGTCCTCGACGGCCTCGAGCACGTTCTCGAGGTTCGCAACCGCGCGCTCGACGCGCTCGGTGCCGGCGAACTCGACGAGCTCGTCCAGGTCGTCGGTGTCGAGCAGCGCGTCGAACTCCTCGGCCTGCTCCCGCGAGAGTCCGGCCTCCGTGAGCAGGGCGTGGTACTCCGTCCGCTTGACCTTCTCGCGTTTGTCGACCGCGCGGATCGCCTCGCGCGTCTCGACGTCTGCGTCGAACGACTCCAGCAGCCCGCCGAGGATGTCGCGATGCGAGACGCGGAACTCGAAGTCCTCGGCGGTGAGTCCCAGCCCGGAGAGGGCGTCGGCGCAGTAGGCGAGGATCTCGGCGTCGGCCTCGGGCTCCGCGGAGCCGAAGACGTCGACGTTGGTCTGGTAGAACTCGCGAAACCGACCCTGTTGGACCTGCTCGTACCGCCAGAACGGCCGGGTCGAGAACCACTTGATCGGCTTCGAGAGCTCCTGTTGTTTCGCGACGACCATCCGCGCGACCGTCGGGGTCAGCTCCGGCGTCATCGCGACGTCGCGTCCCCCGCGATCGGTGAAGCTGTAGAGCTCGTCGACGATCTCCTCGCCGCTCTTGTCGACGTACATCTCCGTGGGTTCGAGGGTGGGCGTCCCGATCTCCCGGAAGCCGTAGCGCCGCGCGGCAGCCTCTAGCTCGTCGATCACCACACGCCGGGCGCGCATCTCGCCGGGGTAGAAGTCACGAAAGCCCTTGATCCGCTCGTACATGCGCGGGCCTTCGCGGCTCCGGCGCTTGAAGCTGTTCCTCTCCGTTCGTCACCGTGCCGGAGGGGTCGGCCGAACGCTCAGCCGCCGTCGACGGGTTCACGAGTGGCGCGAGCGACGCCGGTAACCGTCGACGATCGATCGCGGTTCGGGACGGGTACGATCGAGGAGGGAAGCCGATTCGCGACGGCTTCGTTCATCCGGCGCGAACCGGCTGAATCCCGTGGTCGTTAGCGGCTTCCGTCCAAATTAGCTCGTTCGTGGTGATATTAGCGTTCGTTCACCCGATCTGTGTTATCTCGGATCGTTTTCATCGATGCATGTTATGTGGTATGGGGTAGTACACCCTCCACGGGCCGCCCCTCGAGAGGGTGGTCCGGGAGGAGATATCCATGAGAGAAGACGATCCGAAACGCGGAACCGACCGGAGAGTAGCGAGCCACGGCGAGCGATCCGGAGTGATCGCGGGCGTCGAGAAGGCGATCAGGTATCCCACGGAGAGCGACGACGTCGTGCGAACCGTCGCCATCGGCGGCCTGCTGATGCTGTTCGGATTTCTCGTCGTCCCGCTGTTCGTCGTCGGGGGATACGCCATCAGGGTACTCGACCGTACCGCGAGCGGCGATGACGCCCCGCCGACGTTCGACGCGTGGGGAGAGATGACCGTGACCGGCCTCAAGGCGGTCGTCATCGGCTTCGTCTACATGCTGCTCCCGACGGTCGTGGGCGGGGGCGTCTTTCTCGTCGGCGTCCTCGGGGTGGGCGTCTCCGGTGACGGGGCGATCGCGGGTCTCGGGCTGCTCGGCGCGATGCTGGGGGGGCTGCTCTGGTTCGCTCTCTCGCTGCTGGTCGCCTACCTAGTTCCGGCGGCATTGGCGAACTTCGCCGAGACGCCCACGCTCGGCGCCGGATTCGACCTCGGAACGCTGAAGCCGGTCTGGCTGTCCCGGACGTACGCCCTCGGCTGGGCGACCGCGTTCCTCGTGTTGTTGATCGGCGGGCTCGTCACGGCGGTCCTCAACGTCGTTCCGGTTCTGGGGACGATCGCGGGGGCGTTCGTGGGGTTTTACTTCGCGATCGCGGCCTACTCCGTGATCGGCCACACCTGGGCGGACGTGTCTACGGTGCCGCGTCGCGACCACGAGACGCTGAACGATCCCGCCGTCTGAGATCCCTCTACCTTTTTCACCGCCGGTCCGTTCCGTGAACCGATAGGTGCCCGTTCGAGGGCGTTCTCGAGTCCGCTCGATCGCTCCGCCGTAGTGTCTCACGAGACGAGCGCCGCGAGCGAGGTGAGCGTATCGGTCGGCGCTGCGGGGAGGCCGACGTCCGTCGGTCAGATCGCGATCAGCGTCACGCCACAGATCGCGAGCGCCGCCGCGAACAGCCGGAGCGCGAACGCCTCCTCGCGCAGCACCAGCCCCCCGAGCACGACCGCGACGATCGCCTGCGTGTTGATGATCGGCGAGGCGATGCTCGCCGGGAGGCTCGAGAAGGCGATCGCGGTGGTGTGCTCGCCGACGGCGACGACGGCTCCCGCGGCGAGGAACTTCGGGAGATCGGCGCGAACGCCGCCGGGCCAGGTCCGGATCGCCTGCGGGGCGAGCACGATTGCCATCCCACCGAGCAGCGAGACGACCAACAGCGATGGCGGGACGGCGAGCTCCTGGAGGGTCACACGGCGGCCGACGTCGCCGACGGCGTAGAGCGCCGCGCTCAGCAACGCGAACCCCGCGGCCCGCGAGCCCGCGGCCCGACGCAGCGGCGCGAGCCACGCGCCGCCCTGGAAGTTCGCGACGTACACCGCGACCGTCGCCAGCGCGATCCCCGCCAGCTGGAGCGAGGTGAGATGCTCGCCGAGCAGGAGGATCTCCAGCGGCAGAACGAACACCGGCACGATCTTGCTGATCGGCGCGACGTAGGAGATCTCGCCGACCGCGATCGCGCGGATGAACGCCATGAACGCGAGCGAGTTCGAGACGACGATCACCGCGATACCGACGCCGCCGTCGAGCAACAGCCGGATCGGCGACGGGCCGGCCGCGGGCATCGAGCCGACCGCGACCGGCAGGTAGAGCGCGATCGCGAGGGGGTGGACGACGGTGACGATGACGCTCGCGGAGTACGACGGGAAGTAGCGTTTCAGCGCGAACAGATAGCTACCCCAGACGCACGCGGCGAGCACGGCGACGGCGAGTCCGGGGTCCATACCGGGCGCTCTCCCGCCCGGGCAAAGAGCGGTTCGTTATCGTGATCGGAAGCCGGTGACGGAGGTCTGTTCGTGGTCGGGAAAGACGTCGGCGACGGCCTCGGCTCCCGCCCTCTCCGCGAGCAGCGCACGGAGTTCGGCCTCGTAGTCGGCGCGCTCGATCGACTCGCTCGGACCGACCTCGACGGTCAGGTTCTCCTCGACCAGCCCGTCGACCGCACCTCGTCCGAACCCCGACAGCGGTGCGACGTAGTCGACGCCGTGGCGATCCTCGAGGCTCTGGGCCCGTGCCCGGGAGACCGAGGGGACGCGGTCGTCCCGACGGGTACCGTCCGCGACCGCGTTGAACTCCTCGCCCGCGAGCCGTTCCAGCGCGTGGACGTGGACCTGCTGGATGCCGTTTCGTGGGTAGCCGTCCTCGAGCATCCGTTCGACCGCGGCCTCGGCCACCGCCCGATCGAGCTCCAGGGGTCGGAAGTCGAACGCCGTTCCCTCCGCCGCTCGTTCCGCGTGTCGCCAGTCGTCGGTGATTCCGAAGCGGGCCGTCACGAGGGTGACGTCGTAGAAGGCCGAGAGCAAGAGCGCCGCGAGCGATGAGTCCTTGCCGCCGCTGTAGAGCAGCCCGAGATCCATTCCGGCCTCAGCGCCGGCGAATGTCGTAGCTCTGGCTGTCCGGCGTGAGTTCGCGAAGCAGCTGTTTCATCTTCTCCTCGTCGATCTTGCCCTGGATGCGTCCGCTCTGGGCCAGCCCGAGGATCTGTCGCTCGACCTGGTCGGCGAAGTCGGGCTTGCTCATCCGGACGGAGTTGAGTCGTTGTCGTGCGCCGTCGGTGAGGTGTTTGCGGAGCATCGCCTTCTTCTGGGCGTCCGCCTGCTGCTGTTGTTGCTCCTGGGCCTGGGCTCGTGCCTCCTCGGAACCCGCGCCCTCCTGTTGCTCCTGAAGCTGTTCGAGCTTCTTCTGTCTGAGCTCCTCGAGCCGCTCGTCGTCGGGGCTTCCGCTCATGATGTGATAACGTTTCTACGCCGTCGACAAAACGATTACGGAGCCCGATCGGGGGGCCGGTTCAGGCGTAGCGTTCGAGCTCGGGACGTTCCTCGACGAGCGAGGCGAGGACCTCGCCGGCGACGTCGTCGAGCAGGCTGCGGCCCTCGGCGGTGACCTCGCGGCCTTCCGAGCCGTGCTCGCCGACTAACCCCTCCTCTTGGAGCTGCTGGAGGATGGTGCGGATGATCTTGTCGCTGCCGTCGCTCTGGCGGGGCGGTGCGACGCGATAGCGGTTCGAGCCGCGCTTCGCGCCGCCGTAGTGGGTCGCGAGTCGCTCGACGCCGACGGGGCCGTCGACGGCGACCCGCCGAAGCAGGCTCGCGGCGCGGACGTACCAGAAGTCCTCCTGCTCGGGGGGGAGTTCGCGGTCGGCGCTGGCCTTGGTGTAGGCGGCCCAGTCGGGCTCCTCGATTCGGTCGGCCAGTCGATCGGAGAGTTCCTCGATGAGCGCGTCCGCCGGCACGTCGTAGAGCGTCGTCATTGGCGATCGTTCGCCGGTGTGACTGTTAAACCCATCGTCTTCCGCGGACCGGGTTGCTTTTCTCCGACGCTCGCACACCCCGTCCATGGACGAACGGGCCGCGCTGGGATCGATCGCCGCCGCGCTCGACCACGCGGGCGACGACGCCGCCGTGGTTGACGGACAGGTGCTCACGACCGACATGCTCCACGAGACGACGGACTTCCCCGACGGGACGACCCGCTATACGGCGGGCTGGCGGGCGGTCGGTGCGTCGCTGTCGGACGTCGCGGCGATGGGCGCGGAGGCGACGGCGGCGGTCGCCGTCTACGCCGCCCCGACGTTCGTCGAGCGCGAGCTCCTCGACTTCCTCGCGGGCGCACGCGACGTCTGCGAGGCCGTCGGCGCGGAGTACGTCGGCGGCGACCTCGACGCCAACGAGGAGTTCACCGTCGCGACGACGGCGCTCGGACGGACCGACGAGCCGATCCACCGTTCGGGGGCCCAGCCCGGCGAGGCCGTCTGCGTCACGGGAACGCTCGGTCGGAGCGCGGCCGCCCTTCGACTCTTCGAGCGCGGCGAGGCTGGACGAGCGAACGAGTGCTTTCGGTTCGTCCCCCGGGTCGCAGCCGGCCGTGCGCTCGCGCCGCACGCGAGCGCGATGATGGACTCGAGCGACGGCCTGGCGCGTTCGCTCCATCAGCTCGCCGAGGCGAGCGGCTGTGGCTTCGCGATAGAGCGCGACGCGATCCCGGTCGACGAGACGCTTCGGGAGGTCGCGGAAAGCGAGGCGACCACGCTCGCGACCACCTTCGGCGAGGACTTTGAACTGGTGTTCACGCTTCCCGAGCGGTCGAGCGGGCTCCTCGAAGGAGACGTCGAGGTCCCGATCACCGTCGTCGGCGAGGTGACCGAGTCGGATCTCACGATCGACGGCGAGGCGCTCCCGGACCGGGGCTTCACCCACTAACCCACGACCTGGATCGGCACCGGCGTGAAACAGAGCAGGCCGAGGACGAGCGTCGCGACCCCGACGACTACCCGTCCGGCGCCGAGCTCCCGGTCGTCGATCGGCGTGGCCGAGCCGACGAAGGAGAACACCAGCGCGAGAAAGCCCCAGAACGCCCAGATGAACGCGGCGTCGCCGGGGACGTCACGGACGTAGTAGAGATAGCCGGCCAGTCCGAACAGCACCGCGGGAACGAGCGCGGCGATCCGGTCCTGTTGATCGCCGAGGATCGCCCGGAGGACGTGCCCGCCGTCGAGCTGTCCGACCGGGAGCAGGTTGAGAAACGTGACGAACATCCCGACCCAGCCGCCGATCACCACCGGGTTGACCGACGTCGCGGGGTTGTCGTAGTGGAGCGGCTGATCGACGATCCACGCGAGCAGTTCGAGCAACGGCGGGTACCCCAGTTCGATCTGGACGGCGTTGGGATCACCTACGAGCGCCTGGGGCGCGGTGACCGGCGGGAGGTGGAGTCCGACGACGGTGACGACGACCGTCGCCACGAGCCCTGCGATCGGGCCGGCGATGCCGATGTCGAACAGCGCCTTCCGGCTGGGGATCTGTCCCTTCATCTTGATCACCGCGCCCATGGTTCCGATCAGCGTCGGAATCGGGATGAAGTAGGGCAGCGAGGCGTTCACCCTGTGATACCGACTCAGCACGTAGTGGCCGAGCTCGTGGACGCCGAGAACGCCCATGATCGCGAGCGTGAACGGCCAGGCGTGAACGACCTCCGCCGAGAGCGGATCGAGGTGGTACCAGAGCGAGCCCGCGAACAGCGTCGAGAGGACGGTCGCGACGAACAGCACGAGGTTGGTCCACGGGATCCCGTCGATCCCGAGATCGACGGGTTCGGCGACCAATACCCACTCGCCGTACTCGCGGGTGAGTCGGACCTCGTAGCCTCGCTCGCGGAACACGGGCCAGAGCTCCCGGAGAACGGTCCGACTCGAGGTTCGGGGACTACCGTAGTATCGTAGCGTCTCTCCGTCGGTCGCCGTCTCGTAAACGTTGAAAACGTGACCGAGTTCGGTGGGTGGTGGGCCCGCCCGGAGATCGCTCATCGGATCGGCTTAGGGTTGGGAGGGCATAAGCCTTGGATGATCCGGGCGGTGGAGGGCCGAAGCGTCAGCGGGACCGGTCGATCACTGGGCGGGGGTTACGCGCCAGGTCGTCGCACTCGTGTAGGACCACTTCTCGATGTTCAGGTCGTCGGCCGAGTCGCGGAGCTTCACCATGATCGCGCCGATCTCCTTGGGCGAGAGGTCCACCTCGTCCGCGATGAACTTGCCCTTGAAGTACAGCTCGCCGCCGGCAGCGCGCTGGTTAAGGTACCGCTTAAGCCGTTCTTCCTTCGATTCCGCCGTCGTAGAGGGCTGCGTCGTTGTGCTCATCTTCTCCTCATCACCTCCTTAACCCCCCACTAATGATATACCCTGAGGATGTTTAGGGTATCTTTAACGTGAAGTAACTCGAAAGGAATCGTTCACGACGCTTCAAAAACGCCGTAGACGTTTTATAATCGGATTAGCGACGTTCGTTTACCACTACGAGTTCCGGACTTACGTATCTGTCGAATTCGCCTCGATCGCGGAGAGTTAACGACGCTTCGCCCGCGTTCGCGTCAGTCGCGGGTGTGGACCCAGAACTCCTCGTCGGTCGTGACCTCCTTTTTGAAGATGGGCACCTCGCTCTTCAGCCGATTGATGCCGTCCTCGACGGTGCGAAACGCCTCACCGCGGTGGCCCGCCAGGACGACGACGAAGACGATGTCCTCGCCCGTCGGGATGAGGCCCGTCCGGTGGTGCATGCGAACCTCGTAGACACCGTCGCGCGATTCGAGCTCCTCGCGGAGCGCGGTGAGACGTCGGTCTGCGACGCCTTCGTACGTCTCGAACTCGAGCGCCTCGGTCGGGGCGTCGTCCGCGCCGTCCTTCTCGCGCACCCGACCGGTGAAGGTGGCGATCGCACCCGCGCGGTCGGCCCGGGGCGAGCGCTTGACCCGCGAGACGAGCGTCTCGAGCGTGACGTGGGGCTCGGTCGACTCGAGCGCGTCGCAGACGCGCTCGACGTCCACGTCCCCGGCGTCGGTCGCCTCGGCGAGCACCGGTCCACGGCCCCCGCGCTCCCCGAGCACCACCTGCGGGATCATGGCGTCGTCGAACCCCTCGACGACCGCGTAGTCGTGTTCGGGAGCGAGATCGTCGAGGATCGCTTCGAGGCCTCGATCCGCCCCGGACGCGACCCAGCTTCCGTCGTCGGCGATCCCGTAGGTCGTCCCCATACTCGTCTCGCGCTCGTCGGCGTCGAGTCCGGTCGCGTCCGCCGGGGGTTCGTCCAGGCGTTCGACCGTCGCGACCCGGCCGCGCTCCGCGAGGTGTTCGGCGATCCGTCCTGTGAGGGCCGTCGTGGCGCCGGCGGGGCCGACGATTCCGAGCGTGTACATACGTGCGTAGACGTCCGGTGGTGGTTTGTAGGTGTCGCCGGAGTGAGTTGATAATCCTTAAGCCGCCGTCCGGGTAACCCGAAGCAAGCATGAACGTGGTCGTTTCTATCGGCGGCAGCGTGCTCGCGCCGAATCTCGGCGACGACCGGGTCGAGGAGCACGCCGCCGTCATCGAGGACCTCGCCGACGACGGCTGTTCGATCGGCGCGGTGGTCGGCGGCGGCGGGGTAGCCCGCGCGTACATCGCCGCCGCCCGTGAGATCGGAGCCAACGAGATCGAGCTCGACACCATCGGAATCGACGTCACCCGGATCAACGCCCGGCTGTTGATCGCCGCGCTCGGCGAGTCGGTCGCCCCTGCGCCCGCGACGAACTACGAGGACGCCGGAGAGGTGCTCCGGAACGGCGACGTCTGCGTGATGGGTGGGGTCGCCCCCGCGCAGACGACCGACGCGGTCAGCGCCGCGCTCGCGGAGTACGTCAACGCGGACCTGCTCGTCTACGCCACGAGCGTCCCGGGCGTCTTCGACGCCGATCCGCAGGAGGACGACGACGCAGAGCGGTTCGACCGGATCACCGCGAGCGAGCTCGTCGACACCATCGCGGACATCGAGATGACCGCCGGCTCCTCGGCGCCCGTGGACCTGCTCGCCGCGAAGATCATCGAGCGCTCGGGGATGCGCACGATCGTCCTCGACGGCACCGAGCCCGCGCGGATCACGAGCGCCGTCCGATACGGGGATCACGACGGAACCGACGTGATCCCCGAGGGCGTCGGCGACGAACCCACCTACTGGGCGGAGAATGAACGCTGAGACCGACGCGGACCCGTACACGCTCCACGAGGACGAGCCGAACGAGGGACGGCGAGGCTACGTCTTCTGGGCCGACGAGATCGCCGACGAGATCGAGGGGAGGAACCCCGACGAGCCGATCATCGTCAAGGGCGGCATCTCCCCCTCCGGCGTGCCGCACCTGGGCAACGTCAACGAGATCCTCCGGGGCTACTTCGTCGCCGAGGTGTTGCGCCAGCGCGGCCACGAGGTCCGGCAGGTGTTCACCGCGGACGACCGTGACCGCCTCAGAGGGCTGCCCCGCAAGCTCGCGGATCTCGACGGCGAGATCGTCGATCTCGGCGAGGTCGACGCGGGCGCGCTCGGGCGCAACCTCGGCAGACCCTACACCGACGTCCCCGATCCCTTCGGCTGCTGTGAGTCCTACGGCGCACACTTCTCCGAACTGATCCGACGCAGCGCCGAGGCGATCGACGTTCCGCTCGAGATCGCCTCGAACACCCGAATGTACGAGGAGGGCGAGTTCGAGGACGCGACCCGCCGGCTGCTCGCAAACCGCGAGCACGCCCGCGAGGTGCTCTCTGCGTACCAGGGCGGCGTCGACGAGGAGTACGTGCCGTTCCTCGCGCGATGTGAGAGCTGCGGCCACCTGACCGACCGGGTGACCGCCGTGGATCTCGAGGCGGGGACCGTCGAGTACGAGTGCGTCGACGTCGAGGCCGGCGAGCAGATCATCGAGGGCTGTGGCCACGAGGGAACCGCCACGCTACGCGAGGGAAAGCTCCCCTGGCGCTTCGAGTGGGTCGCCCAGTGGGAGATCCTCGGCGTCGACTTCGAGCCGTTCGGGAAGGACCACGCGGAGGGATCGTGGCCGAGCGGGGTCGACATCGCGCGAAACGTCTTCGAATTCGAGCCGCCGGTGCCGATGGTCTACGAGTGGTTCACGCTCAACGGCGAGCCCTTCTCCTCCTCGGCGGGCAACGTGATGCTCGTCTCGGAGGTGCTGGAGCTGATCGAGCCCGAAGTGCTTCGCTACTTCTTCGCGAAGGACCCCAGCCGCGCCCGGGACTTCGACGTCGAACGCATCGATCTCCTCGTGGACGAGTTCGACCGGCTCGAACGGATCTACTTCGGCGAGGAGGAGGCGAGCGAGCGCGAGCGAGCGCGCGCAGAACGGGTCTATCCGTTCTGCGTCGAGGAGGTACGCGAGGACCGGATCCGTCTGCCGTACACGTTCGCGGCCGTGCTGGGCATGACCGACGATCCCGACCTCCGCGAGGAGATCGCCCGCCGTGAGGGACACATCTCCGCGGAGACCCCCGAATGGGCGATCGAGGAGGCGCTCTCGCGCGTCGAACGGGCCCGCACCTGGGCGCGGCAGACCGGAAACGAGTACGACTACGAGCTCCAGCGGACCGAGCTACCCGCAGTCGATCTCGACCCTGCCGTCGAGCGGGCGCTCTCGGAGCTCGCGGACTTCGTCGAGGACCACGACGACCCCGAGGCGATCCAGGGCGAGATCTACGAGACCGCGAAGCGCCACGACGTACCGGTCGGCGAGTTCTTCGCGACCGGCTATCGGCTCTTCTTCGACCAGGAGCAGGGGCCGAAGCTCGGCCCGTTCCTCGCGAAGCTCGACCGCGAGTTCGTCCTCGCGCGGCTGCGTCGCGAGCGTTGACGCCGACCGAAGCTTTTTGCCAATCGGTATCACACGACGTCCATGGACGAGACGTTCGTCCGGCTCATCTGTCCCGGCTGTCAGACGACCTGGAAACGGCCGCCCGGCGAACTGCCCACCCACGACCACGACTTCGCGTGTCACGACTGTGAGACCGAGCGCCGTCTTTCGGAGTTCACCCGGACCGATCACGACCTCGCGGTGTTGAAGCAGTTCCAGGGGTAGTCCGCCCATCACAACCCATTTGAGCGCCGCCCGCCGAAAGAGGGACAATGAGTACGCTCACGTGGGTGCTGCTCGGCGTCGTCGTCTACTGGACGGCGCTGCTCGCGCTCCGTAACCGGGGCGCGCTGCCGGGCTACGTCGGCACCCAGGGCCCGATAATTACCCTCCACACCAAACGCGGTCGAGCGGTGCTCGATCGCCTCTCGCGACCGAAGCGGTTCTGGCGGGCGTTCAGCAACGTCGGCGTCGGAATCGCGCTCGTCGTGATGATGCTGTCGTTCGTCTTCGTCCTCTTCGCGGCGATCTCGGCGCTGTACGCCTCCGAACAGACCGCCGTCACCGAGCCCAGAAACGTCGTCGTCATCCCCGGCGTCAACGACTTCCTCCCCCTCTCGGTCGCCCCCGAGATCGTCTTCGGCCTGCTCGTCGCGCTGGTCGTCCACGAGGGCGCCCACGGACTGCTCTGTCGGGTCGAGGGGATCGAGATCGACTCGATGGGGATCGCCCTCCTGGCGATCGTCCCGATCGGCGCGTTCGTCGAACCGGACCAGGAGAGCCAGCGGCGCGCCGACCGCGGCGGCAAGACGCGGATGTTCGCCGCCGGCGTCACCGCGAACATGGTCGTGATGATCGTCGCCTTCGGGCTCCTGTTCGGCCCGGTGACGGGTGCGATCGCGGTCGCTCCCGGCGCGGCCGTCGGCGGCACGTTCCCGGGATCGCCGGCCGCAGAGGCGGGGATCGACGCCGGCGACCGGATCACCGCGATCGACGGCGAACCGATCGACGACGAGGCCGCCCTCGAGTCGGCAGTCGCGGAGGGCGACGCGACGGCGACCGTCACCGTCGATGGCGAACGCGAGGTGACCGTCGAGCGTTCTGCGTTCGTCGTCGGGGCCGCCGAGGACGGCCCCGCGGGGCTCTCGACCAGTGACACGATCGTCGCAGTCGACGGCGAGCCAGTGACCACCGAGAGCGAGTTCCGCAGCGCCATCTCCGAGGAGGGGGTCGTCACCGTCGAGACCGACGACGGCCAGGAGCACACCTTCCCCGCAGGGGCGCTCTCGACCGTCAGCGAGGACGGCGCCGCGAGCGAGACCGGGATGCCGACGGGCGAGCAGGTAGTGATAACGGCGATCGACGGCGAACGAGTCGTCGACAGCAGCGCGCTGACCGCCGCCCTCCAGGAGACCGAGCCCGGACAGACCGTCGAGGTCGAGGCCTACGTCGACGGCGAACCAGCGACGTACACGGTCGAACTCGGCGAGCACCCCGAGGGTGACCACGGCGCCATAGGAATACAGGTACAGCCAGGCGTCACCGGCGTCGTGGTCAACGACTTCGGGATCCAGCCCTATCCGGCGAACGCGTTCCTCTCGATGCTCGGCGGCGGGGAGGGGGGAACGAGCACGTTCATCAGCGCGATCGGCGTCGCGCTCCTGCTGCCGATCGCCTCCGTCACCGGGTTCGCGACGTTCAACTTCGCGGGGTTCACGGGCTACGTGACGAACTTCTACGTCGTCGAGGGCGCGTTGGCACCGCTGGGCGGCGGCGTCTTCCTGCTCGCGAACCTGCTGTTCTGGACCGGCTGGATCAACCTCAACCTCGCCTTCTTCAACTGCATCCCCGCCTTCCCGCTCGACGGCGGACACATCCTCCGGACCAGCACCGAGGCGATCGTCTCACGGCTGCCGTTCGAGGCGAGCTACGAACTCACGAAGACGGTGACGATCTCCGTCGGCGTCACGATGCTCGTCGGACTGCTCGTGATGATCTTCGGCCAGGGACTGCTGGTGTGAGTCCGACCGACTCGGTTCCGTCCCCGTCCCCGTTTCCGGCGGCGACAATCACGACCCACCGGAGACCGTATCACTAGCATGGACGATCACGACGTGGTTCGCGTCTGGCTCGTCGAGCGGACCTACTCGGACGACGAGCAGAACGTCATCATCCTCACCTACGCGACGCCCGACGGCGAACGCGAGTTCCGAAAGGAGCGCGCCCTCACGAGCTTCAGCGGCGGGGACCGACCGACGACGGCGGCGGTGGAGGGCGATCCTGACAACCTGGGAAGCGTCAGCGACCCCGAGACCCGCGAGCGGTACGCGGCCGAAGTCGAGCGCGTCCGGGAGCGCCACGACCCCGACGACGCCGTGTAGAAAGGTCCTTCCCGCCCGCGTCCGAACCGCCGCACATGTCACGACGCGAGCCGCCCCGGACCGAGGAGGGGCTGTACGTGCTACACGACCTGCGGAGCGTGGACTGGGACGCCTGGCGTGGGGCCGCCGAGCGCGACCGGGAGGCAGCGATCGAGGAGGGCGTCGCATTCCTCGAGTCCCACGTCGACACGGAGGAGGGCGACTCGGCGGTGTTCAGCGTGCTCGGACACAAGGCCGACCTGCTGATCCTGCATCTCCGGCCGACCCTCGCCGAACTCGACACCGCCGAGCGGGAGTTCGAGGGCTGTGCGCTCGCGGAGTTCACCGACCGGGCGAGTTCCTACGTCTCGGTGACGGAGGCGTCGGGCTACACCGACGCCGCCGCCGACTACTTCGACCCCGACGCGGAGGCCGACCCCGGACTCCGGCGCTACATGGACTCGCGGCTCTACCCCAAGCTCCCCGACACGGAGTTCGTCAGCTTCTACCCGATGTCGAAGCGCCGAGACCCGGAGTACAACTGGTACGACCTCCCGTTCGAGGAGCGCGCGGAGCTGATGGGGGCCCACGGCGACATCGGCCGGGAGTACGCGGGGAAGGTGACCCAGATCATCTCCGGCAGCGTCGGCATGGACGACCACGAGTGGGGCGTGACGCTCTTCGCCGACGACATGACCGAGATCAAACACCTGCTTTACGAGATGCGCTTCGACCCCTCCTCCTCGAAGTACGCGGAGTTCGGCCGCTTCTACACCGGCCGGCGCTTCCCACCCGCCGACCTGGAGGCGTTCCTCGCCGGCGAGGCGGTACCGGTCGACGACACGGACGACACTGCCGACGATATCGACGCCGGCTTCGCCGGGACGCTCGCGGACCTCGGCGTCGAGATCGACGCGCCCGCGGGCGCCCACGGACTGGTGCTTCGCTCGGAGGCCGACGTCGAGACCGTCCGCGAGGAGGTCGACGGGCTCCGAGGCAACTTCGAGCACTACGACAGCCACGTGCTGACGGAGGTGTACGATGGCGATTCGACGACGGTCGTCAGCGTCTGGGAGACCGAGCGCGCCGCCGACACCGCGCGGGGCTTCCTCGAGGAGCTTCCGGGCGTCACGGAAGTGATCGCGGGCGCGCTCGGCGGGGACGTCGAACCCGCAGAGACCGGCGAGTCCGGATCGGAGGACGACATCCGCGGCGAACTCGCCGACCTCGACATCTACGCGGGCAAGCCCCACGGCGAGGACGTCTACGCGATGGTGCTCTACTCGGAGGCCGACCCCGAGGAGCTCCGACCCGAGGTCGAGGACCTCGCCGAGGGGTTCGACCGCTACGACACCCACGTCAAGACCGCCACCTACCGGGCGAGCGACGGCGGCCGGTCCGCGGTCGTGAGCATCTGGGAGACGGCCGACGCCGCCGACACCGCCGGCGGCTTTCTCGCCGACCTCCCGGGGATCGTCGCCCGCGCGGGACAGGGTCCCGCGGAGGAAACGAGCGGGGAGGAACGACCCGCGAGTCGCGCGGGCCAGGAGCCGGGCTTCGGGACGATGGGGATGTTCTACACCGTGAAGCCCGAACACAGAGAGGAGTTCGTCGATAAGTTCGGCACCGTCGGCGGTCTCCTCGAGGAGATGGAGGGCCACCACGAGACCGCCCTGATGGTGAACGTCGGCGACGAGAACGACATGTTCATCGCCAGCCAGTGGCGCTCGCGGGAGGACGCGATGGCCTTTTTCCGTTCGGATGCCTTCCGCGACACCGTCCAGTGGGGCCGTGACGTGCTCGCGGATCGCCCGCGCCACGTCTTCCTCGCATGAGGAACGTCGAGCCCACCGAGGGCCATAGTGCTGGGAGGCTCCGAATCGCCGTGCTCGCGGGCTTTCCACTCCTGGTCGCGGCGCTGATCGGCGCGCTCTCGGGGAACGTCCGTTCGGGGCTGGTGATCGGCGCGGGGATCGGTTTCGGGCTCGCGCTGTCGGTCGCCGTCCACGACCGGCTGACCGGCTGAGCCGGCTCGCGATCGTTCGCCTATCGGTCATACTGGCCGGAACGTCGCGATTGATCACGGTTCCTGACGACCGTTAGTAACGTTCGATGGCTCACGATGACTCGGGATCAGCGGAGGCGAATCGGTTCTCGGACGCGCCGATCTCGCGCCGGGGTTTCGTCCGACTCTCGGCAGCGACGGCCGGTGCGATCGCCCTCCCGGGCGAGGCGGTTGCACGGCTCGACGCGCCCCGGTCGACCGACCGCCACCGGTTCGTCGCCGAACACACCGAGGAGGGGTACGCCGTTCCGACGCTCGTTCGCGCGGGTTCGGATGCACTCGAGACGCTCGAGGGGATCGACGGGATCGACCGAACGACGACCGAGCCCGAACCCGCCGCGTACGGCCGGCTCACGGCCGGGACGATCGAGGAGATCAACGCCGTCGAGGGCGTCGAGCGCTTGGAGTACTCCCCGGGCGCGAACCCGTGGTGGCGACTCGACGCCTACCCGCAGGGCGTCTTCCCCGAGCCCGAAGCGAGCGTCGATCACGTCGGCTTCGAGGAACACGTCCGCGGGATGGAACACCTCGCGGACGAACACGCGGACCGACTTCGCTTCTTCTCGATCGGCGACAGCCCCGGTCACGAGAACCGCCACGAGGGGGAGGATCAACCCAAGCCGATCCACGTCGCGGAGCTGACCAACGACGTCGACGACCGGACGGCGTTTCGGGAGAAGGAGACCGTGACGTTCGTCGCGTCGATCCACGGTGACGAGCGGACCGGCGTCGAGGCGGGTTCGCGGCTGATCGAGCGGACCCTCGCGGATGAGGAGCCCGAACTCGACGCGCTCCTCGACGAGGTGGCGCTCGTGTTCGTCTACGCGAATCCGGACGGCTGGGTGGCCCGCGAGCCGATCTACGGGAGCGATCGGCCGGCGTTCCAGCGGACCACCGCCACCGGCGTCGACCCGGCCCGCCAGTGCCCGACCGCGGGCTGGATCGATCCGAACCACGATCCGGCGGAGCCCGACGGCGCGAACCTCACGGACGACCAACCCGACGAGATCGACGACGACGTGCCCGATCGAATCGCCGAACGGGTGCCGGATACGCTCTCGATCGTCGAGCACCTCCGTACCTACGAGAACGCGAACTACCTCGTCGATCTCCACGGCATGCAGTGGTCCGACGAGTTCGTCCTCGGGCTGGTCCCGGACGCCCAGTACGACCACGAGGCGCTCCACGACGTCGACGCGATGAACCGCTCGATCGAGGAGGCGATCGCGGGGGAACTGGGCACCGTAGAGGAGAACGTCGACGCGCTCTCGCGAGGGGCCGAGCGATACGACGCGGTCCGCGATGAGACGGCCCACGAGATACCCGCCGTCGAGGGGATGCTCCCCGACCGGTGGTACGACTGGGGGACGATCCACGACGCGCTGGGCTACGGCACGACCGGCGGCCTCATCGCCTGGGCCGCCCACCCCGAGGAGTTCGGCGGGCTGGGAGCCCGCTCGATCGGCCTGGAGATCGCGTTCGGGAACACGATCGCGTCGACGGACGAGGAGTACGCCTCGGAGCTCGTCGGGCTACAGGTTCGGGCGTACACCGCTTCGATCCGGACGGTCGCGGATCACGCCGCCAGCGAGGCCACCGCGTGGATCGAGACCGGCGATCGATCGACGGCGGTCGTCCACGCCGAGGCTCGGACGAGGTCGTCCGCCGATCTGGCGTTCGCCGAGACGACCGACGAGGAGGCGTGTCGAACCGTCACCGTCGACGCGGGCGGCTTCGCCGAGGAGGTCGCCGTCGACGAGGGGGCCTGGGAGCTGTCGATCACGGCGAATCCGCGGGAGGACGTGGCGCTCGAGGCGACGTTGCTCGACCCGAACGGCGACTTCGTCCGCACGCACCGACCGACCGACGAACGAGACGGTCCGGACTGGACGATCGGCCGCCCCGAGCCGGGAACGTGGACGATACGGCTCGAGGACTTCGGACCGAACGCCGACACGGGCGGCGGAGCCGTCGAGCTCTGTACCGACGCGCTCGTCGCTGAGAGCGAGGGCGTCCCGAACCCGCGGGACGTGGTGGGATACGCCCAGCGCGACTACGAGGCGACGCCGTTCGAGTACTTCGAGTCCTACGCCGAGCACGCACGGGTCGAACGGGGAGGAGCGTCCTCTCCGTTCGATACGCTCTCGGTCGAGGAGGTCCGCGACGGCGCGCTCCGTCGCGAGGGGGACGCAGCCTACGACGACGTCGTCGTTATCCACGACGAGGGGGACGACGCGTACGTCGAGGAACTGTCGGCGTTCGTCGAGGCGGGTGGGTCGCTCCTGCTCACCGATGGCGGCGTCTCGCTGCTGGAGGGGCTCGACGACGGCCTCGCGGACAGCGTGGCGAGCGACCGTCGCGCGTTCGCTGCGCTCGACGAGAAGCGCGATCACCCACTGCTCGAGGGAACTCGCTCGATTCAGGACGAACTCTGGACGGTCGCACCGCTGGGGTACGCGACCGACGAGGAGGCGCCCGTCACGCTCGTCGAGCGGGAGGCGTTCGAGGCGGCGGGCGGAACGGTCGGCGCGGCGATGGAGCGCGAGGGCGAGGGCGAGGGTGAATCGGCCTCCGGCGTCGCCGTCGGCTCGCTGTCCCACGGCGACGGCGAGATCAACGTCATCGGTTCGCTGCTCCCGACGGCGAGGCAGTCGCATCTCCACCCGTTCGGCGTGCTCGATCACTCGACGACGATGCTCGGCCACGCGCTGGTGACGAACGCGCTCGGCCACCGACGGCGTCGCTCGGTCGACGAGAGCTGACGGAGTCCAGTCTCCCCGACCGGCCTCAGTCGGCGGGTTCGGCGTCGACGCCCGCAGCGCGGAGGTCCTCGCCGTCCACGGACGAGCGGAGGCTGTCCATCCCGTCATCGCGATCGATTCGGAAGTTCTCGGCGTAGAGGTCGGCGACGCGCCGTAGCTCCTCCTCGGAGAGCGGCGGCGTCTCGCTGGCCGCAGCCCACTCGTCGATGTCGGCCTCGGTGCGGAACGTCGGGGTGACGGTGGCGACGGGATCGTGGGCGAGCAGCCACTGGATGGCAGCCTGGCCCATCGTTCTCTCTCCGTCCTTCCCGGCCCGCGTTCGGGAGCCAGTCGAGGTCCCCTCGGCGCTGCGTTCGAGGAAACGCAGCGTCTCGATCTTCTCCCAGCCCGTCTCGTACCACTCGTCGGGTCGGAAGCCGCGGTGGTCGCCCTCACCCAGTTCGGTCTCGGGGGTGACCTGCTCGTTGAGCAGTCCCGAGGAGTGCGGTACTCGTGGAACGAGGCTCGTCCCGCTTCCGGTCCGTTCGATCGTCTCGAGGAAGTGATTTCCTACTTCTTGTTCGAGGAGGTTCCAGACCAGCTGGACCGCGTCGAACTCCTCCTCGATCGCCCGATCGCCCTCCGCGAGCCAGCCGATCGAGGGGCCGAGCGCCCAGCCCGTCGCGCGGACCAGCCCCTCCTCGCGGAGCTCGTCGAGCGTCTCGAGGACGTCCCGATCGACCTCCTCGACGTCCGCGTTGTGGAGCTGGAGGACGTCAACGTAGTCCGTGTCGAGGCGTTCGAGGCTCTTCTCGGTCGCCTCGCGGACGTAGTCGGCGGTGATCTCCTTGGGGAGTTCGCCGTGGCCTGCCTGCGGGTTGTTGTAGAAGTCGTAGCCGACCTTGGTGGCGATCGTCACCTCATCGCGCCGATCCGCGAACGCCTCGCCGACGAGCTCCTCCGAGCGCCCGTGGCCGTAGACGTCGCCGGTGTCGAAGTAGGTGATCCCCCGATCGAGCGCGTGTTCGAGCATGCCGATCGCCTGCTGCTCGCTGCGGTCACCCCACCAGTCGGTACCGACGACCCACGCGCCGAAGCCGACCTCGCTTACCTCCACGTCCGAGGCGCCGAGCGTCCGATAGTGCATGTCCGACGGTAGGGAGCGAGGGCACTTATCGGGTGCGGACCGCCGCGTTCGACGGGAGCCGGCCGAGCGGTCCGAACCGAACGGCGGCCCGCAACGAGGGTGGCCCGTAACCGAACCCATTTGAAGGCGCGAGCCGAACGGATCGGCATGACGAAGCGCCACGTCTCGCTCCCGGAGGACGCCAACGCGGGAGTAGAGACGTTCATCGAGGAGGTCGACGAGCGACTCGCGAGCGACGAGGACACCTGCAACGTCGTTCGCGACGTGCTCGTCGACCTCTACGGCGACCGGGACGCCTACGAACGCTGGCAGGACGGCGGAGAGGTCTCGCCGGCGGAACGGGTCAGGCTCCAGGGGTACGACCCGTGTAACGCGACGCTCGAGAGCGAGTACTACGCCGAGAAGAACGAGGAGAAGTTCAGACGGTCGAAACACCTCCAGTGGCTCTGGCGACAGTTCGACGCCACGCCGATGGCCGACAACGTCGAGTTCGCGCTCCGGTTCCGTCGGATGCTCGCTGACCACCTGTTCGAGGAGTGTGGCGAGGACTGTCGGTTCTTCAAGGGAATCACGTTCACCTACGGCCACAACCTCACGGTCGGGGACAACGTCGTCGTCCACGACGACGTCCACCTCGACGACCGCGGCCGTCTGGAGATCGGCGACCGCGTCTCGGTCTCCGACGGCGTCCACCTCTACAGCCACGACCACGACATCGTCGACCAGACCGAGGTCCGGAACTTCGAGACGGTCGTCGAGGACGACGCCCGCGTCACCTACGACGCGATGGTGCGTGCGGGCTGTCGGATCGGCGAGAACTCGATCGTCGGCGCGCGCGCAGTCGTTCAGGGCGACGTTCCTGCCCACCACGTCGTCGTGGGGATGCCCGCCCGGTCGGTGCGGGTGAAGCCGGGCTGGGAGGAGGTCGCGGAGCCGCTGGAGGACGCGAACCCCAGCCGCCAGGGCGAACGGGAGATCGAGTACGATCTCCCCGAGAACCTCGATCGGTTCGATGAGTTCCAGCGCGACCTGACCCCCCCTGGACGGTAACGCCAGGTACCGCGATACCGGATCACACGAGTGATGGTGAACCCGGTGGGGCTGCTCTCGCTTGCCGTCTGTGGAGCGAGCCTGTCGACGATGTTCGCCTACCGACGGCTCCTCGACGACGGCTCGCTCGCGGCCGACGGTCGGCCCGCCGATCCGGACGGGGCGGCGGGAGACGCTACCGGCGCCGGCGGCGATGGCGTTCGCCGTCCGTACTGCGGGAGCGAGAACAACGTCCATCCGAACGTGACGTTCCGTCGGCGTCGTCTCGGACGATTGACCGACTGAGCCGGACGACCGCGACGGTTCCCTGGCAGGGGCCGGTCGTGCTTTTAACCGGCCGGGAGTCCTAACCAGAATCGATGATGAAAATCGGACAGTACGTACCGCTGGTGACGGCGGTCGACGCGGACGACGGAAGCGACATCGACGAACAGCTCGACGAGAAGATCGAGGAGATCGACCGGAGGCTCCCCGAGGAGGTCAGCTCCGTGCTCGAGACGCTCCGCCCGATCGTCGTGAAACACGGACAGCTCGGCACGCTCTCGCTGGTCGCCGGCGGCTGGGCGGTCCTCAAGGGACTCGGGGCGCTGCGAAAGAGCCCGGCCCGGGCCGTAAAACAGCTCACCGTCGGCGCGGCCTGGATCGCGATCGGCCGCGCCCAACAGCAGGCAAGCGACGAGGACCCCGAAGCAGCCCTCCGCGAGGACGTCGCGGAGTTCGAGGAGTCCGTCGACGAGGAGTTCAACGTCGGCACGGACGGGAACGGGGACGAGGACGAACCCAAGGAGGAGGAGAGCGGCGTGATCGCCGAGTCGAACGCGCAGGAGCCGCGCGACTTCGGCAACCCCGGGACGGGCGACACGCCCGAATCCGCAGAGCAGGGCGCCGGCGAGGAGGCGGAGATCGCCGGCCCGAGCTCCGGCGACGCGGTCCCGGAGAACACCAAGGAGGGCGGTTCCGAGGGTCACCCTGCCGACGACGTCGAGATGGTCGACGCCGACGAGGACGACCTCAACGAGGGAAGCCTCCAGAGCGACGAGGAGGAGGAGGACGTGGCCTCGGACGAGCCGGATACCGACGACGAGAGCGGCGTTCGCTAGGGAGCTTCGGAGACGAGCCGCGGAGCCGCGGTCTCGTCTCCGTCGTCCGGGACCGAACCGGAAGCCGTAACGAACGTTCTTCGCGTCGTTCGATGCCGATACCGTCCGTCCAGTGGCGGCCGAGGCCGGTGCATCGACCGACGCCGGCGACCTCGACCGACGCCGGCGACCTCAACAGTGGACGAGACGCAGGCTACGGAACGTCGTCGCGGTGGGAGCGCTCGAAGGCGTACTCGTCTGCGGGGTGTGCATGCCGACCGAAGCGTGGCCTCGATCGTCGCGGCTAAAAAGGGTTAGTCGATGTGGCCTTCGCGTCGGAGCTGTGCGGCGTCCTGGCCCTTGTAGCGCCACTCGATGTCGGCCTTCTCGTCCTGCCAGTCCCACGGCTCGATGAGGACGACGTCGTCCTCGTTGATCCAGGTACGGAACCGCATTCGGCCGGGGATCCGACCCATGCGTTCTTTACCGTCGTTGCACTGCAACCTAACGCGTCCGCCGCCGAGCATGTCGGTCACGACGGCGAACATCTCGTTCTCATCGGGCATCCGAAGGTTCCGGCGCCCAGATTCTTCACTCACAGTCGGATTAGGTTCGGAGAACGGTTAAGTTCTAGCATTTTTATGGGGGGGTGAAACGGCCGCTATCCGGCGTAGAACGGGTACCGGCCGTGCTGGAGGCTCGCACGGTCACGAGAAGACGGTGGAACGAAACGGTCCGTCGGTCGAGTTCACGCTGCAGGAATGCGCTGGCCGGGAATTGAACCCGGGCTATGAGCTTGGGAAGCTCATGTCCTACCACTAGACCACCAGCGCACGGTTCGTCCGCGCGACGACTCACGGAAGCCCGATCCGGTCGTCCGCGCTCACACGCCGGTAGCCCATCGTGGCACTTGAACGTAGCGCTTCAGCGCTCGAGACGGCTGGACGACCGTTCGGTTTCCACGGTCGTGCAGGTGGCTATTAGGGTCCAGGCGTCCAACGCCCCGACATGGTCGACCTGCGATTCTCGGAGGAGGAACTCGAGACGGTCAACGAACGCATCACCGATTTCATCGCCGACACGGTTCGGGAGGCGGGGGCCGACGGCGCGGTGCTCGGGCTCTCGGGCGGGATCGACAGCACGTTGACTGCGCATCTCGCCGTCGACGCGCTCGGTACCGACCGGCTCCACGGCCTCGTCCTGCCCGCGACGGTGAGCAGCGAGGACAACATGAGCGACGCCGAGCGGGTCGCGCGCGAACTCGGCATCTCCTACGACGTGATCGAGATCGAGCCGATCGTCGACGCGTTCGTCGGGGCGCTTCCGGAGGTCGAGGGCGACCACGTCGCCGTCGGAAACGCCCGCGCACGGGTTCGGGCGGTGCTCAACTACCTGCTCGCGAACCACGAGAACCGCCTCGTGCTCGGCACCGGCAACCGTGCGGAGGCCGCCGTCGGCTACTTCACGAAGTACGGCGACGGCGCGGTCGACTGCCACCCGATCGGCAACCTCTACAAACAGCAGGTTCGCCAGCTCGCCCACCACGTCGGCATCGCCGAGGACCTGGCGGAGAAGACCCCTACCGCCGAACTCTGGGCCGACCAAACCGACGAGTCGGAGATGGGCGTCGACTACGACACCCTCGACGCCGTCCTCGCGCTCCACGTCGACGGCCCGCTCTCGAAGGCCGCGACGGCGCGGGCGGTCGGCTGCGAGTCCGACGCCGTCGACCGGATCGTCGGCATGTACGAACGAAGCGCCCACAAGCGCCGGGTGCCGCCGGCGCCGGAACGCTAGCGGTCCTCGGGCTCGTATCGCGCGATCAGCTCCGCGAACGCCTCGGCTTCGCGTTCCTCCTGCTCCGCGACCGGGCGGTCGTCGCGAAGCCGCCGTTTGGTCGCGGCCAGCGCGTAGGGGTCGTTCCGAGCGATCCCGGTGGCGACGGTCCACGGATCGTCGACGATCCGCGAGACCAGCCCCATTCGGAGGGCCTCCTCGGCGTCGACGACCCGGCCCGACAGCGCGAGGTCCATCGCCGCACCCTCCCCGAGCACGCGGGGAAGCCGGACGGTGCCGCCCCACGCGCCGAACAGCCCGAAGGTGACCCCCGGCTCGCCGAACGTCGCCTCGGGAGTCGCCACGCGGAGGTCACAGGCCAGCGCGAGTTCGAGCCCGCCGCCCCGCGCCGGACCGTCGATCGCCGCCAGCACGACGCCGTCGGTCTCGCCGATCGCCCGGGCGGTCCGCTGGCCCCGGCGGGCGAACTCGGCGGCCCCCTCCCGACCGAGGTCGGCGACCTCGTCGAGGTCGGCGCCGGCACAGAACGCGGAGCCCGCGCCGCGGATCACGATCACGGACGCGTCCGCCTCCTCGACGGTTCGGCGGAGCGCGTCGAGGCCGGCGGAGGTGAGCGCGTTTCGCCGCTCGGGCCGGTCGATCGTTACCCGTCTGACGTCGTCCACGAGGTCGGTCGTGATCATGCCGAACCCTGGTTTCCAAAGGTCTTTGCCCCTTCCATCCCTACCGCCGTCAATGGAACAGGCCGTGCTGGCTCGCCGTGGCGCGCGCGAGGCGGTCGCCGACATCGAGCCGCGCGAACTACACGAACGGATCGACTCCATCCTCGCCGACGCCTCGATGGTTCCCGGTGTTCTCGTGATCCTCAGCGCCCAGTCGGTCGACCCGGAGATCGATCCGTCCAGCGTCGAGGACCGCGCCGCGGGCGTCCAGCTGATCTACGAGGGGCTCCGGCTCACCCGGACGCTCGCCCACGCCGAGCCGTGGGCCGACGCCGACCCCGCCGACGCCGATACCGACGCCGACATCGCGGTCCTCGCGGCTGACGTGCTGGTCGCCCGCGGGTTCTACCTGCTCGCGATGACCGACGCCGCGGGGCAGGCCGTCGAGACCGTTCGGTCGTTCGGCCGCGACCAGACCCGCCGACGCGAGCCCGACGCCGACCGGGAGGCGCTCGATCGGAGCCTGGAGGCCGACGTCTTCGAGCTCGCGGCCGTCGCTGGCACGACCGTCGTCGACGCCCCGCCCGGCGACGCGGTCCGGGTCGCGATCAACGAACTAGCCGGCTCGACCGAGGGCGAGCCGCTGCCCGACGCCGCCGTCCTGTTCGGCGCCGACGCGAGTCCGCCGCTGGCGTCGGACCCGATCGACGACCTCGCCCGACCGTCGGCGACCGACCCGTAATCGAAACCCATAAAGAGCCATCCGGCAAAGACAGCGATGCGCGCCTGGGTAGCTTAGCGGTAAAGCGCGTCCTTGGTAAGGACGAGAGCCCGGGTTCAAATCCCGGCCTAGGCTTCGATCGTTTCCTTCACCTCCCACATTCACTACGCCTAGCTCTGCGAACACGGTCGATCAGGCTGGGCGAGCTGTGGCCGCGCAGAGGTAGTCAGCGTGAGTATCGAATCGGCACCGGTCAGCGAGGTTAGTCCAGCAGAACCCTCTGCTGGTAATGGGACGATTCAAAAGTCCCGTCCAGCACCGGTATCTCACGGTGTTGGTGTCTCGGCAACTCTCGATGACGATGTTGTCACATATAACGCGTTTGAGAGCTATGGCGAGAGCGCGACCTTTCGCCGGGCGACGGGATTCTTCTCGTCGAGGACTTCGACGCGCTTGAAGCTGCCTTCGACGATGATCCGACAGTCGAACGTCTGGAGACGCTTTCCGAAATGAACGAAGCGTTCGTATCAGATGACGTGAATCGGATCGATTGGGCAGATCGTTCCACTGTTGACGCACCACGAGGGGACGGTCACTCATGCAAGCGGCTCGGCTGATGGATGGCGTCTTCGTGTCCTATCCTCGGATCATGACTCCCTCTCGAAGGTCCATGACTATCTCCAGAAAGCCGATTTTCGCTGACAATCCAAGCGATCTACGAGCCACAAGACGATGGCCATATTCAGTACGGACTCACCGAAACACAGCGTGATACGCTCGTAGCGGCGTTTAACGTCGGTCATTTCGAGGTTCCACGATAGAGCTCATTGAGTGACGTATCAAACCAAATGGACTTATCACATCAGGCGCTCTCGGAACGGTTACGCCGAGCGGCGAACAGCCTTGTCGAGTCAACACCGATCGTTGGTGATGAGACGGACGATCCATGAGTCGTGAGACGGTGTATACCTCCTATAGGGCTGTTTTCATCTCAGCGTGAACTCTCCGAGTAAGTACTATTGCGAATCGGCCATCACTATTTCCATTACTTACCACTCCTGCTTGCCGTAGCCCGCTACATACGCTGTAAGAAGATCGTGATTCAACGACCGGACCCGTTACCAGCCGGTCCGCGTTCGTGTCGCTTCGCTGTTCGTTGACAGGGTCTAGTACTACCGTGACCTTCCGTTGAGTGATATCTCTCCTTCTCGTTGAGTTCCTCTCATCATCAACGATATCCGTCACGGGCGGAGGACGGATACAACGACCACGTTTAGAGGAGGGACTCGACCTTCGCTTCATCACTCATCGTCGTTCGAGCGGATCCGCCGTCTGAGGAACGGAACGAAATCGACGAAGTATCCGGTCCCCCAGATCGCTACGATCACTGCCCCTACCGTGTTGAATACCATGTCCGTCACGATATCATCGATACCGAAGACACGGACGGGAGAGCCGATACCGAGTCTTTGAGACAGCCAGACGGCTCCGAACTCGAAGACCTCCCAAATGACGCCGAACGCGAGTACGAAGACGAGAATGAACACCGCCCGGAATCTCGACGGCACGGCGATCTCATCGGAGTGACACTCGAACGCCCGGAGAACGGCATAGCCGATACCGGCGACGAGGATCGCCGAGACCGTATGCGTCACCTCGTCGTACCACGAGAACCACCTGTAGGGGCCGAGCGAGCCAAGGACGTGAAGGAAGATCGCGATCGTGATCAGAAGCACGAGTCCGGCATCCATCGAATATCCATACTCCCGGCGCAACAATGCTGGGAGGAACGTCACCACCAGCGGAAGCCCCGCGTTCGCTACCATTCGTAACTGGAGCGTCACCAACCCATAGACGACCAGACTCCCCAGGACGAACTGTAAACTCCGTGCGAACAGCTGTTCCTGAGACTCGGACAGACCCAGGGTATCACTGAGGGTCATGCTCACTCGGATAAGTCGATCGGGGACGTATGTGATCCCACGTGCTCCATCTTCTCGAAGTACCATTCAAAAAGCACACCCATCGCGATTCCGATGCCCGTGACGATGACAATGTCCAGCTGAAGTTCCCTCTGAGAGTGAAGGAACCCCGTTCCTAACCAGAGATCCGAATAGTACTGGGCGATCGTCCAGATCCCCTGGACTGCGAGGGTCATTAGGGCGGCGAAAGCAACGGCGAAGCGTCGAGTCATTTCGACGAGGGTGAACGCGTCGAGCTCGATGACCACGATGAGCGCAAGCGTCGCGATAGCGAAATACCCTGCTATCTCACCGTAGATCCCGAGCGCCCGAACGATCATGGCCGCGGCCGCGACCAACGGGAGCGGCCAGGGAACCATCACGGTCCACTCTCCGGTTACCACTGTAGGCACGGCGATAACGACGACGACGAGAAGTGCAACTCCGCCCCAGAGGAAGGCACCCGTCAGGAGGCTTTCCACGGCTGTGAGAGCCACAATGCCCGTTAGCATCCAGCCGATGAGAGCGTTCATCCGTTCGTCGTGAACGACTGCCCGTAGCCGTACCATACCGGATCTACGTGAACGGAACGGATAAATCGAAAGCCATGGCGATCCTCGTTCGACGACGTCCCGATCGCCGGGACCATTGAGGACGGCCTCGTGGACTCGACGTCATGGAGTCCGGACGGTCAGGATCTCGGGGGTTGCTAGCGCGTTCACGCCGAGATACGGACGGTCGTACCGCTTCGTCCCGGCGGGGGACATCGCCCGTCAGGCCTCCATGGTCGGGTCCGTGGTGACTGGGACCAACAGAACCGGTATCCGCTGCGTGTCGAGAACGGCTTCGGACATGCTCGATAAGACGAACTCCTCGATCGGTCCCTGTTCGACGTTACCCATCACGACGTACTCGTAGTCGCAGTCCTCTGCCATGATCGTATCGAGCAGCTGTTTGCGTTTCGAAACCCTCGATCGCTCGTACTCGCCTTCCTGCGTATCGAGATCGTCGATCGACACCTCGAAATCGACGTCGGGAGCCGTTCGCCGCATCGCCTCCTGGACCTCGGTTCGGAGCCGGTCGTCGGGCGGATCCTCTTGTTCGCGGATGTGATAGACGAAGAGATCATCGCCGGTGGCCGCCGCGCGCTGTGCTGCGAACTCGAGTACCGGTTTTCGAGACGACTCCTTCCCGTACGCGACGAACAGGGTCCCCATACCTCACTCTCGTTTAGTCCGGTGCTTTACTCTGTCCCCGATCGACCCCCATTCACGAGAGTTCGTCGATGCCCTCCGTTTGACCAGCAGGAGCGGATGGGAGGCCAGACGACTATCGCTCACCACGATCGGAACCAGAGTGGCCCGGTTTCGAGACGGTGCAGTCGATGCGATGGACGATGTCTGCTGGATGATGCTTGAGCGTAATCGACGGGCGCAACGAGTACTGCCCTACATGAGATTCGTCGAGCGTCGGTCATCCGCCCCGTCTATCTCTCTTCGTTCGATCTCCTCGAGTCATCACTCGACCTGAGGAACGTATTCGTCTCCCACGCGAACGCTGAGGGCTCGTGGCCGTACCGAGATCCGGACCGTCTCGTAGCTCCGTATCTCCCCGTCGAGACTGTACGTCACCCGTGCGTCATCCAGTTCGATGATTTCGAGCTGATCGGATTGCAGATCCGTCACGTGCGACGTCTCTCGGTGGAGGAGCCGCCGTGTTACGCTCTCGATGACCGCGTCGATCCCCGACAGCGGTTCGACGATGGTGATCTCCAGCGTCCCGTCCTCGGCGTTCGCCCGCTCGTTTGCCTCCATGAACCGCCGAAGGTTTCCGGCGAACACGGACAGGGCGTTCCCCTTCCAGGTGATCTCCTCGCCTTCGGAGATGGCATCCACCTCCACCCGGAGATCGCCGGATCTCCTGGCCTTCTGGATCCCCTCGATCACGAACCCGAGCCGTCCCAGCCGGTTTTTCAGCCCGGGTGAGACGCTGGCGCTCGCCTCCGCCGGCACTCCGACGACGGCCGAAATTACGAACGGCTCGTCGTTGGCGACCCCGAGATCGAGCCGTCTCGTGTCGCCGCTCTCGGCCAGCTTGAATCTGTGTCGCATGCCGCGGATCCCCAGCCCGTCGGCCAAGATGTTCACCGTCCCGGCAGGGACGACACAGAGGGTCACCGAGTCGAGGGCCTCGGCCGCGACGAGTCCTTGAATGACCTCGTGAACGGTGCCGTCGCCACCACAGACGGCGAGCAGGTCGACCCCGTCGGCTGCGGCCCGTTTGGCTAGTTCCATGCCGTGTCCTGTGTGATCAGTCTCGATGACTGAAAACCCATAGGACTGTGCGAGTTGGTGGGCTTGCTCGGTGTGGCCACCACCTCCGCTGACTGGATTCAAAACGAGTTGCCGTGTTTCCTGCGTCTCTCTATCCGGTGTTTCTCCGTCCCCATGGTCCATCACGAGGATCTATGGAATGCGCACGCTAATACCCTGTGTCGACGCTGATACGCAAGCGACTAGTACCGTCGATTCGCCATCGGGCCACTACCGTGCGTGGCTGTGTGGCCAAATGAGGGAGGGATACGATGATCTCTCTGCATGACTCCCAAATCGGGGTATCCCGATGTCGGTGACATGTTCATGATGTACTTACATCCACCTACCATTTGATAATCGAGATGGGTCTATAGCGCCAGATGCCGCTGAAATACTCCATCGTGCAGTCGAGGAAGGTGAACGGCGCCGTGACCAATAGCTGCTTGAACTCGTCTCGACGAGTTTCACCGCGGGGCTCGCGATCGTCTTCGGTATCGTCGCACTCGGAATCGTTCACGCACTGGTCGAACCACGTTTCGGTGACGTTGCTCGGATCGCAGGCGCACTCGTCTTCTCTGTCGAAGGTGTCCTTCCCAGAGGGAAGGCGGACGGACTGAGTAAGGTTGCCGAGGAGATCGTGCATCGGAGAGCTCTCGCTGGGTTTGCGAGTGCCATCATCGGGGTTTCACTCGTGAGCTCACCCTCGTTCCTCCTGGAGAGCGTTAATAGCGTATCGAGCCGGATCACCAGGGCCTATATCGTTGGAGTAGTATTGATCCTCGGGCCCTTCGACCACGTCATCGTTACTGCGCTCTACGTCTTTTTCGGGATTTTGTCCGGTGCCGCGGTCGGCGACGCTCAAGCTGTTCGGCGTCGAGATGACCGGGGCGTGGCTCGAGACCGAACAGGACGTCATCGAGAGCCGTGCCGACCTCAGAAACCGGATGGACTCGCTGCTCGCGGAGGGCGACCTCGACGAGGAGCGCCACGAGGAGGTCCTCGGCGCGCTCGCAGTCGGCCGGATGACCGTCGAGGACGTCATGGTCGACCGCGAGGAGGGGGTCTTCCTCTCGACGGAGATCCCCCTCTCGAAGAACCTCGATCGACTTTCCGGGTCGCTGCACAACCGCTATCCGCTGATCGGCGACGATCCAGATGACTTCCGGGGAATCGTATATGTCTCAGCCGCCCTCGACCGGATCGACGACCTTCGGTCGGGTGATACGACCTTGGAGGAGCTCGCGGCGCCGCCGATGACCGTCTCCACTGACATCAGCGTGAGCGACGTTATCGATCGGTTCCAGACCGAGAGCCAGGAGTTGGCGCTTGTCGTCTCGGATGAGGAGGTCGTCGGGCTGGTGACCGCCACGGACGCGATGGAGGCGGTCGTCGGGGAACTCGAGGACCCACTCGACGAGGGTGGATAGCTGCCTTCTGAAGTCGTACTGCTTCGAGGCAATTAACGGTAGATTCAGCAATCTCGTCGATCAGATGATCGATTTCAGCTACTACCGTTGTATCTCCTACATCGGAAAACATCACTCTCCTTTTTTCCTAAGGTTTCGAGGGCCGTAGAGGCTCTGTTCTTGGACATCTAAACTCGGAATCGGAAGGGTGCTCAGAGAGCGGTACGAGCCGGAAGAAAAATTCGTCACCTTCAGCTGGTGTGTTTCCTGCTCTCGTGCTCCCCTTCAGACGAGCGCCTGAGTTCCTAATCAGGCGCTCTGTACTACTAGGGGGCTGAACCCGATGTACCCTTTCCATGCTGCCACGAGCTGAGAGCGTCCACAAGAAACTCAGGCGCTCAAACAGGCCCGACTCGACTTACGCCTGAGCAAGTCGAGCAGGTTCGCGACGAGGAGCGGCTACCGGCGGTTTCGAGGTCGCCGAACGTAGCTCCGGTTCAGTTGCGAGCAGTACGTCTCTACGGACGTCCCTCCTCGATCGAGATCCCTACGGCGCTACCCGGTTGGAGACGATCCACGGAGTATCGAACCGGTGAGCGCGTATCTCGGTACTCATCCGCTCTGTACGGACACTCATCTCTCAGGACCTCCGTTAGAAGAGCGGCGTTGCCCTTTGCTACCGTGTTAATATGATACATATATACAAACTAGGAGTATTAAATGTATATGGGTAGAACTTATACGTGTAACCACCATCGATTCAGGTAGTCACAATGAGCCCAGCAACACTCGCCCAGGCGGAGACGACCGCGACTGCGACCAAGACCACGACGATCACCCCGATTCCCGCGACGCTCGACTCACCCAACTCGAAGCTCGTCTACCTCTATCTCGCGACCGTCGAAGAGGCAACGATCGGCGACCTCCAGTCGGCGCTGGAGATGCAGCAGCTCGCGCTGTTTCCCACGCTGGACACCCTCGAAGGCGAGGACCTCATCGAGCGCGACGGCGAGACGTTCACCGTCGCCGCGTAAGGCCCCGTTCGCAGCGGAACGGTTCGGTGGGGTCTCTTCTCACCGGACTATTCGGAGACCCCGATGGAGATCAACGATGGATTCTCTTCACGACTCTTTCGAGCGGTACGATCGCTGGTATCTTGCACATCTACCGGATTCCATTCGGCAAGCGGTCGGGGCAGAGCTCTGACCACATCACCGGATTCCAACGGAATCCGGCCAGCAGCTGGAAATCTGTGATTTCCGGCGACATCATCGGAACGCTTCGGGTTCGAGTCGGCATCCGAGCACCCGTGATCGCTGACGACGAACGCGAGTAGGCTTTCCGTTCGTCAGCCGGCTCTACCGCTGATCCGCTCACTCGTTCGCGGTCGTTTCGAGTCTCCTCCGGAGGAGGTGGGAGGCGCGATCCGATCGAACGGCGGCCTCGTTCGAATGCGCGAGAGCTCCTATCGGCTGATTCGACGCATCCGTTCCTCGGATCTCCGATATCGGCCTGCTTTCGGATCCAGTGGCGATGATCTCACGTCGGTACTCACTGGGACCACGAACGGGGGCTGCGTTCGATCCCGACCCGCCGTGGGACGTCTCACCAAAGGTTAAGACCCAGCGTATCGAGAGTGGTTCACGAGGACACGCCATGAGTCTCTCCGAGAAGAAGGCCGGCCGCCGTAGTCGCCGGCCAAGCACGACGAGTCTGGCGGAGGTGCTCGATCGGATCCTGGACAAGGGTGCGGTCATCGACCTCTGGGCTCGCGTCTCGCTGGTGGGAATCGAGATCCTCACCATCGAGGCCCGAGTGGTGATCGGGTCCGTCGACACCTTCCTCCACTACGCGAGGGAGATCTCGAAGATCGAGGCCGCCGAGGAGGAGGGCGACCTCGACGACCTCGAGGACGTCGAGATCGAGGCCAGTGGGGCGGCGTAGCCCGGTAGCCCGCCACTGACCCTCCGCCCCCCGTCGAGTACGGCGTTTCATAGTCCCGTTCGGGACGGATCGAGAGCGCTGCCGATCCAGCGGTTCACCTCCCGATCCGCCGACGTCGAAGGCCGGTCCGAAACGATCGGTCGTCGGACTCCGCGGTTCCTCGATCGGTCCGACAGGACGGCCTCCTTTCAGGTGACGGGCCAAGGCATTAGTGATCGAGCAGTCAACTACCGGTATGAACGTAGGACTCAAAAGCCTGCTCAAGCGAATCCTCACCCTCAAAGCGCTCCGGAAGCTCCTGAAGAGGTTCCGCAGGTAGCGACGACGGGTCGTTCGCCCGCTCGATCACCGTCCCGTCGGCCGTGCTGGCCGACGGTTTCGACCGCGATCTAGCCGCGCGTCCCGTCGCCGTCGAAGCGTCTCGCCGATCGATCGTGGAGCCGATCGATCACGAGTCCGTACCGTCGATCACTCCGGCGCGTACTCCTCGTGGATCCGGTCCATCCGGGCGGCCATCACGAAGTCGGTCTTGTGGAGACCGTCGATCTTGTGGGTCCACATCTCGACGCGCACCTCGCCCCATGAGAGGTGGAGGTCGGGATGGTGCCACTCCTCCTCGGCGAGCTCGCCGACCTCGTAGGTGAACTCGAGGGCATCGCGGAAGTCCTCGAACGCGTAGGTGCCCTCGAGGTGGTGATCGTCGACCACCTCCCAGACCTCGTCGTCGAGCTGGGCGAGGTACTCCGCGTACTCGCCCTCCGAGAGCGGCTCGTTATCCGAGGTACACGCCTCACACTCCTGGTCCGCGAGCTCCTGAGCCATGTCCGAGCGTACGCAACGGCGTCGCTTGTAGTTTCGGCCTGACCGCTCTCGCGCTACTCGTTCTCGATCCGCCGGACGCCGACTACCGGAACCCTCGGGCGGTGGACGGCCGCCTCGGCGACGTCACGCGGTCATATCCGTCGATTCGTCGTCCGACGCGCCGACGATCTCGGTGCTGAACCGCCGTATCGCGTCGGTGAACGTCTCCGGCCGGTGGAGGTTAGCGATGTGCCCGACGCCGTCGATGGAGGCGAGGTAGGAGTCGTTCGCGGCCGAGGCGTGATCCTCTGCCCCTCGCTGCATGACGAGGTCTCGCGACCCGTTGAGGACGAGCGTCGGCCCGGGATAGGTGGCCAGGGCAGCCCGGAAGTCCTTCCCTTCGAGATCCGGGCCCGCCTCGCCGAACTGCCGTGGGTAGATCCCGGCATCGATGATCTCCTCCTTGATCTCGGGGGAGAGGTCGCGCTCCCGGACCCACTTCTCCCCGGCGTTCCGGACGCGTTGCTCGACGCGATCGCTCCTGGTCGCGAGACGCGAGACGCCGCCGACGGCCCGCGTGACCAATTTCATCCGGCCGACGGGGTTGGCGCTGCTTCCCGTGACCACGAGCCCGTCGACCTTCTCGGGGTGGCGGCTCGCGTACTCGGTCGAGACGTAGCCGCCGAGCGAGAGGCCGACTAGGATCGCGTGGCCGCCGGCTAACGTGTCGATCACCTCGTCGAGCAGGTCCAGCGCCGGCTCCAGCCGGAACGTCTCGTCCGACCGCGCGCCGTGGCCCGGGAGATCAGGTGCGATCACCCGGAACTCCTCGGAGAGCGCGTCGCGCTGTGGCGCCCACATCTTTCCCGTGAACATCGCACCGTGGACGAACACGATCGGTTGGGCGTCCGCCGGCCCGGCGACGTCGACTCCCTCGATCTCCGTCTCTCGCTCTACTTGGTTCACAGTACGTCGACTCGATGCACGTCCTTAGTCACTGGGCCGGCAGTCTCACCCACCCTTACGTGTGGTCCCCCATTCCGCTCCGACGGCGGGGCTGGTCGACCGACGGGGGATCGAGGCCGAACACGTCGTCCTCGAACGCGAGAGAGGGCGTGCACCGCGGGGATCGCGACTCGAGTAGCCTCCCCCGCCTCACCCATCCGGATTCCGCATCGAGCCGGGTGAGCGTTTTTTACCGAGGTCGCCGTATCGTGGTGCATGCTAACTGCAAACATTCGCCGGAAGGTCGATCGAGTCGTCCTTCCCGAGGCGCTGATCGACGAGCGCATCGTCGACCCGGGAGAGCTGGTGTTCTGGGCGTACTCAGAGGCGGACGACGCGGCGGCGATCTCGAAGCACCGCGAGCCGTTTCTAGAGGACGAGTGGTTCCATTCGATCTCCTACTCGACGCTGGACGAGAACCGCTCGATAACCGTCCCCAGGGAGTTCTTCCCGAGATACGACGGGCCGGCGACCTCGGTACCGCTGTTCGAGCGGGGCGAGACGGTGGAGTTCGTGCTCGACGACGAGCTGGCCGAGCGGTCGGTCTGTCTGGTGCGACCGTTTCGCGGCTCCCGGGAGTGACCCCGACGTCTCCCCGTCGACGCCGACCGCCGTCGTTCGGCGAGGCCGACCGCCCGACGATCCTCACTTCGCGGGACGACGGTCGGATGTGTCGTCAGTCGAATCCTGTGATCGTGCCGGTGGCGAACGGGAGACGACGGTGTGTCCCGTTTCGACGTGGTGTTCGATCGCTCGCAGGTTCCGTTCGTGCTCGCTGACGTGACCGGTCCCCTCCGTCGACCAGCCACATTCAGTGCAGTAGTGCATGTCTCGTGCCACCTCTCGAACCGCGTTCCGCGTCCGACTTCCCGGTAGAGACGTTCTGCGAGTCCGTAATATGCGTTTCCATGTCGCCGCGGGCCGAACTGGACCGGCGTCCGCCCATCCGCGACGGCGGCTCCGCTCGAACCGTCCGTGGCGACGCCGTCTCGATAGCGGTTCCGCCGCGCCGGTCGATCGACTCCGGCCGTTCCTCGAGTTCACGGTTATGCGCGCGATAACGCACGACGACGCTTCGAGCGCGAACCGTGATCTACGGGGGGCCTCCCGCACGTAGGCGACGAGTAATAACGACCCTCCGTGGCGAACGACGCGTATGGCCACCGGACTCGACGCGGTCGACCGCATCACGGCGTACTACCGCAACGACGGGCTCGAACTCCGCTCGGGAGCGTCGGCCGAGGCGTGGCTGTTCGCCGCCCAACCGGTCGATATCGAGCAGTAGCCTACACCTCCGTCGCCCAGACCGCGTACCCCTCCCGCCGTCCGTACACTTCGCGGAAACAGCGTTCGATCAGCATCGCGATGCGTTCCTCGTCGGCGTACGCGCTGATCCTGACGTTCGTCCCCTCGGCGCTCTCGGGGCGGTTGAGCTCCTCGATCGTGAACGCCGGGAACGACTCGAGCAGCCCCTCCAGCCTGTCGAGCTCCTCGTCGGAACAGTCGAGGTTCACCGTTCCGTCGCCGAACTGGATCCAGGCGGGCTCCTCGTCCTCCGCCGTCTCGAGTTCGAACGTACAGAAGGGGCTGGCGCGCTCGCGATGGGCCGAGAGGGCGTCGGCGAACAGCGCCTCGCGTTCGTCGGGCGAGTCGGCGCGAAATCGGCTCACGTACGGGTCTACGGCGGCCCGGACAAAAGGCCGACGAAGCCGCCGGCGTCAGAGCACCGTCCGGACGGCCAGTAGCGTAGCCCCACTGATGAGACAGAACGCACACAGGACGATCGCCACCGGCGCCAGCCCGCTCTCGCGCATTCGCGTCGGGCGGATCTCGAGGCCGAGGCCGACGAACGCGAGCACGAACAGCCACTCGGAGACCCGGCCGATCGCGTCGATCGAGGCGGCGGTGAGCGCGCCGCTGTTCGCGATCAGCGCCACCAGCAGGAAACCGACGAGGAACTTCGGGAACTGGAGCCACAGGCGCTTCACGCCGGGATCGTTCGCCTTTCGCGTGGCGTACGCGAGCGAGTACGCCACGACGACGCCGCCCAGCAGCGTGTTGCGCGCGAGCTTCGTCACGGTCGCCCACTGACCCGCTTCCGGCGAGTGGGCGAACCCCGCGGCGGCGACGGGGCCGGTGCTGAACATGCTCAGGCCGGCCCAGACGCCGAACTCGCGCGGGCCCAGCCCGAGCAGCCCGCCGAGGGCGGGGTAGACCGCCAGCGTCATCGCGTCGAAGAGGACGATCGTCGCGGCCGCGTAGGTGAGCTGGTCGCCGCGCGCGTCGATCACCTGCCCGACCGCCGCGACCGCCGAGACGCCACAGATGCTCGTTCCCGCCGCGAGCAGCGATGCGGTCCGTTCGCGCAGGCCGAACGCGCCGCGAGCGATCGCCTCGACGAGCACGAGGCTGAACGCGACCGTGGCGACGACGAGCCCGAGCACCCGCGGACCGGCGCCGATCAGGTCGTCGATCGCGATCGACGCGCCGAGCAGCACGATCCCGGTCTCGAGGAAGAGGGAGTGGTTCCGGACGCCGGGGGCTGCCCACGCGGGCGTGCCGAGCGCGTTCCCGATGGCCACGCCCGCGAGGATCGCGAGCACGAGTGCGTTCCCGCCGACGGTCGCGGCGACGGCCTGGGCCGTCACGCCAATGCCGAGGAGGAGCCCGAGTCCCGGGAGCTGTCCTCGGAGGGTTCGATCGGCCATTCAGACGGCCTGAACGAGCAACTGCGTGGCGACGATCCCCAATCCCAGAAGCACCGCCTGCCAGCCCCGATCGAGCCGGCACCAGCGCTCCACGAGCCGGTCGCCGACCGCCTGGAGCGGGCCGAAGGGACCCGATTCGCTTCGCTGGCTCGGTGTCATCCGTTGGTAAGAGGATCGCCCGTCGCGGACTTCACCGTGTCGTTTCCGTTCGGAGGGTCGCAAGCCATGCTGGGTCCTGTATCTCTTTAACGCTGGACGGGATTGGCCCCTGATATGGGAGACCAACAGATACTGATCATCGGCGCCCCCGGTGCGGGCAAGGGAACCCAGAGCAAGCGACTGGCCGAGGAGTACGGCCTCGAGCACGTCACGACGGGCGACGCGCTCCGCGAGAACAAGGACGTGGAGACCGAACACGGCACGCCCCGCGAGTACATGGAGGCCGGCGAGCTCGTCCCCGACGAGCTGGTCAACGAGATCGTCAAGGAGGCGCTCGAGTCGGCGGACGGCTACGTCCTCGACGGCTACCCGCGAAACGAGTCGCAGGTCGAGTACCTCGAGGGCATCACCGAGCTCGACGTCGTGCTCCACCTCGAGGTCGGAGAGGAGACGCTGGTCGACCGGCTCACGGGCCGGCGCGTCGACCCGGAGACGGGCGACAACTACCACGTCGAGTTCGACATGCCCGACGACGAGGAGATCCGCGAACGGCTCGAACAGCGCGACGACGACACCGAGGAGACGGTGCGAGAGCGGCTTCGCGTCTTCGAGGAGAACACGAAGCCGGTGATCGAGAACTACGAGGACCACGAGGGCTACGTCCGGATCGACGGCGAGCAGAGTCCTGATGAAGTCTGGGACGACATCCGTGAGGCGGTCAACGAACGGACGGCGTAGGTCGGACGAAAGCCCAGACGAACAGGTTGATTAGCCCCGATTTCCTACGGACGGGATAATGGGACGAACCGCGGGGAAGGTGGAATCGCTCGTCGAGACGAACCCCGACATGGCCGACGCCGTCGCGGTCGTTCTTCGGGAGACCGACGGCGGCCAGCACGAGGTCGAGTGGGCGGACGTCCGCGACGACATCACGAGCGGCCAGTGGGGCCGCATGATCGAGAAGGGGCTGCTGGTCGACGGCACACACGGCTTCGAGCTTCGGGACCCAGACGAGGTCCGCTCGGTCGTAAACGAGTCCGGGGAGACCGTCTCGACGACCGAGAGCGCCACCAGCGACGCCGACGACGAGGACGCCTCCTGGACGAAGTGGGACAAGGTCGCCGCGGGCGGCGTCGCGCTGACCTTCCTCGGCTACGCGTGGGGGCCCGCGCGAAGCGCGATCGGCGGCGCGATGGACACGTTCATCGGTCCGCTCAACGCCGTACTGCCCTTCTACGCCGTGATCCTGGTGCTCGCGCTCTTCACGGGGCTCTACTCGACGCTGCTTCAGGCGAACCTGATGGATACCTCGAAGATGAGCGAGTACCAGGAGCAGATGAAGGCGATCCAGGAGAAACGCGAGCGCGCGAAGGAGCGCGGCGACGACGAGGCGATGGAGCGCATCCAGCAGGAGCAGATGGAGGCGATGGGCGATCAGCTCGACATGTTCAAGACCCAGTTCCGGCCGATGGTGTGGATCATGCTGCTCACCATCCCCGTCTTCCTCTGGATGTACTGGAAGCTGCTCGACGGCGATCCGTCGACGCTGGAGACGGCGGTCTTCCCCATCGTGGGCGAGATCGAGAGCTGGCGTTCGGGCGTGATCGGGCCGATGGAGGCGTGGATCGTCTGGTACTTCGTCTGCTCGATGGCGTTCACCCAGATCCTCCGCAAGTCGCTCAACGTCAGCACGTCGCCGACCGGCTGACGAAACCTCTTTCAACCTCTCGGCAAGAGATCGGATATGTTACTGACCGTTTCGGGCCCGGCAGGCAGCGGCAAGAGCACGACGGCCGCCGCGCTCGCCGACGCGCTCAGCTACGAGCACGTCAGCGGAGGCGACGTCTTTCGCGACCTCGCCGAGGAACGAGGCATGTCGCTCGGCGAGTTCAACGCGCTCGCCGAGGAGGACGACTCGATCGACCGCGACCTGGATCGGCGGCTTCGCGAGATCGGGGAGACGCGCGAGGAGGTCGTTCTCGAGTCACGGCTCTCGGGCTGGATGGCCGCCGAACACGCCGACCTGCGGATCTGGCTCGACGCCCCTCTCGACGTGCGCGCCGAACGGATCGCGGCGCGCGAGGACAAGCCGATCGACCAGGCCCGCGAGGAGACCGTCACCCGGGCCGAGAGTGAGGCACTTCGCTACCGGGAGTACTACGGCATCGACATCGACGACCTCTCGATCTACGACTTGACGTTGAACACCGCCCGGTGGGGCCCCGCGGAGACGACCGAACTCCTCGTCGCGGTCGCCGAGGCATACGATCCTCAGACCGACGAGGGAGCGTTCCCCGTCGACGGGGTCCGCTACGAGTTCTGATGGCGCTTCGCGGCCCGCCCGAGGAACGTTCGCTCGCGGAACTGCGGGAGTTCGGCGTCGTCAACCTCGACAAGCCGGCCGGCCCCTCGGCCCACCAGGTCGCCGGCTGGATTCGCGACGCGCTCGGCGTCGAAAAGGCCGCCCACGCGGGTACCCTCGACCCGAAGGTGACCGGCTGTCTGCCCGCGTTGACCGGCACGGCTACCCGGCTCGCACAGGTCTTCCTCGAGGGAGAGAAGGAGTACGTCGCGGTGCTCGAACTCCACGGGCCGGCGCCGACTGACGTCGAGAACGTCGTCGCGGAGTTCGAGGGCGAGATCTACCAGAAGCCGCCCAGAAAGAGCGCCGTCTCGCGTCGACTTCGAACCCGCAGGATCCACGCGCTCGACCTCCTCGAGGTCCGGGACCGTCAGGCGCTGCTGCGCATTCGATGCGAGAGCGGTACCTACGTCCGGAAGCTCTGTCACGACGTCGGCCTCGCGCTCGGCACGGGCGCGCACATGGGCCACCTGCGGCGGACGGCGACCGACCCCTTCGACGACACCGACCTGCGCTCGATGCACGACCTCGTCGACGCGATCGAGTTCGCCGAGGGGGGTGATGAGGAGCCGTTTCGAGAGACGCTTCGACCCGCCGAGGACGCGCTCGTCCACCTCCCGCGGGTGACGATCGCGCCGAGCGCGGCCCGCGAGGTGGCCAACGGCGCACAGGTGTACGCGCCGGGCGTGATCGACTCGGAGGGCGATCCCGACGAGGAACCGTTGGTCGCCTGCTACACCCCCGACGGCGCGGCGGTCTGTCTGGGCCGGCTGGTCGGCGATCCCGACGCCGACGCCGGACGGGCGGTCGCACTCGAGCGCGTGCTGGTCTAGGCGAAGAACTCGAGCAGTCGATCGTTCACCGCGGCGGGACGCTCGCGGGGGACCAGGTGACCGCAGTTCTCGAGGAGCAGCGATTCGCCGTCCGCGATCCGAGCGGCGCGTTCGGACCACTCGGCCGGGAACACCTCGTCCTCGGTGCCGTGAACGAACAGGGTCGGCATCTCGAGCCCCTCCAGCCGGTCGGTGTAGTCCGTTCGGAAGCCCCTCACACCGACCTCGTTTCGTCGCCAGCTCCGGTAGCCGCGCCCGGCGTTCGGGAGCCGCGCGAGCTCCTGGACCTGCTCGACGAGTTCGTCGTCGATGCTCGCGGAGTCGGCCGCGAGCGCCGCGAGCCCGGCTCTCGTCACCGCACGACTGCGCGCGAGCAGTGCGACCGAGAGCCGGTTGGTGGCTCCCTGACGCGAGATGAGGTAGGTGAGCTTCCCGTTCGGGAGGTCCCGGCCGAGGCCGTGGCTCGCGACGGTCGCGAGCCGTGACACCCGATCGGGTGATCGGAGCGCGAGGCCGATCCCGATCCCCCCGCCCATCGAGACGCCCGCCACGCGCGCCCGGTCGAGATCGACCGCGTCCATGAACCCCTCGACCATCGTGACGTGGCGTTCGGTGGTGTAGGGGACGTCGGGCGCGTCGCTGTAGCCGTAGCCGAGCAGGTCGGGGACGAACACCCGGTGGCGTTCGGCGAGCGGTTCGATCGCCTCCCCCCAGATGACGTGGGCGGCGTCGATCTGCCCGCCGTGGAGCAGGAGCACCGGCGATCCGCTCTCGCCCGCGCGCAGATATCGAAGTTCGTGCCCGTCGACCTCGATCCGTCGTCGCTCGGTCGGGTCGGTCATGTCTCCGACTAGCTGGCCCGACGGTTAGTTCGTTTCCCCGGCGTGCGAGACGGGAAGCGAAGCGCTTAATTAAGCGACTCCCCTCGTCCAGAACACGGGACCGTGGGGTAGTGGTATCCTCTGCCGATGGGGTCGGTAGGACCTGAGTTCGACTCTCAGCGGTCCCACTGATCGCGCGGCGCACTTTCGTTCCGCGCCGATCCGTTACGAACGACGAGCGTCGCCTCGACGCGGAGCGGCCGATGTCGGCCGAGCGAAGCGAGGCCGAAGCTCGTCGTGAGCGGAGCGAAACGACGGTGTTCGACTCTCGGCGGTCCCACCCCTTCGGGGCGACGCGAACGGAGGAGCACCCGCCGCGTTGATCGCCCCCTCGGCGGCCGACCGTCGTCTACCGGTCGGTCTTCGAGGGCTTGTTCAGTCTGATCCGGAACTCCGCCCCCTCCGAGCGGTCGGTATCGACGTCGATGTCGCCGTTGTAGCTCTTCACCACGGTGTCGGCGAAGAAGAGACTGATGCCGCTCCCGTGGTGGAGTTGGTCCAGTTCCTCGCGGCCGAAGATCAGGTCCGCCGTTCCCTCCGGCACGCCGGGGCCGTTGTCGGTCACGCGCACGACGACGTCCTCCTCGCGTTCCTCGACGTCGACGTCGACGATCGGCGAGTCCGCGTCGTTGTGGATCACGGCGTTCTCGAGGACGGCGCTGAAGACGGTTCTGAGCAGGTGGTCCGCCACGACGTGGATCTCGGGGAACGTCTCGAAGCGAAAGTGGGCGTCCTCGAACCGGTTGATCGCCTCGATGAGCGCCTCGTGTAACACCTGGTCGAGCCGGACGGGTCGGTTGTCGAGCTCGTGGGCCTGCTCGAGGAGCGCCCCCAGGTTCCGGGCTCGCTCGCTTCTGTTGATCACGCGGGACAGGGCCACCTCCACCTGCTCGAGAGCGTCGGAGACGTCCTCGTCGTCAGCCTGCGACTGTGCGTTCTGGAGGTGGCCGTACGCCACGTTCAGGTCGTTTCGCAGGTCGTGTCGTAGCAGGCGATTCAGGACGTCCATCGCGTTCTCGTAGCGACGCTGTCTGGTCGTGTCGATGAACACCGCCACGTAGCCCTTCGTCTCCCCGTCCAGCACCACGGGGGCGACGGAGCCCTGGCCGAACACGGTGTCTCCCCCCTTCGTCCGGAGCTCGAAGTCCCCGCTCCACGGCTCGTCGTCGAGGATGGTCTCGACGATCTCGGCGTAGATCTCCTCGTCCTCCGAAATGAGGGTCGCCGACTGTCCGACGAACTCCTCGTACTCGTAGCCCGTGAACGCCAGGCCCGCCTCGTTTACGTCCCGAATCACGAGCCCGGTGTCGGTGATGAGCGCCGGGGTGTCGATGCTCCGGAAGGCGCTCTCGTACACCCGGACGTCGAAGCCGGTCATGGTCGTTCACTCATTCGATCGAAGCCCGAAGACCTCCCGGTAGTACTCCGCGACGAGTTCGATCGCCTCGCGGAGGTCGTTCGACTCGTTCCGGTGGCTCCAGCCGTCGTGAATCCTCACGCCGTCGACGAACCGGGCACCCGTCCGCTCGACGACCTCGTTCGGCGGGTCCTCGACCATCGCCCGTAGTTTGTACTCGTGTGCCTCGAGCGCGAGCTCCTCCCAGTACTCGTCGAGCTGTCCGTGGAGCAGCCAGAACTCCGTCTGTCTCTCGGCGTAGCGCTCGTCGATCCCCGTTCGCTCGCAGGCCTCCCGGAGGTAGGTCTTGACGAGTCCCCACCGGACGTCGGCCGCGGGGTTCGACCCGTACGACGCGCTCGGGTCGCTCACCAGCACGTCGCCGAGATCGGACCTGGCCTCGCGCCGCAACAGCTCCCAGTTCTCGATCTCGTCCTGGACGAACAACGCCCGCATGAACGACTCGCCGGCCCGGCGCGCTCGACGCCGATCGACGTGGGGGAACTCCACCTCGTAGGTGGTCGCCATCCGGTCGAGCGCCCTCGCCCCGGCGGCCGCCGCCTCCTGGGGCTTTCCGAGTAGGAGACACCCTTCCCGCTCGTCCTGTAGGTAGTACGCCTCGAGCAGCGTACGGGCGGTGGCCGTCGGCCCCAGGTCGGACCGGTCCGCGTCGAGCGTGTCCGCTTCGGACGACGAACCGGTTTCGCGAAGCGTTCTCATGAATTGGACATTCAAATTTTATTCGATACTTGTCGCAAAAAGTGCATCGGCCGAACGCGAGCACGAGCACCGTTCGACTCGGTACCCCGGACGTCCCCGGCCGCGAGGCGGGTCTCGAGCCCCGGTCGAGGTGCACGCGGAAGTTCCCCCGTCGAGTGGCCACGAGTCGTTTATAGCTCGAGCGGGCATAGACCGCTCCATGACCCTCCCCTTCGTCTCCCGACGGCGCCTGCTGACGAGCATCGGGTCCGGAACGCTCGGTGCGCTCGCCGGCTGCATCGACGATAGCGGCGCCTCCGGCGGGACGGACGGCTCGAACGACACCGACGACGCGAACGACTCGACGAACGAGTCGTCCGGACTCGATCGGGAGACGTACGCGATCATGGAGGGGACCGAGTACGAGACGGACGTTCACGTGCTCGATGCGGGCGCCGGTCCGACGGGGATGGTGCTGGGCGGGGTCCACGGGAACGAGGTCGGCGGGATCGAGGCGGCGCGCCTCGTCCCCGACTACGGACTCTCCGCGGGACGGCTGGTCGTGATCCCCGAGGCGAACGCGCCGGCGGTCGAGACGCGCGAGCGCGAGGGCCCCGACGGCAACCTGAACCGCCAGTTCCCGGTCGGCGAGGAGCCGACCACCGAGATCGCCCGGGCGCTCTGGGACGAACTCGAGCGCCACGACCCCGACTGTCTGATCGACATGCACACCTCCCGGGGGGTCTATCGGCTCCACTCCGGATCGGTCGGCCAGGCGATCTTTCCCGCACGAACCGACGGCTCGGTCGAGGACGCCGAGGTCGCCGCCGAGTACGCGAACGGCTATCTGAAGGAGCGACTCGACGGCGACCTGGAGGGCTACGAGTTCGTCGTTATCGATCTCGAGGGCCAGGACGACATCGCCCAGAGCGACGAGGCCGACACGATGCTCGTTCACAAGGCCGGCGCCGACCTCGAAACGGTGGGCTGGATCACCGAGGTGACCTACCGCGGGCTCGACGTCGACGAGCAGCGTTTCCTCCACGATCGGCTGGCGGTCCGTCTGCTCGCGGAGAACGGGCTCGACGTCGAGAGCCCGCTCGACGACGGGCCCAACCCGCTGTAGCGCTATAGCTCGATCCGCTCGCCGCGCTCGGCAGCCTCGTAGACCGCCTCGATCGCGCGGACGTCGCCGACACCGTGTTCGCCGCTCGGATCGGGCTCCGTCTCGGTCAACAGGCAGTGGGCGAAGTAGTCGAACTCCTCTCGCATCTGGTTTCGTTGATCGAAGGTGACGTGCGAGCGCGTTCCCTCGCGTTCGACGACGAGTTCCCGCGGTCGCCCGGGGAAGAAGATCCGATCGAGCAGGAGCTGCCCGTCGGTGCCGACGACGCGGAGGTGGCTCTCCTCGCACGCGCTGTGGCTCACCGATCCGGTGAGGAGGACGCCGTCCTCGAACTCGAACTCGAAGCTGGCGTGCTCGTCGACGCCCTCGAACTCCGGCTGGTCGCTCCGCGTGCGGCCGTACGCGGAGACGGGCTCGGCGTCGAGCAGGAACCGCGTCGTGTTGAGGGGATAGATCCCGATGTCGAGCATCGTCGTCCCGCCCGAGAGCTCGGGATCGAGGCGCCAGTGATCGGGGTCGTCGACGAAGCTCAGCATCTCGTCGGACATCCCGCCGTGGACGCTCACGGGCTCGCCGATCACCCCATCGCGGAGGAGTTCGCGCGCCCGCCGCGCGGCGGGGTCGGTCTGGACGCGGTAGGCGATCATCAGCGCGACGTCCTCCTCCTCACAGACCGCCGTCAGTCCGCGGGCGCGCTCGGTCGAGACCTCCATCGGCTTCTCACAGAGGACGTCCTTCCCCAGTTCGGCGGCCACACGGACGTGATCGAGGTGCATCGCGTTGGGCGTACAGACGTATACCGCGTCGTAGGCGTCTGCCGCCTCGCCCGCCACGAACTCCTCGTAGTCGATCGCGCGCTCGACGTCGGTCGCCTCCACCTCGCTCGGATCCGAGACGGAGCCGCTGACGGCGACGGTCGTCTCGCAGAAGTCGCTCCCCACGACCGCGGGGATCGCCTCCTCGGTGGTCCACCAGCCCATCCCGACCATCGCGAAGCGAACCCGCTCGCTCCCGTCGGCGTCGATCTCCTGCCAGTCGCGCTCGGTGAACCCCTCGAGAAACGCGTCGATGGACATCGATCCGGCGTTCGGCGGCCGCCCGCTTATATCTTCGTCGGCCGCGCCGAAACCCGTCGACGCGTTTCGAGGACGAGTCCATCGGGGTGGAGCCGACCGTCTACCGCAGCCGGAGGAACCGTCGATCGTCGTCGCGCTTCGCCCGTGCGGGGTAGACGACGATGAAGCTCCCCTCGAACAGCGTCGAGACGCTCTTGGGCAGCGTCTGGAGCTGCGGGTGCCACCCCAGGCTGCCGCGACGAGCGCTCATGCAGACCACGAGATCGCTCGGAGAGAGCTCGTCGCGAAGCAGCGCGAGCAGCGCCTTCCAGTCGGCGACGCGCTCGAACGTCGCCGAGACCTCGGGCTCGATCCGGTCGAACAACGGCTCGTAACGCTCGGGGTCGTCCTCGACGACGACGGCCCGCACCCGCGCGCCGGTGTGGCCGGCGACGACGCTCACGGCGTGGAGTGCCTCCGCGATGCCGGCGTTGGCGTCGATCCCGGGCGGGAGCAGGAGGACGATCCGGCGGGCGGTGTTGAGCGGATCGCGGACGCGCGAGACCAACACCAGCCGGTCGGTCCGCCGGAGTACCTGGTCGATCGTGTCGCCGAAGACGCGTTGGCGTCGCGAGCGCGCGCCGTCCCACCCGATCACCAGCGTCGTGATCCGGTTCTCGACGCTCGCGTTGACGATCCCCGAGGCGACGTTGTGGTTGATCCGCGTCTGCGTGTTCACCGGCACCTCCGCACCGGCGGCGTGCTCCGCCGACCGTTCGAGCGCTCGTTCCGCCCGCGCAACCCCGGCCTCCGCGTGCTCGCCGGGTCGGACGACGGTGAGCGCGCGGAGCGGCTCGACGGATCGTGGATCGCGGATCGCCAGCGCGAGGTCGACCAGCTTCTCGCGGTGCTCCGAGTCCGTCGAGAGCGGAATCAGGATCCGTTGGGGTGCGGCGTCGGGATCGTAGCCTCCGCGGTCGGTCGAGCGGGCGATCCCTCGCCCGGCGCGTTCGACGACGGCGGGGCTGACGAGGCTCGCGACGAGGATCATCAGCACGACGGCGTTGATCATCTCCTGATCGAAGCCGTCGATCCCGAGTTCGAACCCGATGAGGACGATCGCGAGCGCGGCGGCGGCCTGCCCGAGCGAGAGGCCGAACATCGAGAGCACCTGGTCGGTGCTGTAGCCGTAGAGCGCGCCGGTCAGCCAGGCGGCCGCGAGCTTCGTCGCCAGCACCGAGACGACGAGCACCGCCGTGATCACCAGCGTCCTCGGCCCGTCCGCGAGCGCACCCAGATCGACGAGCATCCCCACCGAGAGCAGGAAGAAGGGGATGAACAGCGCGTTGCCGACGAACTCGATGCGGTTCATCAACGGCCCGCTCTCGGGGATCAGCCGGTTCAACACGAGCCCCGCCAGGAAGGCGCCGACGATCGGCTCGACGCCCGCGACCTCCGCGAGGTACGCACAGACGAACAGCACCGCCATCACGAACAGGAACTCGAAGTAGCTCTCCTCGTCCAGCGTCCGGAAGAACCACTCGCCGAGACGGGGGACGATCACCCAGACGCCCGCGAAGAAGAGCGTCAGGCCGACGACGAGGCGAACCCAGAACGCGGCGTCGAGCGCGCCCTGTGCCGAGGCGGCGACTACCGCGAGCACCAGCAGCGCGAGCGTGTCCGTCAGGATGGTGCCCCCGATCGAGACCGTCACCGCCTCGTCGCCCACGATCCCCAACCTGTTGGCAACCGGGTAGGCCAACAGCGTATGCGAGGCGAAGATCGACGCGAACAGCGCGGCGGACGGCACCGAGAGATCGAGCACCCAGACGCCGGCTACCATTCCCACGGCCTGCGGCACGACGAACGAGAGCAGCCCGAAGACGGCGCTCCGGTCGGCCTTCGCGAAGAACTGATCGAGGTTGATCTCGAGGCCGGCGACGAACATTAGGTAGATCAGCCCGACCTGTCCGAGCAGCACGATCGTCTCGTCGCGCTCGAGAACGCCGAGCGCGTTGGGCCCGATCGCCGCGCCGACGAGGATGACCCCCACGATCCCGGGGAGCTCGTATCGCTGGAGGACGAGCGGCGCGACGAGGAAGACGATCATCGCGAGCCCGAAGATCAACACGGGATCGTGGACGGGCAGGGTCATTGACGGTCTCGACGAGCCGGCGAAGCGACATAAACGCCGCCGGTTTCGACGCCCGGCGACGGGTTGATGCCGGCGGCGTCCTACGCGTCGGCATGGAAAAACGGTCGATCGCGATCAGCCTGTTCCTGCTCGGTCTCGGCTTCGTCGGCGTCGTCCACACCATCGCCGACGTCGCGTTCGGCACCGGTCTCTCGGGGATCGGAATAGTTCTCGCCGGGGTCGCGCTGATCGGGATCGTCCTGGTCAATCGGTGAGGCGGGTTCGGCCCCGCCGCCACCGGCTTCTCACTGCTCGTTCGCCTCGCGCTTCACGCCGGGGTTGGTCACCGCGCCGTTGGCGGCCGAACCGAACGTGGCGCCGTACTTCGCGAGGACGCCGTTCTCGTACGCCGGCGACGGCGTCTCCCAGCGATCGCGCCGGGAATCGAGTTCCTCCTCGCTCAGGTCGACCGACAGGGTACGATCGGAGATGTCCACGGTGACGGTATCGCCCTCCTCGAGCAGCGCGATCGGACCGCCCGCCGCGGCCTCGGGCGCGACGTGGCCGATCATCGGACCCCGCGTGGCCCCTGAGAACCGCCCGTCGGTCAGCAGCGCCACGTCGTCCTCGTGGCCCTGGCCGACCACGGCGGCGGTGACGCCGAGCATCTCGCGCATGCCGGGCCCGCCGCGGGGCCCCTCGTTTCTGATGACGATCACGTCGCCCGACTCGATGTAGCCCTCCTGGACGTACTTCATCGCCGCCTCCTCGCCCTCGAAGACGCGGGCGGGCCCCTCGTGGTGGAACTTGTCGTCGCCGGTGACCTTCAGGACCGCGCCGTCGGGCGCGAGGTTCCCGGTGAGGATCTTGATCGCGCCCTCCTCCTGGTAGGGCTCCTGGGTGGTGTAGATGAAGTCGGCGTCGACCGCCTCGTCGTCCGGGATCGCGCCCTCCTCCTCCAGGTGCGAGAGCTCCTCGGCAATCGTCCGTCCGGTGACGGTCATCGCGTCGCCGTGGACGTGGCCGGCCTCGAGCAGCCGTCGGATTACGACGGGGACGCCGCCCTGGTCGTTGAGGTCCTTCATCACCCGCGTGCCGCCGGGCTGGAGGTTCGCGATCTTCGGCGTTCTCCTCGAAATTTCGTCGAACTCCTCGATCCCGAGGTCGACCCCCGCCTCGGCGGCCATCGCGAGCAGGTGGAGCACGGCGTTGGTCGAGCCGCCCATCGCCACCTGGACCGCGATGGCGTTCTCGAAGCTCTCCTTCGAGAGGATCTCCGAGGGGGTACGGTCGTTCTCGACGCAGTCGAGGGCGATCTCGCCGGCCTCGCGGGCGACCTCGTGGCGCTCGTCGCTCTCGGCGGGCGGACCGGCGCTTCCCAGCGGCGCGAGCCCGATCGCCTCGCTGATCGAGGCCATCGTGTTCGCGGTGAACATCCCGCCGCAGGAGCCTGCGCCGGGGCAGGCCTCGCGCTCGAGTTCGTCGAGTTCGTCCTCGCTCATCTCGCCGCTCGAGACCGCCCCGACGCCCTCGAAGACGTTCTGGATCGTCACTTCCCTCCCTTGGTGCTCGCCGGGCATGATCGAGCCGCCGTAGAGGAACACCGACGGGAGGTCCGTTCGGATCGCGGCCATCATCATCCCGGGGAGGTTCTTATCACAGCCCGCGACCGTCACGAGGGCGTCCATCCGCTCGCCGAAGGCGACGAGTTCGACGCTGTCGGCGATCACCTCCCGCGAGATCAGGCTGGCCTTCATCCCCTCGGTCCCCATCGAGATCGCGTCGCTGATGGTGATCGTGCCGAACTCGATCGGCATCCCCTCGGCGTCGTCGATTCCCTCGATCGCGCTGTCCGCGACCTCGCCCAGGTGGACGTTACACGGCGTGACGTCCGCCGCCGGGTTGGCGACGCCGACCATCGGCGAGGCGAGGTCCTCGTCGTCGTAGCCCATCGCGCGGAACATCGCGCGGTGGGGTGCGCGCTCGGTCCCCTCCGTCACCTCGCGACTCGGCAGCTCCTCCGGTTTCTCGCGCTCCCGGCGTTCCTGCTGTGGCGTGTTACTCATACTCGATCGGCCGGTTCGGAGGAATTAATACCTGCCGATAGCCCGACTCCGAGGCTCCCGGTTCCGGCGTCTCCGAACCCGGCCACATTCATATTCTAAAATATGAATAGAGCTAAATTTATCACCGGTACTGAGTGACGTTCACTCGCGAATGAATGAGAACCCATCACAAGAGAGGGGCGCCGAGTCGAGTCGTCGGGGCTTTCTCGGCGGCGTCGGGGCGCTCATCGCCGCGGCGGCGTACACCCGGGACGTTCCCGCGGCGGTGGCCGCTCGGGTGACGAACGAGGAAGACGACGCGATCCAGCGCGTCGAGTCGCCCGACGGGTCGATCACCGTGACCGTCGACGTCTCTGAGGGCGTTCCGAGCTACGAGGTCGCCCATGGCGACGACACCTACATCGAGCCCTCGACGCTGGGTTTCGACTTCCGGAACCAGCCGACGTTCGGCGCGTCGGCCGACGGGGGCGCCGGCGCCGGGATCGAGGTCACGGGCAGCGAACGCGAGTCGCAAACCGAGGAGTGGGAGCCCGTCTGGGGCGAGTTCGGTGACGTCTCGGCCGAGTACGAGTCGCTGGTCGTCGGCCTGGAGGAGGTCGAGGGGCCGGGCCGCTCGGCCAACCTCGAACTCCGCGTCTTCGACGACGGGTTCGGATTCCGGGTCGTCCTCGACGAGGGGTTCGCGAGCAACTCGGAGAGAGCGGTCGTCACGAGCGAGAACACCGCCGTCGAGTTCGCAGCCGACTACACCGCGTGGTGGATCCGCAACGAGGTCACCAACCCCCGGTACGAACAGGAGTACGAGGAGACGCGGCTCTCCGAGATCCCCGGCGGGACGCGCGAGACGCGGCCCACCGACACCCCGCTTCGAAACGGCGCGCACACGCCGCTGACCGTCGAGGCGGCCGACGTCTATCTGAGCGTCCACGAGGCGAACCTCGAGGACTACGCCTCGGCGACGCTCGCGGCGCCCGAGGGGAGCGGGACGGCGTTCACGACCGAGCTCACGCCGCTACCCGACGGGACGAAGGCGTCGCTCTCTCTGCCGGCGATGACGCCCTGGCGAACGGTCCAGATCGGCGAGAGCCCGGGCGACCTGATCGAGTCACAGCTGATTCCTCTCCTAGCTGACCCGCTCGACGAGTCGGCGCTGCCGACCGCCGGCGGCGAGCCCGATACGGACTGGATCACCCCGCGAAAGTACGTCGGCATCTGGTGGACGATGATCGCGGGCTCCGCCAACTGGGAGTACCGAGACGACGACTCCTTCGAGAGCCCCGAGGAGGCGGCGGGCTACGTCCACGGTGCGCGGACCGAGCGGATGAAGCGCTACATGGCGTTCGCGGGCGAGAACGGCATCGACAGCGTGCTCGTCGAGGGCTGGAACGAGGGCTGGGACACCTACCCCGGCGACGGTTCCGGACTCGAGTTCGGCGTCGACGACTCGTATCCCGACTTCGACGTGCGGGAGGTGACGGAGTTCGGGCAGGGGCTCGACGGCGGGGTGGAGATGACGATCCACAACGAGACGGCGGGGAACCTCCCGAACTACGAGGAGCAGATCCTCGATGACGACGTCTTCGAGCAGTACGAGGACGTGGGGATCCGCTCGATCAAGAACGGCTACGTCTCGGACGCGGGGCTGGGGATCGACGGCGACGGCTCCGAGCCGACTCATAACCAGCACAACCAGCTGGCGGTCAACCACCATCGACTGGTCATCCAGGAGGCGGCGAGCGACCGCCAGATGCTCGAGATCCACGAGGCCATCCCGCCGACGGGGGAGATCCGGACGTACCCCAACGTGGCGAACCGCGAGGTGGTCCGAGCCCAGGAGTTCGACGGGTTCGGCCAACTGGGATCGGACGTTGGCCGGGAACACCACGTCACGCTGCCCTTTACGCGGATGTTGGCGGGTCCGACCAGCTTCCAGCCCGGCATCTTCGACCTCACGTTCAACGACGATCGGGGCGGCCAGATCCAGACGACGCGGGCGAAACAGCTCGCGATGTACCCGAACTACCTCAGCGGGCTGCAGATGGCCGCCGACCGGCTCGAGGCGTACGTCGACGGCGGGTTCGAGGTCGGCGAGCTCGTCCAGGCGGCCTCGGGTGAGCTCGAGGGCATGATCACGCTCGACGAGTGGCGAAACGCCTTCGGGACGAACTACGTCGCGGTCGACCCCAACCGGGTTCCGAGCGGGTCGTCGGTCGCCTTCACCGTCAGGGACGTCGACGCCGCCGGTACGTACGACCTCCACCTCCGCTACGCGAGCGCGCCGGAGGACAACGCGGGGCGAGTCGTCGAGGCCGGTGCGCCGCGGGCGACCCTCCGGGTCAACGACTCGACCGAGACGATCGAGCCCTCGTTCACGGAGTACTGGGACGAGTGGGAGGTGTTCACGACCGAGGTAGAACTCGAGGCGGGCGACAACGAGGTCGCGATCGAGCTGGAGTACGACGACGGCGAGACCTTCGAGGACGACGTCGGCGGGTTCAACCTGAACACGGTCGCGGTCACCGAGGCCGGCGAACCCTCGCCGGTCCCCGCAGCGTACGAGGGTTACACCCCCGAGAACGAGAACTTCGACGCGGAGCCGGAGTTCGAGTTCATCGAGGAGGTCCCCGCTGCCGGTTGGGACGAAACCCGGGTCGTCGACGCGGAGATCGGTGATTACGTCGTCACCGCCCGACGGAAGGGCGAGGAGTGGTACGTCGGCGCGATGACCGACGAGGGCGGGCGCGCACTCGACGTTCCCTTGGACTTCCTCGCGCCCGGCGAGTCCGGCGGGGCTGGTCAGGGCAATCGACAGGGGCCGAACTACGTCGCCGAGATCTACTCCGACGGGATCGGCGGCGGGGTCGACGCCGATCCCACCAGCGTGCGGATCGACGAGGCGATCGTGAACCCGGATTCCACGATGCTGGCCTCGATGGCGCCGAGCGGCGGGACCGCGATCCGGCTCCGACGCGCGCGCGGCAGAGAGAGCAAGGATCTTCCCGACTACGAGCGTCCCCAACAGGAGCTCACCTACTCGATCGCGTCGGAGGTCGAGCTGAACGAGCCAGCCATCACCGCGACCGGCTCGAACGACGCGGCGTTCGTCGGCGGGACGACCGTCGAGATCGAAGTCGACGGGGAGCTCGCGACCGTCGACAACGTCCGGCTCCCGCCGGGCGCATCGGACGAAACGGTCGAGCTGGGCTATCGGATCAGCTCGATCGGGAGCTACGACGTCGTCGTGCGCGATCCCGAGGACGGAAGCGAGCTCGCGTCGGGCACCGTCACCGTCGAACCCGGCGAGCTGATCGCCGAGCTCGACGATCCGGGCGGCGATGACGACGGCCCCGGCGAGTACGTCTACCCGACCGACGACGCGTTCGAGGACGGCGCGTTCGACCTGCTGTCGCTCGACGTCTACGAGTCGGAGGAGGAGTTCCTGTTCGCCTTCGAGGTCGAGAACCTCTACGACGCCTTCGGCGGCGAGTTCTCGCCCCACTACTTCGTCCTCTACCTGCGCGATCCCTCGCGGTCGGACGGGCGGACGAGCGACCTCGGCGACCTCGAACTCACCGCCGAGTTCGACGAGGCGTGGCACTACCGGATCGACGCCAGCGGCTTCGGACGGGGCGTCGTCGATGCCGAGGGGACCGACCTCGGGACGCCGGAAACGCTCGCCGACTTCGAGAGCGGTACGGCGATCGTCACGGTCGAGAAGGACCTACTCTCCGATCTGGACCTCGCCGATGCCGAGGTCGCGCCGGTCGTCGGAAGCGAGGACCGGGGAACGCTCCGCGGGGTCGATATCGAGGCCGGACCGTTCACTTTCGGCGGCGCACGCGAGGGCGCGGTCGAGAATGCCCCGCGAATCGTCGATCTCCTGACGCCGGAGGGCGTCGACCAGACCGACGCGCTCGACTACGACGAAGGGTCGCTCGCCTCGGTGCCGTTCACGCCGCTGTAGGTCGCTCCCGATCCGCCGGCGATCCGGTTCCGTGACGGGATCGTTTTCAGCCGGGCGATCGAAGCGTCCGCATGCCACGCGCGCTGGTCGCCGCCGACGACCTCACCGGCGCGACCGACACCGCCCACGCGTTCGCGAAGCGCGGCTATCGCACGGCGGTACAGGTCGATCCCGACGGAGCGCCGCCCGATGCGACGGTTCTGGCCGTGAACACCGACTCGCGGTACGTCGATCCCGAGACGGCCGCCGATCGGGTCGGCCGAGCGATCGAGGCGAGCGACGCCCGCGTCGTCTACGGGAAGGTCGACTCGACGCTGCGGGGGAACGTCGCGAGCGAGGTCGGGGCCGCGATGGACCGCGGGTTCGACCTCGGGTTGGTCGCGCCCGCCTCGCCCGCGGTCGGCCGGATCACCGCGAGCGGCTACCACCTCGTCGACGGTCGACTGCTCTCGGACACCGAGTACGCGGACGACCCGAACGGCCCCCGTTCCTCGCGTCTCCCGACGCTGTTCGAGGGGGCGGATCGGTCCGTCCGCCACCTCGACGCGGGAACGGTCGCCGCCGGCCCCGGGGCCGTCCGCGAGGCGGTCGTCGGCACCCCCTCGGGAACGCTTTTCACCTGCGACGTGACCCACGACCGGCACCTCGAGGCGATCGCACGGGCAGGCAGCGACATCGACCGACGGGTACTCTACGTCGGCAGCGCCGGTCTCGCGGAACACGTGATCGTTCCGGGCGAACCCGATCGCGAACCTCTCGAAATCGTCGGCGACGGCGGCGCGCTGGGGATCGTCGGCAGCGTCAGCGAACGATCGCTGGAGCAGCTCGCGGCGCTCCCGGGGGACTGGGTGATCGCCCTCGAACCGGAGGAGCTGCTCTCCGACCCGGAGTCCGCGGGTCAGGAGGCGGGCCGGCGAGCCGCAGAGCGCCTCGCGGCGGGCGAGCACGCCGTCGTCACGGCGGCACCGGATCGGGAGACGGTCGATCGGACGCTCGCCGTCGGTCGGGAGGCGGGGCTCGATGAGGGACCGATCCGGGATCGAGTCGCCAGCGCGCTCGCGAGCGCGACACGGGCGGGGTTCGACGTTGTCGGACAGCGTCCGACCGCCAGCGGAGCACCGCTCCGCGCTGCCGATCCCGCGGGCCTGTTCGTCACCGGCGGCGACGTGGCGATGGCGGCCTTCGACGCGCTCGGCGTCAGCGCGCTGTCGCTCTCGGGCGAGGCGATCGAGGCGGGGATCCCCGTCAGCCGTCTCGAGGGCGGGCCGGCTGACGGCACGCCGGTCGTCACGAAGGCCGGCGGGTTCGGGGGGAAGGAGACAGCGGTTAACTGCCTCCGGTACCTCGGTGGCGACCATGAGTAAACCCACGATCGGGATCACGATGGGCGATCCCGCGGGGATCGGCCCGGAGATCGTCGTGAAGGGATATCGCGAGCTCCTCGAGGTCGCGAACCCGCTGGTGATCGGCGACGCCGGCACCGTGGAGGCCGCTTGCGGGATCTGCGGGTCGGACCTCGGGATCCAGCGGATCTCGGCTCCCGCCGACGCCTCGTTCGACTCGGACGAAATCCCGGTGCTCGACCTCGAGAACGTCGACGATCTGGAGCGAGGCGTCGTCCGCGAGGCCTACGGCGCGGCGAGCCTGGAGTACGTCGAGCGGGCGATCGAACTCGCCCTCGACGAACGGATCGACGCCATCACCACGGCGCCGATCAACAAGCAGTCGACGAAGCTGGCGGGCAGCGAGTACGCGGGCCACACGGGGATGCTCGCGGACTACACAGGTACAGAAAGCTACTCGATGATGCTGATCGAGGAGCCACTGCGCGTGAGTCACGTCAGTACGCACGTTCCCCTGCGCGAGGCCTGCGACCTCGTGACCCGCGAGAACGTGCTCGAGACGATCCGAGTGACCGACGAGGCGCTCCGCGAGTTGGGGATCGAGGAGCCGACGGTGGCGGTTGCGGGGCTCAACCCCCACGCCAGTGACGGGGGCCTGCTCGGCGAGGAGGACGGTCGGGAGATCGAACCCGCGGTCGAAGACGCTCGCGAGGAGGGGATCGACGCTCTCGGACCGGAGTCACCCGACACGGTGTACGTCCAGGCGGCCCGTGGCGCGGCCGACTGCGTCGTCTCGATGTACCACGACCAGGGCCACATCCCGATCAAGACGCTCGGCTTCGCCGAGGGCGGCGCCGTTTCGGGCGTGAACGTCACGATCGGACTGCCGATCATCAGAACGAGCGTCGACCACGGCACCGCCTTCGACATCGCCGGCGAGGGGGTCGCGAGCGAGCGAAGCCTACTCGACGCCGTCGAGGTCGCGAGCGAGATGGCTCGCCGGCGGACGCGGGCCGAAGCGGACGGTGGTGAGCCATGAACGTCGAGTTTCCGGACGCCGAGACGCTTCGAGGGGCGAACGACGTCGAACGCGAGGACCTCCCGCGATTCGCGAGCGTCAGCCGCGAGCGCGACCTCGACTCGATCGAGGACGTCGAGGGTGCGGCCCGGAAGGCCGTTTCGGAACTGCCGCTCGACTCGCTCGCACCCGGCGCGGAGGTGGCGATCACCGCCGGCAGTCGGGGGATCCACGACATGCCCGTGCTGCTGGAGGGCGCGGTCGACGAGCTTCGAGAGCGGGGGTTCGAGCCGTCGGTGATCGCGGCGATGGGCTCGCACGGCGGGGCGACGAGCGAGGGCCAGCGCGAGACCCTCGAGGCGCTCGACATCACCGAAGATCGAATGGGCTGTCCGATCCGGACCTCGATGGCCGTCGAGGCGGTCGGCGAGGACTCGCTGGGCAGGGAGGTGCTCGTCGCCGAGGACGCCCTCGCAGCCGACGCCGTGATCCTCGCGAACCGGATCAAGCCCCACACCGACTTCCACGGCCCCGTCGAGAGCGGCCTCTGTAAGATGGCGGTGATCGGCCTCGGGAAACACCGCGGGGCGGAGTCGCTACACAACGCCGGGCTCGCCGCCGATTTCAGCGAGGTCATCGAGGAACGCGCTGCACTGATAATCGAGGAGAGTCCGGTCGTCGGCGGGATCGGCCTGATCGAGAACGCCGCGGACCGCGCGACCCACGTCAAGGGGATCCCCGCCGACGCGATCCTCGATCGCGAACCCGAACTGCTCGATCGCGCGCGCGAGGAACTCCCCACGCTCCCGGTCGACGACCTCGACCTGCTGATCGTCGACGAGCTCGGAAAGGAGATCTCGGGGACGGGCATGGACACCAACGTGATCGGGCGGGTGCTGTTCCACGGGGAGCGCGAACCCGATTCGCCCGCGATCACCCGGATCTATGCCCGCTCGCTCACGCCGGCCTCCCACGGCAACGGCCTCGGACTGGGACTCGCGGACTTCGTCCACCGGGACGTCGTCGAGGACCTCGAACTCTCGGACATGTACGTCAACATCGCCACAAGCGGCGAGCCATCGCGGGCGCGGATCCCCTTCACCGTTCCCGACGACCTGACCGCGCTGGTCCTGGCCTGCTCGACGACCGGCGTCGCTGACCCGTCCGAACTGCGGGTCGCCCGGATCGAGAGCACGATGGAGCCCGACGACCTGCTGGTTTCCGAGCCGGTCGTCCGCGAACTCGAGGGTCGTGAGGACGTCTCGGTCGGCGAGCCACGGCCGCTCGCCCTCGAGGACGGGACGTTGCCCCCGCTCGAGTGATCCGGGTTACCGGGACGCCAACCTCTTTGGCCGTGGTACCCGGAACGTAGCGTATGACGGCGCTCGACGGTTCGTTCAACGGCGTACTGTGTCCGATCGTCACCCCCCTCGACGATGGCGAGGTCGACGAGGAGGCGCTCGCCTCGCTCACGGAGTTCATCCTCGACGGCGGGGTCGACGGACTGTTTCCCTGTGGCACCACCGGCGAGTTCGCGAGCCTCTCGCCCGAGGAACGAGCGCGGGTGATCGGTACCGTCGCCGAAGCCGCCGGCGACGCGCCCGTGATCGCCGGTGCGGCGGGAACGAGCGTTCCCGAAACCCTGAGCCGGATCGAGGAGGCAGAGGCGGCGGGGGCCGACGCCGCGGCGATCGTCGGCCCGTACTTCCACACGGCGAACGGCCCCGATGGGACGCGGCGCTTCTTCGAGGCGGTCGCCGAGGAGAGCGCGCTGCCGCTGTATCTCTACAACATCCCGATGTACGTCGGTGACGGCATCGACGCCGAAACCGTGGGGACGCTCGCGGAGCACGAGTCGGTACGGGGCATGAAGGACACCAGCGGCGATCTCTCCTACTTCCTCTCGGTCGACCGCCACACGCCGGAGGAGTTCGTACTGATGCAGGGGTTCGACACGCTCCTGGTTCCCGCCCTCCGGATGGGCTCGAACGGCGGGGTCCACGCGCTCGGGAACGTGATTCCCGAGGTGTTCGCCGAACTGCTCGACTCGGCCGACGAGGAGCGGGGATCCGAGCTTCAGCGCGAGGCGATCGCGCCGCTGTTCGAACTCTGCGTCGAACACGGCTTCGCGCCCGCGACGAAGGCCGCGCTCGTCCACCGCGACGTCATTCCGAGCGACGAGGTCAGGCCGCCGCTGGTCGAACTCGACGACGAGGCGAAGGAGGCGATCGCCGACGCGGTCGATCGGGCGCTGTCGATCTAGAGGGGAACGAGCGTCGAGAGGGCGAGGACGATCAACAGCCCCGAGACCGACATGATCGTCGAGGTCGCTGAGTAGGTCTTGAACGTCTCCATCTGGGTGATGCCTGCGACCTCGCTGATGATCCAGAAGCCGCTGTCGTTGTACCACGGTGCGATCATTCCGCCGAAGCCGATCGCCATCATCAGATAGACCGGGTTGGCGGCGAGCCCGCCCGCGAGCGGCGCCATGATCGCCGCGCCGGTGAGGATCGCGACCGTGCCCGAACCCTGGGCGACGCGGATCACGGCGGCGATGAGCCACCCCGCGAAGAGCAGGCCGAAGCCGAGCTCTTGGAGCCCGCCGGCGATGTACTCGCCGACGCCCGCCGCCGCGAGCATCGCGCCGAAGGTGCCGCCGGCGGCGGTGATCGCGATGATGTTACCGCCGCTCTTGATCGCCTCGGTCAGTTCGTCGCCGAAGCGGTCACGGTCGCCGGCCATCTCCATGCGGAAGAAGGTGTACGCAGAGAGCATCGCGGCCGCCGTCAGCGCGAAGTTCGCGTCGCCGAGAAACGAGGTCAGCGGGACGACGACACCGTCCTCGGCGACGGCGCCCGCGTCGGCGAGCACGTCCCCGATCGTGTTCGAGGCGATGAGGACTACTGGAACGGCGATCGGCAGCGACGACTCCAGCAATCCGGGCAGCTCGCTCGTGGGCCGCTGGGTCTTCTCCTGGAGGTCCTCCGGCGAGGAGCCCATCGCCTCCCGGAGCGGGAAGTCCTCGCGGCTATGGAGGAATCGCCCGTAGACCACCCCGCCCAGAAGCGCCGCCGGCAGCGCGACGACCGCGCCGACGACGATCGCCAGACCCAGATCGACGCCCAGCTCGGCGGCCATCGCGAGCGGGCCGGGCGTCGGGGGGACGAGCATGTGCGTCGCGAGCGCGCCCGCCGCCAGTACCGAGATGTACAGCGAGAACTTCACGCCCGTACGGGCCTTCATCGAGCGGCCCAGCGGCGCGAGCAGGTAGAAGACGTTGTCGAAGAACACCGGGATCGACAGCACGAAGCTCGAGCCGAACAGCGCGTACTCCGAACGGTCCTCGCCGGTCAGCGAGAGGAAGGCTCGAACGATCCGATCGGCGGCCCCGCTGTCCATCAGCGTCTTGCCGATGATCGCGGCCATCAGGATGGGGATCCCGATCGCGACCATCACGTCGCCGAACGACTCGGCGATCTCCGCCGGCACCTCGGCGAACGGGACCTCCGGCGTGGCGATCCCGATCGCCATCGCGGCGATGATCAGCCCGACGAACGCGGGCAGCTTCAGCAGGACGAGCAGCGCGACGACCGTGACTACGCCGATCGCGAACGGTACGAGCGGGGTATCGAGTACCATGCTATGGATCGCCGTTCAGAGTCGGCCGTATTAACGCTTGATGTGTCGTCCCGTCTCGGTATCGGTCGCTCGCCGTCCCAGCAGTTATGTGGGTGTTGGTCGACGTATCCGACGTGTACGACCGAATCCTCGTTCCGACCGACGGCAGCGAACAGTCCGCGCGCGCGACGGATCACGCCCTCGAGATCGCCCGACAGTTCGGAAGCGCCGTTCACGCGATCCACGTCGTCGACGATCGGGGCGCGGGCCGCGCCGCGGAGGCGGTGAGCGATCTCTCGCCGAACTCCCCCGAGCGGCAGGCGATGGACGAACGCCGCAAGGAGGCGGGCAACGAACTGACGGCCGCCATCACCGAACGCGCCCGCGAGGCCGGCCTCGACACCCACGGCGAGGTCATACACGGCGAGCCGGCCGACGAGATCACGGAGTACGCCCGAACGAACGACGTGGACCTCATCGTGATCGGTGCACGCGGGCGGAGCGCGGTCGGGAAGTTCCTGCTCGGAAGCGTCGCCGGCAAGGTCTCGAGACACGCTTCGACGCCAGTGATGCTGGTCAGACCCGACCAGTAAGCGGCGGATTGCCACCGTCGAAACTCCCTTTCCTCGCCCCCACGAACCACCGCAGATGGCAGTTCGCGTCAAGACCGGAAGCCGGCTCCACTTCGGCTTCCAGAACCTCTCGCTGGCCCACGAGCGCCTCTACGGTAGCCTGGGCCTCGCGCTCGACGCTCCCCGACTGGTCCTCGAGTGCGAGCGCGCCGAGCGAGTCGTGGCCGACCACCCCGACGTCGAGCGCTACGCCCGTCGGGTCGTCGACCTGCTCGACCTCCCCGGCGCACGCGTGCGAGTGAGCGAGGCGCTTCCCCGCCACGTCGGCCTCGGCAGCGGCACGGGGTTCGCGCTCGCGACCCTCGCGGGGATCGCCCGGGCGTACGGCTGCGACTCCCGGATACGCGAACGGGCGCCGGCGTTGGGTCGCGGCGGGCGGAGCGGGGTCGGCATCGCCGCCTTCGAGGCGGGCGGGTTCGTCCTCGATGCGGGCCACCCGACGACCCGCTTCACCGCCGAACGGCCGCGCGACGGCGCGTGGACGGTCCCCGCCGTGACCGCACGTCACCCGATCCCCGAGGCGTGGCGTTTCGTCCTCGTCCTCCCCGACGTCGAACCGGGGCGCAGCGGCGAGCAGGAGGACGCGAGCATGCGATCCGTGGTCGAGCGTGCCAGTCCCTCGATCGCGGACGAGGTCGCGACGATCTGCGCCCGGCGTGTCCTCCCGTCGATCGCCGAGGGTGACCTCCCGACGTTCGCCGACGCGGTCGCGGAGGTCGGCCGGCTCAACGGCGCGTGGTACGCCGACAGCCAGGGCGGGGTGTACCGCCCGCCGGTCGGCGAGGTCGTCCGCTCGCTGGAGTCCTCGTCGGCGATCGACGGCGCGGGCCAGTCCTCGTGGGGACCCGCGGTGTACGGCCTCACCGACCGCGACCGCACCGAGACGGCTCGGGAGGCCGCAAAGGGGGCGCTCGAGGCCGCCGACGTCGACGGCGACGTTCGGATCGCCCGCGGACGCAACGTCGGCGCCTCGATCGATCACGAGCGGTGATCGAGCGCTACGTTCGGTGTGGTGCGTTCCTTCGGTAGAGGCGCGTCAGTCCCGCGTTCGGCGTCGCTGGAGGGCGATTTTCCCATGGCTCCGATCCCTCCTTGTTCGATCCTTCACGACCCTTCATCGTCCTCCCCGGATCTTCATTCCAACACGGATATGCCTGTGAAGAACCCTGACAGAAATGTCACCGGACCGAGAGACTTTTACCCGTCCGGCCAGTATTAACTCGTGTATGAGTAAGACACAGAACTACCGACGATTCGCACAGGACGCAAAGAAGTGGGCCTCGAAGAAGATCAACGGCGACCAGCGCCGGTACTGAAGCGGCTCGCACTCTTCTCCCCGATCTCCTCTCCCCGTCTCACCCGGTCCGATTTTCCACCTCGGTCGTCGACGCCGCGAGCGAGGCGGCTCCGACGCCGGCTCGCCGTTCGAAGCGTTGTTAGTCCCCGCGGGCGTAGGTCGGCAAGACCGATGAAGTTCTGCGAGGACTGCGGCTCGATGATGAAGGCCGAGGGCGAGGAGTGGGTCTGTGGCGCCTGCGGAGAGACGATGCCGCGCGACCGCGAGGAGGAGTCGGGGTTCGTCTCCACCGAGGCCCAGACCGGCGACGAACTGATCGAGACCGAGGAGGGCGCGGAGTTCGAGGGCAAACCGACGGCGACGGACGTCGCCTGCGAGGAGTGTGGGAACACCGAGGCGTGGTACACGATCAAGCAGACCGGCGCCGCCGACGAGCCGCCGACGCGCTTCTTCAAGTGTAAGGAGTGCGGATACCGGTGGAGAGAATATAACTGAGATACTGGCTTGACCAGCCGTAGTTGAGGAATAGAAGCGAAGAGGGGGAGTCTAGTGGTTTCAAGCCCCAGTCGACCAGTACTCGATACACGATGGCCTCGAAGGACTACGACATCGCCGGCATCGACCTCTCAGACGATCGCTACACCGTCGTACAGAGCCTGATCCGGAGCAAGTACGACGTCCTCGACGCCGACGGCAACACCGTGCTCAACGGGAAACAGAAACGCTTCCGGATGAAGGAGCAGTTCCCCTTCGTCGACGCCGACGGGAACGAGGTCTTCAGCGTGAAGGCCGCCAATATCATCGACGTCGCGGGCGATTACCTCCTCACCGATTCGCGGACGGGTGAGGACCTGGTCGTGCTCGACAACGACTACTCCCTCTTCCGGGACACCTGGACGATACGTGACGCCGATACGAGATCCAAACTCGCCGAGATCAAGTCCCGCGGGGCGCTGATGATACTGCTTCGCGAGAAGCTCCCGTTCGGCGAGTGGATCCCACCCAAATACGAGATCACCGATGCCGACGGTGCTCACGTCGGCACCATCCGCGGCCAGTTCTCGCTGCGGGACCGATACGAGATCACCATCGACGACGCGAGCACGGCCCCGAAGGAGCCGATCGTCGCCGCCGCGATCGTCATCGACGCGATCCAAGGCCACTAGAAGCCGGTAGAACGAGTGCGAGAGGTGCGGATAGCGGTGGCGGGGGACGACTGATCGCGTTTCTCACGAGCACAATCATCGACTCGACCGCCGCGACCTCGTGCGACGATACCGACGGGTGAGCAGCATCGTCGCCGCCAGCACACCGAGCACGAGCAGCGCGACGAGCCACGGCCGGTCCGCGGCCACGACACGAAGTGCCCGAGCGACCGACGACTCCTGGGCGTAGTAGACGAGCGCCCCGACGCTGGCGTAGAACGCGACGGTCCCGATTGCCGTGAGGACGCCAAACCAGACGGCGCTCATCCCGACGAGACCGGCCGGGATCGAGATGACGGATCGAAGCCCGGGGAGAAAGCGCCCCCATAGAACGGACGAGACGCCCCACTCGAGGAACCAGCGCCGGGCGCGTTCTTTGGACCTCTCGGAGACGTGGAGGTACTCGCCGAGCCGTCCGACCCCTCGCGATCCGGGCCCGCGAAAGACGTAGTAGGGGACGAACGCGCCGACCGTCCCGCCGACGCCCGCGGCCCCGACGAAGACGACGAACGACGCGGCATCCTGGACCAACACCGCGGCGGCGGCAGGGACGACGACCTCGCTCGGGAGGAACGGAAAGAGCATCGAGGCCTCGAGGAACGTGAAGACGAGCAGCGCGAGCGGGCCGTAGAGCTGTACGAACCGAAGCGCCGTCGTCCCGAGGTCGACCATACGCGTCTTCGCTCGCCGAGAAGCCAGTATCCTTCGCTCCAGGACGCCGCGACACCGACGGATCATCGACGTTGGGTCCGTGTCGATCGCGCTTCGGTCTCGAACCGGCGAAGCTTCGAACGGCCGACTCGACGACGTCGTCGGTCCCTTCCCTCGTTCGGCCGCCGCTCTACCCGTCGAGTTCGCTGACGAGGGGCGTGGCCGCCGCGGGTCGCGCTTTACTCGTTTCCGTGTCGACGCTTATCGATAACAGTAGGCTTTACCCCCGGGCCGTGTAGCCAGCACACATGGATGACGAGCTGCACAACCGCAGCGTCAATCAGGACGTCCGGGAGTTGGGGGCGATGGTCGGCGATACGATCCACGCCCAGGCCTCCCGGAACGACTTCGAGACAGTAGAGACCCTGCGAACCGCGTCGATCGCCTACCGCGACGGCGAGGCGGACTCCAGGGAGGGACTGCACCAGATCCTCGATCGACTCACCCCCGAGCGCGAGAGCATCGTCGCCCGCGGGTTCACCACCTACTTCGAGCTGATCAACCTCGCCGAGGAGCGAGAACGGGTACGATCGATCCGAAGCGCCTCCCAGGAACGGACCCTCGGCGACAGCCTCGAGGTCGCTGCGGAAGCGCTCGCCGAGGAGGACCGCCACACCGCGGAGCGGATCCTCGAGGACGTTCTCATCGAGCCGACGTTCACCGCCCACCCCACCGAGGCCCGCCGAAAGACCGTCAAGTCGAAGCTTCGCTCGGTCGCGCTCGACCTGGAGACGCTCGACGAGCGGACGCTCACGAGAAAGGAGACCGGCCACATCGAGCGAAACATCGAGAGCGAGGTCGTCAGCCTCTGGCAGACGCCACAGGTCAGGTATCGCCGACCCGGGCCGTCCGATGAGGCGCGAAACGTTCAGTGGTACCTCGAGAACACTATCTTCGACGTCGTCGGCGAGGTCTACGACGAGTTCGAGACCGCGCTCGAGGAGGCGGGCCACTCGATCGACGTCCCCAAGCTGTTCGAGTTCCGCTCGTGGGCCGGCTCGGACCGCGACGGCAACCCCTACGTCACCCCCGAGGTCACCGCGGAGACGCTCGAGCGCCAGCGTCGCGTCGTCCTCGATCGCTACCGGGACGCGCTCAAGCGCCTCTCGGGCGTGCTCAGCCAGGACGGCAGCCGAATCAGCGTGGGAGAGGCCTTCGAGAAGTCGCTCGCCGCCGACCGCGAACGCCTACCCGAGGTCGCCCGCGTGACCGAGGAGCGCTACCCGCGCGAGCCCTACCGCCAGAAGCTGAAACTGATGCGCGAGCGGATCAACCGGATCGACGACGTCCGCCCCGGCGGCTACGAGGACCCCGACGAGTTCCGCGCCGACCTCGACGTCATCGCCGAAAGCGCCCGGAACAACGGCGCCGAGAGCGTCGTCTCGGCCCACGTCGACCCGTTGCGCCGACAGGTCGACACGTTCGGCTTCTCGCTCGCGAGCCTCGACCTGCGCGACCACCAGAAGAACCACACCGAGGCGGTCGCGGAAGCGCTCGCGCTCGAGGGGATCGACTACCGCGAACTCTCGGAGGAGGAGCGCGCCGAGACGCTCACCGAGGCGATCCTGCAGGACGAACGGGTGATCGACCCCGGTACGCTGTATCGCGACGAGGAGGCGGAGCTCTCGGAGACCGCCCGGACGGTGCTCGAACTGTTCGCCCGGCTCGCCGACTGGCAGGCCGAGTACGGCGACGATGCCATCGACACCTACGCCATCTCGATGACCGAGGAGCCGAGCCACGTCCTCGAGGTGCTCTTCCTCGCCGAACAGGCCGGCGTCATCGCGCTGCCGGATCACGCCGGGATCGACGTCGTCCCCCTGCTCGAAACCGAGTACGCCCTCTCGGGCGCTCGCCGAATCATGGGCGAGCTGTTCGAGAACCCCGCCTACAGCCGGGCGCTCGAGGCCCGCGGCAACACCCAGGAGATCATGCTCGGCTACTCCGACTCGAACAAGGAGAACGGCTTCCTGGCGGCGAACTGGTCGCTCTATCACAACCAGCGCCGCCTCGCCGAGATCACCGACGACTTCGACGTGACGATGCGGCTGTTTCACGGTCGCGGCGGTTCGATCTCGCGGGGAGGCGGGCCGATGAACGAGGCGCTGCTCGCGCTGCCCAACGAGTCCGTCTCGGGACAGGTGAAGTTCACCGAACAGGGCGAGGCGATCGCCGAGAAGTACGCAAACCCCCGGATCGCCGAGCGGAACGTCGAGCAGATGGTCAACGCGCAGGTCCGCTCGCGTCGGAAGGCGATCCACGAGCCCGAGGAGGCGGTCGAGGAGGAGTGGGTCGAGGCGATGGGAACGATGGCCGACGCCGCCCGCGAGGAGTACCGCGACCTGCTCGAGAGCGAGGGTTTCGTCCGCTACTTCGAGCAGGCGACGCCGATCACGGTGATCGAGGAGCTCAACCTCGGCTCGCGACCCGCCTCGCGCAGCGGCCAACGGACCGTCGAGGACTTGCGAGCGATCCCGTGGGTGTTCTCGTGGACCCAGTCACGGTGCATCATCACGGGCTGGTACGCGCTCGCATCGGGGATCGACGCCTACCTCGAGGAGGGAGACGTCGAGACGCTCCAAGAGATGTACGACGAGTGGCCCTTCTTCCGGACCACGCTGGACAACGCCGGGCTCGCGCTCGCGCGAACGGAGATGGAGATCGCCGCCGAGTACGCCGGGCTCGCGGAGGCCTCGCTGCGCGAGACGTTCTTCCCCCGCCTCAACGACGAGTACGACCGGGCGGTCGAGCTCGTGACCGAGATCACCGGCCGCGAGGGGTTGGTCCGCCGGGAGTGGCTCGAGGAGAGCCTCGAGCGGCGAAACCCCTACGTGGATCCGCTGAACCTGTTGCAGACCCACCTCCTGGGACAGACCCATCGGACCGACGCCGAGGAGCGGACCCTCCGACTCACGGTCAAGGGAATCGCCGCCGGGATGAAGAACACGGGGTGAGGGGGCCGAGGCCGGCGCGTCCTCGCTTCGCTCCGCCGCCGGCTCACCTCACGACCCGGCGAGCAACGACATCGAACGCGGTCGGCGAGCGAAAGACGTTCGGCGTCGATCGCGCGAGCGGGTAGCCCACGTCCGGGTTCGCTCCTCCGTTTTGACGAGAATCAGTAGGTGAGCCGAAGCCCGTCGAGCCACGGATCCGTGGCGTTCGTCACCCAGTCGACCAGGCCGACGGCCTGGCGGATCGTCATGAAGTTGTAGGCGTCGTTCCAGGGAAACTCGATGTCGTAGCCCGCGCTGCCCTCCTCGTGGTACACGGCGGCCAGTCCCTGGTGGATCCCGCGGACCTCATCGAACGTCTGATCGCGGACGTCCCGGAGGTCCGAGTCGCGCGCGCGCCACTTCTCCTCGTGGACCCGATCGAGCACCGTCTCCAGACAGGTCTGACCGTCCGAGACGGCCTCCGGCAGAAACGCCCTGGGCTGGCCGAACTCGCTCATCGCGAAGAAGACGAGGTGACCGTCGAACTCGTCCTGGCGCTCGCGGAGGACCGAACGGATCGCCTCCTCGTCCAGGTTCGGGCGATAGGTCCGGCGGAGTTCCAGCTGTCGGGCGACGAGCTGGAGATACCGTTCGTTCGGGTCGCTCGCGTCGGCCCACGGCTGGCTCGGCTCCTCGCAGGCCAGGTGGGACTCGCCGCTCGACTCGCCGTCGAACGGGAGACGATCGCCGTCGCCGCCGAGCGGTCCGCCGGCGAGCGCGCCGACCGTTCCCGCGGCGGTGGTCGCCGCGAGTCCGCCGGCGACCAGACCGGCCCCACGAAGCAGCCGCCTCCGCGTCGGGGTCCCGTCGCTCGCATCGGCGTTACCGTCGTTCATCGCCCGTCGCTACGGAACTCCACGGTATATAGTTGACCACATTCGTGTGTAATTAATCGCGAAGATGGTCGCGACTCGACTGATTCGGCGTCGAAGCGGACCGAATCGGAGAGCATCGGCTAGTGGCCGACCCTCGGACCCTCTCCTACTGCAGACGCTTCGGTATCGCTCGGTGTCCGAAGGCTAGACCACATCTAGTAGTGAGATGATAATTCTCATTTGATTACTGTTTTCCCTCCCTAAGCCACGAATCTCCGCTTCGAATCGGCCGGTAGTGATCGTGGAAATCTGGGATTTAGGGTCTAGAGAGTCCCCATACGCCGGACGAAGGCGGGCGAGTGCGCGAGTTCACGGTGCACGCGATCGACGTGGATATCGTCTACAACGCCTTCGGCCAGCACCAGCCCAACGGCGTGATGTACGTCCTTGAGGAGAACAGGGAGGCTGCATGCCGTGCATCAGGGTGTACGCCCGGGGAAGCCGACGTCGACACATCAGTGATCGAACCGCTAGTCATTCGCGCCAACCGAGGCGATATCGTCGAGATCGAGTTCCACAACGACCTCGATCGCCAGGCGTCGATGCACCAGTTCGGTCTCCCCTACGAGGTCAACGAATCCGACGGGATGGCCGTCGGCTACAACGATGACACCACCGTCCCACCGGGTGAGTCGATCACCTATCGCTGGTACGCGGACGACCAAGGAACGCATTTCTTCAGCGATAACGCGAACCCTGCGATCTTCAGCGATCCCGAGGAACGGTTCGACGACAACAACCTCCATACGCGCGGGCTGTTCGGCGCGATCGTCGTCGAGTCGCCCGATGCCGACTGGCGGGATCCCGAAACCGGTGAGGAGCTGCGAAGCGGCACGAAGGCCGACATCATCGAGCCCGACGGCGTGAGTCACCGCGAGTTCATCGTCTGCTATCACGACTCGATCGACGTCGTCAATGCCGATGGTAGCGAGCCGACGTGGCCCGGAACCGATACCCCACAGCACATTCACGCGATCAACTACCGCGCGGAACCGACCAGCGCCCGTCTCCAGGACGCGGCGGAAGAAACCTTCTACAGCTCGTGGGTCCACGGCGATCCCGGCGGCGGCGATACCGTCTTTCCCTGCTATACCGGTGATCCCGTCAAGATGGTCGTCGTCGGCGCACAGGTCGAGGAGAACCACGTCCACCACCTCCACGGCCACCGCTGGAAGACGATCCCCGGTGAAACCGAGTCCGACACCATCGACTCCCAGACCATCGGCCCGGCATCGGCGTGGGAGGCCAGGCTCACCATCGCGCACGGATCCGGCTCCATCTCGCCGGATACCGAGTTCGACGAGGCCTTCGAAGTCGGGGCGGGCAACGGCGAGGACACGGGAGACTACCTGTTCCACTGCCATATGTTCCCCCACTACGGCGAGGGGATGAACGCGATCATGCGCGTACTCGATAAGGAACGCGACGATCTCCAGACGCTGCCCAACAGCGACCCGCCGCTCGACGCCGACTCGGAGATCGCGGGGTTCCCCGAGTTCATCCCCGGCGAGGACGGTGAACTCCCGCCCAAGCCACCGGGATCGCAGGAGGAGGGTCGTGATCCCACGCCCGAGGAGGCCGAGGCGCTCGGCGACGTCGTCCCCGGCGCCCCCTACGACGATCCCTGCGATCCCGAAGAGTACGATCCGGAGGTGCTCGGCGAGACCCGCGAGTACACGATCGTCGCGCTCCCGGCGAACGTCGTCTACAACGACGCTGGTGACCACGATCCCGAGGGGAAGGTGTACGTATTGGAGGAGGACGCCGAGGCGGTCCGCAACGGCGAGATGAACCCCGAGCCGTTGGTGATCCGCGCCAACGTCGGCGATTGCGTTGAGATCACCCTGAAAAACGAGCTCGAACGCGGGAAGGGAGTCCACCCCCACTTCGTCGATTTCGACCCGCTGGGATCGGACTCGGCGAACGTCGGCTACAACTACGATCAGGGTACCGACCCTGGCGAGGAGATGCAGTACCGTTGGTTCGCCAACGAGGAAGGGACGATCTTCTTCCACGACCACATCACCGGAATTCCGGAAGCCCAGAACGGGCTGTTCGCGGCGATCATCATCGAACCCGCCGACTCGACGTGGCACGATCCCCACACGGGTGAGGAGATCCGAAGCGGCACGCAAGCGATCATCGATCCCGCAGACGAGCCCGCGTTCCGCGAGTTCGCGCTGCTCTATCACGACTTCGCGCCGCTCCGGAACCGCGACGGCGAGTTCATCAACCAGCAGGTAGAACACAACCAGAACGCGGGCTTGGGCGCGATCAACTACCGGACCGCTCCCTATTTCCGCCGTAACGACGAGGGGAACGATCCGGCGTACGTCCACAGCTCGCGGCTGCACGGCGACCCGCCCACGCCGCTACTGGAGGCGTATTCCGGTGATCCAATCCGGCTTCGGGTGCTCCAGGGTCCCTACGAGGAGCAGCACAACTTCGGGATTCACGGCCTCCGTGGCCAGCCCGACGGGCTTCAACGCGCCGAAACGACCTCCCAGATCATCGGTCCCTCGGAAGCGTTCACCTTCGAACTCCTCGAGGCGGACACCAGGATCGACGAACTTCCGAACCCCGATGGCCTGCCGATCTGGGATCACCTCTATGGCTCGGAGATCGTTCAGGACCTCTGGGAGGGGATGTGGGGGATCTTCCGGCTGTTCGGAAGCGAGGTCGACCATCTCCAGGCGCTTCCGGATCGAAACGCCCCCCGCGGGACGATTAGCCGAAAGGAGCTCGAGAAGATGGGCCATCCCGCCCCGTTCTCGGACTGGACCAAGCGGGGCCACAAGGACAAGCTGCTCTACGAGGAGGACGACAGTCGGTGCTACCCGCCGGACAGGGACGAACGCCAGAACGACAGTATCGGCGAACGTCCGCCCGAGTCCGTCGAACCGGGCGAGCCCTGTCCCGCGGGGACGCCCACACGGACGTACGACGTCACCGCCATTCAAACGGAGATCGAGTACAACGACTACGGCGATCACGACCCCCACGGCATCGTCTTCGTGCTCGACGAGGAGGTCGAGACGGTGCAGAACGGCGAGAACCCCGAACCGCTGACGATTCGGGCCAACGCCGGCGAGTGCATCGAGATCAATCTCACTAACGCGCTGGGCGACCTCGATGAGGATCACGCCCATCCGACGTTCGACATCGAACCCGACGCCGACTGGCAGCGCTCCCAGCGCATCTCGCTGAAGCCCCAGAACCTCCTGTTCGACGACCAGGGGTCGGCCGGATCGGCGGTCGGGTTCAATTTCGATTCGACGGTCGCGCCCGGCGAAACGCGGACCTATCGGTGGTTCGCGGATCCCGCACCGACGACCAATGGCGAGGTAGACGACGGCCAGCAGGCGCGCTCGCTCGGAACGGCGATAATCTCGGACTTCGCGGACGTGCCCAGCAACCGCCACCACGGCGCGTTCGGCAACCTGATCATCGAACCGACGGGATCGGCGTGGCTCGATCCCGAGACGGGCGAACCAGTGCGAAACGGAACTCGAGCGATAATCACAAACCATGATGGTGAGGACTTCCGGGAGTTCGCGCTGATGTTCACGGAGGGCATGTTCATCGTCAACGATGACGAGGGCGTTTGTCCGATTCCGCGTGTTGGACTCGGCGAAGAGGGAGACGATGACATCGCGGACGTGCCCTGCAACCAGATCGGCGAGCAGGAGGATCAGGGGTTCCAAGGGATCAACTACCGCTCGGAGCCGTTCGCCCACCGGTTCGCGAACGACGAACGCCAGCACAAGGTCTACAGCTCGGAGGTACACGGCGATCCGAACACACCGCTGCTGCGCGCCTACACGGACGACCCGGTGATGCTTCGCGTGAGCCAGCCTGCAGACCGGGGTAACGGAATCTCGTTCCACCTGGCGGGCCACCAGTGGCGACGTAACAACGTCCCGCAGGCGCGACTGGTCGGTACGCAATCCGACATCTCGACAGGGAAGGCTCACGAACTCCCCTTGGAGGGCGGTGCGGACGGAGTCGGCGACTACATCTATCAGGAACGGAAGCTGGGACAGTACCTCGAGGGGGGACTCTGGGGAATCTTTCGGGTTCGGGACGGGCCGGCCGACTGCGAGGAGCCGATCCTTCCGCTTCCCGACCGAGAGAGCGAGTACGAACAGGAGGAGGGCCACCGGAAGGCGGCTCTCGACTGACTCGCGACCGAACGCCCCTCTCTGGGATCACCCGTTTCCAGTGATCGATCACGGATAACCGAGTCGATCCGACCTCCATTCCACGGGTCGAGCGACGTTCATCGACTCGTCACGTTCGTCCGTATCCGGACGCTTATCCCCACTGATCGTCTGTCGAGGGTGTGAAGCGCGTCGAGGTCCACCCCGGTCGCGAGGCGATCGTCGAGTTCGATCCCGGCCTTACCTTCGAATGCGTCGACGACTGCACCTGGTGCTGCCAGCACGGCGTGTTGCTCTACGAGGAGGACTTCGCGAACCTCGCCGACTACGCCGACCTCGCGGAGACGACCACATCCTTTCGCGGCGAGGAGTTCGTCCGCCGCGAGGGGAAGGATCGGGAGGAGCACGTCGACGAGGACGGCGCGGCCTGCTACTTCCTCCGCGATGACGGACTCTGTGCACTACACGCGGAACACGGCTGGAAACCGACCCGGTGTTCGATCTTCCCGCTCGCGGTGCGGAAACGCGACGGCGATCTCCGCGTCGACGTTCGCGAGAGCGCCCGCGAACACTGCGAGGGACTCGACGTGAGCGAACGCCGGCTGATCGACAACCTCGAGGCCTTCCTCCCCGAACTGCTCTGGGAGCTCGACGACCCCGACACCCGCCGGGAGCTGTGATCGCGACCCACCGACGAGGCGGGCACTTCGGGATCCGAACTGACGGAAAACGCATCAGAGGCACGGGTGGCGGCGTCGGGCATTACGCCGCCACCCCGCGTGTCTGGCTCGCTGCCAGCGAACATGTGTATGTCGTATTGACATATATTGGTTTCGGCCGACCGACACGTTCCCGGCTGAGGGCCGTGCCAATCGATTGATCCCGGTCGGGACGACCGGGCTATCGCGTCGCGCTTCACCGTTCCTCGAGACCGAGGGTTCGCCCGTCGAGTTCGGCAGGATCGAGCCACGCCGCCCGGACGAACATCGGCGCGACGTCCGCCGGCTCGCGCCCGTGACCATCGCCGTTCCGTCCATGGCCGGGGTAGGGACGGCCCCTGCGTCCCCCGGTAACCGCGATTTTATACGCTCGCTGGCCAACGTAGCGCCATGAAGCTGTCCGAGCAGTCGGTCGCGGTGATCGGGAGCGGGTTCGGCGGACTCTCGACGGCGTGCTACCTCGCGGACGCCGGCGCGGACGTCCACGTCCTCGAGAAGAACGAGTCGCTCGGCGGCCGTGCCTCTCGTCTCGAGTCCGACGGCTTCAGATTCGACATGGGGCCGTCGTGGTATCTGATGCCCGACGTCTTCGAGCGGTTCTTCGACGAGTTCGGACGCTCGCCCGACGACTACTACGGCACCGAACGACTCGATCCTCACTACCGGATCTTCTTCAAAGGTAACGAGGGCCCACGACCCTCGCGTTCGACCGAGGACATCGAGGCGCGGCCCGACGGCGACCGGGTCGACGTCTCGTCGGACCTCGAGTCGACGAAGGAGACGTTCGAGGCTTACGAGGACGGGGCCGGCGAGGCCCTCGAGCGCTACCTGGAGAAGAGCGAACTCAACTACGAGGTCGGCATGGAGCACTTCGTCTACGAGGACCGCCCCCGGTTCCGAGACTGGGTCGACCTCGACGTGCTCCGCAACGCCCGCGGGCTCTCACTGATCGGCTCGATGCAGGACCACGTCGAGGACTACTTCGAACACCCGAAGCTCCAGCAGATCATGCAGTACACGCTGGTGTTCCTGGGAGGGTCGCCGAACAACACCCCCGCGCTCTACAACCTGATGAGCCACGTCGACTTCAACCTCGGCGTCTACTACCCCGAAGGAGGTATCGGCGGCGTGGTCGACGGCATCGCCGAACTCGGCGAGGAGCTCGGCGTGACCTACCATACGGACCAGCCCGTCGAGGCCATCGAGGGTCGCGCGGGCGGGTTCAAAGTCGAGGCCCGCGATACGTTCCTTCCGGATCTGGTCGTCTCGGACGCGGATTACGCCCACACCGAACTCGATCTCCTACCGTCCGAGAAACGACAGTACAGCGAGGAGTACTGGGAGTCGCGCACCTACGCCCCCTCCGCCTTTCTCCTCTACCTCGGCGTCGAGGGCGACGTCGACCCGCTCGCCCACCACACGCTCGTTCTCCCGCCGGACTGGGAGGAGCACTTCTCGCAGATCTTCGACGAGCCCGAGTGGCCCGAGGATCCCGCCTACTACCTGTGTGTGCCGAGCGAGACCGACGACGAGGTGGCTCCCGAGGGCCACAGCAACCTGTTCGCACTCGTCCCGGTCGCACCCGGCCTCGAGGACACCCCCGAGATCCGCGAGCGCTACCGCGACCTCGTTCTCGACGACGTCGCCGAACACACGGACGTCGAACTCAGGGATCGGATCGTCTTCGAGGAACGCTTCACGATCGACGACTTCGCCGAACGCTACAACAGCATGCACGGCAGCGCGCTAGGACTCGCTCACACGCTGGATCAGACCGCCGTGTTCCGCCCGCCGCACCGCTCGAAGGCGGTCGACGGGCTCTACTTCACCGGCTCGTACACCACGCCGGGGATCGGGGTGCCGATGTGCCTGATCAGCGGCCAACTGACCGCCGAGGCGGTCATGCAAGACCACCGACCGCAGGAATGAACCGGGCGGCGTACCTGCTGAAGCTCTCGCGTCCACGCTTCTGGATCTACCTGGCCGGGCCGGTGCTCGTCGGGGCGGTCTTCGGCGCCTCCTCCCCCCTCGATCTGCTCTCGGCGCCGATCCTCGCCCTGTTCGCCTTCTTCCTCCTGCCGGCGAACGTCCTGATCTATGGCGTCAACGACGTCTTCGACGCCGACGTCGACCGGGCGAACCCGAAGAAGGACGATCGCGAGGCGAGATATACGGGTCAACGGTCCGTCGTGGTCGCGGTCGTCGCGAGCGGCCTGCTCGGCCTCGCGCTCGTCCCGTTGCTCCCGGCGGGCGCGCTGGTCTGGATCGCCGCGTTCTACACGTTGGGGATCGGCTACAGCACCCCACCAGCCCGCTTCAAGACCACTCCCGTGCTCGACTCGATCTCCAACGGGCTCTACTTCACCCCGGGTGCGGCGGCCTACGTCGCCCTCGCAGGGAGCCAGCCGCCGGCCCTCGCCGTCGTCGGCGCGTGGTTCTGGACGATGGGGATGCACACCTTCTCCGCGATCCCCGACATCGAGCCCGACCGCGAGGCGGGGATCCGCACGACCGCCACGGTGCTCGGCGAACGCCGGACCTACGCCTACTGTCTCGCGTGCTGGGCGCTCGCGGCGCTCGCGTTCGGCGCGCTCGACGTTCGGCTGGGCGCACTCTTCCTGGTGTATCCGGCGCTCGTCGCCGCGATCGCCACCGCGACTGTCGACGTCTCGCGCGCATATTGGTGGTTCCCCGCGATCAACTCCGTCGTCGGCGCGCTGTTCACCATGGGCGGGCTCTGGACGCTGGTCTACGGCTAGGTCCTGCCGTAGAGCGACGTCCTCGGACGTGGTCGGTTCACGCGATTCGAACCGACCGCTTACGTGGGACAACGGACGCACGAAAAGCGATCGGTCCGTTACTTCGGCCCACTGACGAACGTGAGTACCTCGGCGACGAAGCGTTCCGGCGCGGTGAGCATCGCCTCGTGTCCGTGTCCATCGAGGGTGACGAGCCGGCTGTTCGGAAGTGCATCGTGGACCGCCATTGTCGCATCTCTCAAGAAGGGAGGACTCTCGCTTCCGGACAACAACAAGGTCCGCGTCGTCATCTCCGTGAATCGTGCAGCGTCGAACTCGTACTCGCCGATCGCCTGCACGCTGCGGGGCCAGACGTGGGCCGCGTCCACGAGGTCCTGCCAGTCCGGCGCCGAGCGTTGCGCGTCGATCTCCTCCGGCGTTGATTGGGCTATCTCTCGTAGAAACAGCACGAGGACCCGTTCGTTCTCGCCGTCGTCCAGCAGCCGCTTCATTTCGGCGAGTACGTCCTCGTCGTAGAGTTCGTGGTCGCCGACCGGAATCGGGGGTTCGTACAGGACGAGTTCGTGTAGATCGTCGGTCCGCAGCGCCGCCTCCAGGGACAAGAGTGCCCCGGAGGAATGTCCGAGCAGCGTCACCGGCTCGTCGATCGACTCGACGACCGCGGCCACGTCCTCGAACTCCCGTTCCAGTTCGTACGCGGCGGCGTCATCGCCGCTCCCGCCGACGCCACGATAATCCATCGCGTACACCGTGTACCGTTCTGCGAACGTGGAACGGACGTCCGAGAGGTCCCAGAACCTGTGGTCACAGGCACCCCCGTGGACGAGGACGAGCGGTGGCCCGCTTCCCGTTCTCTCGAACGCGATCGCCGTGCCGTCAGCGGACGTGACCGTCTCTAGTTCCGTACTCGTGTCTGATGATCTCGTTTTGGCCATGGGATCTCGACGTCGTTCCTCTATGAGATACGGTAGCATGGAGTCATCTCGTGAAAGATCCGCACGGCCTGCACGGAGAGCGACGGGCTACGAGTCGGCCAGTGGTGAGCGATATCCTCGATGGGACACGACACGACCTCGCACTCGGACACCCGTCTCGTGACCCGCTCGAAAGAGGGACCGACCGGGGCGAAACGGGTGGGCTAAGTGATCGTCGCCCGAACGTCCGCCGATGACGACCGACGGTGAGCCGTATGAGTGAGACCGTCGTCGCTCTCCCGACCCGTCGTCGGGTCGAGTCCACCCTCGAACGGGTCGTCGAGAACAACCGGTTCACGATCGCCGTCACCTTCCCGCTCGTGGGGGTAGCGATGCTGATCGCCGGACGGGAAGGGTTGCTCCCTCCCGAGTTCGCGATGCATCCCTACCTGTTGATCGGCGCGAACCTCGTGATGGTCTCGCCGCTGGTGGCGGGGATCGCCCCCCTCGTCGACCGGCGTGCGCTCTCGGGGCTCGCGTTCCTCGCGTTGTTCACCTGGGCGATCGAGACGGCGGGCGTGCTCACCGGACTGCCCTACGGCGAGTTCTCCTACGGGATCGCGCTCGGGCCGATGCTGTTGGATCTCGTGCCGCTCGGTCTGCCCGTCTTCTACTTCCCGATCCTGCTCAACAGCTACCTGCTCGCGCTGCTCTTCCTCCGGACTCGCTCCCTCCCGCGGCGTTTCGGGCTCACGCTGGCGCTCGTGCTGACGCTGGATCTGATCCTCGATCCCGGCGCGGTCGCGCTCGGCTTCTGGGCGTGGGTCGACCCCGGTCCGTACTACGGCGTACCCGCGATCAACTACCTCGGCTGGCTGCTCAGCGGATCGGTCGCCATCGCGATCCTCCAGCTCTCGTTCGACCACGGGGCGATGCTGAAACGTCTCGACTCCTGTGGCTTCTTCCTCGATGACCTGGTGAGCTTCCTCGTCCTGTGGGGACTCGTGAACGCCTACTTCGGGAACTGGATCCCCGTCGCGCTGGCGGTCGGACTCGTGGTCACGTTGGTGCGTAGCGACTGGTTCGACTTCGACGTGCTCTGAGAACGGGACGCCCTCACCGGGCCGGGAGACTCTCGTGGTGCGGGGCTCGTGACGGACTCCGCGCTCCGCCGACGGCGCTCACCCGGCGGAACACCTCCTCCGGGTCGTTGCTCCACTGCCAGCGCCAGCGCGTTCTGACGACCAGCGAGAGCTTTCGAAGCGTCCCCAGTTCGGGCTCCTGGTTGAGCACGTCGTAGCCGCAGTTCCGGATCAGACGGTGGTGCTCGGCGTAGAGCACCGCCGCTAGCAACACGGGGAGCTGGCAGTCCTCGGGGAGGTACTTGATGCCGGCGACGCCCTCGCGGTAGAGCCGTTCGGTACGGGCGAGCTCCGCCTGCATGACGGCGGCGAAGTTCTCGTCCATCTCGAAGCGCTCGATCTGCTCGGCCGTGACGCCGTGTTCCGCGAGCGTCGTCTCCGGGAGATAGATCCGGTCGCGCTCGATGACGTCCTCGCGGACGTCGCGCAGGAAGTTCGTCAGTTGAAACGCCTCGCCGAGCGCCTTCGCGTGGGAACGGGCGGTCTCGGGGTCGTCGGGGTCCATCACGGCGGTCATCATCGAGGCGACGGCGACCGCCGAACCGCCCATGTAGGCCTCGAGTTCCTCGTAGTTCCGGTAGCGACGTTTCCCGATGTCGGTCGCCATCGCGTCGATGAACTCCTCGACGGTCGCGTCGTCGATCCCGTTCTCGGCCCGCACCTCCTGGAACGCGGCCAGGACGGGGCTCTCCGGTTCGACCTCGCCGAGCGCCTCCGCGCGAAGCTCCTCGAGCCGACGACGCTGTTGCTCGGAGCTCACGCCGTCGGCGTCGTCTACGACCTCGTCCGCGACGCGGAAGAACGCGTACAGGACGTAGGTCGCGTTCCGAACGCGATCCGGCAGCAGCCTCGTCGCGTAGTAGAACGTCCGTCCGGTTCGTCGATGGATCGCCTTGCTCTTCGTGATGTTGTCTTGTTCTACCATGGACGGCCCGAGTACTGCTCGTCGCTACGGAGGCCGGATTATTAGTCGTTCCTACGCGAAAAACAACGAAGACGGGTGAACGGCCGGGGGATCAGTCGTCGCTTTCGGCCTCGGTGCTCTCGCCCTCGGCGGTCTGGAGGGTGTCGCGCTCCTCGGCGAACCCTTCCGAACCCTCGATCCTCGCTCTGGCCTCGGGGTCGAACTGCGTCTCGACGTCCTGGTAGCGGCTGACCTGCGAGAGCTCGTGGTGGGACTCGGTGGGGTGGCCGATGTAGCGGTCCTCGAGGTCGAACTGCGCCTGTTCGTCGTTCTCGGCGATGTTCTTGAAGTCCTCGTAGGCCGCATGGGCGCCCGAGTGCAGCCCGAACAGGGTGATGAAGATGTACTTATACCCCAGGTCGCCCAGCTCCTCGAACGTCAGCGGGTCCTCCTGTTCGGACCAGGCGAACGACGAGGAGTAGTTGAAGGCGAGGTCCAGATCGGGGTGGGTCTCGTGGATGGTCTCGGCGTAGTTCACCGCGTCCTCCCGGCTGGGGTCGGGCATCTCGGGCCAGACCAGGTCGACGCCACAGTCGGCGTAGAGTCGGCCGCGCTCGAGGTGTTCCTCCCAGTCACCGTTCGCGCTGCCGTAGGCGTCGGTGCGGGCGATGATCACCGTGTCGTCGGACTGCTTCGCGTCGACGGCCGCCGAGAAGCGCGCTTCGGCCTTCTCACGGGGGACGATCTGCTTGCCAGCGATGTGGCCACAGCGCTTCGGCGTGGTTTGGTCCTCGATGTGAATCGCCGCGACGCCGGCGTTCTCGTACTCGCGGACGGCGCGCCGGACGTTGTGGATGCCGCCGTAGCCGGTGTCACAGTCGGCGACGATCGGGATCGTACAGGCGTCGACCATCCGCTTCGCGTTCTCGACCATCTCGGACATCGTGACCATCTCGAGGTCCGGGAAGCCGAACTGGCCCAGAACGGTGGAGTAGCCGCTCATGTAGGCGGCGTCGTGGCCGGTCATCTCCGCCAGGCGGGCGTCCAGGGCGTGGTAGACGCCGGGCGCGAACGTGAACGTCTGATCCTCGAGCTTCCGTCGGAACTCCCGGGCGGCGGGGTTGTCGACGTCGCGGACGGTGGTGTCGGTGTCGCCGATCTCGTCGATCATCGGCGCTCACCCCGCGTGGGTCGGTCGGTCCGGTGGCTCCAGACGAGCTCTTCGAGGTTCTCGCGTCGGGTCTCGGTGTCGGTTTCGATCGTGCGGGTCATCGGGACGGTCGGGCAGCCGGTGTTGTCGGAGTCGGTGTACATGTGTGGTGTCTCGTCGTTCGTTATCCGAGTCGATCTATCGGTGGTCTGCGGGCGGTGCGGTCGATCGAGGTTGATTTCCCCGCGGAGGGCGAGCGTACGTACATCATTGATCACTGCAGTCGTGTCGACTCGCGATCCCACCATAAATGTAACGATTAATCATATTATACTACTCCCCGAGACGGTAATGATCGTTAATGTATATTATTGGGAGCCGATAGCACGGCACACAGGCGTGGAGGGGTCGTCGCTACGAGCGTCGGGAGTCCCGTACAGCGCGCTCGAGCGGGTCCGAACTCGCTCTAGAAGTCGAACAGAGAGTCGTCCCGTGGTCGCCGAGTCACTCCTCGAGCAGGCCGTCGGCGAGCAGGGGGACGAACGTGCCGATGTCGGTCACCATGCCGATCGCCTGGGCGCTACCTCGGTCGAGTAGCTGGGTGACCGTCGCGGGGTTGATGTCGACGCAGACCACCCGCGTCGTCGAGGGTAGACAGTTCCCGACGGCGACGGAGTGGAGCAGCGTCGCGAGCATCAACACGAGGTCGGCGTCGCGGACCTGTTCGCGGATGGCGTTCTGGGCCTCGACGGAGTCGGTGATCGTGTCCGGAAGCGGCCCGTCGTCGCGGATCGACCCGGCGAGCACGTAGGGGACGTCGTTCTCGACGCACTCGTACATGATCCCGTCGTCGACGATTCCCTCCTCGACGGCGGCCTCGATCCCGCCGGCGCGGATGATCTCACTGATCGTGTAGATGTGGTGTTTGTGGCCCTTTCGCGGGTGTTTCATCGTCTCGACCTCCATCCCCAGCGAGGTGCCGTAGAGGTCACGCTCGAGGTCGTGGACCGCGAAGCCGTTGCCCGCGCTGATCGCGTCTATGTACCCCTCACGCACCAGCCGGGCGAGGTCGTTTCTGGCCCCCGAGTGGATCACCGCTGGACCGGGGACGCAGACCACCTTTCCGCCCCGTGACTTGGTCTCCTCGATCGCGTCGGCGACGTTCCCGATCTGGGTCACCGAGGGGCGCTCGCTACTGATGCCACCCTGCATGAACCCGAACGAGCCCTCGCTGCTTCGCGGGCGTTCGGGCGGGTGGACCCGGATGCCGGCCTCGCCGACCACGACGCGATCGCCCTTTTCGATGGCGTTGAGCGTCTTCGTGTACGCGCGTGGCCCGTTGGCGCCGTCTCGATCCCCGGCCTCGACCTCCTCCGACGGGCGACGGTCGTCCGTGCGATCCGGCTCGACGATCACCGCACAGTCCATCTCGATGTGGTCGACCGACAGCCACTCGCCCTGATAGCGGATCTCGGTCGGGTGGTTGGTCGTCGAGTAGAACCCCGCGGGGACGACCTTGTCGTCGGGTGCGGGCTCGACCTGTGCGTCGATCGGGTCCTGTAGGGTCGCGCCGTTCTGATTGAGCTGATGGATGATCTCGCCGAGCGTCTCCTCCGATTCGGCGGAGACGCGCATCCGCGCGTAGGACTCCTCGTGTCGTCGCGTCCCGACGTCGAACTTCTCGACCGAGAACCAGCCGTCCATGTCCATGATGATGCCCATACACTGGCCCATCATCCCCGAGTCGATGATGTGGCCCTCGAGCTCGACGATCCGCGAGTAGCTCATACGCGGACCATCGAGGGCCCCCGTCAAATCCCCTGCGAACCGCTTCTCGCCCTTCGTTCATAGTGTGTTCGTGATCGGCGACGTTTCAGTAAGCACGAATTCGTTCGAGGGACGTCTCGGCGTTCTACGTACCGCTTCGCGGCCGTTGACCCGTTTTTCGTTCACAGAACCACGTTCGGACACCGCGTTTCCGATGCGTTCGTCCCAGCGTGTTCCACACTTGCCAGCACGTCGGACCGCCCTACTCTGGTCGACCTGTCCGGTTGCTTCCCTAACGGAATCGAGCCCGTTTTGGAGTCGAGAGGGCCTCGAACTGTCGAAACTCGGGTACGTTCGTACCTGGTGCGTTGCACGAGGCTCGACATCGATGAACTCCTGTTTTCGTCGGGTTCGACCGGGAGGAGTCCGACCGGCTCGAGGCATATCTGTCAGTCGATCACGCTCGTGGACTGACTCGAAGGTCGTACTGACGTCCTCCGCGGTCGAGAGAAGTGACGTGCTGAATAGCGAGCGTGTGTTCGTCGGAGTCGGACGACCGGGACGGAGGTACTACCCCTTTATCCCTCCTCGCCGTAGTAGCCGTATGTTAGTCGTTGAGTTCCGGGCGGACTCGCCAATCCTTCGAGACGCCCTCGATCACGCCCCCGAAACGATCGTCACCCACGAGGAGCAATACCACACCGCCGAGGGTATCAACTACCTGTTTTGGGCGGAGGGGGGCGATCTTGCAGCCTTCGAGGACGGACTGGCCGCCGACCCCACCGTGACGAACGTGTCCCAACTCGCTGAAACGCTGAGCCGCCGCATGTATCGAGCGACCTTTACTGACTACGGAGAAAGCGTCGCCACCTTTCCGTCGTGGAGCGGGTTGGACATCAGCCTCCTTGATTCGACGATCTCGCATGAGGGCTGGAACGCCCGAATGCGCATGCCCGATCGAGAGACGCTCTATCGGTACCGCGACGTGTGTGAGGAGAACGACCTTCACTTTCACCTCACATCGATCTACGAGGAGAAGGAAGCCACCAGTAAGGCGGAAGCCCAGCTTACGACTGTCCAGCGAGAAGCACTGACCACCGCACGTGAGCTCGGTTACTACGAGATTCCTCGGCGGGCGACGTTGGCAGACGTCGCGGACCGCTTGGGAATCTCCTCGCAGGCACTCTCGGAACGACTCCGTCGAGGGACCGCTACCCTCATCGATACGGCCCTGTAAACGACGCTTACGTAAACACTGGAATATTCATGGAGTGAGTGAAAGTGGACGGACCACGAACTCGTAACCGGATACTCGGGGAGAGCACTGGCGTGTACCGTTATGGCTCCGCCGGTATCCAGCCTCTGACGGTGATCGATACACGACCGGGCGATGGATGAGCTCCTTTCCCGGTTTTTCGCCTCGCTAAGTCACTGGCGCGTACCGTTCACTTTCGACTTCTTGGAACGGTTCCGTCGGGCGGATGAAGAACGTGAACGCGACGCCTGATCACACGTCGCCCATCGACTCGCCGACCGTCCGTGTAGGATCGCCGAGCGACGACTTCGACGGCGTAGAAGGGCGTCTCAAAGCGCTCGAACGCGGCGAAGACGGGCAGATCACTCAGTTCGTCCAACACACGAACACGTACCTCTGGCGGGACGTCATCGGCGTCTAAGGCTCGGTCCGATAGCGACACGGTACCTCACCGTTGCTTCGAACGGGTCTAACACGCAAATTCTCGGCCGGCTTCCATGCGAGATACGCACTGTATATCCTGCAGAGACTCAACGACATAACCAACTATTGATGTAAATAGCGTGGAAGATACAGCGGATTCGAACACCCGATTTCTAATACATAGTGGGAGATTCTTGATATCCGGTAACGACATACCGCGTCGTTCCTCCAAATCTGATATGGGCTTGTGGGCGAGCAAATCTCCTGTTGAGAGCGCGGTCATTAATCAGCGGGAGTATGAACCTCCCCGTGATCTCCCTCCGATGGTTGAACGTATTCCACGGGAGAATAAAGCTCCCCGAGATCTCCCTCCCATGGTTGAACATGTCCAGGCAGCAGGGTCATTTGGCCGAGAGCGGCCAATTTTCGTGCGGAGACCTGTTGTTGCCCTTTATCGAAGTTAAACATGTTCCCTCCCCGCACGGGCTCGGGATCCACGGCTTTCCCACTCATGATATCAAACGTTAGCAGCGCGTCGCCAGCGAAGAGGATTCGAGAATCCGGCAACCAGAACGAACAGTGCCCCTTCCTGTGTCCAGGTGTATGGATCACTTCAGGCTGACCGGGGACGTCCAATACCTGACCGTCAGTGAATGTGTTCACCTCAGCAATCGGTTCCTCGTCGCCCATACCAGCCTGCATCAGAGCGCGGATAAATCGCGCAAAAGCGGGTCGCCACATGAGGAGGAAGAATCCTAGAGGCGGCTTGCCTAGGCCTTCCACAGCTGCCTCGTACCCATCTTCGTGGATCCAAACGGGGATCCCCTCCTTCCGAAGCGGTTCAGCCAGCCCTATATGATCCGGATCTATGTGCGTTAGAATCAGCGCTTTAATGTCGGTTATCTCGGCCCCGATTCGTTCGAGGCCGGACTGCAGCAGTTCCATCTGAGCAGGTAATCCCGCATCGACCAGTGTCAGTCCATCATCGTCCTCGATGAGGTACATATTGGTCATGGCTGAGCAGAGCTGGTAGACACCATCGGCCACTTCCGTGGCCACCCGCTCTTCTCTGAGATGGGATTCTATGTTCCAGGGGATTCTCACGACTCGTTCACCTCCTCCCCGGGGCGATTGATGCCATCGATTCCGGACGAATTCGCCGCTCTCGGCTCGTTCGAATGCAATTGGCGTCCCATCGGCTGGTGTGACTGGGCCCATTTCCCTGTCTGTGGCTGCTGTAGTTACTTTTGGCATGGCTGGTTTCCGTTATCGGGAGAGTCCGTCGGCACAGTACACGTTGCCTGCCCGCCGAACCGAAGAACGCTCATCTCTCATAGGTCATGTACCATGTTAACGTTTCGTATTTCACGGGTGATCAGGCTGTTTCCGACAAGCGACGTTGCAATGAGCGAGTTGATGCTGATCTGTTCGAGTCAAATTTGCGGAATACGCGCCCCAGCCGCTGAGGAGTACAACGTGGCCGATGATATCACAACAGCGATGCCGATCACCGCGACCGATGAACGAGCACGGTTCGTGTCCGTGACGAGTAGACCTGATCTACCGTCTCGACTGTTCTACTGGTATACCACGAGGCTAGCAGGGCCTTCTCGGCGTAATCGTGGGCGTTACGGGCGAGAAGCCCGTGCGCTCCTGGTGATACCGGCTGGAACGCCGGAGCTTATGTCCCGCCGGCCCCTCTCTCAAATCATGTGCGGACGCTACGGCATCTACACGCCGCCCGACGAGCTCGGCGCGCGGTTCGCCGCGACCTCCATCGATCTGGAGCCGACGTACAACGCCGCTCCGCGGGAGCGGTTGCCGGTGATCCGTGACGATGCCGACGACGCGATCACGACCGCTCGCTGGGGACTCGTCCCCGAATGGGCCGACGACGACTCGACGGAGTTCATCAACGCCCGCGCCGAGACCCTCGCGGAGAAGCCCAGTTTTCGCGACGCCTACGCGCGATCCGCAGAGCGGGACAGCGTGCCCTCGGCGGGCCGGTGTCTGGTGCTCGCGGACGGCTTCTACGAGTGGGTCGAGGAAGGGGACGGTCGAAAACAGCCCTACTACGTGACCCGCCGCGACGACGAGCCCTTCGCGATGGCGGGCCTCTGGAGTCGGTGGACGCCGACGGTCGAGCAGACCGACCTCTCCGCGTTCGGCGCCGGCGAGCCCGCCGCTCCCGACCCCGTGGAGACGTTCGCGATCGTCACCACCGAGCCCAACGAAGTAGTCGAGGAGCTCCACCACCGGATGGCGGCGATCCTTCCGGGAGAGACCGAACGCGAGTGGCTCGCGGATGCCGAGGTGCCCGCGCCGATCGACGGCGATGAACTGCGTGCCTATCCGGTCTCGACGAGGGTGAACAGCCCCGCGAACGACGGCCCCGAGCTCGTCGAGGAGGTGGCCCATGCCTGAGTACGACGCAGTACTCTTCGACAACGACGGCATCCTCGTCGAGCCCACCGATCGCGCGGTGCTGCGCGAGGCGATCCGGAAGACCTACGCCGAGTTCGACGTCGATCCCAGCGCCGAGGAGGTCGAGGAGCTGATGGGAATCACGACCGAGACGCTCGAGGGGATCGCCAACGAGTACGGCCTCGATCCGGCGGAGTTCTGGTACCGCCGGGACATGAACGCCTCCGAGGCCCAGTGCGAGCTGATCCGAAACGGCGGAAAGCCGCTGTACGAGGACGTTCCGACGCTCTCGAAGCTCTCGGCCGATCTCGGCGTCGTCAGCAACAACCAGCACCGGACGATCGAGCACATCCTCGAGTTCTACGAACTGGACGGGCTGTTCGAGACCCACTACGGCCGCGAGCCGACGCTCGAGGGGATCGACCGAAAGAAGCCGAGCGCCTACTACCTCGAGCGCGCGCTGACCGACCTGGACACGCGAAACGCGCTGTACGTCGGCGACAGCGGCGTGGACGTGCTCGCGGCCGCCGAGGCGGACGTCGACTGTGCGTTCGTCCGCCGGCCGCACCGCAATGGCTACGAGCTGCCGGCCGCGCCGGCCTACGAGATCGAGAGCCTGGAGGACCTCCACGCCATCCTCCGCGGCGACGGGGGCGCGTTCCGGCCGGACATGGAACCAGCTACGTAGCCCGAGTTCCGACACCCGGTATGCGACTCGCACGCGCCCGAACCCGCGACGGCGTCGTCTCCGGTGAGTACGATCCCGACGGCAGTACCCTGGAGACCGACGACGAGAGCTACGAGATCGATTCTGAGGAACTGCTCGCGCCCTGCGAGCCCTCGGCGCTCTACTGCGTCGGCCGCAACTACGCGGAGACGCTCGACCAGATGGAGTACGAACGCCCCGAGGAGCCCGACTTCTTCATCAAGCCGCCCGTCTCCGTGATCCCTCCCGGAACGGCGATTCCCTACCCGAGCTTCTCGGAGGAGGTCACCTACGCCGGCGAGCTCGCGGCGGTGATCGACCAGGAGTGTACGGACGTCGCCCCCGAGGACGTTCCCGGCGTGGTCCGCGGTTACACGATCATGAACGACGTCGACGCGCTGGACCAGCCCGGGCGCACGGCGAGGAAGGCGTTCGACGGCTCGGGTCCGCTGGGGCCGTGGATCGAGACCGATCTCGACCCCTCGGGGATCGACATGCACACCGAGATCAACGGGGAACGACGACAGGAGGCGAACACCGAGCTGATGCTGTTCGATCCCTACGAGATCGTCTCCTTCCTCTCCGAACGGTTCACGTTCGCGCCGGGCGACGTGATCGCGTTCGGCAGCCCGGCCAATCCGGGAACGATCGAGCCCGGCGACGAGATCGAGATCACCTACGAAGGGGTCGGCACGCTGCGCAACACGGTCGACTAGAGCTCGACCGGCCGGTCTCGGCCGACTCGCAGATCGCCGCCGTCGCCCGCGTGTCGATCAGCCCGTTCCGTCCGTCAGGTTCGGGTCCGCGACCCGTTCGGACGCGGACGGCGAGACGGCTCGCCTTCGCTGACGAACCGCTCACGAAGACCGTCGTCCGACAGTGATCCGCGGCGTCGGTCGCCGGAGCGCGAATCCGCCGAGGCCGACGACGGCGAACCGTCTCGAATCGTCCCGAATCCTCGACGGGGACTTCCAGTCGCGCGCCCGGGGTCGTCGAGGTGGGCTGCCAGCTCCATGCCGACTGTACGAGTCCGATACGAACTGCGTTCGCCCCGCGTCAACCCTCGATCCGTTTGCGTTCGATCTCCGAGAGGAACTCCGCGAGCGTCGCGTTGAACGCCTCGGGCTGGTCCTGGTTGACCATGTGTGCTGCGTTCCGAATCATGACCCCCTTCCCCCCGAGCGTACGTGCGAGCTCCTTGCTCTGCCCTTTGACCGGCGGGGCGTCCCGATCGCCGTACACGACCAGCGCGGGAACCGAGACGTCGTCGAGTGCGGGCGGCTCGAACGCATACAGCGCCTTGAACACTTTCTTGAACTCCGAGGCGGAGGTTTCCTCGACCGCCTGCAGAGCTTCCTTTCGGACCTCCGGATCGAGCGAGAGCCACGGCCCGCCCGTCACCGTGCGGATGCTCCCCAGCAGCGTCCGGAACGTCTGGCGGGTCCCCAGCATCGCCAGCGACGCGCCGAGGGGCGCGGCCGGTGAGAGGGCCCGCTTCATCGGTTTCGGCATCCGAACCGGGGGGAACGTCTGGATCGCCCCCGCGAGGACGATCCCCTCGACCCGCTCGGGATAGCGCGCGAGATACGACTGTGCGATCATCGAGCCCAGCGAGAGCCCGCAGATCACCGCCTGCTCGACCTCGAGCTCGTCGAGCAGCGCCTCAAGGTCGTCGACGAACAGATCGATGGAGTAGGTGCGTTGGTCGCTGGAGCCGGTCTTGCCGTGTCCACGCAGGTCGTAGGTGATGGTTCGGTGGTCCTCGCTGAACCGTTCGACCTGTGGCTGCCAGCTCTCGGCGTCCGACCACGCGCCGTGAACGAAGACGAGCGCCGGCCCCTCTCCCTGATCGTCGTAGTGAACCTCCACGTCGGAAAGCGATGCCGTTGCCATTGTTCACCGAAGTGGACGCACGTCCCTCAATGGCTCGGTTCACGAACGACACGCGAGACCGAACCCGCCGGATTCGAGCGATCGTCGAACCCGACGCCGTCCGCGTCTCACGTCTCGAATCACGGTCCAGTAACGATCGAGGGTGATACGGTCCGACGAACCACGGCCGCGGCGGGTAGAAACCCTTTCGACCGCCGGCCGATCAAATCGGACAATGAGCTACCGGATCGGTCTCGTCGGCAAGCCCTCCGTCGGCAAGTCGACCTTCTTCAACGCCGCGACGATGAACGACGTTCCCGAGGGGGCCTACCCCTTCACGACCATCGACCCCAGCGTCGGAGAGGCGTACGTCCGTGTCGAGTGTGCCGCCCCCGAGTTCGATCAGTCGTGTACGCCGGAGACGGGGTTCTGTCGAGGAGGCGTTCGCTTCGTCCCGACGAAACTCGTCGACGTCGCCGGACTGATCCCGGGCGCTCACGAGGGCCATGGGTTGGGGAACCAGTTCCTCACCGACCTCAACGAGACCGACGTGCTGGTTCACGTCGTGGACTTCTCGGGGACGACCGATGCCGAGGGCGAACCCACCGAGGGTCACGACCCGCGCGAGGACATCGACTTTCTCGAGACCGAACTCGACATGTGGTACCTCGAGATCCTCGAGAAGGGGATCGAGAAGTTCGAGAACCGCTACGCGGGCGAGGAGGCCGACGTCGAGGTCGAACTCGCCGAGCAGATGAGCGCCTTTCGGACGAACAAGGACGAGATCAAGCGGCTGATCCTCCGGCTCGACATCGGGTTCGATCCCGCGGCGTGGGACGAGGCGGACAGGGAGGCGCTCGCCCGCGAGATCCGCGTCGAGACCAAGCCGATGGTGATCGCGGCCAACAAGATGGACACCCCCGAGGCGCGGGCGAACTACGGGACGATCACCGACGACCCCGACTACGACCACCTGACGATCGTCCCCGCGAGCGCCCACGCCGAGAAGGCGCTCAAGCGGGCGGACGAACAGGGAGCGATCGAGTATCGCGCCGGCGACGCCGGCTTCGAGATCCGGGACGAGGTCTCCGACGAACAGGAGGCGGGGCTCGAACGCATCGGCGAGTTCGTCGAGGAGTTCGACGGCACGGGCGTCCAGCGCGCGCTCGAGGCCGCCCTGTTCGAGGAGCTCGACGCGATCGCGGTGTTCCCGGGATCGGCCAACGGCGAACCCGAGGACGGGAAGTTCATGCGTGACTGTTTCGTCCTCCCCGAGGGCTCGACCACCGAGGACTTCGCGTACTTCCTCCACTCCGACATCGGCGAGGGCCTGCTCCACGGGATCGACTGTCGCAGCGGCCGGCAGATCGGTGCCGATCACGAACTCGCCCACCGCGACGTCGTCGAGATCCTCTCGACGAACTGAGGACCGCTCGTCCTCGACGTCGCCGACCGCGGCGGCCCGTCCGCCCTCACTCGAACAGGTCGTCGTGGCGCGCCGCGAGGTTCGTGTACGCGCCTGAGGAGTGTTCCTCGAAGATGGCCTCGGGATCGACGTCGACCTCCTCGATCGAACTCATTCGCGCGGGCACGCCGCGGACGAACGACTCCGGGGGGATGGTTGCGTCCTCGGGGACGACGGTGCCGGAGGCGACGATGCTGCCCTCCCCGACCTGTACCCGGGAGTTGAGCGTGGCGTTGAACCCCACGAGCGAGGCGTCCTCGACGGTCGCCTCGTTGAGCACCGCGCCGTGGCCGATCATCACCTGGTCGCCGAGCGTCGAGGCGTGGATCGTCGCGTTGTCGCCGACGTGGGACTCGACGCCCACCCGCACTCGGTCGACGTCGCCGCGAAGCACCACGCCCGGCCAGACGCTCGCGTCGGACTCGACGACGACCTCGCCCACCAGCGTTGCCTCCCGGCTGACGTACGCGCCGTCGTCGATCGTCGGCGTCTCCCCGTCGAAAGCGTACGATCTGCTGTCCGTCATGCGACGTGATAACGCGGACCGTTCACAAAAGGGTTCCCCCCTCGTCGGCGCGTCGACCGTCTCTGGCCCGCCATCGCCGACGAGCGTCGTCGTGATCGGCATTCCGAGCAGCGGTACTAGTCCACAGAGTGCGCCGGTGTGATCGGCGTCGGCCATGTTCACGAGACGTCTCGATCGCGTCGTCGTAGTCGACCGGCGGGAGCGCGCGGATCTCCGCCTCTCGCTCCTCGAGGAACCCGTCGATCCACTCCATCCGCCGAAGCTTCGACGCGATCCCGCCCGCGTTCGATTCCCACTTTTAACGCAACGCGCCGAACCGGTGGGTTGACGTTCGTATCCTCCGGATCGCTCGCGGTTGTAGACCTCCGCGGAGTCGATCCGGGGAGCGTCGGGGCCGACGCGATCGTCCGAACGGGGTCGTGCGGGGACGTGAGGTCGTTCGGTTTCGAGGCGTGCGACCGGGCGTTTGATCACCGGTGGAATATCTACTCCCGGCGTGTGCAAGGGAAGGAGCCCCTATCGTACACGATTTATAATCGGTGAAGGGAGAGCATGGAAGATACCAAATCGGTCAACGGTGCCGGTCGAACGCGTCGGTGCAACTATGCCCGTCGGATCTGCGGCACGCCCTACCGGTCGGAATCGGAGTTCTGCTACGATCGTGGGAGGAGCACCGTCGTGCCGATCGAGTACGTACGAGGCTGATTCGATGGGAGAGAGCATCCTGGTCCCGATCGACGGCTCGCTGCCGGCCACCGCCGCGCTGGACCACGCGTTGGCGCGGTTCGCCGACGGGGAGATCACCGTTCTGTACGTGATCGACGCCGACGAACCGAACGACAGCCTTCGACAGCGGCTGCTGAGGGAGGAGTGCGAGGAGCAGCGCCGGATCGGTGAGGAAGCCGCAGGTCGAGTGCTCGAGGAGGCCTGGCGGCACGCCGACGGTTCCGGCGTGGAGATCACGATGGTCACCGCGTTCGGCAGGCCCGCTCGGCGGATCGTCGCCTACGCCGAGGAGAACGGAATCGACGGGATCGTCATGGGTACCCACGGTCGCTCGGGGCTCTCGCGGCTGCTCCTGGGAAGCGTCGCCGAGGCGGTCTCGCAGGGCTCGTCGGTGCCGGTGACGACCGTACGCGAGGCCGGCGAGGTCGAGGAGACGAACCGCCCGGATCGCCTGACTGCGTGATCCGCGGCGAACTCAGTCGCCGTCCTCGACCGGCCGGAGCTCGATGATCGTCCCCGCCGCACCGACCGCCACCGACGGCTCGCCGACGGCGACGCCGTGGAGGTTCGTTTCGACCGGCGTCTCGCGTGGCTCCCAACCACCGCCGGCTAGCTCGCGGATCGTCCCGCCGTCGCCGACGGCGAACCAGTCCTCGCCGTCGGTCGAGAGCGCGTCGAGCGCCACCTCCGCCGCGTGCAGCGGGGTCCAGACGCTGCCGTCGTAGCGCTGTACGGTCCCGTCGGTGTCCGCGACGGCGAGGGACTCCGGGCCGGCCGCGGCGATCGCGGTGAACGAGCCGCCGCCCTCGATCCCGATCCGCTCGAAGGACTCGCCGTCGGTCGTCTCGTAGACCCCCGAGTTCGTATCACAGCAGTAGCCCGCCCCCTCGACGAACTCGATCGCGCTCATGCTCGATCCGCTACCGGGTTTTACCGGCTCGCCCCACTCGACCTCGCTTCCGTCGAACTCGCCGGCGAGCACCTGGCCGGAGCCGTTCACGAGGTAGACGGCCGCCTCCTCGGCGGGACCCGCGACGGCGACGTCCACCCAGTTATCGGTGATCCCCGCGGGTGCCGAGTGGTCCGTGTGCCGGCCCGTTTCGGCGTCGTATCGCCCGAGCGCGCCGCTATCGCCCGTGAACCACACCGTCTTCCCGTCGTCAGTCGCGTCGACGCCGCGAAGCGCGTTCGACTCCGCCAACGGGCCGTGATCGAGCACCGTCTCCCAGCTCTCCTCGCGCGCCAGCAAGCCGCCGTCGGAGCCGACCGCGAATGCGCCCGTATCGGTCGCCGCGACGTCCGAGAGCATCTCGTCGGTCGGCGAGTCGACCTCGACCCACTCGAGGCTCGTCGGCTCTCCGCCGTCCTCCTCTTCCGGCTCGCCGGGTTCGGCCGTGCCGTGGTCCCTCGATCCGGAGGCGGCGGGCTCCTGGGTCGATTCGGACGTCCCGCGCGTCTCGTCCTCCCGCTCGGCGTCCCTGGTGCGGTCGTGCGACTCGTGGGGGTCGGACTCCGACGGCTCGTCGCCCTCATCACCTCTCTCTCCGGACTCTGAGTCCCCGACCGGTTCGATCGTTCCGTCCTCGGCGGTGCTCCCGGCAGCCGCGTCCGTCCGTGGTCGATCGTCCTCGTCCGCGGCGTCCCCGCCGCCGACGGCGGGTGCCGTCGTCTCGATCGGTCGGGTTGTCGCCGTCGAATCACCGCCGAGGACCGCCCCGCCCGCCGCCTCCGACGGTTCCGACGCTTTCGATGTCTTCGACGACTCGGCCGTCCCCACGCTCGCCCTCTCGCTCGTCTCCGCGGCGTCGGTCGCGGTGGTTTCGTCGGTGCTGGCACGCTCGTCGTCGGTGGCGTTCGACTCGGCGGAGTCCACCGTCTCGACCGACTCATCCCGCGTCAGGTAGAGGTAGATCGGGGGGAGGACGTAGACCGCGATCGCCAGGACGACGAACGCCCGGTGGACGAACGTCAGCAGCCCGAACGCGGTCAGTCCGGCAGTCGACGCGGCGTGGATCCCGGTATGGGTGTACTCGCGGTAGAACGTGAAGAAGCCCCGGTCGTTCTCGCCGGCCGTGCTCATTGACGGGTCTACTCGCGGTACGGCCATCAGGCTTTTCGTTGCGTTCCCCTCGCGGCGTTCACTCCTCGCGAAGCGCCCCGTAGATCCGACGGGCGCGGCCCTCGCCGATGCCGTCGATCGACCGCAGCTCCTCTACCGAGGCCGTGAGCAGCGTCTCCATCGACGGGTAGGACTCGTAGAGCGCCGCGGCGAGACGGGGGCCGATCCCGTCGATGCAGGCGTACATGCGTTTCGCCGTCGGCTCGTTCCTGGCGGTGACCGCCCCCGTCGGCAGTCGCCGGTTCGAGGGCTCCTCGACGTGCTTCCGTCCTAGTCGAGTTGCCATGTCGACCAGCCGCTCGCGGTCGGAACACGGGATCACCGCCACGCCGAGGCGTGCCGTAATCGACGCGATCGATCCCCGGATCGCGCTCGCGGGCACGCCCGTTCGAAGCTCCTCGAGATCGTCGAGGTTGCCCTCCAAGAGGACGTACGCGTGGGCGTAGCGCTCGTCCAGTCGCCGTACCTGGTCGTCGAGATCCGACCCTGAACGCCCCATCGCGGAGCCTACGTAGTCCGAAAGCGTCTTTCGCTCGAAGCCGACGCTCCCGATCGCGAGGTCTCCCGCGGGGAGGTGGGCCACCTCGACGCTCTCGACGTCGGGATGCTCGCGGACCGCCCGGATCAGCGATGCGGGCTCGCGGTCGTCGATCGTGACGTCGATCTGCACCGGGACGGGGTAGGTCGCCGACCGGCGTAGGGATGTCGCTTCCGGAACCCGTCTCGTCCCGCCCGATCCTCCCCCCGCTGGGAGCTACATTCCTCGTGAGCATGAACCGGGACCATGACCGATCCCGCCGATCACTCGACGGACGAGCACGTCGTCGATGAGAGCGAATCGACGAGGAAGGTGGCGCATGGCGAGGGGCCCTTAGGACGACGCGAGGACGTTCAATGCCGGCGACGACCCCCGCCGATCGGCGCTCCGCCGACGTCGACCGCCTGCCCGATCGACGAGGCGAAGCCCGTCTTCTGGGAGGCGCGGACGTACTGATCGCTGGTACCGAGAGGACCGGAACGCATAGCATCCGCGGGGGTCTCCTATCGGTATGCTCCGTGCCCGCGAGATCATGACGGCGGACGTCGAGACGGCGAGCCCCGACGACGAGGTCGGCGACGTGCTCGAACGCCTCGCGAGCGCCCACTTCAACGGCTTTCCGATCGTCGAGGACGAGCGCGTCGTCGGGATCGTCACGCAGGGCGACCTCGTGCGCCTGTTCCGCAAGCAGGACCGCGTCGTCTGGATCCCCATCGGCGTCCCGCCGTTCAGCGAGACGCTCCCCTACGCGTTCGACCTCCCGTTCGACGACCTCGACATGGGGATCGACTTCGCCAAGGCCGCGGGCAAGCCCGTGAGCGAGATCATGACCCGCGACGTCGTGACCGTCGATGCCGACGACGGCGCCGACGAACTGCTCGAGATCCTGGCCGGCGAGGAGCGCGACATCAACCGCGTTCCCGTCCTCGAGGGCGGGCGCCTCGTCGGCATCGTCACCCGCGAGGACCTCCTCCGGGCGCTTCGCGACGAACTCGACTGGTGAGCGCCGGCGGATCCACGCCACGGGAGCGTAACCTTCTCTACGCTGGGTGATCTATCAGTGAGCGTACTAGAGGACATGTTCGAACTAGGAGGGGTAACCGTCACGTGGGGCGCGATCGTGCTCGGGCTCTGTCTCGTCGCGGCGGCGGGCTGGGTGCTGTGGCGCCGTCCGCTCGCCGTCGTCGTTCCCGCCGTCCTGATCGCCGGCGTCCACGTTCTCGCGTACGCGACGACGTATCTCGATCCCGCCCGCCTCGCGAGCGCTCGGGAGACGGCGATCGGGCTGTCGACCGCCGCGTTCCTCGCGGTCGCCGGCGCGCTCGACGCCGTCTTCGCCGCGACCCGGCGGGCGGTCGTGTGGCTCCTCGAGGCGCTCGACGCCGTCTCGATGCCGGGGGCGGCCGTCTCCGTTCTCGAGTTCGGGGGCTTCCTGCTGGCGGTGGCGATCGTGAGCGCGTTGGTCTGCGGGGCCCTGGTCCGGATCGTCCGGTGGGCCGATGGCGAGCCGCTGGGCGGGTGGCTCGCCGGCCTGGGCGTCGTCTTCGGGGCGAGCGGCGTCCTCTGGACGTGGCTGCCGGTTCCCCTCGCCACGCTCGCCGCGCTCCACGCGCTGTTGGTCGTCGTCGCGATCGTCGTCGGCGTCGCCCTCGGTGCCCTCGCGACGGGGGGTTCGACGGTACCGGCGGTACGAGAGCGCGTTCGGACGTATCGGTAGGGCGTCGATCACGCTCGAGGGCAACCTCCCGTCTCCTGCGGTGTCTCTGCTCACGTGGTCACGATTCGGACAGCCGCGACCGGATCAGCCGCTCGTAGATCACCGCTCCGTCCTCGACCCCGTGCAGGCTCACCACCGGGTTGACGTCGATCACGTACCAGTTCTTGTGGACGACGACGTCCATCTCGAACAGCGAGAGGCCGAACAGCTCGACGATCCGGTCGGTGAGCCCGCGTATCCGGGCCGTGGTCTCGACCTCTCTGGTCGTCTCGACCTCCTTGACGGCGCGGACCGCCTCGCCGACCCGGTGGATCTTGTAGCTGCGGCGGGGGGCGACGAACTCCTCGACGAGGCGTTCGCCATCGAACGAGGGCGCGCCCGAACGGACGATCGCGAACTCGTGGCCCCCCTCCTGGAGCTCCCAGCGGGGTTTGACGATCACCGGCGGCTCGAGCGTGATTTCGGCCGCGCGTCCGTACTGGAACTCGGGGGCGCGAACGCCACCACGTCGGCGGATCTGTCCACAGGCGAGCCTGTCGGCGGTCGCCCGTGCGCCGTAGTAGGGGTTGATCGTCCGCACGCTCGTCCGATCCGCCCGCCGGAGGTCTCGGAGTGCCTCGGGGTACCAGCCGGCCATGTGGTAGAGGTCGAACCCCCGCTCCGCGAGGTCGGGATGCTCGGTCCGTGGATCGAACAGGGTCACCTCGGCCCACTCCCGAAGCGCGTCGAGCAGCCGGCGCTTGGTCGGGTTCTCGCGGTCGGCCCAGTGGGAGATCGCGATCGACGGCGCGGCGTCGCTCACGCGATCCCTCCGGTTCGTCCCGACGTCATACGTCTTCCACTCGGTCGGGAGCGTAGAAGCTGTCGGAAGCCGTCGTTCGCTCGAACGTCGCCCTCGATCCGTTCGACCGGCGTGCGGTCGAGCACCATCGATCGAACCGGACGCCCGGCGCTTTTCCGCCGGCGACGTCTACCGACTCGTATGTCCGACGTCCCCTCCGAGGCCGAACGGCTGCTGACGAGCGAGCCGGTGATCGCCCACCTCGCGACGTGCGTCGACGGCCGGCCCCACGTCGCGCCGGTCTGGTATCACTACGCCGACGGCGTCGTAGAGTTCCTCACGACCGGTCGGAAGCTCGAGAACCTCCGGCGCAATCCCCGGGCCGCGCTCTCGATCCAGAAGGACGAGGGCGGACGGACGGAGTGGATGGTCTCGATTCGGGGGACCGCTACCGTGATCGAGGACGAGGCGGCGATTCGCGAGGCCGCCGCCCGCATCAACCCGCGGTACGGCGCGAGCGAGGACGCCTGGTCCGAGAACGTCCTGGTGCGGATCGACGTGGGTTCGGCGAGCTACGAGACGTACTGACCTCGATGGCGCGGCCTGGCCGAGACGTTAACTTCGTCGCGTCCCGACCCCCTGGGATGCTCGTCCTCGGCGACGCCCACGCCTCCGAACCGGAGAAGCGCGACGCCCTCCTCTCGACGTACCGTGCACTCGAGCCGGCGGCCGTCCTCCAGGCCGGCGACCTCCAGCGCTACGACCTGCCCGCGCCGACGTGGTTCGTCGCCGGCAACAACGAGGACCTCGACGTTATCGACGCGCTCCGAGCCGGAGAGGAACCCCCTGGAACGCGGAACGCACACCTGCTCGCGAGCACGGTCGCCGAGGTGGAGGGGGTACGCGTCGCCGGACTCTCGGGCAACCACGCGCCGACGAGGTACGACCTGCCCCGGAGCGAGCTCTCCGGCGACCGGCGCAGACACTTCACCCACGAGGACGTCGAGCGGGCCGCGGCGCTCTCGGACGTGGACGTCCTCCTCGCCCACGAGGCTCCCGAGGGGCTGCTCTCCTACGGCTACGATCCCGGCTGCGAGCACGTGAATACGCTGCTCGAAACGCTCTCGCCGGACCTCTGTCTCGTCGGCCACCATCACCGTCACCGCGAGGCGGAGATCGGGGGCGCGCGCGTCGTGAGTCTCGCGCCGGCCTGGGAGCGCGTCTACACGCTCGAGACCGACGATCTGTCGCTCGACTCCCGGCCGACGCCGGCGGGAAACTCCGAGGAAACGACGGAACGGTCCGGACCGTAGCCGACGTCGAGGGAATCGCTCGGTTCAGGCCTCCCCTCGCGTGAGTGTGAGCGAGCGCAGTCTCCGTTCGAGACCGCCTCGATCGGTGAGCGCTCAGGCGACGAGTGGCGGTTCTACCGCTTCGGCCTCCCCTTCGCCGCCTCGGGTCCAGAACTCGCTCGCCTTCGACTCGCCCCGCTCCATCAGCGCAGCGAGGAACGCCGGGTCGCGGTCGCGCTTGGAGAGGAGGTCGAGCTCCATGCCGAGTTCGATCTCACGGATCTCGATGCGCTTGTACTCCTCGTCCGTGATGACGCCCTTCTCGATGAGGCCGTTGATCGACTCGATCATGTGCTTCTCCTGTTCGAGCGAGAGGTTGCCCGAGAGATCGCTGCGCCGATCCGCGATCTCGTCGAGCGATCGCGGTACCTCCCCCGTCGCGATCGGGTCGATCCGGACGATCCAGATCTCGTCGGGCTTCCCTTCGGTCGGCACCTCGCTCATGAAGTGTCGGATCGGCGGGTTCTGCGAGAACAGCCCGTCCCAGTGGCCCGACCCGTCGATCTCGACGGCACGGAAGAGGCTCGGGATCGCCGCGGACGCAAGCAGCGCGTCGGCCCCCTTCTCGCCGTCGGAGAACACCTCGAACGAGCCGGATTCGACGTCGACCGCACCGACGAACAGGTGCGGTGGCGACGTCGGGACGGGGTCGTCGAACCCGACGTGTCGTTCGATCGTCTCGCGTAGCTGTCGCTGGGCCGTGACGGACGCGGGAGTGGCGTACGGGCTGGCGCCGAACGAACCGAATCGGCTCGCCGAGCGACTCGCCCACAGCGTCCAGTAGTTCGCAAAGCGGTCCCAGGGCGTCCTCGCGGCCATGTCGTTCCAGAACCCCTCGAGGCGATCGATCGCGCCCGCCACGTCGTTCCGCCGTAGCCCGTCCCATGCGAGCGCCGCGCACATCGCGCCGCCGGAGGTACCGCTCAGCGCCACGATCTCGTACTCGTCCGGAAGGTTCCGGAGGATTCCTCGGAGCGCACCCGCGGTGAACGCAGTGTGGCTGCCGCCGCCTTGACACGCGATCGCGACCGTCGTCTTCTCTGTATAGCACATTAAATAATGAACGACTCGCGAGGATAATACCCTTTCTACCGCTGCTCCTCGTCCTGCTGTGCGAGTGGAACGGGATCTCTACTCCTCGAGACGTTTCAGTCGTCTTCCCCTCCCGTCCTCGGCACCGCCTGGTTGTGGTCGTCCATCAGGTTCGCAAGCCGTCGTCGACACCCCGGATCGAACGTCGCGGGACCGCGGTCCGTCGTGGACGTGGCGTCGGTCGGCGTTGGTGAGTCGGTACTGTTCGGCTGCGTGGGCGTGGGTCGCGTGTGAGTGCTCATTGGTGTCGGTTGTGGTCTTCCGAGAAACGGTGCTCCGGACGGCCGTCGGGTCGGAGTTCAGTCGCGTACGTGTACAACCGACATGTACCCGGGTCGAGACGGCGGTACATAATAAACGTTCGGGAAGAAATCCGCCGGGACGAACGCGTCGTTCCGGTTCCGTCGCCAGCAGTGAGGACCGAACGGACCGCCTCCGATCGTCTCCGGTCCGATCGCCGTCGCTCCCGGTTCGCCGGCGTGCTTCGGGTGCGGATTGAACGGCGGAGCCGACGAGGGATCGGCACACACGGATCCGCGTGCCGACCCTCGCCCAACCGGTGCAGCGCCAACATTCAACCGTCTCCGTTTCGAACCCGGACTCGATGGAAGGACTGCTCGAGACGCTTTCGGACGTGTCCGGCGTATCGACGGGCGACAACGGCCAGGTGGGCGTGATCGGCGGTAGCGTCGAGTACCCCAACCAGCCGGCGATAAGCGCGATGGCGGCGCTCCGGACGGGGACCGACGACGCCGAGGCGCTGGTCTCCGAGGAGATCCACCCGATCGTCGCGAGCCACTCGCCGAACCTCCTCGTCGATCGGTTCGCCGGCGTGCAGTTCGACGAGAGCGCGGTCGACCGGGCGGTCGAGCTCGGCGAGTGGTCGGACGCGGTCGTCATCGGACCCGGACTGGTCGACGCCGAGTCCGACGCCATTCGGGAGACGATAACGCGCATCGACGTTCCCGTGGTGGTCGACGCGCTCGCGATCGATCCCGGGATGGAGGCCGACCTCTCGAACACGGTGTTCACGCCGGCGAGCGAGGAGGCGGAGTGGATCACCGAGGCGTACGGCTCGATCGAGGAGCTCTCGGAGGAGACCGACGCAGTCGTGGCGCTGACCGGCGACGTCGATACGATCGTCGCCGACGGCGAGCGCACGACCAACGAGACCGGCACCTCGGCGCTCACCGTCGCCGGCACCGGCGACACGATGGCCGGCATCATCGCCTCGCTGCTCGGACAGGGGATGGACCGCGCGGACGCGGCGGAGCTCGGGGCGTGGATCCTCGGGAAGTCGGGCGAGCTCGCGAGCGCCGAGTACGGCAAGGGCGTCGTCGCCACCGACGTTATCGAGCGGATCCCGAAGACGATCCACTGACGCCCGTTCGCCCGACCTCCCGGCTCGCTCGGATGTTCGTAGGCGACCCTCGGACCTCCGCAGTCGGCCCACGGCCCGGACCGCGAGACCGGCCGGGACGTCCGCCGATCCACGAGCCGTAGGGCCGCGTTCGGCGGTCCCGGGCGTTCGACACCGAACGGTGGGCGTTCCCGTCCCGGCACCGTGGAGATCGACACCAATCCTTATGCGACCTCGCCACCCAGAACGGGGATGGGACTCTTCAGAGAGGCGGGACGGCGGATCGAACGGTTCAAGAAGGACGCAGAAGAGGCGGCGGAGGAGGAGACCGACGAGGACGAGGAGTCGGACGTCGAGGACAGGGAGAGTAACAGGAATGACGACGATCCGTGACCGATCAGTCGGATACGATCCACCGATAGAGCGTCGCCGTCGCCGCACCTACGCCGGGGCGAGTCAGATGGGGTTCCGAGTCTCGCCGCTCTCCCTCAGTGCTTTCAGCTCCTTCAGCCGGGCGAGGAGTGCGTCGACGGAGCTCTCATTGACGTACTCGATCCGACCCTCGTAGTTCGGTCGGCGATCGTTCGGCCGGGTGTCGATCGAACTGATCATTCTCTCGCGGCGCTCGTACTCCTGGTGATCAAACGTTCCCATTGACATCGAGAATTCCTCTGTGGTAGTAATTGGCATCGTGAGGATAAGAACACAGCGGTCGAAACCGCCGGCGGTTCTGCGACGAACGACGCGTTGTGTCGGTCGAACCATCACGTTCGAGACGGCCCGGCCGGTCGTTTCTCCTCCCGACGGAACTACGAGGCGAACGACACGAACGCAACCGCCCGCCGTCTACGGTTCGGTCGGTCGACGGGCACGCGTCAGGACCAGCGACCGGACGGACGGGGAACAGGTCACGGAGATCAGTCCACCACTTCCAGGCGCTCCACTGCGGCAACCCGCCGCGTCGTCCGCTCGCCGTCGTCGTTCGACTCGGCCATCAGCGCTGAGAGGGTCGGATCGCCCTCCTCCGGCACCTCCATCTCGAGGTAGTACAGGTCGGCGCCGTCGTCCCCCTCAGGGGGTGTGAACTCGGCGCGGTAGGTGATCATCATGTCCGCGTCGTCGCGCCGGCTGTGGACCCACTCCACCTCGGTCTCGAATGGATCGTCCGGCTGCCGCTCCTCGTCGGCGACCTCCCCGAGCAGCAGCCGCGCCCGTTTTCCGCGCTCCAGTTCGTCGAAGGCCTCGACGGGTGGTTTCGATCCGGCCATACCTCGGCCATGGACGTCGCGGCGCATGGCCGTTTCGCTCGTCACATCTTGTCACTCTCGTTTTGATACGAAACGGTTCACGCAGACGTCGAGGTGATGGTTGAACCGGGAACGACGGGGTTCGTATGGGCCCTCGTTGATGAGCTTCCACGCCATTCGATTGTAGCGCAGATATTCTTTATGAGCTTTCCGTGTACGCGAACAACGTCTTCTAACCAAAAAAAGCGAGATCGAGGCTGCGTGGCCTACTCCTCCTCGTCGATAAATGGCGACTGTCCTCTCTCAGAGGGTAGTAGACGCGATTCTCTGACGTTCGTTCACTTCTCTTCGAAAATGTATGGATAGAAAGCTGGCCTCGGCACTCATAGGGCTCTTCATCGCGCGGGTGCCACCCCGCGCTCGGGCGGGTGCGCTCGTCATCGGCCATCGAAGAGTTGGCGGCGGCGCCACAAGTCGGTTCCCGTTCACGACAAGGGGATAGTCACTGGCGACGTACCCTCGCCGATGAGCGTCGTCATCGAGTTCACTGTTCCCACGAACGCCTGTGCGCTGGGACGTTCGCTCGGCGACGATCCGGACGCGCTGCTCGAGCTCGACCGGATCGTCCCGACCGACGACAGCGTCATGCCCTTCTTCTGGGTGTGGGAGCGAGACACCGAGGTCTTCGCGGAGGCCGCGCGGGCGGAGCCGGCGATCGACCGCATCACCGTCGTCGACCGCGTCGACGGCGGGACGCTGTTCGCCGCGGAGTGGAACCCCGACGCCGCGGGGACGCTCCGCGGGATCGCGGAGACCGACGGCACGCTCCTCGACGCCCACGCCACCAGCGGCGAGTGGCGCTTCGAGGTCCGGTTCGCGGACGCGGCAGCCACGAGCGAGTTCCAGCACCTCTGTGACGAGCGAGGCGTTCCGCTCTCGCTCGTTCGCGTCACCACCTCGCCCGAACCGCCGGACCGCCACTACGGGCTCACCCCCGAGCAGCGCGAGGCGCTCGTCGTCGCCTACGGGATGGGCTTCTTCGAGGAGCCGCGGCGTGCCACCCTCGAGGACGTCGCGAGCGAGATCGGCATCTCCGCCCGCGCGGTGGCCGGGCGGCTCCGCCGCGGCCAGACGACGCTGCTCGAGCGCACCGGCCTGATCGACGGTTCGGAGGGCGCGGCCTGAGAAAATCGCAGCGAGTATATAAGGCGATTCAGCGCTGAACGAACAGATCCATTCCTCGACGCGTGATACCGATCTGTGACGAGACGACCACGAGCGACCCCCGTCGCGGACGGACCGACGGAACGGGGCGTGGACTGCCGGGCAGCGGTCCTCCCCATCGGGCGTCGTACGATCGGACCATCCGTACGTGGGAGATCTCGTCACCCCTCCCCTCCCTCGTTCGAGGACGTCGGCGGGCGCGGGGACGGCGTCCGATCGGGGTTCGCTCATCCACTCCGATCGAACCGCTCGACCCCCACGACCGTCCCCGAGTTCGACCGCAGGCTGCGACCGCCGGCAGAACGCATACCCCCTTCTCCTCCCGAGTTACGTTCACGGTGAGCCAGACGGAACCCTCCCCGACGGTGAGCGTCATCGTCCCCGCTCGTAACGAGGCGGAGTACCTCTCCGCGACCCTCGAGAGCCTCCGCGCCCAGACGACCGACCGTTCCTACGAGCTGATCGTCGTCGACGGCGACAGCGAGGATCGTACGCCGGAGATCGCTCGCGAGTTCGACGCGCGACTCGTCTCCGGTCCCGGCAGCGCCATCGGCCACGGCCGCCACCTCGGCGCATGCGCGGCCCGCGGGGAGTGGCTCGCGTTCGTCGACGCGGACACGATCGTCGTTCCCGAGTATCTCGACGCCATGCTGGAGTACGCCGACGAGGAGGGGCTCTCGGCGGCGAGTTCGCGCTGTCGCATGCGCGGCGGTCGTGCGACGCTGATGGAGGCCGTGATCAATCACGTCTTTCCCCGGCTGAAGCGGCCGATCCTCCCGGGGTTCAACTTCTTCGTCGAACGCGAAGCCTACGAGGCCGCCGGCGGCTTTCCCGACGTTCCGAACGAGGACACCGCGTTCAGCCGCCGACTGGCGCGCAGCGAGCCGACGGGCTACGTGCCCGCGACCCTCGTCGAGACCTCCCCACGGCGGATCAGCGAATCGGGGCTGACCGGCACCCTCTGGCACTACGCGCGCCTCGACTGGGGGCGCTACCGTACGGACTACTGATCGCCCTCGATGCGCTCGCGTGCGGCCGCCACCACGAGCGGCAGCGTGATCGTCGCGTCGGCGTAGACGGAGGCGTTCTCGCCGGCCTTCTCGATCTTCCCCCACGAGCGCGCCTCGTCGAGCGTCGCCCCCGAGAGCCCGCCGGTGTTCGGCGAGTCCATCGTGAGTTGGACGGCGTAGTCGTAGGCGGTGGGCGTCACCAGCATCGTCTGGAGCACGTAGTTCTTCGGAACGCCGCCGCCGACGACGAACGCGCCGGTACGGTCGGCCTCGTAGGCGACGTCGTTGAGGTGGGTCATGTCGCCCAGCGCGTCGAGCGAGAACTCCGAGGTCTGGGAGTAGATCCACGCCTGCAGTCCGAGCACCGAGTCCTGGATCGCCGGACAGTAGACCGGCACGTCCTCCTCGAACGCCGCCGCGGCGATTCCGGCGTCCTCCTCGATCCCCTCGCTAGCGTTGATCTCGGCCGTCGCGCGGCCCAGCTCCGCGGTGAGCTCACGGATCGTCACCGTCCGTTCGAGCTCGGGAAACACCGCCGCGCGGAGGTGTTCCTCGAGCAGCGTGAAGTGCTCCTGGGGGAGATAGACGTCGTAGATCCGGTCGACCCACTCGTCGCGCAGGGTCTCGTCGTGCTCCCGAAGCGACCCCTCGCCGTGTTCGCGGCCGTGGTGGTGTTTCCCGCCGATCCCCTCGATCGCGTCGTGGGTGAGGTTCGCGCCGGTCGTCACCAGCGCGTCGATGTAGCCGTCGCGGATCAGGTCGACGACCAGACGTCGCATCCCGGTCGGCACCATCGCGCCCGCCAACCCGAAGAGGACGCTGGTCTTCTCCTCGCCGAACATCGACGCCGTGATCCCGACTGCACGGTGGAGATCGGACGCGCCGACGCCGGCCTTCCCGTACTCCGCCGCGAGCTCGCCGACGGTCATGCCGGCGCGGGCTCGGGCGTGTTCGATCGGGTCGTGTGTGAACTCCTCCCTCTGAGGGGTGTCGTCGCTCATAGCGGTGCTGGGTCGGCGGGCGGTTTCAACCGCCCGGTTCCGTCGTTCGGCGTCGGAGGAAAACGGAACGGTCGGTGCGAGCGCGGCCGCGTCGTCGGATGGTTGGATGGTGGCGGTCGCGCTCGCCCGACGGTGTGCCCGGACGATGCCCGGCGCGGACCGACGGCGCGCGCCGCCGGTCCGTACTCCTCGACCGGTCGGGGATCAGGGGGAACGCGTCCACCGGTCGGGGAATACGGTTCATCGGTACTCGCGAAGGAGACATTACTATTCACTAGCTAAAACCGTTCGTTCTAGAGGTGACGAGCGGAAACGCTATCCGATCGGGATTAGCGTCGCGTTTACTTCCGGGTTACAGACCGGTCGGGGCGTCGATCCACGCGGTCCCGAGCCCCCAGTCCTCGGCGAGCGACTGCAGCGAGCGGACGCCGAACGTCTCGGTGGCGTAGTGGCCCCCGAGTGCGACGGTCACGCCGGCCTCGCGCGCGTCGTGGTAGGCCTGCTGTTTGCCCTCGCCGGTCACCAGCGCATCCGCGCCGATCTCGGCCGCCTCCTCGAGCCAGTCGATGCCGCTGCCGGTGACGATCGCCACGTCCTCGATCTCCTCGGGGCCGAACTCGAGCAACCGCGGCTCGCGTCCGCCGGTGTCGAGCGACGCGAGTCGGTCGCGGATCCCGTCGGCACCGAACGCCGAGGCCGCTCTCCCTCGGAGCCCGATCGTCTCGTCGTCGAGCGATCCGAACGGCTCGCGCGCCTCGAGACCGAGCAGGTCCGCGACGCCGGCGGCGTTGCCCAGTTCGGGGTGAGCGTCGAGCGGGAGGTGCGAGACGTAGAGCGCCAGGTCGTTCTCGATCAGCGCGGCGATCCGGTCGTGGGTGCGGCCGGTGACGCGCTCGAAGCCGTCCCAGGAGAGGCCGTGATGAACCACGAGGACGTCCGCGCCTTCCTCGGCCGCCCGCTCGATCGTCTCGAGGGCGGCGTCGACCGCGTATGCGACGCGTTCGATCTCGCGCTCCTCGGGGCCGACCTGGAGGCCGTTCGCGCTCGCGTCGATCTCGGCGAACGCCCCCGTACGCAGGCGTTCGTCGTAGCGCTCACACAGCGTCGTCAGTTGCATTGGCACGTGCGTGTGTAGAGACGAACTCCCTGAGTAGCTTTCCCCCGAGCGCGGCGGCCTGGCCGTCGTCGCGGTCGTTCACCTCGACCACGTCGAAGCCGACGCAGGCGGGCGCGACCGCCCGGACGACCGCTCGCATCTCGCGGGCGGCGAGGCCGAACGGTTCCATGGTTCCGGTTCCCGGCGCGAAGGCGGGGTCCGCGGCGTCGATATCGACGCTGAGATACGTCGAGCGCGATCCGATCGGGTCTCGCGTCCCCTCGGCAAGCGCATCGAGCCAGGAGTCGACGTCCTCGGGCGCGACGACCGTCACGTCATCGACCCCGGCGCGCTCCCACTCGGCCTCGCTTCCGGTGCGCGCTCCGAGGACGATCGCCTCCTCGACCACGTCGAGGACTCGTCGCGTCACGCAGGCGTGGCTCCACTCGTCGCCGTCGTACGACTTCCGGAGGTCGAGGTGGGCGTCGAGACAGACGAACACGTCGGGATCGGCGGCGCGGACGCCCGCCGCGCTCACGGTGTGCTCGCCGCCCAGAAGCAGCGGGATCGCGTCGTCCCACACGACGTCGGTGAGGACGCCCTCGAGATACGAGACGTACTCCGCCGCGTCGTTCCACGCGTGGACGTCGCCGTGGTCGTGAACGGAGAGATCGGAGAAGCGTCGATCGGTGCGTCGGTCGTAGTCGTCGAACGTCTCGGCGAACCGTCGGATCCGGTCGGGGCCGAAGCGGGTGCCGGGCTGGAACGTCGTCGAGACGTCGAGCGGCGCACCGACGACGACGTAGTCGGCGTCCTCGCGGGCCGTGGCGGCCCCGGGGAACATCAGCCGAGGATCTTCCGCTGGTTCTCCATCTCGAGGAACTCGATGTTCTCGTCGGAGGAGAGGTCGACGTCGTCGGGCGTGCTGATCGTGATCGTCTCGTAGGTGTCGAGGTCCATCACCTGCGCGACGGTGTCGCTCTCGACGCTGATGACCTGACCCTGCTTTCGCTCGATGATCGGCACTCGGATCTTGGCGTCGACCGGCTGTGAGAAGCTTCGCTTCTTCCCGTCGAAGACGCCTCGGCCCTCGACGCGGGCCTTTGCGCTTCCGTGTTTACCCGGTTTGGCCGTGCTGTAGGCGGTGATCTTGCACGCGGCTCCGTCCATCATGACGTAGCTGCCCTCCTGCAGATCGCGGACCTGCTTCTGCTGCGTTACCATGGTCGTCGCTATCCACGGAGGCCGTATAAACGGTTTGGAACGATCCCATTTCCTTTGTTGGTCCCGGTCGTACGGAGCGTATGGCGCCCCACGACGACTGGCGTGAGCGACAGGAGTCGGCGACCGTAACCGTCGAGGGTCACGAGCTGGAGGTGGCCTACTACGACGAGGGCGACGGGCCGGATCCGCCCGTGCTGTTCGTCCACGGGATCCCGACCTGGTCGTTCCTCTGGCGCGACGTCGCGCCCGCCTTCGCGGGCGATCGGCGGGTGATCGCTCCCGACCTCGCCGGCTACGGCGAGTCCTCGATGTACGACGGGTTCGACCGTTCGATCCGCGCCCAGGAAGCGGTGCTCGGGGCGCTGCTCGACGAACTCGGCGTCGACTCGTGTGTTCTCGTCGGTCACGACATCGGCGGCGGGGTGGGCGTGCGTCTGGCCGTCAACGACCCCGGGCGGATCGAGGCGCTCGTGCTCTCGAACGCGACGGTCTATGACTCCTGGCCGATCGAGTTCATCGTCGACCTCGGTCTCCCGTCGACGATCCGAACGATGAGCGTCGAGGAGTGTCGGGAGACCCTCTCGGAGGCCTACCGCGACACCCTCCACGGCGATCCCACCGAGGCGTTCGTCGAGGGGATGTGTTCCCAGTGGGACACCGAGGAGGCGGTGGTCTCGCTCGGCCGAAACGCGATCGCGACCAACACCAATCACACCACCGAGATAGCGTACGGGGAGATCGAGGCCGAGACCCTCCTGTTGTGGGGCACGGAGGACGACGAACAGCCGATCGAGGACGCGGAACGGCTCGCCGAGGACCTCCCGAACGCGACGCTCGCGCCGGTCGAGAACGCCGGCCACTGGGTCCCCGAGGATCGTTCCACGGAGTATCGCGAGCGGCTCGCGGCGTTTCTCGATAGCTGACTCATCGTCGACGATCGATGATGCGACCTACCCGCCGGAGCCCCTCCTCTAGCTCGTCGGTCGGGAGGCCGAACCCGATCCGGAAGTACCCCTCGAAGCCGAACAGCCCGCCCGGCGCGAGCACGACGCTCTCCTCCTCGACGACGGCCCGGCAGAACGACTCGCCCGATTCGAACTCGTTGGGGATAGCAACGAACCCGTTGACGCCGACGGGTTCGTGCCACTCCAGTCCGTGTTCGGCGACCCACTCGTCGACGCGCTCGCGGTGCTCCGTGGCGAGCGTTCGGTTCTCCGAGAGGATCGCCCTCTCCTCGTCGCCGAGCGCCTGTCGGGCGACGTGCTGGCCGACGATCGACGGCGAGATCGTGGTGTAGTCCTTCCAGCGGACCGCACCCTCGATCACGTCTCGGGGACCGACGATCCAGCCGAAGCGGAGCCCCGCGAGCCCGTAGGCCTTCGTCAGGCTCGTCGTGCTGATTCCCCGATCGCCCATCGAGGCCACCGGCGGGAGGGGCTCCTCCGCGAGCAGTCGGTAGACCTCGTCACAGAGCAGGTAGGCGTCGTTCTCCGCCGCCAGGTCGTAGAGCGCCTCGACCGTCGCTCGCGAGTGGTGTTTCCCGGTGGGGTTGTTCGGGTTGTTCAGCACGACCAGGCGGGTCTCGGGCCGCATCGCCTCCCGGACGGCGTCGACGTCGAGTTCCCAGGCGGGCGGAGAGAGGCTCACCCGCGAGACGTCACAGATTGACTCGGGGACGGCGTGGAGCGCCTGATACGTGGGCGTGATCACGACCGCGTGATCCCCCCGATCGAGAAGTGACTGAAAGACGAGGTAGTTCGCCTCCTGGGTGCCACACGTGAAGCAGACCTCCTCGGCGCTCCGGTCGTAGCGTGCCCCGACCGCGGCGCGGAGTTCGGGATCGCCGTCCGTGGGAATCACGTAGTCCAGGTCGCCGGGATCCAGGTCGAACCGCGAGGCGGGCAGGCTCCGGATGCCGCTCTCCGCGAGCATGACGTCGGCGTCGTGTTCGTACTCGTCGAACCAGCGTTCGAGGCCGAAGGGGGCGATCTCCATACGGCCGGGTCGTGACGAGGGAGGATAAACCGGACTACTCGCCGCGGCGCTTCCGGAGGTTCTGACGGGTGAACTGCGGCTGTGCGCTGATCCCCTTTCGACGCCCGCGGAACGACCGGTAGAGCAGGAAGACGATGACGAGCGAGAGCAACGCCGGAACGACCGCGGGCTCCCACGCCCGGAACGCGAAGATGATCGACGTCGAGACGAGCATCACCGAGAGGAGCAGTCCGTAGATCAGCCGCTTCGCCAGCCGATCGAAGACGCTCTCCGGGTCCTGGACGTCGACGTTGATCGTGACGTCGCCGCGTTCGAGCCGACCGAGGGTGCGGTCCGCCGTCTGGGGGAGCCGGATCGACGCCTGGGCGGATCGCCAGAACTGCTGGCCCGCCTCCTCCGCGTACTGCTGGGCGGTCTCCTCGCGATAGCCCTGCTCGGAGAGGTACTCCGTCGCGGTCTCGATGAAGTCGAAGTCGGGATCGAGCGTCACGCAGACCCCCTCGACGACCGTCGCGACCCTGAGAACGAGCGCGAGGTTCGAGGGCAGTCGGAGGGGGAACTCGTAGATGGTGTTCTCGATCTGGCTCACGATCTGCTGGACGCGGTACTGCTCGATCTCCTCGCCGCGGGCGTCGGCGATCGCGAGCTCCATCACGTCGCCCATCACCTGCCGGTCGGCCTCGGGCGAGAGCGTCCCGAGGTCGATCAGCGCATCGAGGATGGCGTCGGTGTCCTGGTTCGCGACGGCGACGTAGAAGTCGACGATCTTCTCCTGGACGTAGGCGTCGACCCGCCCGCTCATCCCGAAGTCGTAGAAGACGATCGTGCCGTCCTCCTGGACCGCGAGGTTCCCCGGGTGGGGATCGGCGTGGAAGACGCCGTCGTCGATGATCATCTGGAGGTACGCCTCCTGGAGCGTCTCTGCCACCGCGCTCCGGTCGATCTCGAGTTCGTCCAACTTGCGGGTGTTGCTGATCTTCGTTCCGCCGACGTACTCCATGGTGAGCACGCGACCCGTCGAGTGTGAGTCGATGATCGCGGGGATCAGGATCCGTCGGTTGTTCTCGAAGTTCGCCCGGATCTCCCGGAGCATCTCGGCCTCCCTCGAGTAGTCCATCTCCTCGCGGATCGTCTTCGCGAACTCGTCGGCGAGGTTCTCGAGCGAGAACGCACGGGCCTCGCCGACGAATCGCAACAGGAGCGGCAGCGAGAACTTCACCACCCGAAGGTCGGCCTCGACGAGCGACTCGATGTCGGGTCGCCGAACCTTCACCGCGACGAGTCGGTCGTCGACGTACGCCCGGTATACCTGTCCCAGGCTCGCGCCGCTGATGGCGTCGCGGTCGAACTCGACGAACGCCTCGTCGACGGGGCCGAGCTCCTCCTCGAGCACCTGCCGTGCGTCCTCCCATTCGGCGGGAGGGACCTCGTCCTGGAGTTTCGAGAGCTCGTCGATGTAGGCGGGCGGTAGCACGTCCGGCCGCGTCGAGAGCAGCTGGCCGAGCTTGATGAACGTCGGTCCGAGCGTCAGCAGCGACTCGAGCAGCCGCCCGGCGCGCCGTCGCTGGGTCTCGACGTCGACCTGGCGCGGGCTACCGAACAGCAGATACCGACGCCGATCACGCGCGTACGCCAGCAGCAGCGGGAGGAACTGCCAGGCGACGACGAAGAAGCGTCGATAGGCGTGCAGCCATGCCATCCCGGCTCAGGCGTCCTCGATCGGAATGGTCGTCGCCGCATCGCCGGTTCGACGGGGGACGTGTAGCTCGAGCACCCCTCGGTCGATGGTCGCGCGCGCCTCGTCGCCGATCGCGTCCGGCGGTAGCGGGAGGTCGGCATCGAGGAACAGCGAGCGGTTCTCGCGGACGTACGAGAATCCCTCGGGGACGTCCTTCTCGCGCCGCGCCTCGATCCGAACGCGACGGGCCTCGGCCGTCACCTCGGTCGTCTCGCCGGTCGCGCCCGGCAGGTCGAGCACGATCAGGTACTCCTCGTCGTGTTCCAGCAGATCCGCGAACACGGCTTCGGGCAGCTCCTGGAGTGCCTCGCGCAGCGCTGACATGTCCTTCGGTAGGGTCGCGGGGGCGAAAAAGCCCGCGATCACACGACGAGAGCGAGCGCTAGCACGAGCGTCACCACCGCCCCCTCCCCGAGATACACGAAGGGTCCGAGACGGGTCGGTGGCTCCACGGACGCTCACGGCCCACACTCGGGACGGCGCCGATGGGTGAATCGGATCGAGGAGTAGCCCACCGACTTTTGTCGTTCCGACCGTACGTCCACGCATGAGCCAGGACGATCTCCAGCGGTCGGGATTCAAGGACCGGACGCGGATCGACGAGGCCCGCGGTCGGCTGCTCGAGGCGGTCTCGACGCACGGCCGGACCGAGCGAGTGCCGCTCGGGAGCGCCGACGGACGAACGATCGCCGCCCGAGTGACGGCCCCCAACCCGGTCCCGGGCTACGACCGGGCCGCGATGGACGGCTACGCCGTGCGTGCGGAGGACACCTTCGGCGCGAGCGACCGATCGCCGAACGTCCTCCGGACGGGCGAGGAGACCGGTCCCGAGGTCGCCGCCCGGGTCCACACCGGCAGCGACCTCCCCGCTGGCGCCGACGCCGTCGTGATGATCGAGCAGGTCGAGGAAGTCGGGGCGGAGATCGAGGTGTTCGACGCCGTCGCCGAGGGGGAGAACGTCGGTGATGCCGGCGAGGACGTCGCTGAGGGCCAACGGCTCTACGAACCGGGCCATCGGGTCCGCCCCTCGGATCTCGGCCTGCTGAAGTCGGTGGGACTCGACGCCGTCGAGGTCGCCGAACGGCCGACCGCCGCGGTGGTGCCGACCGGCGAGGAGCTCGTCCAGACCGACCCCGGCCCGGGTGAGATCATCGAGACCAATGGGCTGACGGTCTCCCGGTTCGTCGACCGCTGGGGCGGCCGGCCCGTCTACCGGGACGTCGTCACCGACGACCGCGAGGCGCTCCGGGCGGCGATCCAGCGCGACCTGACGAAGGACGTGATCGTCACCACCGGCGGCTCCTCCGTGGGCGAACGCGACCTCATCCCCGAGGTGGTCGACGACCTCGGCGAGGTGCTCGTCCACGGCGTCGCGCTGAAGCCGGGCCATCCGGTGGCGCTCGGCGTCGTCGAGGACACGCCCGTGATCATGCTTCCGGGCTACCCCGTCGCCTGCATCGTCAACGCCGTCCAGTTCCTCCGTCCGGCGCTCAAACGCGCAGGCGGGATGCCGATCGAGGACCACCCGGCGACGGCAGCACGCCTCGAGCGGAAGATCCGCAGCGAGCCCGGCGTTCGGACGTTCGCCCGTGTGAAGGTCGAGGAGGAGGACGGCGAGAGAACCGCCGAGCCGACGCGCGTCAGCGGCTCGGGCGTGCTCTCGAGCGTGGCGCTCGCGGACGGCTGGGTGGTCGTCCCCGAGGAGAGCGAGGGGATCGCGGCGGGCGAGACCGTCGCCGTCGAGAACTGGGAGTGGTCGGCGTGAGCCCCGCCGAACGCGTTCACGCTCGCTTCGCTCGCCCGGCCCCGTTGGACGCCCTCACGCTCGCACGGGAGGTGCTCGCGTGAGCCGAAAGGAGTTCCGCGACCTGGCTCCGCCCGAGCGCGCCCGCGAGACCATCGACTCGCTCGACCTCGGCGGCGGGGTCGAACGCGTTCCGCTTCGGGAGGCGCGCGGTCGCGTGCTCGCCGAACGGGTCGACGCCGGGATCGACGTCCCCGGCTTCGACCGTGCCAGCATGGACGGCTACGCCGTCCGCGCCCGCGACACGTTCGGCGCCGACGAGGCCGACACCGCCGTCCTCGATCTGGTGGGGGCGGTCCACGCCGGTGCCGAACCCGATGTAGTCGTCGAGGAGGGGACCGCCGCGGAGATCTCGACGGGCGCGGTGATGCCCGAGGGGGCCGACGCGGTGGTGATGGTCGAGCGGACCGACGAAACCGACGCTGGCGTCGAGATCCGCACCTCGCTCGCGCCGGGCGATCACGTCATGTTCGCGGGTGCGGACGTCGCCGCCGGCGAGCGGGCGCTCGGTCCCGGCACACGGCTGACGCCCCGCGAGATCGGCCTGCTCTCGGCGCTCGGGGTGAGCGAGGTGCCCGTTCGCGACCGCCCGCGTGTCGGCATCGTCTCGACGGGCGACGAGCTCGTTCGGCCCGGCGGCGAACTGCAAAGCGAGCAGGGCCAGATCTACGACGTCAACAGCTACACCATCGCGACCGCCGTCGAGGACGCCGGCGGCGAGGCGGAACTCTACCCCCACGTCGGCGACGACTACGAGGAGATGGGCCGCGTGATGGTCGAGGCCGCAGAGGAGTGCGACCTCGTCCTCTCGTCGGGTTCGACCTCCGCGAGCGCGGTCGACGTGATCTACCGGGTAATCGAGGAGCGGGGCGAACTCCTGCTCCACGGCGTCGCGGTCAAGCCCGGCAAACCGATGCTGATCGGAACCCTCGAGGAGTCGGCGTACGTCGGTCTTCCAGGATATCCCGTCTCCGCGCTGACGATCTTCCGGACGTTCGTCGCGCCCGCGGTCCGGCGGGCCGCCGGTCTGCCAGAGCCCCGAACGGCGACCGTCGAGGCGCGCATGGCCGACCGCGAGCGCTACGAGGGCGGCCGAAAGCGGTTGATGCCCGTTGGCCTGGTCGAGAGCGGGCCGTCTCCCGACGTCGGGGAAGCCGACGGCGACGAGGCTGGAACCGACAAACCCGTGACGCTCGCCTACCCGGTCGACAAGGGGTCGGGCGCGACCACCAGTCTCGTCGAGGCCGACGGCATCGTCGAGGTCGACGCCGACACCGCCTACCTCGACGCGGGCGAACCCGTTTCCGTCCGGTTGTTCTCGCCCGACGTCCGTCCCCCGACGGTGTTCGGCGTCGGCGAGGACGACCCCGCGCTCTCGGCGCTGCTCGACCGGGTCGAGCACCCCCGCTATCTGGGGATCGGCAGCCGTCAGGGACTGCGTCGGCTCGGCCGCGGCACGCCGGACTTCGCCGTCGTCACCGGTTCCATCGATCGCGACGTCGAGGCCGTCGATCTGGGCGGCTGGACCCGCGAGTGGGGGCTCGTCGTTCCCGAGGGCAACCCCGACGGGGTCGAGGGGCTCGCCGACCTGGTCGAGCGCGACCTGCGGTTCGTCAACCGCACGACCGACTCGGGACTCCGGACGACGCTTTCGAACGCGCTCGCCTCGGTCGCCGAGGAGCGCGGCTCGACGCGCCACAAGCTGGTCGAGTCGATCGACGGGTTCGACCTGGCCGTACGTGCTCACGAGAGCCCCGCTCGAAAGGTCGTCGCCGGGCGGGCGGACGCCGGGCTCGGGCTACGGACGACGGCCGAACGGCTCGGTCTAGGGTTCGTCTCGCTGGGCGAGGAGCGGGTTTCGGTGCTCGGAAACCCCGATCGCATCGAGAAGGGGGGGATGGAGCGGCTGCGAGAGGCGATCGACGAGTGGTCGTTCGAGGACGAGACGCTACCGGGCTACCGGCGATAGCTCCGCAAGGTCGGCGAAGCTCCGTACGCGGTGGTCGCCGAGGACGCAGACGCCGCGTCTGTCGGGGCCGTGGCGCTCGACGTGGATCGCGTCGAGCCCGGCGTTCCAGGCCGCGCCGACGTCGTTCGCGCCGTCGCCAGCGAGGACGCCCCGCCCCTCGGCGTCGAGCTCCGCCATCGCCCGCTCGACCGGCGTCGGATCGGGCTTCCAGCCCAGATCATCGGAACAGCAGACGACGGCGTCGAACCAGTCGTCGATGTCGAGCGTCCGGAGGACGGGCTCGGTGAGAAAAGGCTGACAGTGGGTGACGAGCCCCACCGGGCGGTCGAGGTCGGCGACGAACGCGGCGTCGTCGTAGAGCGTCGTCGCCTCGACGCGCTCGGCGGGGCTCTCGACGGCGTCGAACGCCGCCCAGAACGCCTCCTGGTCGAGCCCCAGCGAGCGGATCTGTGTCTCGCGGTCCGCGCCGAGGCCGTACCAGAGGCCGCGGGCCTGCTCGTCGGTGAACGTTCGGCCGATCCGGTCGCCGACGCGGTCGAACGTCTCGCGGACGTAGGACCACTCGACGTCGACGAGCGTGCCGTCGAGGTCGAGCAGCCAGAAGTCGTAGTCGTAGTCGTCTCGGTACGCTTCACCGCTCATTCAGGACGTCCTCTAGGCGTTCCCTGGATTATGAGCGTTCCGGCCGGACGTCGATCGAGCTCCCGAAGTACTTGTTCACGACCTCGTCGACCGAGTCGGCGTTGAACTGCTCGAGGTCGTCCGCGATCGCCTCCTTCAGCTCCCGGTAGCCCGACTCGCTCGTCTCGAAGCGACGATACTCGACATGCTCGACCGGCACGCCGAGCGCCTCCTCGGTCAGCTCGCGGAGGTGATCGGGCGAGTTGAGCTCTCCGCGCCAGAGGTTGTCCCGGAAGAAGAGCCAGCCGTCCTCGCCCGGCTCGTCGGCGTCTCGATACAGCGTGGTCTCGAAGCGTGCGGGCTCGACGCGTACGCCTCGGCCGGGGGCGAGACGGAAGCGAACCGCGAGGACGTAGCGCCCGCTCATCTCTCGCTTTTCACGCCTCGTCGTTCGTTCGCTCGGCCATCTCGACGTCCTGATCGGTGATGCCGCCCTCCTCGTGGCTGGTGAAGCGGACCTCGACCTCCTCGTAGCCGACGATCATCTCGGGGTGGTGGAACTCCTCCTCGGCGAGCTCTCCCACACGCTGGACGAACTCGACGCCCGCGAGGTAGTCGTCGAACTCGAACGTCCGAACGATCTCGTCGCCGTCGCGCTCCCAGCCGTCGGGCAGCCGTTGCTGGATCTCGTCGTCGTCGAGTAGCTCCGCCATGTGCTGAACGACGACGGCCAGACGAATAAAGGTCGGTCCTCGGACGGTCGGATCAGTCGTCCTTGAGCCGGGCGGCGACCTCGGGTGGCATCGTCGCCTCGGCGGGGTCGACGCCCCCGGGCGATCCGACGGCCCCGGTCTCGAACTCGGGGTCGAACAGCTGGATCGCGGTGTTGATCGTCTCCCAGTCGTCCTCGGCGGCGGCCTCCCGGAGGCTATGGGTCGGCGCGGCGAGCAGTTGGCTCACCAGCGCGTCGGCCATCGCCTCGACGGTCTCGCGCTGTTTGTCGCTTAGCCCGCCCTGGGATTCGAGCTTCGAGAGCGCGGTCGAGAGCTCCTGGCGTTTCGCCATCTCCGCACCCTCGTACATCGCGCCGATCACCTCGTCGGCCTGTTTGCGCTTGAACTGCCCGATGAGGTGATCGAGCTCCCGATCGATCATCGACTCGACCTCCCGGGCGGCGGCGGCACGCCTGGCCTCGGTCCGCTCGGTCACCGTCTCTAGATCGTCGAGGTCGCGAACCACGACGCCCTCGACCGCGTCGGACTCGGGATGGACGTCCCGCGGTTTCGCGATGTCGATCACCAGCGTCTCGCCGCTCGCCTCGAGCAGCGCGGGGTCGAGGATCGGCTCGGCGCTTCCCGTCGCCGTGATCACCACGTCGGCGCTGTCGATCGTCGTCGACAGCGCTGCGAGCGGGACCGCCTCCGCGTCGACCGAGACCTCGCTCGCGACGTGCTCGGCCCGCGAGAGGGTTCGGTTCGCGACCAGCAGTCGCTCGAGGTCGCGGCGGTCGAGCGACTGGGCCGCGAGCGTTCCCATCTCGCCGGCGCCGATCACGAGCACCGTCGCATCCTCGAGCGGGCGTTCCGCGGCGGCGAGCGCAACGGCGGCGCTGCCCAGCGAGACGACCCCCTCGTTGATCGCCGTCTCGGTGCGGGCGCGCTCGCCGACGTGGATCGCCTTCAACAGCGCGTCCTCGAGGATCGTTCCGATCGCACCCGCGTCGCGGGCGTCGGCGTAGGCCTCCCTGAACTGGCCGATGATCTGGTCCTCGCCGAGGACGAGCGACTCCAGACCCGCCGCCACCCGAAGCAGGTGACGCAGGCTCTCCTCGTGGCCCGTCCAGCGGACGGCCGCCGTCGGAAGCTCCGAGACCCGCGGTTCGAGCGCCGCCCGTCCGGCGGCCTCGTCGGGCGTGACGACGTACGCCTCCGCCCGGTTGCACGTCTGGAGGCAGAACGCCTCCGAGACGCCCTCGTGGGCCAGGAGCTGCTCGACGAGCCGGCGCTGATCGGGATCGCAGGCCGCCTCGATGGCGTCGACCGACGCGGTGTCGTGGGCGATCCGGATCCCGGTGATGACGCCGCCGCTCACGGCGACCCCTCCTCTCGATTCACTGCTCTCTCGATCACGTCTGCAACCACTTGCGAGCGCTTCGAGTCCCCCGAACGTAAATCCTTCCAAACGGCCGGCGTCTCGATCACCGATCGGATCGCCTCGCGACGGGTCTCCGGAGCCAGCGACCGGAGTTCCTCGCGGAGCTCCGCGGTCAGCTCCGCCATCTCGCCCGCTCCCTCGAGTTCGGGCTCGATGCGCTCTCTGAGGTGTTTGCTCAGCGCCGGGCTCCTCCCGCCGGTCGAGACCGCCACCACTACCGGATCCTCTCGAACCGTCGCGGGAACGACGACGCTCCCCGGCTCGCGCCCGCCGTGCTCGTCAGCGCGGTTGACGAGCACGCCCCGCTCGCGGGCCTCGCGTTCGATCGCGGCGTTCAGTTCGGCGTCGTCGGTCGCCGCGACGACCAGCGCCGGCGTCGCCCGCTCGAACCACGCGGCGAGGTCCGCCGGCTCCGGAGCCGCCCGCACCCGCTGTGCGCCGTCGAACTCCCCGTCGAAGGCGGGGCTCACGACGATCGTGCGGGCCTCGCGGGCGAACCGCCGGGCCTTACGCGCGCCCACCGTCCCGCCGCCGAAGACGAGCACCGTCCGCCCCGAGAAGTCGTGAAACAGCGGGATCATCGCCGCCCACCTTTTCTCCCCTCGGGTCCGCGAAGCGGACCGCTCGCGCAAAAAATCTGGAGGAAGAAACACCGCTCGCTCCCGGCGGTCGTCACCGCCGGCGAAGCCGCCGGTTTCCAGCGGGACCGTCGGTCCCGCGCGGCTCGCGGTCGTGGGATGATCACTCGTCGCCCTCGCTCGTGTTCGCGTCGGCGCGCTCCTCGAGGCGGATGCCGGTCTTCTTCAGGATCCGCGTCGAGAACAGCGTGTCCCAGTCCTCCTCTCCTACGTCCCAGAACTCCGCCATGCGCTCGCGGACCTGCTCGATGCGTCGCTCGCTCTCTTCCTCGCTGCGCCCGTGGGTCATCGCGAAGAAGTTGTACGGCCAGACGCCCTCGTGGCGCGGGCGCTCATAACAGTGGGTGACGAACGGGAGCGAGGCGATCGCGGGGCCGACCTCCTCGACGAGGTCGTCGGGGACGTTCCAGACGGTCATCCCGTTCTCGGTGTAGCCCAGCGCGTAGTGGTTGGGGATCACCCCCACTCGGCGGACCTTCCCCTCCTCGTCGAACCGCTTGATCGTCCGGCGGACCCAGTCGGGATCCGCGCCGATCGCCTCGTAGGGTCGCTCCACGATCGGGAGCCCACCCTGGATCTCGGCGACGAGGTCGCGCTCGTCGGGCGTCAACGACGACCGATCGGAGGGCTCGACCGCGGGACCGAGATCGGAGAGATCGACGTCGCCCTCCGGGATCGGCCCGTCGAGCATGAACTTCGCCTCGACGCGGAACTCCCGTATCTTCGGCAGGTCGTACGTCTCCTGGCCGGTCTCGCGTTCGATCTCCCTGAGTACCTCCTCGACGCGCGACTCGTCGGCGACGCTGAGGACGAACCACATGTTGAGGTGGGGGTGCTCGCGTTCGTAATTGTGCGCCACCTCCCGGTGGGCGTTCACCCGTTCGGCGACCTCCTCGTAGCGCTCCTCGGGGGCGTGCATCGCTACCAGCGTCGCGGTGCCGCCGATCTCCCCCGCGTCGATCAGCGCGCCGAAGCGGGTGAGCACGCCTTCCTCGTCGAGGCGTTTGACCCGGGCGAGCAGCTCCGATCCGTCGAGGTCGATCCCCCGCTCGCGGAGGGCGGCGGCGGCGCGCTCGAACGGCTCCTCACAGACGGGAAAGCCGCCCTGGAACGCGTTGAGAAGGGCGCGATCGTACTCGTCGAGGTCTCCTACCTGCGCCCGGTCCATGCTCGGGTCTCGGGGTTCTCGGTCCTTAAGGGTCGCGTTCGGGACGATCCTCGCTCGGCGTGCGTGCTCGCCTTCGTCGTCCCCGTGGCCGACTCGCCCGGAGGAGCTACCGCCGGTGGACGTTCAGACACTGCTTCCAGAGCCCGTCGCTGCCGGGCGACGGAACGTCGGCCATGAATCCCGCGTACTCGCCGGCGTTGACCGGCCACCGCGACGGCGGATAGTCCCTGACGAGCGTGGGCGCCTCGAGGTACAGCCGCTCCGCGACCCGTCGGACGAGCGCGTCTCGCCGTTCGTCGTCGAGTTCCCGGCGCATCGCGTCGATCTCCTCGTCGGCGCCCGCCAGCCCCTCGAGCCCGTAGCCCGACGCGTTGTACGCGAAGCTGTCGAACGTCGAATCCGCCGCGTGGGCGTTGTCGCTGTGAAAGAGACGATACAGCGAATCGGCCCCCTGCGACGAGAGGCTCGACCACTCCATCGGATGGACGTCGAACTCGGCCTCGAGGAACGCCCGGTCGGCCATCACGCCGGCGGTGACGATCTCCTGTCGGATCGGCACGCCGAGCCGACGGAGGTTCCCGACGTACTCCTGCGTGAACTCGACCACCCGCGGGCGTTCGTCGGGCGGGTAGTTCAACATCGTGAGCGGTCCCTCGTTGCGTTCCTCGATCGTCTGGCCGTCGACGTACAGCTCCGCGTCCGCGCCGGCCTCCCGGAGGACGTCCGACCGGACCTCGCCGAACTCGTAGTCGTACGCCGCCTCGGTCTGGGCGGTCTCGCCGACGTCGGTGAGGCTGCCGGGGTACTCGACGCCGGCGTACGTGCCGCCTCGCCCCGAGATCACCTCGCCCGACCGGAGGAACTCACGAACGGCCTCGACGTCCAGCGCGCCGTCCCCGGTCCCGCGGAACCGGAGCGCCTCGAGCGCGGGGTGGGCCTCCTCGTCGGGCGACTGCTGGACCGGCTCGTCGGCGGCGGTCTCGGGTCGGAGGTGCTCGTAGGCGGGCGGGACGACGACGCTGCCGGCTACCGCGGAGTCGCGTGCCATCTCCCGGACCCACCGGGGCCCGTCCATCGCCATGCGCATCGCCTGGCGAAACGCCTGGTCGTCGAACGGCGTCACCCGCATGTTCACGGTGTAGTGGCCGTAGCCGTCGGCCCGACCGTCGATCAGGTCCAGCCCGTCCCGGTCCTCGAGGGTCCCCGTTCGGCCCGGGTCGAAGGCGTCGTCGTGGATCGCGTCGACGTTCCCCGCTACGAACTCCCGATGGAGCGCCGCGTCGTCGAGGACGCGAAAGCGGATCGAATCGAGGTACGGTCCCTCGGCGAGGAACAGGTCGTGCTCGTCGACCCAGTCGTAGCGGGTCAGCGGTGACTCCCCGTCCAGCGAGACGTCGATCGCCGTGTCGGGCTCCAGCCTCGTGATCCGGCCCGGACCCAGCCCGACCGGCTCGTCGCTCCCGTGGGCCGTGTGGTCGTCGACGCCCTCCCAGACGTGACGGGGCAAGAGGTGGAGCCCGAGCTGTTCGACCTCCCAGGTTCCGACCGCCTCGCTCAGTTCGAGGCGCACGTCGAACCCGTTGTCGGCCTCCGAGACCGACTCGATCGGGTCGATCGCCGCGCGATACCGCGTCGGCTCCCGGTCCATGTAGTACTCGTAGGTGAACAGCGCGTCGTCGACGGTGAACGCCTCGCCGTCGGTCCACCGCAGGTCGTCGTTGACGCTGAAGCGGATCGTCATCCTCCCCTCGCGCTCCTCGGCGTCCCACTCGGTGAACGCCCACGGCATCACCTCGAACGCCTCGGGCTCGACGAAGACGCCGGTCTGATGGACCAGTTCCAGCACGCTCCAGGTGTAGGCCGAACTCGCCGTCAGCGGGTTCGGCGCCTCGATCGCGCCGGGGAGACCGACGGTGAAACTCCCCCCGCGTTCGATCTCGTCGGGCTCGGTCTCTCCGGACTCCGGTACCCCCGTCCCGCCGTTGCCGTCGCCGTCCTCACCGCCGTCGGCGTCGAGACAGCCGGCCGCGGAGACCGCGGCCACGCCGGCTCCGCTCGCCCGCAGAAACGAACGTCGCGTCCTTCCCCTGTGACCCGACATGGGTCGCACGATACGCCATCGTCCATTGAGTTTTTTGATACCATTCGGGTATCGTATCGACCCCGGGCGGCTCGCTTCGAACCGGGACGATCGTGGCGGGATCGGCGTCTCGATCAGTCCTCGCGCACTCCCGTCACCTCGAAGCCACGCTCGCGGATCCCCTCGAGGATCGACTCGTGGTCGGCGCTGGCCTCGTAGTAGAAGACGACGTCGAAGGTCCCGTTTCGCAGCAACTGCTGGCACTCCCAGACGAACTCGTCGCCGTCGAGGGTCAGTCCCTGGTGCTGGTTCGAGGCGAAGTCGGTGTCGTCGGAGCCGGAGTAGACGTACGTGTCCTTCGGGTCGTGTCCGGCCCCCTCGGCGATGATCTCCCCGACGTCGACCGTCGCCTGGTGCATCTCGATGTCGTCGCTGCCCTCGAGATCCGTGTGGACGATCGCGCCGGCCAGCGCTATCTCCCCGGGCTCGAGTAGCCGCTTGGTGCGCTCGTAGAGGTCCTCATCGATCACGTCGCTCATGCCTACTGCTGGGCGAGGCGTACCTATACCGTTCACGGTCGCGTCGCTGGCCGGGTGGAAAACGTGATGAAGGCTCGTTCGCGGGTTGCCCCGACGATCGTCCGATGACGCCGCTTACAGTCGCTGCAGGTTGACTGCTCGCGGGCCCTTATCGGCCTGTTCGATGTCGAATTCCACTTCCTGCCCTTCCTCTAAGTCCGGGCCGCCGACGTCCTCCATGTGGAAGAAGACGTCCTCCTCGGAATCCTCGGTGTCGATGAAGCCATAGCCGCCAGTGTCGTTGAAGAAATCGACCGTACCTTTCGCCATTGCGTTCTCCCCTTCGCTCTCCTCTGTTAAAAATGTGCGCACTGATCGGCGGTCATAAGGCTCATTGCAGTCGGTTGCGTTGCCGCCGAACGGATGGCATCGCTGCGGAACCTGACGTCACAGGCCTACGAGAAGCTCCTCCTTCGCGAGATCGACGACGGCCCGGCTCACGTCGCCGTCATTCAGGACGGCAACCGCCGCTACGCGCGCAAGCGCGGCGAGAAGGCCACCGACGGGCATCGAGCCGGCGCCCGCACCACCGAACGGGTGCTCGACTGGTGTGAGGAGCTCGGCATCGAGGAGCTAACGCTGTACGCGTTCTCCACGGAGAACTTCAACCGACCCGCCGAGGAGCGACGGGCGCTCTACGACCTGCTCTGTGAGAAGCTCGTCGAGTTCGCCGACGCGGAACGCGTCCACGACGGCGGCGTCAGGATCCGCACCCTCGGGAACATCGAGGCGCTCCCCGATCGGGTCCAGGAGGCCGCCCGCTACGCCGAGCGCCGGACCCGCGGCTACGAGACGTTCGTCCTCAACATCGCGCTGGCCTACGGCGGCCGGGCCGAACTGCTGCGCGTCGCGCGCAACGTGACCCGCGCGGTCGCGGAGGGCGACCTCCCGGCCGACGAGATCGACATCGGAGAGATCGACCGCCGCCTCTACGACGACGAGATCCGGGACGTCGACCTGATCATCCGCACCGGCGGCGACGAGCGCACCTCGAACTTCCTCCCGTGGCACGCCAACGGCAACGAGGCCGCGGTCTTCTTCTGTGCGCCGTACTGGCCGGAGTTCTCGAAGATCGACTTCCTGCGGGCGGTCCGAACCTACCACAACCGCGAGAGCTCCCGGCGCCAGACCAGAAGCCGGCGCGCGCTGACGCTCGTCCGCGCGCTCTCGGACGTCGACCTGCCGAAGGCACGGGACGTACTCGACGGGGAGGCCGAGTCCCCCGCCGAACCGGCCACGCCCGTCGAGCGATGATACTCACGGAAGCGTCCCCGATACCGCCCGGAGATCACCGTCGCTACATGCGCATCCGAAATCGAACGTCCGCTTGACGACGGCAGTCGGACCGCAGCCAGCGCGCCCACGACTCGTCGGGCGGTCGTCGGTCGCCGATACGGGGTCGCGGACGCCCCCGTCCGTTCTCCCTGCCGATCGCAGCCGGTGACCGCCTTGCGGACGGTGCGGGACGAGCGCCCTCCGCACGGATCTCACTAGATGACTACATCTCCTCTCGATCGGTAGGTACCATGGGTGAAGATACCATGACACGAACGTACGAGGAAACGGTGACGGATATCGAGGAGCATCTCGGTCTCCTGCCGGGCTATCTCGAGGCCCTACCCGAGCAGACGCTGGTGAACGAATGGCCGAACCTGAAGCGATTCCTGTTCGGCGAGACCGCGATCGATCCGGAGACTCGCGAACTCGTCGGGCTCGCGGTGGCGGCGGCGATCGGCTGTGAGTTCTGCAGGCACTTCCACAAGGGAGCGGCGCAGCTCCACGGCGTGAGCGAGGAGGAGCTCTCGGAGCTGTTCTTCCTCGCGAGCTACACGCCACGCTACAGCGCCCTCATCCAGGCCCAGGACTACGACGTCGACGTCTTCAAAGAGGAGGTCGCCGAGAGCGCCGCGTACATCCAGAAGCAGGCGGCCGTGACTGACAGCGGACGGTGATCGAGGATGGCTCAATCACTCGACGTCGATAAGCTCGAACGTGAGGTGAAGACGGTCTACCGCGAGGTCGCCGAATCCCCGGACGAGGAGTTCCACTTCGAGATGGGACGACCGCTGGCCGAGCGTCTCGGCTATCGGCCCGAGGACCTCGATCGGGTTCCGAGCGACGCCATCGCCTCCTTCGCCGGCGTGGGCTACCACTTCGACCTCGCCGATCTGCAGCCGGGCGACGACGTGCTCGATCTGGGCAGCGGGTCGGGGACGGACGCGTTCATCGCGGCGCTGCACGTCGGCGAAACCGGCAGCGTGACCGGCCTCGACATGACCGACGAACAGCTGAGAAAGGCACGACAGCTCCGTGACGACGCGGGCTTCGAGAACGTCAGCTTCGAGAAGGGGTACATCGAGGCGGTGGCGTTCGACGACGCGACGTTCGACGCCGTGATCTCGAACGGCGTGATCAACCTCTCGGCGGAGAAGAGCCGTGTCTTCACGGAGGCCCATCGCGTTCTCCGACCGGGCGGCCGACTGGCGCTCTCGGACGTCGTGAGCGAGGCGCGAATGCCCGCGAGCATCAAGGACGACGCGGATCTCTGGGCGGCGTGTATCGGCGGGGCCGAACAGATCGACGACTACACGACGACGGTCGAAGCGCCCGGATTCGACGTCGCCGAACTCCGGGCGAACGACGCGTACGCGTTCACCTCGGAGCGGGCGCAGGGTGCGTGTGACAGATACGGCGTGAAGAGCGTCTCGTTCGGCGCCCGCAAGCGAGGAGGGGACGACGAATGACCGACGAGACCGAACCGATCGCTGGCGTACTGCGCCGAACGGTTCTGCGGGCGAGCGCGGTCGCGGTGGGCACGCTCGGCACGCTCGGCACGCTCGGCACGCTCGGGACCGCTGTTGCAGACGATCACGGGGGGACGGGCGGCGATGACGGAGGCAACGGGAACGGAACGGACGAGGGCGAAGACGACGGCGACGAGACGGCCGAGGCCGTCGACGAGCCCGACGGGTTCGAGGTCGAGATACTCGCCCCGCACGCGCCGTTCGTAGACGACGTCGCCGCGGAATTCACCCTCGAGTTCGCCGACAGCGAGGGGGAACCGATCGTCGTCGATCTGGACGACGCCTCGACGCTCGTCGTCGCCGAGGTGACCTGGACGCCGGGCGGTACCTCCGGCTGGCACCGCCACCCGGGGCCGGTGCTCGTCAACGTCGCCGAAGGGGAACTCGAACTCGTCTGGGAGCGCGACTGCGTCCCGCGCACCTACACGGCGGGCGAGTCGTTCCTCGATCCAGGGGAGATCCACACCGCGAGGAACACGAGCGATACCGAGTGTGCCCGGGCGTACGCGATGTTCCTGGGCATCCCCGACGGCGAGCCGGCGACGGTGTGGGTCCCGCCGGTCGACTGTTGAGATCGGGCGACGTCCGTACCGCCGTCCGGCTCTGACGACCCTCGAGTCGTCGACGGAGCCACGGCGAGACTCGTCATCGTCCGGGACGCGCTCGACTACCGTCCGAACCGCCGGTTCCGTTCCTTGTAGTCGAGCACCGCACGGAGGTAGTCGCGCTTGCGGAAGCGTCGCCAGTTGACGTCGGTGAAGTAGAGCTCAGCGTACACCGACTGCCAGATCATGAAGTCCGAGAGCCGCTCGGCACCGGTCTTGATCACGAGGTCGGGTTCGTCGGGAAACACCAGCCGGTCCTCGATGTCCTCCGCGACGATCCCGTCGGGGTCGCGGTCGTCCTCGTGAACCTCGTCCGCGAGCGCGCGAACCGCCCGAGCGAACTCCCGCTTTCCGCCGAGCCCGATGCTGATGCGGATCGGCTCGGCGGCCGGCTGGACGTCGTCGGGACCGCGAACGGCGACCGCCCGGGGGGCGTCGAGCTCGCCGAGTTCGGCCATCAGGGTGGGGGCAGCGGCGGGATCGAGCACGCTCACGTAGACGGTGACGCGCTCGGCGCCGTGCTCGAACGCCCACTCGAGGACGTCCTCGAGCGTCGCGTAGGCCCCCCGCTCGAGCAGGTCGCGTTCGGTGATCACGATGGCGACGTGCTCCGGCGGCGCGCCGTCGTGACGGCGAACCCGGGCGGCGAGATAGCGGTCGTAGAGGCCCACGGCCCCCCTTCTCATCGAGGCGTCCTAAGCCTCACGGGCCTTCGGGACCGTTAAGTGCGCGTCCACGAAACGAGGTCGATAGTGATCCTGCGAGTCCGGCGTGCGGGGGCGTTCGCGCTCGTAGGAAGCCTCTCGCTCGCCGCACCCCTTCTCGGTCCGGCGACGTTCGCCCCCTTCGCCGTCGTCGGCGTGCTCGCCGCCGCGGTCGTCGACGACGGCCCGCTGTTCGAGCTGTTCGCCCGTCCCGGCGACCGAGAGGATCGCACCCTCTACGGGCTGGCGGGCTTCGCCTTCGCCGCGACCGGCCTCGCGCTGCTGGTCTCGTTCGGCCTTCCCGTAGAGCTGTTCGCCGCCGCGATCTGCCTGCTCGCCTACGGCAACCTCGCCGAGCAGGCCGTTCGGACCCGAAGCGACGACGATCTGGCGACGACGGTGGGGTTCACCGCGGGGGCGTTTCTCGCCGGCCTCGGCGCCCAACTGGTCGTGACGCCGTTCGCGAACGGGTTCGTCCCGGCCAGCGCCGCGTACCTCGCGGCCTGCGGGGCGCTGATCGCCGCCCTCCTGCGAACGGTGCTGTATCGCCGTGACGACCCGCTCGTCATGCTCACCGCAGGGCTGGTCCTCTGGCTGTTCGCGGGGCTCGGGGTCGCGACGACGCCCGTCGAGATCGCCGTCGCGATCGCGGTCACGGCGCTTCTGGGATACGTCTCCTACGCGCTCGGGACGGCGTCGATCCCCGGGATGGTCACGGGAATGTTGCTCGCGCTCGTCACCATCGTCCTGGGCGGCTACGCGTGGTTCGTCCTGCTGATCGCCTTCTTCGCGATCGGCGGGCTCTCCTCGAAGTTCCGCTACGAGCGAAAACGAGAGCGCGGCGTCGCCGAGGACAACGAGGGCGCCCGCGGCAGCGGCAACGTGCTGGGTAACTCCGCGGTGGCGCTGCTCGCGGTGATCGGCTACGCCGCCACGCCCGAGGCGGTCGCCCTCCCCTCGGCGCTGTTCCTCTTCGCGTTCGTCGGCGCGGTCGCGACCGCGATGGCCGATACGCTCTCGAGCGAGATCGGCGGCGTCTACGACCGTCCCCGACTGATCACGACGCTCAAACCCGTCGCTCCGGGGACCGACGGCGGCGTCACCTGGCAGGGCGAGGTCGCCGGCCTGACGGGCGCACTCGTCGTCGCGCTCCCCACGTGGCTGCTGTTCGAGGCGGTCGGCCCGTTCGGCGCGACGGCCGTCGTGCTCGCCGGAGTGGCGGGGATGACCGCCGACAGCCTGCTCGGGGCGACCGTCGAGAACCGGTGGCTCGACAACCAGGGCGTGAACTTCCTCGCGACGTTCGTCGGGGCGGTCGTCTGCGTCTCGGTCGCGCTCGCGTTCGGACTCCTGGCCTAGCGCTCGCCGCTCAGTTCCGGAGCTCGTCGGCCGTCCGGATCCGGACGCTCGTCGGCCGCTTCGTGAACTGTCCCCGCTCACGGGCGATCACCTGTTCGACCCCGCGTTGGGCCGCGACGTCGAGCACTCGCTGGCTGAGGGGGCCGTCGATCACGACCGCGTACGGCGGCTCGTCGGCCTCGGCGATCGCCTCGAACGTCTCCGAGACGGGCGCGCTGGCGACCTCGTGGAACGTGTCGTCGAGCAGCCGAACCGTCCCGGTCTCCTCGTCGATGACCGCCTGAACGTGGCCGTGGAGGGTCTGCGGTTCGTCGGGATCCGCCTCGGGCTCGGCCGTCGAGTCCGCCTCGACGGGCGGTTCCGCGTCCGACGCCGCGGCCGCCGGGATCGGGTCCGGGTCGCTCGCGTCGGGGCTACCGGCTCCCGACGGCTCTCGCGTCTCGCTCGAGGCGGCGTCGGGAGCGGGTATCGCGCTTCCGTCGGTCGCCGCGACGAACTGCCGTGGCGCGCTCGCGTCAGAGATGGCCGCGTAGGGCACCTTCTCGCGGAGCGCGGCGAACACCTCCTCGCGGCTGAGGTCCTCGACCGACCGTCCGGGCGGAGCGAAGGCGACGGCGTCGATCTCCGCGACCTGTTCGAGCTCCTTCATGATGAGCTCGCCGCCGCGGTCGCCGTCGAGAAAGGCCGTCGCCGTCCGTTCGCGGGTGAGGTCCGCGACCGCCTCGGGGACGTCCGTCCCCTCGACGGCGACCGCGTTCTTGATGCCGTACTTCAGCAGCTGGAGCACGTCCGAACGCCCCTCGACGATGATGATCGCGTCGCCCTCGGCGACGCGCGGCCCGGCCGGGTAGCCCTCGTACTCGGTGACGTCCTCGACGCGAACGCTCTCGCGGACCGACTCGAGCAGTTCGTCGCTCGACATCACGGTGTCGTCGAACGCCGTCGAGAGCAGGTCGCGTGCCCGATCGACGACCTCGCGGCGCGCCGCCGCCCGCACGTCCTCGATGCGGCTCACCTCGACGGTCGACCTGCAGGGGCCGATTCGATCGATCGTCTCGAGCGCCGCTCCGAGCACCGCGGTCTCGACCTTGTCCATGCTGGTCGCGACCGTGACCTCGCCGGCCGATCGACCGCCCTGGCTCGTCACCTCGACGTCGATCCGACCGACCTTCGAGGACTGTTGGAGATCGTGGATGTCGAGGTCGTCCCCGAGCAGCCCCTCGGTCTGGCCGAAGATCGCGCCGACTACGTCACTCCGCTCGACCACCCCGTCGACCGCGATGTCCGCGTGTATCAGGTATTTCGCAGTATCGTTGAGTGTCATTGGTAACTGTCATGACCGTCTCCATGACGCGACTAGTTAGGTGCCGTATCGGGAAAATGATTACCGTCCGGAGCCGTCAGTGGTGCTACGGTGGCGAGTGATCCGGCCGGCGATCGGGACCTGTCCTCGATCCGGAACGTCCGTGAGTCGGGTCCGACGACGGCGGGCCGTCTCTGCCGAGACCACGACCTCCGGGGCGCAGCCGGTAAGCGCGTCGCGGTAGTCGGCGGCGAACGCCGCGAGAGCACGGGGCGGGCGTCCGAGCAGGCGTTCGACGTCGTCGCTCACCCGTCCCACGAACCGCGGTCGCGTCGGGATGGCCGCCGTCGGTATCGTCAGGCCGCCGAGAACCGGGCCTTCTCCGCCCGGGTCGCGAGCGCGAGGAAGGTGATCCAGATCGTCAGCAGCGTCGCGCCGAACGCGGCGACCTGGAACGCCGTCGCGTTGCCCACCATCTCGACCGCCGTCGGATCGGCGAAGGGCAGCGCCGTGTGGTGGGGGCCGCCGACGATCGGAACGAAGTAGTCCACCGTGAGGTCGAAGCTGTACCACGCGAGTGCCGCGGCGATCGCGGGTATCGAGAACTCGCTGTAGCGGTGGATCAGGAAGGCCTGTACGACCATCCCCAGGTGGCTGACTACGAGGAAGGCGTACATCGGGGGTGAGTTGATCGCGAGGAAGGCGTCGTTGAACGCGAGGAGGACGAACGGCGTCCACAGCCCGAGTTTGACGTTGCCGTAGAAGGCGAGCGCGTTCACCAGTTCGCTCGCTCGATCCAGCTTCCAGAGTGCGAGGCTGAGCGCCATGAACAGCGTCGCGAGCGGGCTATCGGGTACCCAGGGCCACATCACGAGAGGCGTGCCCGCGAACTGGAAGCGGTAGTACCAGAAGCCGAAGGCCGTCCCCGACAGGTTGATCGCGACGATGGCCCACGCGTACCGAAGTGCGAGCTCCTCGATCCGGGAAGGTAGCGGCGCGAGCCAGTAGGGGAGGGCCGACCCGGTCATCGTTCCGATGGGAGAGGGACCGACCCAAAGAGGTGCCGGTTCGGTCCCGCGACCGCACCGGTTTAGGCCGCCGGGGCCGGAGACTTACGCATGCGAGACCAGCGAGACCGCCTCCTCATGACGCCCGGCCCGACCGCGCTCCCCCCGGCGGTCCGGGAGGCGATGACCCGCCCGATCCACAACCCCGACGTCGAGTCCGAGTTCACCGAGCGCTATCGCGAGCTCCTCGGGAAGCTCGCGTCGGTCTATCGGACCGACGACGATCTCGTGATCCTCGCGGGCGAGGGGATGCTCGGACTGGAGGCGAGCGTCTCCTCGCTGGTCGCACCCGGCGAGACGGTGCTCTGTCTCTCGAACGGACTCTTCGGCGCGGGCTTCGCCGACCTGGTCGAGACCCACGGCGGCGAGGCCGTCCTTCACGAGGTGCCCGGGAACGAGGGGTTCGACGTCGAGTCCGTAGAGGAGGCGATCGAGACTCACGAGCCCGCGGTGGCGACGATGGTCCACTGCGAGACGCCGACCGGCGTGTTGAACGATCTCGACGGCGTGCTCGCGGCGCTCGACGAGGCGGGCGTGCTCACGGTCGTCGACGCGGTCTCCTCGCTCGGAGGGACGCCGGTCCCCGAGGGGATCGACGTCTGTCTCGGAGCCTCACAGAAGTGTCTCAGTTCGCCACCGGGGCTCTCGCTGCTCTCGGTGAGCGACGCCGTCTGGACGAAGGTCGAGTCGACGGAGCAGGACTCCTTCTACGCGAGCCTCGAGCCCTGGCGCGAGCTCTCGTTCGACGACCCGCCTGCCGCGTTCCCCTACACCCACTCGGTGTCGAACGTCTACGCGCTGGAGGCATCGGTCGATCGCCTGCTCGAGGAGGGGCTCGAGAGCGCCTTCGAGCGCCACGAGGCGGCCGCCGCCCGGTGTCGCGAGCGCGGTCGAGAGATCGATCTCGAGCCGTTCGCGCCCGACGGACTGGCCTCGCCGACCGTGACGGCCCTCTCGGTCGAGGGTCGGGCCGAGGAGCTGCAGAAACGGGTCGCCGAGGACCACGGCGTCGTGCTCTCGACGGGACTCGGCGAGCACGCCGACGACCTCCTGCGCGTGGGTCACATGGGCTATAACGCCGATCTCGAGCGGGTCGATCGGACGATGGACGCGCTCTCGGACGCGCTCGACTGACTCGATTCGGTCCCCGCGATCGACGGCTCGATCCGGCAGTCGCGGTCGTCCCCGCTCGTGACCATTCCCACGTGCGCCAACAGCGAGCGGGCACGCCCCCGAGGAGAGCGGCCCGACGCCGAGCCCGGGATCGGTATCGCGATCGGCATCGGTATCGCGGCGGGGCTGGCGACCGACGACCTCGGGCCGTAGCTGGCGATGGGAGTCGCGACCGGATCGAGATCGAGGTGACGGCGCCACGGAGACGGCGACCCGGTCGTTTCGACGACCGTCGTTCGATAGACGGCGAGTTCTCGACCATCGACTCCGCCCATCCGGCCGTGTGGAGTCGTACTACCGACCCTTCACAGGAGCTCCGCGCCGCGGCCGACCCGCGTCTGGTAGGCGCGAGCCTCGACGTCGTGTTCCGCGAAGGCGTCGAGCATCGCGCTGGCGATCGAGCGCCGACCGGCGTTCCGGCAGGCCGCGATCACGGCCGGCCCGGCACCGCTGACGGTGACGCCGGTCGCGCCCGCGGCCAGCGCGTACTCGTGGACGGTGTCGTAGCCGTCGATCAGCGCCGCGCGTGCCGGCGTGACGATCTCGTCGGCCATCCCGCGCCCGACCAGCGCCGGATCGTCGCGACACATCCCCGCGGTGAGCGTCGCCGCCCGGCCGACGCAGTCGACGACCTCGCTCACCTCCGCCGAGTCCGGAACGACCCGCCGGGCGTCGCGCGTCGAGACCACGAGCTCGGGTAGACAGACCACCAGCGGGATCGAGGCGTCGATCTGCGTGACGCCGCCGTCGGTGGCGATGGTGAACCCGCCCATCAGCGCGGGGGCGACGTTGTCGGCGTGGGCCTCGCCGGAGACCAGCGCCTCGCCCTCGGCGGCGTAGGCCACGAGCGCCTCGCGGCCGTGATCGAGGTCGTAGAGCGCGTCGAGCGCGAGCGCGACCGCCGCGGAACTCGCCGCGGAGGAGCCGAGCCCCGAGGAGGGTCGCACGCCCTTGTCGATCCGGATGCGGGCGGATACGTCGAGCGCGTCGGCGACCGCGCCGGCGACGTTCTTCTCGGGGTCCTCGGGGATGTACTGGCTGCCCGCGCCGCTCATCTCGATCGACGTCTCGTCGGCGCGTTCGACCCGGACGATGTCGGCGGGCCGCGAGAGCGCCGCGCCGAACACGTCAAAGCCGCTCCCGAGGTTCGCGCTCGTCGCGGGCGCTCGCACGGTTATCATGCCCCTCGCTACCGGGAGGTCGGGCAAAAAGGTAGCGGAGACGCGTCTACTGCGTCTCTACGTCTCCGCGCCTACGCGTCGGCTTCGTCGTCCTCGCTGCCCACGCCCGGCGCGCTCGAGACGTCGATCTCCTCGGGTCTCTCGCCGCCGCCGACCCGGAGGTTGCCCTCCTCGTCCTCGACGTAGACGTCGTCGGCGAACCCGCCCTCCGCGTGGGGGTGCTCGGGCGCATCGAGGCGTTCGGGCGTCGAGGGTGCCTCGGGAATCCCGCCGGCGGGCCGAAAGCTTCCGAGCGGGTCGTCGATGGTGATCCCGTAGCGCTCGAAGAACTCCTCGTAGCGCTCGTAGTGGTCCTCGAGCTCGTCCGCGGGGATCTCCATCATCTCGGTCCAGCCGTGGTTGTAGAAGTCGAAGTTGGCCTGGACGTGGGTGATCTCGCGGGCGCCGGCCTCGTCGTAGCCGGACTGGAGGGCGGCGAGATAGGTGTCCATCGTCGCGTCGAAGAAGGCGTCGAGGTGCTCGCGGCGCTCCTCGCGGTGCTCGGCGTCGGCCTTCCCGAGGAAGATCCTCGTATGGAGCTTCACCAGCCCGTAGTTCGCGACCGACCGGATTCCGGGGGTCGAGAGCGCCTGCATCGCGGCCCAGTGGCGCGGGTTCTGTCGGATCTTCATGAGTTTCGGTAGGGTCGGGGGACTAATCAACGTCCCGCCGACTTCAGGAATAGCAACCGACTTTAACCCTCGAATCGAACCTCCCGGGCATGAGCCAGTCGTACGTGATCATCGGTGACGGGATCTCGGGGAGTTCCGCCGCCGAGACCCTCCGTGAGAAGGACCCCGACGCGGACATCACCATCGTATCGGACGAGGGTGAACCCCTCTACAACCGGATCCTGATCAAGGAGTTCGCGAAGGGGAAGCTGCCCGAGGCTCCCATCTCCATTCACGACGAGGACTGGTACGCGGACCGCGACATCCAGCTCAGACTCAACACGCACGTCCTCCGGATCGACCCCGACGACCACGTCGTCCGCACTCACGAGGGCGACGACATCCCCTACGACAAGCTGCTGGTCGCCACCGGCGGCACGCCCACCCAGCTCCCCGTCCCCAACTCCGACGCCGAGGGGATCCACCACTTCTGGACGTTCCAGGACGCCCGCAAGATCCGCGAACACGCGGAGGAGGCCGACACCGGCGTCGTCGTCGGCGCAGGCCTGCTCGGGATCGACCTCGCGGCGATCTCGGGCGCCCAGGACGTCGACGCTCACTACCTGATGCGGGGCAACCGCTGGTGGCGCTACGCCCTCTCGCTCGACGGCGCGGAGATCATCCACGAGGGACTGCGCGAGAAGGGCGTTACCCCCGTCTTCAACAGCGGCGTCGATCACTTCGAGGTCGACGACGAGGGCCACGTGACGGGCGCGGTCGATCCCAACGGCGAGCACTACGACGCGGACTTCGTCGGCATCGCCATCGGGCTTGACTTCAACACCGAGTACCTGCGTGGGGCCGGCCTCGAACAGGACGAGGGGATCGTCGTCGACGAGTACATGCAGACGAACGTCGACGACATCTACGCCTCCGGCGACCTCACGCGCTTTTACGACACCATCCTCGGAGAGTACGCCCAGAACGGCTCGTGGGGCTCGGCGAAGGAACAGGGCAAGGTCGCCGGGACCAACATGGCCGCCGACGCCGAGAGCGAGGCGTTCCGCTGGGTCTCCTCCTACTCGATCACGCACTTCGACTTCCCCTTCCTCTCCTTCGGCCATCCCACGATCGGCGACGAGTACGTCGAGCGCAAGTACAGCGACACCGAGTGGCGCCGGATCGCGCTCAAGGACGGCAAGGTGATCGGCGGCGTGCTGATCGGCGATCTGGCCCCCCAGACTCGACTGAAGAAGCTGATGCGCGAGGAGACGAGCGTCGAGGGACAGACCGACGTCCTGCTTGAGGAGGAGATCGACCTCGACGATCTGGCGGTCTCCCAGGAGCAGTAGACGGCCGGGCGTCCCTCGGATCACCGACTCCTCACCGAACGACCGTCACCGGCACGGGCGACCGTCGGACGACCCGTTCCGCGACGTTCCCGATCAGTACTCGCGACGTCCGCTTGCGTCCGTGGCTTCCCATCACGACCAGATCCGCGTCCGCGGCGTGTTCGACGATCACCCGCGAGGGCTGGCCCACCCCGACGACGGTGTCGATCTCCGTTCCGTGCGCGGCGGCCAGTTCGCGAGCGCGTTCGAAGACCCCCTCGGCGCGTTCCTCGACCGCCCGTGGGAAGTCCTCCTCTAAGGCGAGTCGAACCGCCTCACCCATGAACGGCGTCGGGGCGCCCACGACGTGTAGTACGGTGACCTCGGCGTCGGGGTACGTCTCGAGCGCGAACTCGAGGGCGTGTTCGGCCATCTCGGAGCCGCCCATCGGGACGAGGATTCGGGAGATCATCGGAGTGAATACGGCGCGAGCGTGCATAAAGGCCGATCGGTCGGGCACGCCCATCGTCCTCGTCGATACCGGGTAACGGAAGCGCCCGCCGTAAGGCAAGGGTCAAAGGACGTTGGCGGCGTCTCGCGGGTATGGTCGAGAACCGAAGCGACACCTTCGATATCGGCGGCGAACTGACGGTCCACCGGCTCGGGTTCGGCGCGATGCGGCTCACCGGCGACGACATCATCGGCCCGCCCGAGGACGAGGGCGAGGCCCGCAAGGTGCTCGAGCGCGCCCGCGAGATCGGCGTCGACTTCGTCGACACGGCCGACTCCTACGGCCCCTGCGTGAGCGAGCGCCTGATCGGCGAGACCTACGGCCCCGACTACGAGGACGTCGTCGTCGCCACCAAGGGCGGGCTCTGGCGCACGCTCGACGGCAGTTGGCCGCCGTGTGGCGATCCGCAGTACCTCCAGGACGCGCTGATGGGGAGCCTGGACCGACTCGGGGTGGACTCGATCGACCTCTACCAGTTCCACCGGCCCGATCCCGACACGCCGTTCGAGGAGTCGATCCAGCAGATGGCCGAGTTCAAGGACGAGGGCTACGTCGACCACGTCGGCGTGAGCAACGTCTCGGTCGAGCAGTTGGACACCGCACGCGACGTCGTCGAGATCGCGACCGTCCAGAACGAGTTCAACGTCGGCGACCGATCCGACGCGGACGTCCTCGAGGCCTGTGAGGACGCCGGCATCGGCTTCATCCCGTGGTCGCCGATCGGCTCGGGAGAGGACGACCTCGGCGAGAAGGCCGACGCGGTCTCGGAGATCGCCGAGGAGCACGACGCGAGCGATTCCCAGATCGCGCTCGCGTGGCTGCTCCAGCGCTCGCCGGTGATCCTCCCCATTCCGGGCACCTCGAGCGTCGACCATCTCGAGGAGAACGTCGCCGCCTCGGAGATCGAGCTCTCGGACGACGAGATGGAGCGACTCGAGTAAGTACGAACGAGCAGCGGCGGATCCGAAGCGGTTTTCGGCCGGGCCGGCCCACTGAGAGCATGAACGGCAGCGGCGACATGACCCTCGCGTTCGACCTGGCGGCGCTCCAGGCGCTCGCCGAGCCCGATCAGGTGTTCACCGACGCGCGCCAGTGGACCGAGTACGTGGGCGTCGTCAGCGAGAAGCCCACCTACGTCGTGACGAACTTCACGCGAAAACACCGGATCCGACAGGACTTCTTCTCCGGCCCGCGCGGGCGCGAGGAGAGCCTCGAGAGCGTCAAGGACCAGTTCGACACCGACCGGCACGTCTTCGTCGGCACGGGCGAGGAGGACCGAACGCTCGCCGAGTCGGTCGGCTGGGAGTACCTCCCGATCGAGGACGCCGCCGAGGCGGCGGGCTGGACGCTCGCCACGGACGCGGAACCGGCCGCCGAGCCCGCGACCGAGGAGCGCGACGACTGGCCGTGATCGGGTGCGTTTATTAACGGGTCGTCCCTCGATCCCGCTATGTCCCTGAACGTCTCGCGGGCGATCCGGGCGGCAGCCCATCGGACGGTCTCCCGGAACGGCGCGATCTTCGTGCTCGTCTTCGCGCTGCTCGGCACCCTCTCGACGGTCGTCACCGACAGTCTCCTCCTGTTCGTCGACTCGTTCGCCGGCGAGGTCGAGGGTGCACAGCCCGTCGACGTTCCGACTCCGCTCGGGCTCCCGCTGTCGGGATCGGTGATCGTCCTCCTGGGGCTGGCCTGGCTGCTCGCGAACGCCGCCGCGAGCGTCGTCGCCATGCGCGTACTCGTGAGCGAGCACGTCGATACGATCCCCGACGAGATGCTCTCACGGCGGCTCACGGGCGCGACGGTCAACGACGTGGCCGCCGAGGTCGTCGCCGCCGTGTTGATCGGAATCGGGCTGCTCCTCCTGGTCGTCCCCGGACTGTTCCTCGCGATCTGCTTCTACTTCAGCCGGCCGTTGATCGCCGTCGAGGACCGGAGCTTCGTCGACGCGCTGGCCGAGAGCTGGCGGCTCACGCGGGGCCATCGCCTCCGCGTGTTCGCGTTGCTCGTGATCGTCGCGCTCGTGGGGCTCGCGGTCTCGATCCCGGCGACGCTCGTCTCCGGGCTGTTCGCCGCCGCGCCCGCGGTCGGCGCGGTGATCGGGATCGTCCTCAGGGCGGTCACAACTGTCTTCGGACTCGCGGTCGTCGCGCGGGCGTTCGTCCAGCTTCACGAGGTCGGGGACGAACCCGCGGCGGACGAGGGTCGGCCGGACGAGGCCGACGAGTGGAACGACCCCGCGGGCGTCGAGTGGTGACCGATCCCGATCGGATCGGGGTGAACGCTCCACGCTCGAGTCGAGGGCGCGGAGTTTAACCGCTCGAACCCGCTATCGACGGTGATGGCAACACCGCGGGTTCCCGGCGAGCGCGACGACGACATCACGCTCCCCTGTGGCGAGTCGGTCTCGCTCGGGGAGCTCGACATGGGCATGCGCGAGTACGCCTGTTCGTGCGGCGAACGCCACGCCGTCGTGATGGACGTCCACCCGCCCGGTCGGTTCGTCCCCGAGGAGATCGTCGCCGTCCTCCGGGAGACCGTCGAGACCGACGACGATCACGGGGAGTTCGGCACGACCCATCTCATGGGCATCGTGCTGGAGGAGTTCCCCGACCAGGTCGTCGCGGAGGACGTCTCCGAGAACGGCCAGGTGGGCTACTCGCTGGTCTGGCTGACCGACTTCGATTCTCGAAGACTTCACGGGATCGTCGTCGAGCTGATCGTCGAGCTGATGGAGCACGCGATCAGCCACGCGGAGGACGACGACGCGGCCTCGTCGTTCGAGGAGCAGATGCTCGAGTTCGACGTCGACGCGTTCGTTGAGGCCTACCGCGTCGAGCGCGACTTCGAGGACGAGTACGACCGGCCGGCCTGATCGCTCGAGGACGACCCGCCGCCGGGAAAACGGTTTGTACGCGAACGATGAGGTAGGTACATGAGCACCGAGGACCGGTCACGCCAGCGCCACGAGGAGATCGAGGCGATCCTCGAGCGAAAGCCCGGCGTTCGGGAGGTCCGCGACGAGGCCGATCGCTACACGGTCGTCGGGGCGGCGAGCCGCGGCACGTACGCGAACTGGTTGACGCCGATCGAGGAACACTTCGTCTGTCACCGCAACGCGATCCCCGAGATCGATGACGACTCGTGGACGGTGACGTTCTCGGGCGGTCTCGCCGGCGAGGCCTCGGTGGCCGGCCTCGTCGAACGGTTCCCGACGGTCGCGGTCGCCCACACGATGGAGTGTGCGGGCAACGGTCGCGGCCAACACGACCCCGAGACGGCGAGCGTCCAGTGGGGATGGGAGGCCGCCGCCACCGCCGTCTGGACGGGCGTCCCGCTGAGTTCGGTGCTGCGGGCGTACGCCGATGACGTCCCCGAGGACGGCTGGCTGACCGCCATCGGCGGCGATCCCGACGAGGAGGGTGTCTTCGCCCGCTCGATCCCCGTCGAGAAGGCGACCGACGACTGCATCCTCGCCGTCGGCGTCAACGGCCGGCCGATCCCCGCCGAGCACGGCTATCCCGTACGTTTGCTCGTTCCGGGTTGGTACGGCGTCAACAGCGTGAAGTGGCTCGACGAACTGCGCCTCGCCGACTCGATGGTCACCGAGGGGTCGCTCGATCGTCCCGGTTCCCACGCGAGGTGGCAACAGGACGACTACCGAATCCATCCCGCGGGCGAGACGCCCGAACAGCGGGAGACGATCGGAACGTTCGACACGTGGGACCAACTCGAGTCGGAGGAGATCGACCACCCCTACACGTTCGACCAGAACGTCATGTCGCTGATCGGCGCACCCGACGGCGAGGAGCCGATCCGCGCCGGAGAAGTCGACGTCTGCGGCGTCGCGTGGGCGGGCGACGACGCCGTCGAACGGGTCGAGGTCTCGACTGACGGCGGCGAGACCTGGAGGGATGCGGAACGCTTCGGGCCCGACTACTCGGGCGCCTGGCGGCTCTTTCGGACCTCGTGGGACGCGACGCCGGGGACCCATACGCTCGTCTCGCGGGCGACCGACGAGCGCGGCCGGACCCAGCCGACGACGATCGGCTCGCCCGAGGAGGGGTTCGGCGCCCTCGATTCCGATCGGTACCCCTGGAACGAGGGCGGCTACGCGGCGAACGCCTCCCTTCCGAACGCGCTCACCGTCGAGGTCGAACCGTCCGAGTAGGCTTCGAATCTCGAAACCCCTCTTCGCTTTTCGCATCATATCGTACCCCTTATTACGATGTGCGAACTGGTTCGGGGTGATGACCGACGAGGACACGGTCGGCGAACCGTCGACCGCCGACGAGGAGAGAACGATCCTGTTGATCGGTAGCGGCCCCATCCAGATCGGCCAGGCCGCGGAGTTCGACTACTCCGGCGCGCAGGCCTGCCGAGCGCTCCAGGAGGAGGGGGCTCGAGTCGTCCTCGTCAACTCCAATCCGGCGACGATCATGACCGACCCGGAGATGGCCGACGAGGTCTACATCGAGCCGATCACGACCGAGGCGATCGCCGAGATCATTCGCAAGGAGAACCCCGACGGCGTGATCGCGGGCCTCGGCGGCCAGACCGGACTGAACGTCACCGCCGAGCTCGCCGAGGAGGGCGTCCTCTCGGAGTACGACGTCGAGATCATGGGGACGCCGCTCGACACCATCTACGCAACCGAGGACCGCGAGCAGTTCCGCCACCGGATGGAGGAGCTCGGCCAGCCCATCGCCCGGTCCCGTACCGTCGAGTCGATGGGCGAGGTCGAGGGAGCGGTCGAGGCCGTCGGCGGCCTGCCGGTGATCATGCGGACGACCTACACGCTCGGGGGCAGCGGCTCGGGCGTCGTCGACGACATGGACGAACTGAAGGACGCGGTCCGCAAGGGGCTCCGCCTCTCGCGCAACAACGAGGTGCTGATCACCGAGTCGATCGCCGGCTGGGTCGAACTCGAGTACGAGGTGATGCGCGACGCCGACGACTCGTGTATCATCATCTGCAACATGGAGAACATCGACCCGATGGGCATCCACACGGGGGAGTCGACCGTCGTCACCCCCTCTCAGGTGATCCCCGACGACGGCCACCAGGAGATGCGTACCGCAGCGCTGGACGTCATTCGCGACCTGGGCATCCAGGGCGGCTGTAACATCCAGTTCGCCTGGCGCGACGACGGCACTCCCGGCGGCGAATACAGAGTGGTGGAGGTCAACCCCCGGGTGTCGCGCTCCTCGGCGCTGGCCTCGAAGGCGACCGGCTACCCGATCGCGCGCGTCACCGCGAAGGTCGCGCTCGGCAAACGGCTCCACGAGATCGAGAACGAGATCACCGGCGAGACCACGGCGGCGTTCGAGCCCGCGATCGACTACGTGGTGACCAAAGTGCCCCGCTGGCCCAAGGACAAGTTCGCCGAGGTCGACTTCGACCTCGGGACGGCGATGAAGTCGACGGGCGAGGCGATGGCGATCGGCCGGACGTTCGAGGAGTCGCTGCTGAAAGCGCTCAGATCCAGCGAGTACGAGCCCGACGTCGACTGGGACGCGTTGAGCGACGACGAACTCGAGGCCGACTACCTCGAGACGCCGACGCCCGACCGGCCGTACGCGATGTTCGAGGCGTTCGAACGCGACTACTCGGTCGAGGAGGTCTGCGAGCTGACCGGCATCTACGAGTGGTACGTCGAGCGGTATCGCAACGTCGCCGAGGCCGCGACCGCCGCGCGGGACGGCGAGTTCGAGCGCGCCACGGAGGTCGGCTTCACGAACGCGCAGGCCGCCGCGGGGATCAGTTCGAGTGAGGCCTCGACGATCCCGCGAGCCGACGGCGGGGCCGTGAGCGAGGTCGAGGCCAGCGTGCCGGAACGCGACTTCAAGCAGGTCGACACCTGTGCCGGCGAGTTCGCCGCCTCGACGCCGTACTACTACTCCGCACGCGCCCGTGGCGACCGGCTGGGCCGCGACGAGGTGCAGGTGGACCGCGACGTCGAGAGCGCCGTGATCGTCGGCGGTGGTCCCATCAGGATCGGCCAGGGCGTCGAGTTCGACTACTGTACCGTCCACGCGGTACGCGCGCTTCGGGAAGCCGGCATCGAGACCCACGTCGTGAACAACAACCCCGAGACGGTCTCGACGGACTACGACACCTCGGACGGGCTGTTCTTCGAACCCATCACGGCCGAGGAGGTCGCTGACGTGATCGAGGAGACCGGCGCCGACGGCGTCATGATCCAGTTCGGCGGCCAGACCTCCGTCGACATCGGCGAACCTCTAGAGCGCGAGATCGAACGCCGCGGGCTCGACTGCGAGATCCTCGGCACGAGCGTCGACGCGATGGACCTCGCGGAGGACCGCGACCGCTTCAACGGCCTGATGGACGACCTGGGTATCGCCCAGCCCGAGGGCGGCACCGCGACCAGCGAGAGCGAGGCGCTCGAGCTGGCCCACGACATCGGCTATCCCGTGTTAGTGCGGCCCTCCTACGTCCTCGGGGGCCGGGCGATGGAGGTCGTCCACTCCGACGAGGAGCTCAAGGAGTACATCGAGGAGGCCGTCCGGGTCGCACCTGATAAGCCGATCCTCGTCGACGAGTTCCTCGAGGGCGCCGTCGAACTCGACGTCGACGCCGTTTCCGACGGCGAACGCGTGCTGATCGGCGGCGTGATGGAGCACGTCGAGACCGCCGGCGTCCACTCGGGTGACTCCGCGTGCATGATCCCCCCGCGGTGGCTCGAGGAGGACGCGATCGGGCGCATTCGGGAGGTCACGGAGGACATCGCCCGCGCGCTCGAGACCGTCGGCCTGCTCAACGTCCAGCTCGCGGTCTACGAGGGCGACGTCTACGTACTGGAGGCGAACCCCCGCTCCTCCCGGACGGTGCCGTTCGTCTCGAAGGCCACCGGCGTTCCGATCGCGAAGATCGCCGCCCAGGTGATGGCCGGTGCGAGCCTCGACGAACTCGACGTCCAGGAGGGGATTCCCGAGCAGACCAGCGTCAAGGAGGTCGTCCTGCCGTTCGACCGCCTGCCCGGATCGGACCCCCGCCTGGGCCCCGAGATGAAGTCGACGGGCGAGGTGATGGGCACCGCCGACACGTTCGGCAAGGCCTACTGGAAGGCCCAGCAGGCCGCCGGCGCCGTCCTCCCCGAGAGCGGCACGGCCGTGATCGACCTCGACGTCGAGGGCTTCGAGGAGTTCTACGACGTCCGGGAGTTCGAGGACGTCCCCGAGGCGATCCGCGAGGGGAAGGTCGATCTGGTGATCACGCGCGACCGCGAGTCGCTCCAGACGGCGGTCGAGGAGGACGTCACCTACTACTCGACGGCTCCGAGCGTCCAGGCCGCCCTCGAGGCGCTCCGCGCTCGCGAGGAGCCGCTCGACGTACAACCGATCGACGGTCGCCCCATCCGGCAGGCCCAGTGGGGCCGCTGACGGGGCGCAGGGCACTCGCCGGTCCGGCACTCCGATAGCCGATCCGGGTTCGGTTTGACTCGGGTTTTCCGACCAGCACTCGACTGCAGAACGGCAGTACTCGTTCGAACGACCGCCCTTCACACGGAAGCGCTACCGGCGTCCCGATCGCGAAGGTCGCCGCCCAGGCCCGAGCAGACCAGCGTCACGGAGGTCGTCCTGCCGTTCGATCGCCTGACGGGAAGCGACCCCTGGTTTGGCCCCGAGATATGGGTAGCCGACACGTTCGGCAAGGTCATCGGAAGGCCCTGTGGGGCCGCCGACCGGTCGGATCGACCGGAGTGCGTCACGTCCCGTCGTTCGATCGCCGCGAGTCGTGAGCCTCCGGCCTCACGTAGCTACCGGACGTCGAGTTCGTCGTCCTCCTCGACGTGGTCCTCGTTCCAGCGGAGGCTGAACGTCGCGCTGCGTTCCGTGCCTCCACCCTCGAGCAGCGACGAGTCGGTCGCGACCTCGACGTCGAACGTGAGCGTCTCGGGCGGGTTGATCGTCGCGCTCTCGTTCCCGGCGACGATCGTCACCTTCCCGCCGTCGTCGGTGCGCTCCGCCGGCGCCGAGTCGCCGGACCGCCCGGGCTCGTCGATCCCCTTCGAGGAGCGCGCGTCGCCCGAGTCGAGTTCGTCCGCGAACTCCCGGAGGTACTCTGCGATCTCGGCGCGCGTCCGTTCCTGGGACGAACTGACGTCTCCCATGGCTACGTTCGTCCGCATTCCCGCATAAAACGTCCGGCCGCTGGATCGGACTCGTCGACCCGCCGGATCGCGGCGGTCCCCCCACCGGAGCGGTCGTCGTCGGCGAGGGCGGCGACTCGTCCTGGGACGCGTCCCGAGGGCGGACGTCGCCGGACCGATGACCGCGGCTCCCCTCACCCGGGAGGCCGAGAACCGCACACGCGAGGTCGTGAGTCGCGAGGGACTGCGGGGTCCCCCGGGGAACGTCGTCTCGCTCACCTGGACGGAGCCGACGGCACTACGGAGTGATATATAGAGTACCGACCGATCTATAGCGATATTAGCAAGGCTCATGCTGTAGCAAATGACAGCGTTCGGTAATGGGTTCGAGTCGAGACGTGGGCGGGACCCCGAGGACGGCCGATACCGGGACGCGCGCCGCCACGACGATCGGCGTCGGGGCCTCCGCCGCCAACGTCGACGTACCGTCGCTGATCGCCCACCGCGGTTTCGCGGGCGAGAACCCCGAAAACACCGTTTCGACGCTACGCACGGCCGCGACCGTCGCCGACTGGATCGAGATCGACTGCCGGCCGACCGCCGACGACGTCTGTGTGGTCTTTCACGACCCCGTGTTGGATCGCTGCACCGACCTCTCGGGAGCCGTCGCCGAGACGCCCGTCGCGACCGTCCTCTCCGCCGAGGTCGACGGCGGCGGGTCGATCCCCGCCTTCGAGGAGGTGCTCGACGCCGTCCCGTCGAACACGGGGCTCGTACTCGACCTGAAGGGACGCCACGCCGAGGACCCGGACGACGAGTGCTGGGAGTGGCTCGCGGACCCACTCGCGGCCGCCGCCGGGGCGGCGAACCCGGTTCTCGTCTCGACGTTCTCCGAGGACGCGCTCGAGGCCGTCGAGGAACACGCGCCCGCCCTCCCGACCGCCTACCTCTGTAAGAGGGATATCGACCGCGCGCTGGACGTCGCTCGGCGACGCGGCTGTGCGGCGATCCACCCGTCGACGGGGCTGCTTTTCGGCGGGTCGGACGGCGACCCCGAACGGAATCCCCTCGCTCGCGCTCACGAGGCGGGACTCGCGGTCCACGCCTGGACGGTGAGCGACACGAAGGAGGCCGCGGCGCTCGCGGCGCTCGGCGTCGACGGCCTCATCGCCGACTACGCGGACGTGCTGGATTCGGTAGAACGCCGCTGATTCGTTAGTCGGCGGTCGCGGCGGGCTTTTTCGCCATCTCGAGGACGCGATCGAAGAAGTCGAGCGAGTCGTGCGGGCCGGGGTTCGCCTCGGGGTGGTACTGGCGGGTGAGCACCTTCAGCTCCTCGCTGTCGAGCCCCTCGGGGGTGTCGTCGTTGACGTTCACCTGCGTGACCTCGAGCTCCCCGGGATCGGCGACGGTGTAGCCGTGGTTCTGGGTGGTCATCACGACCCGATCGGTGCGCAGGTCGAGAACCGGCTGGTTCACCCCACGGTGGCCGAACGCCATCTTTTCGGTCTCGCCGCCTAGCGACCGGGCGACGACCTGCTGGCCGAGACAGATGCCCGCGATCGGGGTCTCGCCGACGAACCGATCGACCAGCTCACCCGCGGCGGTGAAGTTCGCGGGGTCGCCGGGGCCGTTCGAGACGAACAGCACGTCCGGCGAGAGCGCCTCGACGTCCTCGGCTGTCGCGTCGTAGGGCAGCACGTGGACGGTCGCGCCGCGATCGGTCAGCGAGGAGACGATCGATCCCTTTGCGCCGCAGTCGATCAGCGCGACGTCCACCTCGACGTCGTCGGCGGCGGCGGGCTCGACCGTGTACGGTTCGTCGACGCTCACCTGTTCGCCGATGTCGGTATGCTCGCTCATCCCCTTGCAGGCGTCGAGCTCCGCGAGCGCCGCCTCGGGGGTGGCGTCGGGACCGGCGGCGATGCCGCACTTCATCGCACCCTCATCGCGGATCTCGGTGACCAGATCGCGCGTGTCGAGCCCCTCGACGGCCGGCACGCCCTCGCTCTCGAGCCACTCGGCCACGTCGTCGGTAAACTCCAGGGCGATCGCGGCCCGGGGGTGAACGCGGTCGGACTCGAATCGCTCGTCTCGGACACCGTAGTTGCCGATCAGCGGGTACGAGAAGGTCAACACCTGTTCCTCGTATGAGGGATCGGTGAGGCTCTCCTCGTAGCCCGTGTAGGCGGTCGTGAACACTAGCTCTCCCCGGGCGGTGCCCGGCGAACGGGTACGCGCACTCAGCACGCGTCCGCCCTCCAGCGCGACGTAGGCGTCCGACATTACGAGATCCGTACGTCCAGACCGTCTATAAACCTTGCTTTCGAAGCCAGATTTCGAATTTCGTAATCGTGAAGTCCCGTCTCGTACAACGTCGATCCCGATGGACGAGCTGGACCGGTCGATTCTCGACGTGCTTCGACGCGACGCGAGGACGCCGTACACGGAGATCGCCGAACGCGTTGGGACGAGCGAGGGCACGGTCCGCAACCGCGTCGAGCGCATGAACGAGGACGGCGTCATCGAGCGCTTCACCGTCGCCACCCGCACCGGCAACATCAAGGCGATGATCGAGGTCGGCGTCGACGTCGCCGTCGACACCACCGAGGTCGCGGACCGGATGGCCGAGTGGGACGAGGTCGACTTCGTCTGGCAGGTGAGCGGCGAGGAGGACATCGTCCTGGTGGTCGACGCCGCGGACACGCGCGGCGTGAACGCCCTCATCACCCAGGCCCGGGAGATGGACGAGATCGTGAGCACGACGACCCGGCTGATCCTCGACGAACGCCGCTAGCCCGTGCCGTCCTCGCGTCAGTCCTCGCCCGGCGACTCGCCGACGCCGGGCGTCGGGTCGGTCAGGTGGCCCTTGTACTTGTGGATCCGTCGATACCCTCCCTGGACGAGCCGGGCGAACGGGCCGTCCGCGAGCGCCGGCTCGACCCGTCCCTCGCGGATCGCCTCGGCGATCGCCCTGGGGTTCGGCTCGGCGTCGATCCGCGTGTAGGCGCGCCCGACCTCGATCGGATAGTGGGCGTCGCTGCCGCCGACGAGCGGGAGGTCGCGCGCTTCGGCGATCTCACGGACCAGCGGCCACGTCCGGGGGTGTTTGCCGTTGAGCTCGATCGCGTCGAACTCGACGTCGGTCTCGCGGATGGTGCTGTTGCGAAACGGGTGGGCGATGATCGCGACGCAGCCCCGGTCGTGTGCGAGGTCGACTGCCTCCTGAGGGGTGAGCGTGTCGGGTGCGGTGCGCGTCGGCGGGTCGGGTCCCAGCACGACGACGTGGCCCTGCGTCGTCGAGATCTCGATTCCCGGCATCGAGAGCACGCCCCCCTCCCCCGTGGGATCGCCGAGCGGCCGGTAGTAGTCGTGGTTCGTCAGGGCGACGCCGTCGAGGCCGCGTCGACGGGCGGCCCCGACCAGTAGCCGGTGGCCGACGGGGTCGAACGCGCGTGCAGCCCGATCGCGGCCGTGGAAGAACCGCGTGTGAGCGTGGAGATCGAGTTCGATCACGCCCGAGATACGGGCCGCCAACCCTTTGCGATTGCGCCGTCTATGCCGGCCATGACCGAGGACGTCGGGACGAGAGACTGTGTGCTCGTCGTCAATCCCCAGAGCGGCAACGGAAACCATATCGAGACCATCCGCGAACTCGCCGCGGAACACGGTTTCGAGGTCGCGGTCTCGGAGTCGGGCGACCACGCCGTCTCGCTCGCCCGCGAGGCGGCCGAGAGCGGCGCGACGCGAATCGGCGCCTGCGGCGGCGACGGCACGATAAACCAGGTCGTCCGCGGGATCGACGCCGCCGACGCGTTCGACGAGGTGACGTTCGGCGTCGTCCCCGCGGGGACGGGTAACAACTTCGCGGGCAACGTCGGCGTCGAGAGCATCGAACACGGCATCGAGCTGCTCGCCGAGGGGGAGACACGCACGATCGACCTCGGCACCGCCGGTGACGAACTGTTCGTCAACTCCTGTATCTGCGGGCTGACCGCCAACGCCAGCGGGGAGACCTCCTCGGACCTGAAAGACCGCTTCGGTCCGCTCGCCTACGTCTTCAAGACGATCGAGACGATGACGGAGTTCGAGGCGATTCCGCTTCACGTCCACGCCGAGGACGAGGGGGCCCTCTGGGACGGCGACGCGGTGTTCGTACTCATCGGCAACGCCCGGTCGTTCCCGGCCGGCGGGGACGGACAGGGGGACGCCGAGGACGGCCTGCTCGAGGTGACCATCGTCGAGGACGTCCCCACGAACCAGCTGCTGCGCGACGCGACCGTCAGCCACCTACTCGGCGGGGAGACCGCGAGCATCTCCCGGCTGCGGACCCCCTCGCTGACGGTCGACGTCCGGCGAGAGGAGCCGGTCTCGTTCAGCTTCGACGGCGAGATGGCGTCGTTTCAGTCGCTCTCCTGTCGCGTCCGACCCCGAACGCTCTCGGTCCGCGTCGGCGAGGGGTATCGAACCGAGTCCGACGCCGACGCCGACGACGCGGAGTCGAAGAGCGTTTGACCCCACCCCCCGATACCGGGGATATGAGTACCCAGGAGACGGCCGGGGACGCGACGCACGACAACGCCCGCCAGGAGGTCATCGCGGTCGACGCCGACGACGAGGAACAGGGAGTGGTCAACCGTCTCGACGCCCACACCGGCGACGGCGTCCGCCACCGCGCGTTCACCGCGCTGCTGTTCGACCACGACGGGCGCATCCTGCTGGCCCAGCGAAGCCCCGAGAAGCGCCTGTGGGACACCCACTGGGACGGCACCGTCGCCTCGCATCCCGTTCAGGGACAGAGCCAGGAGGAGGCCACCCGCGAGCGCCTCGAGGAGGAACTCGGGGTCAAGCCCACCCAGTACACCGATCTGCGGGTGACCGACAAGTTCGAGTACAAACGCTACTACCCCAACGAGGGCGTCGAACACGAGGTGTGCTCCGTGCTCAAGTGCACGCTCGACGATACGGCGCTCGACCCCGACGAGGCGGAGGTCGGCGGTCTGCTGTGGGTGCCCTACGAACGGCTCTACGAACATCCGAAGTGGTACCGCCAGCTCCGGCTCTGTCCCTGGTTCGAGATCGCGATGCGTCGTGACTTCGACTGAGGGTCTTTTTTGCCCCGGCGACCCAATCGCCCGTATGACACGAGACGGCCGCGGTCGAGTCTACCGGCTGGTCGACGGCCCCGCCAACGTCTATCTGGTCGATGACGGCGAGCTGACGCTCGTCGACGGCGGCGTCCCGAAGGACGCGAAACGGATCCGCGACGGCATCCGCGCGCTCGGGTTCGCGGTCGCCGAGGTCGACCGCGTCCTCCTGACCCACTACGACTACGACCACGTCGGCGCGCTCGCCTCGCTGGGGCTCTCCGCCCCGGTCTACGCCGGCGAGCCCGACGCGACCTACCTGGTGGGGGCCGCGGAGCCGCCGCTCGTCAACCGGAAGGGGCTGCTCCAGCGTGCGCTCGGCCGGTCGCTCGATCATCCCGATCTCTACGCCTACCCGGTCGCCGACGGCGACCGGATCGGCGGGTTCGTCGCCCACCACACGCCCGGCCACACGGCCGGCCACATGGCGTACTTCCACGAGGACAGCGGCGTCGCCTTCCTCGGCGACTGCGTTCGAAGCAAGGGTGGCACCCTCCACCCGATGCCGTCGGTCCTCTGTGCGGACGCCGAGGAGAACGCCCGGAGCATCCGGAAGCTCGAGGAACGGCTTCCGACGTTCGACGTCGCTGCACCGGGCCACGGCGATCCGATCACGGCGGATGTGAGCGGCGTCCTCACCCGGCTCGCGGCGGAGTCGTGAGCGGGGGTCCCGACTACGGCCGGACGGTCGCCCACACCGCGACGATCCCCAGGAGGACCGCGGGCGCGAGCGGCAACAGCAAGTAGGCGACGAAGAACGGCAACGCCTCCGGCGGGTGAAAGAGGATGATCGCCGGTGCGACGACGAAGGCGAGGACGACGGTGGCGACGAGCGTCCACCCGCGCCAGTCGAACTCCCGGTCGGCCGGTGCGGTCCGTTCGTTGACCCCCGGCTCGTAGACGTAGCCCTCGTCGTCGCTCATCGGCTACAGTTCACTGTCCGGAACCACAACTACCTTTCCAAAGTCCTCGCGTTCCTCGATGATCTCGTGGGCGCGGGCGGCCTCGCTCATCGGCAGCACCTCGCTGATCTCCGGCTGGAAGGTACCGTCCCAGACGAGTTCGAGCACCTCCTCGGTCTGCTCGGGCGTGGCCATCGTCGAGCCGATCACCGAGAGCTGGTTCCAGAACATCCGGTTGAGGCCGGCGTCGGGGTTCGGTCCCGTGGTCGCCCCGCAGGTGACGATGCGTCCGCCCTTCGAGAGGCTCTTCAGCGACTCGTCCCACGTCTGGGCGCCGACGTGGTCGACCACCATGTCGACGCCGGCGCCGTCGGTCTCCTCGCGGATCGCCCTCGAGAAGTCCTTCTCCTCGTAGTTGATCGTGTGATCGGCGCCGATCTCCCTCGCGTACTCGAGCTTCTCCTCGCTGCTCGCGGTGGCGTAGACGGTCGCGCCGGCGTGGTTCGCGACCTGTACCGCGGCGTGACCCACGCCGCCGGAGGCGCCGAGGACGAGCACGTCCTCGCCGGCCTTGAGGTCGCCACGGTGGATCAGCATCCGCCAGGCGGTCTGGAAGACCAGCGGCGCGGCCGCCGCGACCTCCCAGTCGACGTCCTCGGGGACGGGGACGAGGTTGGCCTCGGGGATCGCGGCGTACTCGCTGTGGACGCCGCGGACGTGCTCGCCGATGATGTGGAAGTTCGGATCGAGCGTCGGGTCGTCCATGCGTTCGTCGCCGACGCCAGCCGAGAGCGCCACGCGGTCGCCCGGCGAAAAGCGGGTGACGTCCTCGCCGACCTCCTCGACGACGCCCGCACAGTCGCTGCCAGGGATATGAGGCATCTCGAGGTCGATCCCCGGCAGCCCCTTTCGCGTCCAGATGTCGAGGTGGTTCAGTGCGCCGGCCTTGACGTCGACCAGCACCTCGTCGCGGTCGGGTTCGGGATCGGGGAACTCGCCGTACTCGATGACCTCGCGTCCGCCGTGCTCCGCGAACTGGACTGCGTCCATGTCCCTGGCAACGACCACCGCGTGGAAAACTGTACTGGTGGCGGGCGTTTTAGACGATAGGGCTCGAACGGATCGGACATGGGGGAGAACGCCCGCCACGACGATTCGAAGGACGACCAGACGCATCAACGCCACCCGGATTCCGATGACGATCACGATCACGGGAACGATCACGAGCACGGCCCCGGTCACGACCACCACGACTTCGACCTCGAGAATCCGGGAGCCGCGGTCGTCACCGTCTCCTCGTCGCGGTCGCTCGACGACGACCCGTCGGGCGACGCGATCCGCGACGCCCTCGAGGAGAGCGGGTTCGAGCTCGCGACCCGCGAACTCGTCAACGACGACTTCGATACGATCCAGCACATCGTCAACAGGCTGACCGATCGCGACGACGTCGACGTCGTCGTCACGACCGGCGGGACGGGCGTCACGCCCGACGACGTCACCGTCGAGGCGGTCCAGCCGCTGATCAGCAAGACCCTTCCGGGTTTCGGCGAGCTGTTTCGCACCCTCTCCTACGAGGAAGTCGGCACCCGAGTCGTCGGCACGCGGGCGGTCGCGGGGGTCGTTGAGAGCGTTCCCGTGTTCTGTCTGCCCGGCAGCGAGAACGCCGCCCGCCTCGGCTGCGAGGAGATCATCGTCGAGGAGGCACCCCACCTCATCGGGCTCGCCGCACGCGACTCGGACTCCTCGGAGGAGTAGGCCGCGCTCGTCCGTCCACGGCCGGACGGCTCGACGGTTCGGCGACCGTACACGTCCGTGGTGAGGAGGTCGACCGACGCCGTCGATCGGATCGGCTACGACGGCAGCGGACAGAGGCTCGCGGTGAACACCGCCACCTCGTCGGTGTCGTTTCGCGCGCCGTGGGCGACGCCGCGCTCGTGGAGGACGACGCCCGGCGCGTCGATCGTCTCCTCCTCGCCGTTCTGGATCACGGTCACCCGCCCCTCCAGCACGTGGAAGACGTTGGTCGAGTCGGCGTGTTCGTGGGGCGAGAGCTCCGCGCCGGGGCCGAGCGCGAACGCCTTTACCAGGACGTCCTCCTCCGCCACCAGCTCCTCGGTGCGCACCTCGCCCTCGTCGAGATCGAGGTCCGGATAGCGATCGAGCGTCATACCCGGGTCGACGCGGGCGACGAACAAAACGCTCGGGGTCCGACGGTCGTGGTAGTACGAGTCTCGGAAGGGTTATCCGTGCAGGGGCGTTTGGTTCAGTTGCAATGGCGAAAGGCAAGGTCGACTTCTTCAACGACACTGGCGGCTACGGATTTATCGAGACTGAGGACGCGGATGACGACGTTTTCTTCCACATGGAAGACGTCGGCGGCCCGGACCTCGAGGAAGGACAGGAAGTGGAGTTCGACATCGATCAGGCCCCCAAGGGCCCCCGAGCGACGAACCTCACCCGGCTGTAAAGCCGAACTACGTTTCTCCGTTTTTCACGCCCGACCAGCGACGGCTCGGTTCCGACGCTCAGTCGACGAGCGCGTCGGCGACGGCCTCGGGGCCGACCAGGTCGGGGCCGACGATCAGATCGGCCAGCGGCCGGGCGAACTCCGGCAGCGAGTCGGGCGCGTAGACGACGATCCGCAGCCGTTCGTTTCGTTCGCGAGCCACGGGGATCGAGGTCGCCTGTACGACGTCGGTGATCAGGTAGACCTCGGCGTCGTCGATCCCGGCCTCCTCGAGCGCCTCCCGGTCCGCCAGTCCGTCGATGCAGGCGACCTCGAACCCCTCCGCTTGGAGAGCGTCGCCGAGGGCGTCCGCGTCGTCGACGGAGTCCTCCGATTTCGACTGATCGGCCGAACTCCGTTCGGTGACGTCGCCGGCGATGACGGCACGGCTCATTCGTACTCGATGGTCGCGGGCGGTTTGTGCGTGACGTCGTAGACGACCCGCGCGACGTTCTCGTTCTCCCCCGTGATCCGGCTCTGGATGCGCTGGAGGGTCCCCCAGTCGAGCTCCTGGGCGCGGGCGGTCATGCCGTCGCGCGATTCGACGCTTCGAACGGCGACCACCCAGCCGTGGACGCGGTTGTCGCCCTTCACGCCCGTCGCCTTTCCGATGACGGCGGCGAGCGCCTGCCAGGGTTCGTGCTCCTCGAGTTCGTCCTCGACGACGTGACACGCCTCGCGCGCGACCTCCAGCTTCTCCTTCGTGACCTCGCCGATGACGCGTACCGCGAGGCCCGGTCCGGGGAACGGCATCCGTTCGGCGACGACCTCCTCGAGGTCGAGCTCGCGGGCCACCTCGCGAACCTCGTCCTTGTAGAGGTCGCGAACGGGCTCGACGATCCCCTCGAAGTCGATTCTCTCAGGGAGGCCGCCGACGTTGTGATGGGACTTGATCCCGCCCTCGCTCTCGATGCGGTCGGGGTAGATCGTCCCCTGGACGAGGTAGTCGGCGTCAGCCTCGCGCGCCTCGCGCTCGAACTCGCGGATGAACGACTCGCCGATGACCGACCGTTTCTCCTCGGGGTCCGTCACGCCCGAGAGCGCCTCCAGAAACCGCTCCTCGGCGTCGACCACTCGAAGCGACTCCATGTAGGAGAACGTCTCGCGGAGTGCCTCGGTCTCGCCCTTTCGCATCAGTCCGGTGTCGACGTAGACGGGCGTGAGCCGCTCTCCGAGCGCCTCGTAGGCCAGCGCCGCCGCGACCGACGAGTCGACGCCGCCCGAGAGCGCGATCACCGCGTTCGCGTCGCCGACCTCCCGCTCGATCTCCGCGATCGCCTCCTCGACGAACGATTCGGGATCGACCATCAGGCTTCGACCTCCGGAGCGGTCCGCTCGAGCACGGCGTCGACGAACCCGACGAACGGCGGGCTCGCGCGGCCCGGACGCGATCGGAACTCGGGGTGGAACTGCGTCCCGAGGAAGTAGGGGTGGTCGTCGAGTTCGAGGATCTCCATGCGGTTTCCGGCCCGGCCGGAGAACGTCATTCCCTCGCTCTCGAGCTCAGCGATGTACTCGGGGTTGACCTCGTAGCGGTGTCGGTGGCGCTCGGTGCAGGCGCTCGCGCCGCCGTAGACGTCGCTCGCGAGCGTTCCCGCCTCGATCTGGGTGTCGTGTGCGCCCAGGCGCATCGTGCCGCCCATGTCGGCCGTCTCGTACTGTTCCGGCAGCAGGTCGATCACGGGGTGGGTCGTATCGGATTCGATCTCCGTCGAGTGTGCACCCTCGAGCCCGCAGACGTGGCGGGCGTAGTCGACGACCGCCATCTGGAATCCCAGACAGAGCCCGAGGAACGGGACCGACTCCTCGCGGGCGTAACGGATCGCCTCGATCTTCCCCCGCGTTCCCCGGGAGCCGAACCCGCCGGGGACGACGACGCCGTCGGCCTCACGGAGGCGCTCCTCGTGGGCGGCGGCCATCTCGTCGGAGTCGACCCAGTGGACGTTCACCTCGACGTTTCGCTCGAGACCCGCGTGTTTCAGCGCCTCGTGGATCGAGATGTAGGCGTCCTCGAGGGCGTACTTGCCGACGAGCGCGACGTCGATCTCGTGATCGGCCGTCTGGGTGACGAGCTCGCGCCACTCGTTCTTCCGTTCGCCCTCGGGGAGGGCCTCTCCCGCGAGGCCGAGGCGCTCCATCACGTACTCGTCGAGCCCCTCCTCCTCGACCATCAGCGGGACCTGGTAGATGTCCGCGACGTCGGGGTTCGAGAACACCGCCTCGGTGGGGACGTCGCCGAACAGCGCGATCTTCTCCTTGGTCTCGGGCTCGAGGTGATCGTCGGCACGCCCGACGACGATGTCGGGCTGGAGGCCGATCGACCGGAGCTCCTTGACGCTGTGCTGGGTGGGTTTGGTCTTCTGCTCGCCGTTCTTCGAGTAGGGGACGAGGGTGACGTGTGTGAAGAGGATGTCCCCCTCGTCCTGTTCGTGGGCGAACTGGCGAAGCGCCTCGAGATAGGGCATCCCCTCGATGTCGCCGACGGTGCCGCCGACCTCGACGATGCAGACGTCAGTGCCCTCGGCGGCCTCGCGCACCCGCCGCTTGATGTCGTCGGTGACGTGGGGGATGATCTGGACCGTCTTGCCGAGGTAGTCGCCCGCGCGCTCCTTCTCGATGACGTTCTTGTAGACCTTCCCCGTGGTGACGTTGTGATCGAACGTCATGTCGATGTCGAGGAAGCGCTCGTAGTTGCCCAGGTCGAGGTCGACCTCGCCGCCGTCCTTCAGCACGTAGACCTCGCCGTGTTGGTAGGGGTTCATCGTTCCGGCGTCGACGTTCAGGTAGGGGTCGATCTTCACCGCGGTGACGTCGAACCCGGCGTTCTTCAACAGACGGCCGGTGCTCGCGGCGGTGATCCCCTTACCGAGGCCGCTCATCACACCCCCGGTGACGAAGATGAACTTGCGTCCGAGAGAAGGGTCGTAGTCGGTCTCCGGTTCGGTCGGCATACTGACCCTGCGCGCAGGGAGCAAAAAACGATTTCGGAGGCCGTCGCTCGGGCTACGAGGTCTCCTCGTCGAGGAACCCCTCGGCCTCGTCGATCCCGAGGACGAACCCCGGGCCGAACTCCCCGGCGGGCGTCCGGTAGCCCGGGGCGGTCTCGCCGTCGAGCACCCGTTCGGTCACCGCGAGCGCACACGCGCCGGTGACGACGTACGGGTCGCTCATGCGGAGTCGCGAGACGGCCCGTTCTCCGTCCTCGGTACGGGCCTCGCCCCAGAAGTAGCTCGAGCCCCGCTCGCGTGCGCGCTTCGAGGGTCCCTCGCGGGCGACCTGCGCGACCCCTTTCAGCGTCTCACGGACCGGCTCCGCGGCGAGCAGCGGGGCGACGAACCGGTGAGCCCGGAGCAGGAGCCGCGTCGGCGGCGGCGCGAAGACGTACGTCTCGACGTTCGGGACGCCCGTCGTGTAGTAGCTCGTCGAAACGTCGCCGAGCGGCATCGTCACGGCCGGGCGCTCGCCCCGCCCGAAGTCGATCCGCCGGGACTTCCAGCCCGCGGGGACGTACTCGAGGCGCCCCTCGTTACGAACCGCCCCGCCGTCCTCGAGCCCCTCGAGCAGCGTCGTGATCGAACCCACGGAGGGCGGGCGGAACGTCTCCGCCCCGAGCGCGAGATGCGTCGCCTCGGGGAGACGTTCGACGAGGTGGGCGGCCAGGCAGTCCATCGGCACCGACGAGAGGCCGGCCGCTGGTAGGAGGGTGATCCCGGCCTCCTCGGCCTCCTCGCTTCGGCGTCCCACTCGCTCGATGACGGGGATCTCGCCGGTGATGTCGACGTAGTCCGTCCGGCTCCGTATGCAGGCCTCGACGAGCTCGTCCGCCGTGTTGGAGAACGGGCCGGCGCAGTTGAGCACGCAGTCGACGTCGTCGAGCTCCTCTGCGACGGCCGCGGGCTCCGAGAGTCCGAACCGTCGGCTCTCGAGGCCGAGTTCGTTCGCCTGCTCCGAGAGCGCCCCGCCGTCGCGACCGGCGAGGATCGGCTCCATCCCCCGGTCGAACGCCTCCTCGCTCATCAGCCGCCCGTTGTAGCCGTACGACCCGTAGATCAGCAGTTCCGCCATGCACGTCGGTTCGGCAGTCCGGTGGTTAAACGGCGTGCCGGCAGACGCGCCGTCCTCCCCGGCTACTGTTCGACCGTCGGTCGGTGGGCTCGTCGTGCCCGTCGAACGGGGAGACAGGGGAGAGCCCGATGGCGGAGACGTGACGCGTTCGACACGCACCGACCGAAGTGCCATTGAGTGCCGGGGTCGTCCTCCCCCGCTATGGGTGAGTCCTAACGAGTCGTCGTGAGATGCGCGCGGGCGGCATCGACTAGCGACTCCCGCGAGGGACGGGCCTCGATCAGCGTGATGATCCCGAGGGCGTGGGTACTGGCCTCGCGTACGGACAACCCGGCACGCAGGACGAGTTCCAACGGCCTCTGGTTCCACCGACAGCCGGCCGTCGAGTAGTGGGCGTCGGCGTACCAGTCCTGAAAGCGCGCGAGCGGCCCGACGTCGCTTCGACCGTGTTCGAGCAGCAGGATCCGTCCGCCGGGTTTACACACCCTGTCCATCTCCTTTAGCGCCGCCGCCGGGTCGGGAAACGTACAGGTCGAGAGCGACGAGATCACGGTGTCGAAACCGTCGTCCTCGAACTCGAGCGCCTGTGCGTCCATCTCCCGGAGGGTTCCGTCCACCTCGAGTCGATCGAGCCGGTCCCGTGCCCTCGCCAGCATCTCCGGGCTGACGTCGATCCCGACGAGGTCGACCGTGGACGGGAGGTATCGGAAGTTCACGCCCGTCCCGCAGGCGACGTCGAGGACGCGTCCCTCCGCGCTCTCGAACAGCCGGCGGCGATATCGGCCGGTCAGCCGCCGGTCGAGCCAGTCGAGCCGATCCATCCAGGGTGCACACTCCGCGTACGACGCGCGGATCTCCTCGATCGACATCGGTCGACGTCCGGCCGGGTCGCGGACGTCCTCGTTCGAGTGGGAAGCCATACCACGGGGTTGGGACTCGAGAACGATAGTTCTCCAGGGACGAGAGCCACCGATGAACGAACGCTCGCCGGCGTCCGGCCGGGACCGCGATCGGAAGGCGACACGCCTTTCGTGGCCGCTCCGCACGGCATAAGCGATGACTCATGGAGACCGGACGGGCAATCCAGTACGAGATCCCGACCCGGAGCCCGAGCGATGAGTGACGGCGACGGACCGACGTCGCCGTCCGACCGCATCGTCGGGCTCGACGCGCTTCGGGGGTTCGCGCTGCTGGGAATCCTGGTGATCAACGTCCGGGCGTTCTCGATGCCCGAGGTGGTCCTGAGCAACCCGACGGCGTTCGGCGATCTGACCGGGGCGAACTACTGGGTCTGGCTGGTCGGACACGTCCTCGTCGAGGGGAAGTTCATCACGCTCTTTACGTTCCTGTTCGGCGGCGGGGTCGTGCTGTTCACCCGCAGCGCCGAGCGGAAGGGGCGCTCCGCGCTCGACTCGTACTTCCGGCGTTCGGGCTGGCTGGTCGCCTTCGGCCTCGCGCACGCCTATCTGCTGTGGTACGGCGACATCCTCGTCGCCTACGGCCTCTGCGCGTTCGTCGTCGTCTTCCTGCGAGGCTACGCGCCGCGGACGCTGGCACTGATCGGTCTCGCCCTGCTGGCGGTCCCCTCCGTCATCGAGGTACTGGTGGGACTGGCCGTGGACCCGAGCGCGCTCGCAAGCACGTGGCACCCCTCCGAGGCGGCCCTCCGAAGCGAGATCGAGGCGTACCGCGGCGGCTGGCTCGAGCAGATGGACCACCGGGTTCCGACGTCGTTCGGACGACAGACGTCGGGCTTCCTCGGCTACACCGCCTGGCGCGTGAGCGGCTCGATGCTCCTGGGAATGGCGCTGTTCAAGCGGGGCGTGCTGACCAACGACCGTTCGTCGCGGTTCTACCGCCGGCTGATCGCGATCGGGGCGACGAGCGGGCTCGCCGCCGTCCTCGCCGGCGTCCTGTACGTCGAGGCGAACGACTGGGGCGCCGGCACGGCGCTGTTCTGGCGGCAGTTCAACTACTGGGGGAGCTTCCCCCTCGCCGGCGCGTACGTCGGGCTGGTGATGCTCTACTGCCGGTGGCGCCCCGAGGGGGCCGCGACCCGGGCGCTCGCCGCCGTCGGGCGGACCGCCTTCAGCAACTACGTCCTGCAGACGGTGCTCGCGACGTCGATCTTCTACGGCCACGGACTCGGCCTGTTCGCCCGGGTGAGCCGGGTCGAGGCGTTCGCGGTCGTCGTGGCGATCTGGGCGGTGCAGATCCCGCTGTCGGTGCTCTGGCTGCGCTATTTCCGGTTCGGTCCCCTGGAGTGGCTCTGGCGCGTGCTCACCTACGGATCGCGCCAACCCCTCCGCATCGACCGCTCCGAGAAGTGAGGTGGTGGACGTGACCCGTTGGTCGGTTCCGATCGTTCCGCGGCGGCAATGGTCCCGTCCGTGGACGCCGGAGCCGCTCTCCGGGCGGGAGCCGGGTGTTGCTCGATCCGACCGACGCATCGCTCAGAACCGTTCGGCGAAGAACTCGGCCACCGATGCGGCGATCCGGTCGTGTTTACCGAGGAAGAAGTGGTCCGCGGGGAGTTCTTCGACGCGCGCGCCCGCCTCGCGCGCGGCCTCGACGACCGGCCTCCAGTCGACGGTCGTATCACGGGCACCGTAGAGCACCTGTAGCGGGGCGTCCAGTTCGGCGACGGCGCCCGCCGCATCCAGGTCCCCGTCGCCCAGGCTGGCGGCGGGGGCGAGCACGGACACGCCGCCGAGCGGCTCCTCGACGCTCGCTGCGGCCAGTAGCGCGACCGCCGCGCCGAAGCTGTAGCCGAAGACGCCCACCCGATCGTAGCGCTCCGCGGTCCAGCGGATCGCGTTGCGCGCGTCCTCGCGCTCGCCGTAGCCCTCGTCCCATTCCCCGTAGTCGAAGCGGAGACAGGCGACCCCCTCGTCCGAGAGCGCCCCGCCCACCGCCGTCAGCCTGGGGTCGCCGCGGTGGCCGCGCTGTCGGGGATGGGGCGGGCAGGCGACGACGATCGATTCGGCCTCCTCGCCGTCGAGGGTCGCGCGGACGTCCCTCGCCCCCGGTACCGCCACGTCGGTCATGGTTCCCGTTCGTCGGTGACGTTTTTAAGGACTCGGCCGCAAACGGATGCCATGGGAGTACTCTCGCGGATGTCGTACGTCATCCGGTCGAAGATCAACGCAATGCTCAACCGGAGCGAGGATCCCCGGGAGACGCTCGACTACTCGTACGAGCAGATGCGCGATCGACTGCAGGACGTAAAACAGGGGATCGCGGACCTCACCACGCAGAAGAAGCGCCTCGAGATGCAGAAGCGCCGCCTCGAGGAGAACGTCGAGAAACACAACGAGCAGGCCCGCGAGGCGGTGCGCCAGGACCGTGACGACCTCGCGCGCCAGGCGCTCGAGAAGAAGAAGTCGAAGATGAGCCAGATCGAGCAGCTCGAGGACCAGATCGCGGACCTCCAGAACAAACAGGACAAGCTCGTCGACCAGAAGGACCAGCTCCAGAGCCGCATCGAGCAGTTCCGCACGAAGAAGGAGACGATGAAGGCCCAGTACGAGGCCAGCGAGGCGAGCGTCCGCGTCTCGGAGGCGATGACCGGCGCGGGCGACGAGATGGCCGACGTCTCGCGCGCGATCGAGCGCGCCGAGGAGGAGACCGAGGAGATGGAGGCGCGCTCGGCCGCGATGGACGAGCTCCAGGACACCGGCGCGTTCGACGACGCGCTCTCGGACGAGGACAGCATCGACCGCGAGCTCGCCGCCGGGCGGACCGACAGCGAGGTCGAGGCCGAGCTCGACACGCTGAAGGGCGAGATGGGCAAGGAGACCACGAGCGCGAGCGTCGAGGAGGACGACGAAGAGGAGCTCGAAGCCGACGTCGAGGCCGCCGCGGAGGTCGACGTCGACGAGGAGCTCGAGGCCGGCGAGATCGACGAGGAACTCGAGGACATCCGCGACGAACAGTCGTAGCGTGTAGCGTCCTTTCGAGAAATGCCGCCGAATCAACGTCCTCATAGATCCACGGACGTGTGATCAGGGTGTACCGAACGCGTAGTGATCGACGGATCGCGGTGCGACTTCGATAGACAGAATGAGCCAGTCGGACGAGCTAACACAACCGGCGGATACGATGCGCGAGCGCACCGGCGAGAGCGCGGTGAAGATGTGGTTTCTGATCACCGCGAACCGGTGGATCGTCACCGGCGTCCTCTCGCTTGCGATGTTCGGGATCTTCGTCCTGTTGAACGTCGCCGGCCCGAGCAACGTCCAGCGCATCCTGGGACCGCAGTCGGTCGGAAACGTCTTCGGGTCGGTGATCATCGCCGTCGTCACCGGCGTCTCGCTCATCCTGGCCATCGCCCAGCTGGTGCTCTCCGAACAGATGGGGCCGCTCGGCGAGAAGCGCGACGAGATGCGCAACCAGATCGAGTTCCGTGACAACGTCGAGAAGCGGATCGACGACGACGTGAGTCCGGCCGCTCCCTCGGCGTTCCTTCGAACGCTCATCGGAGCGGTAAGTTCGCAGGCACGGACGCTCAGGGCGGTCGTCGAGGACAACGGCACCGACGCCCCCGCGCTCGTCGACTATGCGGACTCCCTCATCGATCATGGAGAGACGGTCGGCGAAGAGCTGGAGAACACGACCTTCGGCTCCTTCGAGGTGATCATGCCCGTCCTGAACTACAACTACTCGTGGAAGATCGTCGCCGGTCGACGGCTCCAGGCGGAGTACGCCGAGTCGATCACCGAGGAGGCCGCGGACGCGCTCGAGGGACTGATCGGCTCGCTGCGCTTTTTCGCCCCGGCGCGTGAGTACTTCAAGATGTTGTACTTCCAGTGGGAGATCAACAACATCGCGCGGGGCGTGCTGTACGCCTCGATCCCCTCGCTCGCGATCGCCGCCTACATGATCCTCGCGTTCGATCCGAATCAAGTCACGGGGTACACGCTCACGCTGCACGACCGATATCTCTTCGTCGGTCTCGTATACACCGTTGCGCTCCTACCGTTTACCGTCGTGCTGGCGTACATCCTCAGGATCGTCACCGTCACGAAACGGACGCTCGCGATCGGACCGTTCATCCTCCGGGAGACCCAGCGCGAGAGCGGGTTCGACTAAACGCTCGCGAGTACCTCCGGTCGTCTCGGCATCCGGGTCGGGGTCGCCCCGTCCCAGTGTATCCCTCCATCGGTCCGTTCACCACGCGATCGATCCTGCCGCCGAGCGGCGGGAGAGCGGACGAGCCGTCGCGAGGAACGGTCAGATCAGCTCACGAGCCGATCGAAGAGGACGAGCACGAGCTGGTGGACTTCGACGAGAACGACGACGCTGACGACGATGATCGCGACCTGTACCGGCGTCGAGAGCAGTCCGAGCGAGACGATGAGCGTCGTCGCACACGCCGGCGCGTGGTTCGTGTCCGTCGCGATCATTCCCCAGCTCGTCAGGACGATGGAGATGACGCCGCTCGCGGCCAGCCGGAGTCCGTCGGGCGAGAACGCACCCGGGGTCGTCGTGATCGTCACACCGTTCGCGAGGAGGAGGTAGGCCGCGAGTCCGACGACCCCACCGATGAGATGGCCGCCGACGATCCGATAGATCCGCGTGCGCTCGCCCCGGCGGTCGAACGCGAGGATGAACGCGGAGGGACCGAGGCTCGGGAAGACGAACGGCTGCCCGCTCGCCCAGGAGACGAGTCCGAGAACGGTGAAGAGAAACCCCGCATACAGGCTGGTTCCCACCCTCCGTCGTACCATACACGCTCTCGGCTCGTCCGCCCGTAAAGCCCTGTTCAATCCGGTCCGTCGGGACGAGCGGCCCAAACCTATTCCGACCTCGGGACGAACCAGCGGGCATGGACCAGCGGATCCTCGTGCCGTTCGACGGATCGGACTCGTCGAAGGCCGCGCTCGACCGCGCCCTAGAGGAGAACCCCGACGCCGAGACCACGGTGCTCAACGCCCTTGAGTCGACGGAACTGGCCTACGGCAGCGTCCAGGGTAGCGCGGCCGAGAGCCTGACCGACGCCCAGCGCGAGGAGGCCGAGGAGCTGTTCGAGCAGGCGGAGAAGCGGGCCGCCGCCTACGACGCGAGCGTGCGGACCGCGCTCGAGGTCGGCCCGCCGGGCGAAGTGATCGTCGAGTACGCGGAGGAACACGACATCGATCACATCATCATGGGCAGCCACGGCCGCTCGGGGCTCTCCCGCATCGTCGTCGGCAGCGTCGCGGAGACGGTCGTCCGGAACGCGCCGATCACGGTGACGATCGCCCGATAGACCGTCGCCGTCGATCGCCGGCCGTCCGCGAGAACCGACACGAACGCGCGTTCGTGTCGCCGGTTCGTCGGTGTCGGTACATCGCCGACTCGTCCGCGGCCCCCGAGGCGTCGGGGCCGATGGCCTTCAGCGCGATCGAACCGTACCGATCCCGTCGCGTCTCTACCGGCCGGAGCGCGGGCGTCGCCCGTCTCGGAACGTCGACGGACGGGTTAGTACGTGACTCGCCGGACTCCGAGGTCGCGTGCGTCGGCTCACTCGTCGAGATCCACGCGCGGGACGAACGGGCCGAAGTCGGCCGTGCGGCTCGTGATCGTCGCGATGCGAAGCGTGTAGACGAGGAGGACGACGAACGGGAGGAACACGAACGTCACCGCGGCACCGACGACGACCACGAGCGCAGGCTCTGCGATCGCCTCGATGATCCGGTCGTAGGTCATCATGAAGACGCCGCCGCCGAGCAGCGTCGGAAACCCGACGTACAGCAGGAGCTTCGAGAGGTACGCGAGCTCGTGTTGCATGTACAACGTCTTGAACGTCTGGCGGGCGACGGCCAGGTGGCCGAGCAGCTCGATGAGGTCGTCGAGTGCGTCGTGTGCCTCCTCGGAGAGTTCGTCGCCGTGATCCGCACGGATCGTGCGGGCGGCGTAGAGATGTGCGCCGTTGAAGTGTCCGAGAACCGACGACAGCGCGTTGAACGTTCCGAAATCAGCGCCTTCGAGCGCATCGTTCACCAGCTCCCCCTCGCTCTCGACCGCATCGACGAGGTTCTCGGTCAGGGAAACGAGCCGCGTGTCCTCGTTCGGATCGACCGTGGATCGGAACGCCCGGGCGCGGTCGACGACGGCGTCCACGATGACCTGAAGGAAGTCGGCCGGCGAGGCCGGACTGATACCGGAGCCGGTCACCGTCTCCACCTGCCGTCGGAACGAGACCATCCCCTCGAATCGATCCTGGAGGTCGTTCGGCCACCCCATCTCCTGGGAGAGCACGAGCTGGTTGATCGCGAGTACGATCGTGATGAACGGCAGGGTCCCGCCGACGATCGCCCCCACGAGCGTCGTCGCGGTCGCGGGATCGGTAACGGGGATGTAGCCGGCGAATCCGATCCCCGTACAGACGGAGAAGACGACGACCGAGAGCAACGTCGCGAGCGCGAACCGGTTCCCGTCCAGCAGAATCCAACGCTTGATCGGTGATTCACGCAGGCGTTCGTGGACGAGGTCGCTCTGGGGGACCTCCTCGTCGATGGCTTCGTCCATACACCGTCTATCGAACGCGGCGGGAAAAATGAGGCTGCCGTGGTTCGGAGGTCCGCCCGCCGATCGGAGCGGTAGTCCCGCGCTCCGGCGAGCCGCTCACTCCTCGCTTTCGCCGTAGGAGACGTCGAACGGCCCCTCCTCGGGATCCTTCTGGGGGAGCATCGGGCCGATCGAGGCCGTCCTGTGGGCCACCGTCGCCGTCCGGAGGATGTAGGCGGCGAGCAGCGCCAGCGGTGAAACGACGACCGTGATGAGCGCGACGGCGACGAACGGCAACAGGTCGGGAGCGAGCGAGGAGCCACTGATGTCGGCGTACACCAAGCCGAGCACTATCGCCGAGAGCACCGAGGGCACCCCGCAGTAGAGCGTCTGTCGGGAGAACTGGGTGAGTTCGCGCTGGAGATACGTCGTCTTGAACTGTTCCCGGGCGACGTCGAACAGCCGGAGCGCGTCGAGGAGGCGCTCGAAGGCCTCGCTCGTCTCCTCGGAGAACGAGTCCTCGTATCGGCCGTAGAGATGCCTGCCGGCGTAGATCTGCCAGGCGTCGTTGTAGTTGATCGCGGCCGAAACCGCGTTGAACGTGCCGAACTCCGTCTCCTTGAGGGTCTCGTGGATCCGTTGGGTACTGTCGTCGATGCCGGCGACGTACTGCGAGACGGCGTCCCGACAGTCCGCGTCGCGGTTATCGGAGACGCTCTCCTCGAGGTCGTCCGCGCGTTCGTGGATCGTCACGACGATCAGATCGATCAGTCTCGACGGCGAGGCGGGGCTGGCCGGCACCTTCGCGAGCGACTCTACGTCCTCACGAAAGTCCATCACGCCGTCCAGCTGGTCGCGGGCCTCGCCCGCCGAGCTGAACTCCTGCGAGAGGATCATCTGGTTGATCGAGACCACCAGCGTGACGAGCGAGAACGTCCCGGCGATCATCCCGCTGGCGACGCGCGTGACCGAGTTGGCGTTCTGGAACGCGATGACGTCGAACGCGTTCAGCCCGAGCAGGAGAACGGACACGGCCGCCGTGAGCAGGGCCGCGACGAGCAGCCGGTTGCCGTCGACGATCACCCATTCGAAGACACCGGTCGACGACTTCTGACCCATGTCGGCGCCGTACGACTCCAGCTCCTCGTCATCGGACATAAAAGGCGCTACAGCGGGCAGGCGGAAAAAAGACGGCGTTGCGCGTTCGTCCGACACGGCGTTCGGAAGCGCAACCCCTACCTCGATCCAGCGGCTGCCGTCTACATGGATAGCGTTCAGCTCCGACCGTGGAACCGCGTGCCGGCTCGCGGCTTCGCGGCGGGTCGACGCCACGGTAGAGGGATCGCTTCGCCGGCGGGTCGTCCGCATCACGCTCGTCCCCACCGCCTCATCTCGACGCCGGTGGGACGGTGATCGAACCGGATCCGACCGGCTCGACGCTCCAACGCCTCCGGGCGTTCGATCTCGGGCAGTGGACGCTCATGCGGCTCAACCGCTGGGTACTCACGGGTGTGATCCTCGTCGTCGTCTTCGCGGGCCTCGTCGGCGGAGCCCGGCTCGGCCTCGATCCGTTCCGGGCGCTGGTCGCGAGCCACGACACGATGTGGTGGATCTTCTCGAACTTCATCGGCGCCATCATCACGGGCGTCACGTTGGTCGTGACGCTCAACCAGCTCGTGCTCTCCCAGGAGCTGGGTGCGGTCGGCGAACAACGAAGCCGGATGAGCGCGTCGATGGACTTCCGACAGACCGTCGAGGACACCATCGACCTCGACGTCAGCCCGCCCGAGCCTGCCTCGTTCATGAAGATGCTCGTCGAACGGTCCCGCGCGCAAGCCGAGGAGCTGCGGAACGTCATGGAGGACGAGCGCGACGAGGAGCTCAAGGAGAAGGTCGACGACTACGTCGACGACCTCACCGACAACGCCGACACCGTCAGCGAGAAGCTCGACGGCGCGCAGTTCGGGACGTTCGACGTGATCTGGGCGATCTTCCGGTTCAACTACTCCTGGAAGATCTTCAGCGCCCGCCAGATAAGAAACCAGCACAGGGACTCCTTCTCCGAGGAGGCCGACCAGAAGTTCGAGGACATGATCGACGTCCTGAAGCTGTTCGGCCCGGCGCGCGAGCACTTCAAGACGCTCTACTTCCAGTGGGAGCTCGTCAACCTCTCTCGCGCGCTGCTGTACATCTCGGTGCCCGCGCTGATCATCGTGGGGCTGGTGCTGATGTACCTCGGGCCGAACGCGATGCCCGGGACGTTCCTCGGGATCGATCACCTCGTCTGGGTGGCCGCGGCGGCCTACACGGTCGGCGTCGCCCCGTTCGTCGTCCTGCTCGCCTACATCCTGCGGATCGGCACGGTCGCCAAACGGACGCTCGCGATGGGGCCGTTCATCCTCCGGGAGAACGAGCGCGAGGACGACATCGAGTGGTCCGAGACCTGATCGACCGGATCAGTTGACCGGATCGTAGCCGGTGAGCGCGCCGGCGAGCGACGGGAGGCGCGCTCGATCCCTCGCATCGGGCGGGATCGCGTATCCGCACCCTTTTCCGGGCCTCCTCCCTCCCTCAGTCATGAGTAGCAGCCCCGACGATACGATGAGCAAGCGAGCGGAGGGGAGCGGCCTTCGGCTGTGGGTGTTGATGCGGATGAACCGGTACGCCCTCGCGGGGCTGATCATGCTGTGGATGTTCGTCGCGATCGTGTTGCTCAGCTTCGTCGGGATGAGCCCGTTTCAGGTGCTCGTCCTCCAGGACCCCGACGCCATCCAGACGCTCTTCAGTTCGATGGTCGGGCCGATCATCACGGGCGTGACGCTGGTCGCGACGATCGGCCAGCTGGTGCTCTCCCAGGAGCTGGGCGCGGTCGGCGAACAGCGCGAACGGATGGACGATGCCATGGATTTCCGCCATGACCTCGAGTCCCGAACCGACATGGGGGTCAGCCCTCCCGAGCCGGCGGCGTTCTTGCGCGAGCTCGTCGCGGGGGTCGAGGACTACGCCGAACGGCTTCGTGACGAGATGGAGGACGAACGCGACGAGGAGCTCAAAGAGCGGGTCAACGAGTACGTCGACGCCCTCGACGACCACGCGGAGACCGTCCGAGAGGAGATCGAGAACACCCAGTTCGGGACGTTCGACGTGATCTGGACCGCACTCGACTTCAACTACTCCTGGAAGATCTTCCAGGCGCGACAGATCCGCGACGATCACGCCGACTCGCTGTCCGAGGAGGCCGACCAGGCGCTCGACGACATGATAGTGATGCTGAAGTTCTTCGGACCGGCGCGCGAGCACTTCAAGACGCTCTACTTCCAGTGGGAGCTGATCAACCTCTCGCGTTCGCTGTTGTACGCCGGCCCGCCGGCGCTCGTGGTCGTCGTCGGAATGCTCATCTACCTCGATCCCACCGCGATCGTCGGCTCGATCCTCGGCGTCCAGAACCTCGTGTGGCTGGTGAGCGGGGCGTTCGTGCTCGCCCTCGCCCCGTTCGTGTTGCTGATCAGTTACGTCCTGCGGATCGCGACGGTCGCCCAGCGCACGCTCGCGATGGGGCCGTTCATCCTCCGGGAGTCGAGCCGGGACGCGGACAGCGACGTCTGATCCTCGGCGACCGGGCGTCGCCGGCGTCACACTGAAAGCGATAGGGCGTCGAATGATCGACGTGATGACCAGCGCAGTCGCCAACCACGGAGGCCTGCCGCGATGACCGAGAACGTCCACCCGACCCGCCGCCGGTTTCTCGCGCTGACCGGAGCGGGGGCCACGACCGCGCTCGTGGGCTGTACCGGCAGCAGCGGCAGCGGGAGCAGCCCGGGGTACCGGAACGGCGAGGTCGACGTCCCGAGCGACGCGACCCCACGCAACGCCGAGGAGACGGCGGCCGCCCAGGCCGCCGCGGGGACCCAGGCGAACCAGAACGTCTCGGCGATGGACGACCTCGAGATCGCTGACCACGCCTTCGCCTACGAGGACGGCTACACCGGTTCGACCGTGCAAGGCGTGATCGAGAACACCGGAAACGATCGGATGGACACCGTCGAGGTCCGCGTGCGCGTCTACAACAGCGACGACCAGCAACTCGGCCGCTACGTCGCCAGCACCGGCGACCTCGGCGGTGGCTCGTCGTGGAGCTTCCAGGTGATCCTCCTCGAGTCACCCGCCGACATCGCGAGCTACGACGTCGCGGTGCTGGGCCTTCCCGCCTGATCGTCGTGGCTCGGGAGCGCGCCGCCCGACCGTCGATCGGATCGCCGGCCGTCGTCGACCGGAACGCTTGCCGACACCGGTAGGATAAGAACGCCGAGGGAGACAGGACACGCATGAACGTCCGACCGATCGACGACCGAGATCCCGCCGACCGTCCGACGCACCACGAGCGGACGACGGGCGGGCCCGGGTTTCCGGGCCCGGAGCGCTGAGACGATGGACGACGACTCCGAACTGGTCGAACTGGTTCGCCGAACGCTCGCCGAGACGACCAGACGCGAGTTCGACGAACGCGTCGAGACGCAGGCGGCGCGCCTCCGCGAACGAATCGAATCGGGCGCGTTCGACAACCGCGACTTCGCGGTCGGGCTCGAACTCGAGGCGTACGTCACCGACCGCCAGGGGAGGCTGGCGAACGCCCCGGAACGTCTCTTCGAGATCGATGGCTGTGCGGGGGAGCTCGGGCGCCACAACGTCGAGGTCAACACCCCGCCGAACGTCCTCGACGGCATGGGGCTCGACTCGCAACTGCGAGCGCTTCGGGACCGGGTCGACGCGGCACACGAGACGACGCGGGCCGAGGAGCGGACGCTCGTCCTCGACGCGATGTGGACGATTCCGCCGGAGGAGGGGACGACGGCGTACCTCTCGGCCACCGAGGAGCACGACGGAGTGCGCATCGCGGCGAACATGAAACCGGCGGTCCGGTACTACGCGCTCGACAACGCCATCCTCGGAGAGCGCGGAGGAACCGTCGACGTCGATCTTCCCGGCGCGAGCGGCTCGTTCCCCTCGATCCTCGTCGAGTCGCTCACCAGCTCGATGCAGCCACACGTCCAGATCCCGAGCGCCGAACGGTTTCCCGCCCACTACAACGCCGCGATCCGGACGATGGGACCGGTTCTCGCGCTCGCGACCAACTCGCCGTTCGCCCCGGCCGATCGCTATCCGGACTGTGACGGCGAGGAGGCGCGTGCGCTGGTCGAGCGAACGTACCACGAGCTCCGGATCCCGGTCTTCGAGGGGTCGATCAACGTCGCCGACGAGGGGAAGGTCCGATTCCCGGGCGACGTCGCGTCGGCGGCCGACGTCGTCGACCGGATCGCCGCCGATCGAACGCAGGCACCGTTCCTCCGGGAGTGGGCCGAGGAGAGCGACGACGCGTACATGGATCGGTTCGCCGAGTTCGAGCACAAGCGCAGCACCTACTGGCGATGGCTCAGGGGGGTCGTCGGCGGCCGTCCGATCGACGCCGACAACGACGAGCGCTCGCTGCGGATCGAGTACCGCCCGCTCCCGACCCAACCGAGCGTCGAGGACACCGTCCGCCTGCAGGCGCTGACGGCCGGCCTGATCCGAGGGCTGGTCGCGACCGACCACCCGCTCGCGGAGCTCGGCTGGGAGGCGACGAAGGCGGGGTTCTACGACGTCGTCCGGGAGGGGCTCGACGCAGAGTTGGTCTGGCTGACCGCCGACGGCGAGCGAACCAGGGATCCGGAGACGGTCTACGAGGAGCTCTTCGAACTCGCCCGTGCCGGCCTGCGCGAGTCCGGCGTCCCCGAGGAACGTGTCGAACGCCATCTCGATCCCGTCGAGCGACGCTTCGAGGAGCGAACGACCCCGAGTCGCTGGAAGAAGGCACGAGTTCGCGAGCGGATCGACGACGGCGCGACCCTCCCCGAAGCGATCCGGGGGATGCAACGCGAGTACATGGAGCGCGCTGGACGGCCGTTCGAGGAGTGGGGATGAACGGCTTATCCATCCGCGTGCGCGCCCGTCCCTGATCGTGAGCGCTCCGCGAGGTCGATCCGGCCGCCGGGCATCGCGATTCCCTCGTAGGGATCGTCGGCGAGCAGCAACGAGCCGTCGAGGTCCGCGTAGTCAAGCAGCGGCGCGAGATGGCACGCCGCCGCGATCGAGGCGTTCGACTCGGTCATGCAGCCGAGCATCGTCTCGAGGCCGTGTGCGCGGGCGGTCTCGAGCATCCGCCGAGCCTCGCGGAGCGAGCCACACTTCATCAGCTTCACGTTCGCGATGTCGGCGATCTCGGCCACTCGGGGGACGTCGGCGAGCGTCACGCAGGACTCGTCGGCGGCGATCGGCAGCGCCGAGCGTTCGCGGACGAAGCGCATCCCCTCGGGGTTCTCCGCGGGAACGGGCTGTTCGACGAACTCGATTCCGTACTCCGCGAGTGCTTCGATCTTCCCGACCGCCTCGCGGGGGCTCCAGGCCTCGTTCGCGTCGACCCTAATGGTGGCCTCCGGTGTCTCCGCCCTGACGGCCTCGATGATCTCCTCGTCGCGCTCCGTCCCCAGCTTCACCTTCAGCGTCCCGTAGCCGCGCTCTCGCGCGGTGGCGGTCTTCTCGCGCATCTCCTCGGTGTCGGCGATCCCGATGGTGTAGGACGTCTCGAGCGTCCGCTCGGGGTCGAACCCCCAGTAGCGATACAGCGGAAGCTCCAGGCGTTTCGTGACGAGGTCGTGCAGCGCGATCGAGACCGCACACCGCGCGGCGGGGTTTCGCTCGACCGTCCCGCGCATCCGGCGTTCGATCCGCTCTAAGGAATGGGGATCGCCGACCTCCTCGACCACCGCGAGCAGCGACGGGAGCACCGCCTCGACCGTCTCGACGGTCTCGCCGTAGTGTGCGGAGGGTGCCGCCCCGCCGATCCCGACGTGCTCGCCGTCGTCGACCCGGACGATCACGTTCTCGGCGGTCTCGGTCGTTCCGCGCGCGATGGTGAACGGGAACTCGAGCGGAAGCGAGACGCGCTCGAAGTCCGTCTCGAGCGTCACAACACGCCCTCGAGGATCTCGTCGGCGTCGAACCGGACGGGGTCGGTCGCCGGCACGCCCAGGTCGTCGGCGTACTGCGAGACGGCGTCGCGGGCAGCGGGCTCCTCGTAGATCTCCCTCGTGTTCAGCGCGCCCGCCGCGACGCCGGCCTCGTTGACCGGTGCGGCCAGGCCCTCGTAGAGGTCGACGTAGCTCTCGATCGGCGGGATCGAGAACTCCTCGTAACCGTGGATCTCCTCGCGGCCCGCGGCGTGACAGAGCACCAGCGAGTCGGGCATCGCGCCGTGGAGGATGCCGCAGGTCACGGCGGAGTAGGCGGGGTGGACGATCGACCCCTGACCCTCGACGAACAGGTAGTCGTGTTCGTCGCCCTTCTCGACGATCATCTCCTCGACCGCGCCAGCCGTGAAGTCGCTGATCACGCGATCGATCGGGTTGCCCCAGCCCTCGATCATGATTCCCGTCTGGCCTGTCGGGATCACGGCCGAGTCGATCCCGCGCTCCTCGGCGGCTCGCTGGAGTTCGAACGAGACGGTCATCTTCCCGACCGAACAGTCGGTCCCCACCGTCAGAACGACCTCGGCGTCGACCTCCCTCGCCACGCCCCGGCTCACCGCCAGGTCCTCATCGGGCTTGCGGACGTCCCACAGCTCGCAGTCGTTCTCCTCGGCGAGTTCGACGAACTCGGGATCGTCCTCGAGGAAGTAGTGTAGCCCCGAGATGACGTCACAGCCTCGCGAGAGGGCGTTCTCGACGTCCGCGCGCCAGCTCTCGTCGAGGCCGCCGCCGATGGGAGCGATCCCGATCAACAGCGCGTCGGCTTCCTCGACGTCCGCCATCCCCTCGACGATGGGGGCGTCGGGGACGTCGGGGACGTGTTCGGCGACGCGATCGCCGGCCCGATCGCGATCGAGCACGGCCGTCACGTCGTAGTCGCCGTAGCGCAGCACGCCGACGGCGGTCTTCGCGCGGTCCGGGAACTTCTCGTGGGCGAGGATGGCGACCTGCATGTCCGGAGGAATGGAGAAGACGGGTGTTAACGCTTTAGATCAGCGCCTGACGATCGCCCGGTTCGCCTCGCGGCGGGTCATCGGTCGCGCCGCATCGACGAGCTCCCCTTCGGGCCCTTCGCGCGACCCGATGTTTCGACCACGGCCCTCGAAACCCCCCGAATCCCCTCTTCCGAGACCGGGCTTCGCGACCACGACGACCCGCCGATAATCAATTGAAAACCCACAGATATCATACAAAAGGGTTTTTGCTATCTATCACGCCATCCTCACGTACGCCTGCTTCACCTCTCGAGAGCGCGAGAAACGCGGCGTGCGTAGGGCCGTCGTGAGAATCGGAACGGAAGTCGAGTACTGGGTCGTCGACCGCGAGGGCCGCCTCGCGCCGGACGACGAGGTCGTCGACACTCACGAGTGCGTCGTTCCGGAGTTCGTCGACTCGCTCGTCGAGATCGTCCTTCCACCCGTGACAACGCCTGCGGCGCTCGAACGCACGTTCGAGGAGGTTCTGACGGCCGCACTCGACGCCGCGAGCGCGGCCGGAGTACGTCTCGTCCCGCTTGGAACGCCGCTGCTCGAGGAGTCGGCGCCGATCCGTTCGGAGCGCGGACGGATCCTCGAACGGCTTCACGGCGACCGGCTGCGGTTCGCGAAGAACTGTGCGGGGACGCACGTCCACTTCGATCGGACGGATCCGATCGCCTAGGCGAACCTCCTGACCGCGCTCGATCCGGCGCTCGCGCTCGTCGCGACGGCCCCCTACTACGACGGGCGACGAACCATGACGTCCGCGCGTGCTGCGGCCTACCGCCGCGGCATGAGCGAGCGTTTCCGCCGGTTCCGTGAACTGCGACCCTACGTCCGAAGCCACGAGAAACGAGAGACGCGCTACCGCGAGCGACTCGAGGCGTTCGTGGGGCTCGCGGTCGAGACGGGAATCGATCCCGTGCTCGTCGCAGCGCAGTTCCGACCCGAGAACGTCTGTCACGGCCCGATCCGAATCCGGGACGACCTCGGAACCGTCGAGTGGCGCGCCCCCGACACCGCGCTACCGAGCGAGGTGGTCCGCCTCGCGTTCGACGTCGCCGGGGTCCTCGAGGAGTGTCTCACGAAGCCCGTCGTCGTCGGCAGCGACGTCGGCGTCCACCTCGACAGGATCGTCGTCCCGCCGTTCGAACTGCTCTCGTCGCTCTCGGACGAGGCCATCGACGAGGGACTCACGCCGCGTGTGGGGGAGTACCTGGCGGCGTTCGGGTTCGACGTCTCCGCGTACTCGCCGCTTACCGAGCGGTTTCCGACCGACGACCCCCTCCCCGAACCGGAAGTACGACGGCTCCGCCTCGCGGCCGCCGACGCGCTCGAGCGCGACGTCGCCGCGCTCGCCGCGAGGTCGACGTCCCCCCGAGACGGCGAAACGGCGAGGGGCCGGACCGCACCCGCGATCAGACCTGATACAGTCGAGTGGTCCAGAACTCGTGGAACGCCCGATCGAGCGCCGCCGCGGGCTTACCGGTCGCGTCGATCGGACGGGTTTCGATCGCCTCCTCCGCGAACCCCTTCAACAGCGTGCGCTGACCGACCACGATCAGCCGGTCGGCTCCTCGATCGGTGATCGCCTCCTCGCAGCGCTCGAGGTGTTCGTCGATCTGGGCGTCGCGCCTGCGCTCGAAACGCCCCTGCGAGAACCCGCCCTTCGAGTGATCGCCCTTGACGTCGCTCTCGAAGGTCGTCAGCGAGCGCCGCTCGCGGCCCTCGTACTCGCCCAGCGCGAACAGGTCCGAGCGTACCAGCGCGAACGCGAACTCGCCCTCGGGGACGAACCACCCTCGCTCGAGTTCGACGGCGTCGCTCCAGATCACGAACGGCTCCGGACGGATCGGCGGGACGAGCGCGCTACTCAGCAGGCCGGCGTCGTCGCGGGCGACGAGACAGGGGGCGGCCCGCGCGAGGAGCGCGGCGTGCTCGCCGAACGCCTCGGCCACCGCGTCCGGGAGTTCCTCCTCGACCATCGCCGTGAGGGTTCCCTCCTCCGCGGTTCGGAGGCTCCCGAGGCGGCGGAGCACTTCGCGGGTCCGCTCGCCCCGTAGGCTCTCTACGCCGCGGAACGCCGGTTCGGCCTCCTCGTCCGTGCGTTCGAGTCGCCCCTCGAGGTCGGCGATCCGGTCCTCGAGGCGGTTGACCCGCTCGTCGGCCGCCTGTCGGTCGCGCACCGCCTCACGACGACGCTCGCGCTCGCCCTCGAGACGGCCCTCGAGTCGCTCGCGCTCCTCCTCGAGTTCGTCGATCCGCGCCCTCAGCCCGCTCCGGCCGAGCAGGTCGTCGAACATGCCCGAACCGGCGTCGGGCTGGTGCTTTTATCTTCCGGCAGCCTGCGTCGAAAAGATGCCGAGCAGCTGTCCGGCCTTCTCCGCCTTCGCGAGCAGCACCTCCCGCGGGGCTGGCAGCGAGTCGACGTCTCGCTTCGTGATCCGCGAACGGGGAAGCACGAGCGTGTTCTCCGGCAGGCCGTCCTCGCCGTGGACGGCGAAGTGCTGCTGGTCGACCTTCATCACGAGGGGGTGATCGAGCCGCTCTACACCGTCGCCCGTGGCGTAGAGCTGTTCGTTCACCAGTTCGTGTTGGTCGCGGCGCATGGCTGCGTGCTCGCCGTCGTGCGGTTCGACGAGGAGACGCCCCACGTAGTAGCTCCGGGAGAACGGTTCGAACATGCTATTCGTTACCACGTTTGTCGTGGCCAGATATAACTATTTCGCAACATGTTTATGTGGGACCGCAACCCGAGCGGTACGCCTATACGAGTGGGGACCGCCACCACGCACGATGATCGGCCGACGGCACGCGCGCTACTATCTCGAGAACGCGCCCAGCCTCGTCTGGCTCGTAGCCCTCAACGCCGCCGCCATGCTCGTCGGGGTTCGCTTCTACGTCGAGACGATGCCCGGGGTGTTCACCTTCCTCTGGCCCCTCTACGCCGACTCGCCGACGGCACTGTTCCTGGTGACGCTCTCGCTGGCGACGCTGTTCGCGAACCTCGGCCGCCCGCTCGAGGAGGTCGCACACAACCGCGTGCTCGCCTACCTCCACACCCTGGCGTTCGTCTGGCTCGTCAAGTACGGACTCTGGACGGTCGTCGCGCTGCATCTCGGCTTCTGGCAGTACTTCCCCTCGCTCAACGACTACTGGTTCATCGTCCTCACGCATCTCGCGTTCGTACTGGAGGCCTACCTCATTCCGCACTACGGCCGGACGACCCCCGGCGCGCTCGTGCTCGCGCTCGTCCTCCTGCTCGCGAACGACCTCTACGACTACGGCTTCGGCTACCACCCGCCGCTGGAGTACGATCCCGGACTGACGCTGGCGCTCGCGACCGTCGCGCTCTCGGTCGCGTCGGTGGCGCTCGCCGCCCGGGCGTTCGATCGGCTCGGGCCGGCGGGCGCAAGCGACTGAGCGTCGATCGGAGACACCCTTTTCAGTACCCATCGCCAACGGGCGACTAGATGGACTCAGCGGCGCTGCTCGATCTCCTGGGCAACGAGAACCGCAGACGGATCCTGCGGCTGCTCTCGCAGAAGCCCTGTTACGTCACGGAGATCTCCGACTACCTCGGCGTCAGCCCCAAGGCGGTGATCGACCACCTCCGAAAGCTCGAGAAGGCGGGGCTCGTCGAGAGCCGGACCGACGAGAAGCGCCGCAAGTACTTCCACATCGCCCGGCACCTCCGCCTCGAGGTCAACGTCTCTCCCTATGGCTTCGCCTCGAAGAGCGCCTACCCCACCAGCTCGGGCCTCGACATGTCCAGTTCCTGTCGGCATCTCTCGATCAACGTCACCTGCCAGGACGACGCCGACGTCTGTGAGCTGGCTGGCGAGCTACGGAAGCTCGAGGAGCTCGAGAACGAGCTCTCGCTCGCCCAGCGGCGCGTTCAGGGCCGCATCGGCGAGATCCACGAGCGGATCAGCGACACGATCGGCGACCCCGAGAACAGCCGGCTGTACGCCGCGGTGCTCTCGGCGATCGACAGCGGGGCGGCGGACCTCGAGACGATCGCCGAGGAGGCGCGGGTCCCCGAACCCGTCGCCGAGGACGCGCTCTCGATCCTCGCCGACCACGGCGTCGTCCGCCGGGCCGACGACGGCTGGGCGCTCGATCCCGCCTAGAGCTCGCGGGTGAGCCCGTCGCGCAGGTCCGAACCGAGATATCCTCCAAGGACGCCGACCGCGAGACCGATCGCCGTGCCCACCGCGACGATCGGCAGGCCGACGCCGACGAGCGTCCAGACGAGGTAGTCGAACAGCGTGCTCGCGCCCAGCACCGCCGCGCCCGCGATGCCGGTCTCCGCGATCGGCCGCCGTTCGCTGGCGAGGCCTACGAGGAACGTCCCGACGAGCACGCCGACGAGGCCGCCCGCGATCGGTACGGTCGCTCCCCCGGCGAGCAGGCCGACCGTCGAGAGCGCGAGCGCGAGCAGGAACCGCGCCGGCGAGAAGAGCGCCCCGGCACGCTCGTGAAGCCTCGAATCCGCGTCCGATCCGGGCTCCTCGAGGCCGATATCGTGTTCGATTCCGCTCGTCCGGGAGCGGGTTCGCGTGAGCTGATCGTCGCGCTCGGCCATGGTCGATCTGGGTCTCCGAGCGCCAAGGTCCTTTCCCCCCGCGCCCGTGCGTCCGGGTCGAATCCCGGTGGGCGTCGATCGGTCTCTCCGTATCGCGGACGGGACGTCCGGTACTACCGGGGAGCGACGAAGTCGATATATGCGTTCTGTTCGTTGCAATCATACGATCGATATGGCTCGCTTGTCCGACGCCCTCGAATTCGTCATGACCGTCGCCCGGGCAGCGGACGAGCACGACATCAAATACCCCGCGGCCACGTTCGCGTACTACGCGTTCGTTTCGTTCGTTCCGCTGCTCCTGCTCGTCCTCGTGATCGTCGGTGAGCGGTTCGCCGGTCGGGTCTACACTGCAGCACCTCGATTTCTCACGCCCGACGCCCAACGATTGGTCTACGAGGCGACGACGAACGCTTCGGGGCGGATCGGCGTAGCGGTGCTCGCGACCGTAGTGCTCGTCTGGAGCGGCGTGAACGTCGCCCTCGACTTCCAGACGGTGTTCGAGCGGATCGAGGGTACGGACGAGGATCGCCCCGCCGACCGGCTTCGTAACGGCGGTATCGCCCTCGGATCGCTCTGCTTGGCGATCCTCTCGATCGTCCTGATCAGCATCCTCTTCAGCCTGCCATCGTTCGGCCCGCTCGTCGCGATCACCGCCTCGATCGTCCTGTTCGGCGCGCTCGCGGCGGCGTTCCTCCCGCTCTACTACGCCCCCTCACGGCTGTTGACCTCACCCTCGGCGGCGCTACCCGGCGCGCTCACCGCCGCGTTCGGATGGACGGTCCTGCACGGCGTCGTTCTGTTCTTCGCCAGGAACGCGGGCCGGTACGCGATTTACGGCGTCCTCAGCGGAATTCTCGTCATCCTCACGACCCTCTATATCGCCGCCTTCGTGCTCATGACGGGCATCATCGTCAACGCGATCCTCGCGGACGCCGAGGTCGAGCGTTCGTCGTAGAATCGGATTCCGGCGGAGTCCCCGGTCGCCCGTTCCGCCGTCCGGCCGCCGATACGACCCGCGAGGTTCGGCCTCGGAACCCGGCGGATCGAGCTACCGTCGGGTTGAAGTCGGCCCGCCGGATACCCGGGTGCATGAACGCGAACGCTGGCGACCGCGTCCGCGCCGAGCGCGCGGATCGACGCTACGAGGGCGTGGTGCTGCCCTCCTCGACGCCCGAGCACCTCGTGTTGAAGCTCGACGGCGGCTACAACGTGGGCATCGACCGCGAGGCGGCGACGGTCGAACGGCTCGAGGCCGACGTCCACGAGATCGGCGAGGAGAGCGAGAGCGAGGAGAGCGAGGTCGAGTTCGACGACGACCTCCCCACGATCGCGCTGATCAGTACGGGAGGAACGATCGCCTCCACCGTCGACTACCGTACGGGCGCGGTCACGGCTCGGTTCGACGCCGAGGACGTCCTCAGAGCGGTGCCGGACCTCGCAGGGCTCGCGAACTACCGCGGGCGCGTGGTGGCGAACATCCTCTCGGAGAACATGACCCCCGACGTCTGGCGCGACCTCGCTCGGGCGGTGTACGAGGAGATCGAGTCCGGCGCCGACGGCGTCGTCGTGATGCACGGCACCGACACGATGCAGTTCAGCGCCTCGGCGCTGGCGTTCATGCTCGAGACGCCCGTCCCGGTGGTCTTCACGGGCAGCCAGCGCTCCGCGGACCGGCCCTCCTCGGACAACGTGATGAACGCCGTCTGTGCGGTCGAGGCCGCGAAGGGCGACGTCGCGGAGGTGCTCGTCTGCATGCACGCCACGGAAAGCGACGACCGGTGTGCGCTCCATCGCGGGACACGGGTTCGAAAAAACCACACCTCGCGTCGGAGCGCCTTCGAGACGGTCGGCGCGCGCCCGCTCGGCGAGGTCGACTACGCCACTCGCGAGGTCACGGTCCGGCGCGAGCACGCCGAGCGGGACGAGCGACAGCTCTCGCTCTCGCCCGATCTCGAGCCCGACGTCGGACTCCTGAAGTACACCCCCGGGATGGGGCCGGAGGCGCTCGCGGTCTACGAGGGAAGTGCGGGCCTCGTGATCGAGGGCACGGGACTGGGCCACGTCCACACCGACTGGATCCCGCGGATCGCCGAACTGGTCGAGTCGGGGACGCCGGTGGTGATGACCAGCCAGTGTCTCGAGGGGCGGGTCTGCGATCGGGTCTACGACACCGGTCGCGACCTGCTCGAGGCGGGCGTCGTCGAGGCGGGTAATACCCTGCCTGGAACGGCGAAGGTGAAGCTGATGTGGGTACTCGCGAACGCCGACGACCCCGAGGGGGCGATGCACGAGTCGATCGCGGGCGAGCTCACCGATCGCTCGGTGCCATGGATCTGACGCTCCGCGAGGCCCGCCCCGAGGATCACGAGGCCGTCACGGCGTTCACCCGCGAGACCTGGCCCGATCGGGAGATGGGTGACTACCTGCCGGACGTCTACCCCGAGTGGATCGAGGGCGAGGGGAAGTACACGCCCCTCGTCGAGATAGACGGCGACCTCGCGGGGATCGCCCAGTGTGTGTCCCTCTCCGAGCGCGAGGCGTGGTGTCAGGGGATGCGCGTCGCTCCCGACTACCGCGGCGAGGGGGTCGCCCGCCGGCTCACGCGCGCGCTGTTCGAGTGGGCGCGCGAGCGTGGCGCGCTCGTCGCGCGCAACATGGTGTTCTCGTGGAACACGCCCAGTTTGAGTCTCTCGCGGACGGTCGGGTTCGATCCGGCGGCCGAGTTTCGGTGGGCACGTCCCGAGCCCGACCCCGATGCCGAACCCGACCTCGCGGTCACCGACGACCCGGACACCACCTGGCAGGCGTGGACCGCGAGCGACGCCCGCGGCCATCTGGAGGGACTCGCGCTCGATCTCGACGAGTCGTGGGCGCTCTCGGAGCTCTCTCTAGGGGATCTCCGACGGGCGGCCGACGAGACGAGCGTCTTCGCCGTCCGCGGCGACGGGCTCCGGGCGATGAGCTATCGGGCACGCGACTACGAGCGCGACGGGGAGAACGGAACCGAGCGCTGGGCGGTCTACGGCGTCGGCGCCTGGGACGACCTCCCGGCTGGCCGCGCGCTGTTCGACGCGATCCGGCGGGACGCCGCGGCGATCGGCGCGGATCGGACGCGGGTGTTGATCCCCGAGACTCCCCGGTTCGTCACGGACGCGGCCGTCGCCCGGACGGGTGTCTCGGAGGAGCCCGATTTCGTCTTCGCCGCGGACCTCACCGCCGATCGGACCCGCCGCTGACCGGAGGGAACAGCGCGAGCTCGTCGCCCTCCTCGAGTTCGGTCCCGAGACCTTCCTCCTGCGTGAAGACGTTTCTCCCGTTTCTGAGCAGGTTGACGTGCTCCTCGAGGTCGCCCTGCTCGTCGAGGACGCGCTCCTCCAGCGCCGGCCGTGTCGCGAGGAGCGCCTCGAGCGCGTCGCCGACGGTGTCTCCCGGCCCGGCGTCGACGGCGATACGTTTCCCGTCGGCCAGCTCCGCCAGGTCGGCGAACAGCTTCCACTCCATACCCGCCCTGGACGCCCGGACCGAATGAGCGTTCCGCCTCGAGGGTCCGTGGCGCGGTACCACGCTACATTATGCGATTATATACCATACCTATTATATTCTCTATATACCCATTAGGCTTATACAGGTCGCTGGAGTCGGTTGAGACATGAGCACATCAGAACTCACATTCGAGCAAACGTCCGCTGCCGAACGCACCCTGCCCGACGAGATCGACTCGACCGGATCGAAGCTGGTCTACCTCTACCTCCACACCACCGACGAGGCGACGATCGACGAGCTTCAGAGCTCGCTCCGCATGAGGCAGCTCGCGCTGTTCCCCTACCTCGAGACGCTGACGAACGAGGGCCTCGTCGAGCGCGACGGCGAGCGGTACGTCTGCTGCGCCTGAACGGTTCCGTCCTCTTCTACACGGCTTCGGTACTGGCCCTCGACTCGAGCCGTCGAAGTGCTTCCGGTCGTCCGATCACGTGGATCGTCTCCCCCGCCGCGAGCGACCGCGTCGGCGCGGGGAGCGCCTCCAGATCGCCATCGGCCGTGCGGATCGCGGCGACCGTTGCTCCGATCGATCCGACGTCGCGTCCGACGAGCACGCTTCCGGCCTGCACGGTACTGATCCCGACCGTCTCGTCGGCTGTGCGAAGCAGCGTCGCGAACGTCCGGTCGGGGCGTCGGGCGGCCGAGCGCGTCACGATCCGGTACGGGCGCTCTCGATCGAGTCCGGCGTCGTCCTCCCTGACTGCAACGGTCGCCACGCCCTCCGTCACGCCGCGGAGCTCGCCCCTCGCGACGCGTTCGGGGGGGTCGTCGATCCAGAGCTCCACGGCGTCGCCCGGGCTCGCCTCCGGCGCCGGATCGGCCCGCAGCGCGACCGCCACGTGTCCCGGCGGGAGCGTCGGCCCCACGCCCGCCGCCCGACGCCCGAGCGCCAGGTACTCGACGCGCCCGTCGGCGGAGAGGTCGACGTCAACGCGGCCGACGTCGTAGTCCTCCCGCAGCCGCGCGGCCAGACGCTCCTCGAGTTCGGCGACCGTCAGCCCGCGCGGGAAGAGCATGGTCGTGCCGGCGAGCGACTCGCGGAGCTCCTCGCGGACGGGGTCGTAGCCCTCGACGTCGTTGATGGTCACGGGGAGTTCGAGGGCGATCACGCGTCCGACGGCGCGGACGAGCGGGCTTACATCTCCCTCGACCGAACGCGAACCCGCGAGCACGCTCGATTCGCGCGCGAGCCGATCGCCGAGGTACCGGCCACCCCCGGCGGCCACGCCGGCGACGACGAACGTCGTGACGGTCACCAGCGCCGCGCTCGCGTCGAACGGGTCGGTCGCGGGGTCCAGGTACTGGCGCAGCGCGACGAGCGTGTTCAGCCACGCCGCGACCGCCGACAGCCCGATCAGGACCGCGAGCCGCCTCGGGATCCGATCGCGGGCGTACCACCGGTAGCCGACGGCCGCCCCCGCTGCGACCGCCCCCGAGAGCGCCGCAGGACCGAGAATCCGGGCCGCGTCCACGACGAGTTCGGCGAGCGCGACGTCGGTCACGCAACCACCTCCTCGAACGTTCGAAGCGCCTTCACGGGTCCCGCGACCAGCAGTTCGTCGCCCGCCGCGAGCGCCACGTCGCCCCGAGGGGCGATCCGCCACCCGTCCGCATGGCGTACCCCGAGCAGGGCGACGCCGTGGCGCTCGCGTGTCTCCCGATCCTCGAGGGCCGTGCCGGCGAGCCCCGCGGAGCCGACCTGGAGCGACGCGAACCGGACGCCCGCCCGCCCGAGCAGCGCCACGAGGTCGAACTCCCGGCGCGTCCCTCGGGGGTACGCCGTCAGCCGCGGCTGGGTCGACTCGAGCACGTCCGCGACCGCGCCCGACGGAACGGTGACCGTCACGCGGCCCTCGCCGCCGGCCGCGACCGCCGCACGCCGCTCAGGCTCCTCCTTTTCGGCCGTGTCGTCCGTCGCGTCCGACTCGCTCGCCTCCGCGTGTCCTTCCGTCCCCTCGGTCACGCTGAGCACCGTCGCCTCGACCGTTCGTTCGGGCAGCGAGATCCGCACTCGATCGCCGCGGGCGAGCCCCGTCGGGACGAGCGTCTCGATCGAGACGCCCCGTTTCCCCTCGGGGACGCGCCGCGAGAGCCCGCCGGGGGCGGGGGCGGCCGCGACCGTCGCCATCCCCTCGTCGTCGATCGAGACGGTGACGTCCGCGAGGTCGTACTCGCGGCGCAGGCGCGTCGCGAGCCGGCTCTCGAGCGCCGGAATCGGGAGGTCGGCCGGAAACGTCCACGCGTCGGCCCGCAGTCGTCGCCGGACGTCGTCGGGGAGCGACGGGTAGCCCTCGACGTCGCCGATGGGTGCGCGGATCCGTACCCGGACCTGCCCGAACCGGCCGACGCGCTCGACGACGTCGCGCGGGAGGGTGTGATCGCGGAGCGTTCCGAGCGTCAGCCGTCGGGGAAACTCCGCGCCCATCTCATCGCCCTGATCGTGCGCCCAGAGACAGCCCATCATCACGACCAGCAGCGCGACGACGCTGACCCACGTCTCGGCGACGGCGGGATCGAGCAGTCCCATCAGCCCGCCGGAGATGCCCGCGAGCGCGGTCCCGAGGACGACCACCGCCAGCCCCGGCACGGTGACGCCGGTGACGTATCGAAAGGAGAAGCCGAGCGCCCACGAGACGAGCGCCGGGAGCACGCCGGTCAGCACGCCGAGGTAGACGCCCAGAAGCAGTTGTACCGGCAGCGATTCGGCCATGGGAACGGGTTTCGATCCTCACCTATAGCCGTACCGGCTCCGATTCGACCCCGGACGCCGTAGAACGGCCGCGTAGCGCGAGCGACGCGTCAGATCGTCGCGTTCGGCTTCGCGGTTCTCGTCGTGCGACGACCGGCGATCGAGAGGCGTTCGACGTCGCGTTCGAGCCGCCTCGCGTATCGGAGCCGGAGCCGACGGGCGGTCCGCGGCGAGACCTCCGAGCGGCCGTCGATCTCCGGGCCGATCGGCCGATACCGCGACGGGGTGAGCCCCATCCGCTCGAGGTAGCCGGTCACCTCGGGCGACTCCAGTCCCTGGGCCATCGCCCGATCGACGTATCGCTCGAGCGTCTCGAACTCCGGCAGCGTGATGCCGTCGGCGCCGACGCCGATCTCCCCGTCGTCGATCGAGACCGGCGCCTCTCCCGTCGCTCGGACGATCGGCGTCATCTCCGAGACGAGCCGGAGGATCTCGCTGGGGAGCGCGGCGTCGGGCGAGCGCCACTCCACCGTCGGGAACGACTGTCGCAGTCGGACGGGCGTCCACACCGTATCGTCGGGCTCGAACAGCGTCTCGACCCGCTCCTCGGAGACGCCGCCCTCGGCCGCCAACCGTTTGAAGGCCTCGAACCGCCCGTCGAGCCATCGTTCGCGCTCCTCGACGCTCTCGGCGTACCCGCTGAGCTGGCCGTGCTCCGGGTGGTCCGCGTAGCAGGTCTTCCTGTAGACGTACGGACGGGCGCACGCGCCGACCCGCTCGCCCCGATAGTACGGCGAGCTGTTGAGCAGCGCGAACGCCGGATCGAGCGCCGTGAGCGCGTTCACCTGTCCGACGGCGTTCTCCCGTTCGAAGTGGACGTGTGTCCCCGCACAGTGTTTCGCGTGGTCGAACGACTCGCCCAGCACCCGTCGCTGGATCTGCGTTCGCTCGTCGGACCGGTACTCGATCGCCTCGTCCGAGAGCGGCGTCCCGAGCGGGACGAGATGCTTACCTCGCGCCCGCGTTGCTCCGATGGTCGATCGTAGCCGCTCGACGAACTCGTTTCGGAGCTCCTCTACCGTCCGACAGGGCGTGGTCTTGATCTCGAAGAGGGGTTTGACGAACTCCCCTTCTACGTGTTCTGAGAGGTCGACGAGATCGCCGGCGGGCGTGAGTTTCCCCTCCCCGTCGACGACCCAGTACTCGACCTCGATGCTGGTTTTCATTGTGGTCAGTGTTTCGAACGCACGTTGGTTCCCACACGGTCCACCGGGTCAGCCTCGGATGACTGACGTACCCATCGTTTGCCCCGATCGAGCCATCCCCCTTTGCCTTGCAGACGCAGGGTACTAAGAACCCCTTATGGATCCATTAGAACGGATTCGTGGCGAAAAACGGCGTTCAGTCCGGCGATTAGTGATCACCGAGGACGGCGTACGGATCGGTCGATGAGGGACGTGTTAGTCAGTAGCTAGACCGGTCGGACGTCCCTCTCACCGAACGGTCCTTCGGGGCGGCGGAAGTGTTGCTCAGCCGAGCAGCTCCTCGAATTCGGCCTGGTTCTCGCGGGTGCCGACGGTGACGAGGGTGTCCTCCTCCTGCATTCGGAAGTCCGCCTCCGGGCTCGCGATGCACTCCTCGCCACGCTCGACGGCCATGACGGTGACGCCGGTTCGCTCACGGATGTTCGCCTCCTCGAGCGTCGCGTCGACGAACGGGTCGTCCGTTCCGAGGGTGTACCACTCGATGATGACGTCGTCGCCCAGTAGCGTCTCCGGGTTCTCGGTCCTGACGGGCTGGAAGTACGCTCCCTCGAGGATCGAGCCGACGACGCGTGACTCCTGGTCTGTGAGGTCGAGCAGTTCCTCGCTGTCGGCGTCGGGGCTCTCCCGGTAGAACAGTTCGCGCCGACCGCTGTTGTGGATGACGACCACCGCCACGCCGCCCTCCTGAAGGGTCACCTCGAACCGTTTGCCGACGCCGGGAAGGTCCGTTTCCGAGACGTCCATACCCCCCGTTTCGCCGTCCCACGCTTAAACGTTGAGCCCTCGTGATGGCTCGAGGATGGAAAGGCTATTCCCCCGCCTCTCACATCGGTCAGATATGCATCGCAGGCCCACCGAGCCTCGCCCGAGGAGCCGCCGGCCGTGGCCGTAGAGAACCACCTCCTCGACGTGGGGATCATGTTCGCCGCGGTCGCCGCCGCGGGCGTGCTGGCCGACCGGCTCGACCAGTCGGTCATCCCCTTCTACATCGTCATCGGCATGCTGCTCGGTCCGCACGTTCTCGGGGCGGCCGGCCTCCCGTTCGTCGAGGAGACCACGTTCGTCGAAGTGGGCGCGGAGCTCGGGATCGTCTTCCTCCTCTTCTTCCTCGGTCTGGAGTTCAACCTCGATCGGCTGATCGAGAACCGCGAACGCATCACCCACGCGGGCACGATCGACCTCGGGATCAACTTCGGCGCGGGGCTCATCCTCGGCTACGTCGTCTTCGGCGCGCTCCTGCCGGCGCTGTTGATCGCCGGGATCGTCTACATCTCCTCATCGGCGATCATCACCAAGTCGCTGATCGATCTGGGCTGGATCGCCAACCGCGAGAGCGATCCCATGCTGGGGACGCTCGTCTATGAGGACCTCTTCATCGCCGTCTACCTCGCGGTCGTCTCCGCGCTCGTCCTCGGCGGGGGCGACGTGATCGAGGCGGTCCGGTCGGTGGGGCTCGCGCTCGGGTTCATCCTCGTGCTCCTCCTGCTGGTCTCCTTCGGCACCGCCTGGTTCGAACGCGCGCTCCACACCCAGTCAAACGAGTTCTTCGTCCTCCGGACGATCGGGATCACCGTCCTCGTCGCCGGAGCGGCGCTGGCCGCCGGCGTCAGCGAGGCCGTCGCCGCCTTCTTCATCGGGATGGCGTTCAGCTCCACGGAGTACGTCGACGAGCTCGAACACAACCTCGAGGCGATCCGCGACACCTTCGCCGCCGTCTTCTTCTTCTGGATCGGGCTGGTCACCGATCCGCTGCTGTTTCCGGCGGTCGCCGGCCTGGTCGTGCTCGCGGTGATCGTCACCACGCCCACGAAGCTCGCGAGCGGCTTCCTCGGCGGGCGGGTCTACGACCTCGACGAACGCCGTTCGATCCGCGTCGGACTGGGGATGGTCACCCGCGGGGAGTTCTCGCTGATCATCGCGACCGTCGCCGCCGGCGGTGCGGGCGTGACGATCCCCGAGGCGACCGCGAGCACCATCCAGGCGTTCGCGGTGGGCTACGTCCTCGTGATGAGCATCCTCGGGACGACCCTGATGCGCTACTCCGGCGTGTTCGAGAAGCGCGTCGTCACCCGGCTGGTGGACGAGTCCGGGGCGTGAGCCACGGGTTCTCCCGCTCGAACACGAGGGTCTATAACGTCGAGCGAGCGAGAGTGGGTATGGAGTGGGGCGAACGCTGGGGATGGGTCGGCACGCGCCTGACGGTCGCGCTGACGGGGATCGTCGCCGTGCTCTCGATCGTCACCGGCATCGCCAACATCACCGCGACGGGGTTCATCGGGCCGCTCGCGGAGTTCATCCCGCCCGCGGTCCAGCGCACTGCCGGCTTCACCGGCGCGATGACCGGCTTCCTGATGCTGCTCTCGGCGTACGGGCTGCGGCGGGGGCTGGAGACGGCGTGGTGGTCGACGCTCGTGTTGCTGCCGCTGACGGCCGTTCAGGGGCTGGTCCAGTCGAGCCCGCTGTCGATTCCGCTGGTGGTCGTCTCGCTGCTGGCGATGCCGAACCTGCTCGCGAACCGGAGTCGCTTCGACCGCGAGGTCGAACTCACGAACACGCAGATCGCCGCGGGACTCGCGCTCGTGGGCGCACAGGCCTACGGCACGCTCGGGACCTACGCGCTGCGCGAGGAGTTCGGCGAGGTCGAGACGATCCTCGACGCCTTCTACTTCACGATCGTCACCGCGAGCACCGTCGGCTACGGCGACGCGACGCCGCTGACCCAGGAGGCCCGGCTGTTCGGCATCTCCGTGCTGCTGGTCGGCACCGCGAGCTTCGCGGTCGCACTCGGTGCGCTTTTGAGCCCCCTCATCGAAGCCCGGTTCGCTGCGGCCCTCGGGAAGATGACCGAACGAGAACTCGAATCGCTCGAGGACCACGTGCTGGTGCTCGGCTACGGCGAACTCACCGAACCGATACTCGGGGAACTCGACGGGCGCGCGCCGTTCGTCGTGGTGACCGACTCCGAGAAGCGCGCCGACCGGCTCGCGGACCGCGACGTGCTCGTCCTCCGGGCGGACCCGAGCGACGAGGAGTCGATCGAGCGCGCCGGCCTCGATCGGGCGCGCGCGGTCGTCGTCGCGACCAACACCGACGCCGAGGACGCGCTGACGGTGCTCACCGTCCGCCAGCTCCGCCCCGATATCCGCATCGTCTCCGCGGCGACCGACCGCGAGAACGTCGTCAAGCTCAGGCGGGCGGGGGCGGACGCGGTGATCAGTCCGGCGACGATCGGCGGCCGTCTCATGGTCCAGTCCGCGCTCGGACGCGAGGACACCGAGGACGTCGCCGACCGGCTGCTCGGTGATCGTGATCGGAGCCGGGATTAGAGCTCGGCGTAGTACTCGTCGAAGATCTCGAGGACGACCTTCAGCGCACCGACGAGTATCGGGCCGATGAACAGCCCCATGAACCCGAGCAGGTAGACGCCGCCGATCACGCCGACGATGATGATGCTCGGGTTGAGCTCAGCGTGACGATCGACGAGAATCGGTCGGAGGAAGTCGTCGGTGGCGCTCACCACGACCAGCCCCCAGATGGCCAGCGCGACCCCCGCGACCATCTGGCCGTTCGTGACGAGGTAGATCGCTGCGGGCCCCCAGATCAGGATGGAGCCGACGACCGGAATCAGCGACAGGACGATCATGATGAACGTCCAAAAAACGGCGTTGGGAATGCCGGTGACGATCAGGCCGAGCCCCGCGATGCCCCCCTGTACGATCGCGACAAGCACGTGGCCGAGTAGCACCGCCCACGTGATGTCGTTGAGGCTCGTATAGAGGTCGTCCTGGACCGTCGCCGGCAGCGGCGTGACGTTCCGAATCCACGCGTAGAGCTTCTCGCCGTCCTTCAGCAGGAAGAAGACGAGAAAGACCATGAGACCGAGCCCCACGAGCAGGTGGGTGATCGTCGAGAACACGCCGGGCGCGCTCGAGGCGACGGTCTCGGCGGCCCCGCTCGCATAGGAGCTCAGCCGGGAGGCCAGATCGACCTGCTGTCCCGTGTACTGCTGGATCATCGACTCGACCTGCGAGAGCCCGAAGCCGCCGCCTCCGCCGCTCTGGAGCTGCTGTGCCAGCTGCATCGCGTCGCCCGCGACGGTCGCGCCGATCACGATGAAGGGGATGAAGAACGCGATCACCGCGCCGACGACCAGGATTAAAGCGGCGAACCCCTGTCTCGTCCGGGACTCGAGACGCCGCTGCAGCGGGTAGAGGACGAACGCGAGCAACAGCGCGAGAAACACGTACTGGAGGAACGGCTGGATCAGCGCGAACGATACCAGGAGCAACAGCGCGATGAGCGAGAGCAGAAACCCCCGTCGAACGTTCATACGGTCACCTGAGCCGCCGGACCGATAAACCGCGGGCTTGCGTCAGCGATCGACGTAATACTCGTCGAAGACCTCGATCGTGACCTTCAGCCCGCCGACGATGACCGGCCCGAAGAACAGCCCCATCACGCCCAGCAGGTAGAGCCCGCCGACGACGCCGACCATGATCGTCGCGGGGCTGAGCCGGACGTGCCGATCGACGAGGATCGGTCGCAGGTAGTTGTCGGAGAAGCTCACGACGACGGCGCCGTAGACGAACAGCGCGGCGCCCGCGAACGAATCGCCCGTGAGGACGAGATACGCCGCGGCGGGCCCCCAGACCAGGAAGGCGCCGATCACCGGCAACAGCGCGAGCAGGATCATCACCACCGTCCAGAAGGCGGCGTTCGGCACCCCGGCGACGAGCAGCCCGATCCCCGCGAGGGTCCCCTGAACGGCCGAGACGAGCACGTGGCCCGCGAGCACCGCCCACATGAGGTCGTCGACGCTGGCGGCGAGATCGCGCTGGACGACCGGGGGCAGCGGGGTGACCTCGAACAGCCACGCGCTGAGCCGTCGGCCGTCGCGCAGGAAGAAGAAGAGGAGGAACGCCGCCAGCCCGATGCCGATCAGCGCGTGGGTGAGCGCGCCGACGAGATCCGGCGCGCTGCCGACGAGCACGCCCGAGAGGTTCTCGGCGGCCGTCGCGAACGCGGCCGGCAGGTCCACCTCCTGGCCCGTGTAGGCGGCGACCACCCGCTCGAGAAACCCGAGATCGATCTCGCTCTCACCGAGGCGCTGGGCGAGTCGAAGCGCATCGCTCGCGACGAACGCGATCAGCCCTGCGAACGGCAGGATCACCGCACCCGTCGACCCGATCATCAGCACGAGCGCGGCGTTCGTCCCCCCGAGGCGGGGCTCGAGCTGGCGGTAGATCGGGGTCAACAGATACGCGATCAGCACCGCGAGCAGCACGTACTGGAGGAAGGGCCAGACGATCGCGAGCGACAGCACGGCGAGCGCGCCGATCACCGCGAGCAGGAACCCCTTGCTCACGTCCATACCGCATCGTCGATCCCGCGGCGGATAAACCGGCCGTCCCGGTTCGCCGTCCGCCCGCGACGACTACGACAGTGCGACGACGGCGTCGAGCGAGATGCCGATCGCGCGTTCGACGTTGTTCCTCGCCTTCTCGGGCAGTTCGTCGTCGTCGGTCTCGCCCTTCTGGGTCCCCTCGACGAGGTTGCCGTCGACGGTACAGATCGCGCCCGCGGCCATCCCCTTTCGTCGCGCGAGCGAGAACACCGCCGCGGCCTCCATCTCCACCGAGAGGATGCCCGCAGTCTCCCACTCGTCGACGTACTCGTCGGTCTCGGCGTAGTAGGCGTCGTCGCTCGCGATCGGCCCGACGTGGACCTCCTCGCCGCGCTCCTCGGCGCCGTCGACCAGCGCCGAGAGCACGCCGTACTCCGGCACCGCGGGGTAGGTGACGGATTCGTAGCGCTTCGTGGTGCCCTCGTCCTTCGCCGCGCCGGTCGCGACGATCATGTCGCCGATCTCGATTCCTTGCTGAAGGGCCCCCGTCGTGCCGACGCGAATGACGGTCTCGCATCCCACGTTGTGGAGCTCCTCGATCGCGATCGCCGCGGAGGGACAGCCGATCCCCGTCGAGCAGATCGAAAGCTCCGTCCCCTCGTAGGTGGCGTTGACGAGCTTGTACTCGCGGTTCTCCGCGACCACCGTCGAGGAGTCACACAGCCCGGCGATCCGGTCGACGCGCCCGGGATCGCCCGGGATCAGCGCGATCTCGTTGACGTCGCCCTCCTCGACGAGCAGATGTGGCTGTTTGGCCATACGCGGGCCTCTCGCGGCCCGGGCAAAAACCGACCGATCCGGCCCGGTTCGACTCGCCGGCCGTATCCCGACCCGGGCGGCGGGGGGACTCAGTCGCCCCGTGCCGGTCGGGCGACGCCGTTCTCGACGGTCACGCTCTCCCAGTCGTCGTCGGAGTGGGCGCCCTCGCGTTCGCGCGCGCTCGGTGCGACTCGAACGAACTCGGCGTTACTTCGGGCCTCGGGGATGGTGTGACCGCCGCAGTAGCTCAGCCCCGATCGGATACCCGCCGCGAACTCCGCGGTGATCTCCGCGACGGGACCTTTGTACTCGATGAGCCCCTCGACGCCCTCGTCGGCCGCCGGGGCGCCTTCGTCCTTGTCGGTACGTCGCTCGTTCGCCGCCGTAGTCGCCATCCCCCGCGATCGCTTGTACTGACGGCCGTCGCGTTCGATCAGTTCGCCGGGCGCCTCTGCGGTGCCGGCGAACAGGCTTCCCATCATCACCGTGTCCGCGCCGGCCATCAGCGCCTTCACCGCGTCACCCGAGCAGCGGATGCCGCCGTCGGCGACGATCGGCACGCCGAGTTCGTGGGCCCGCTCCGCGCAGTCGTCAACCGCGGTCAGCTGTGGGACCCCCGCGCCGGCGACCTTCCTGGTGGTGCAGTGCGAGCCGGGGCCGATGCCGACCTTGACGCCGTCGGCGCCCGCGCCGTAGAGGTCCTCGACGCCCTCGGGCGTGGCAACGTTGCCGACGATGAGGTCCGGATCCGCGCCGAACTCGTCGCGGACCCGCTCGACGGCGGTTAGACACGACTCGAGGTGGCCGTGGGCGACGTCCATCATCACGCAGTCCGCACCCGCCTTACGGACCGCCTCGGTTCTATCGAGGTAGTCCTCGTTGATGCCGATCGCGGCGCCGACGGGCTCGTCGGCCCGCGAGACCGCCCGTACCTCTGCCGCCTGTTCGTCGACGCTCATGAACCGGTGAATCGTCCCGAACCCGCCCGCCCGCGCGAGGGAGATCGCCGTCTCCGACTCGGTGACGGTGTCCATCGGCGCGCTCAACAGCGGCGTTTCGAGCTCGATCGAGTCCGTGAGCCGCGTCGAGAGGTCGACGTGACTCCGGCTCTCGACCGGCGATCGCTGCGGCACCAACAGCACGTCGCCGTACGAGAGTCCGGTTCTGAGGGCATCCATACCGCCACGCACCTATCGGCTTCGGCGAGTTAACGCTACTGGTTACGCTCAGACCTCGGGTAGCGACCGACCCGTCAAGACGCCGCTGCGTGAGGCGGAGAGCGTGAGCGACGACGTCCTCATCGGCGGCGGCTGCGTCGGCCTCTCGACGGCCGAACGCTTCGTCGGGATCAGCCTCCGACCGCGAACAGCAGCAGGTTGTGGACGCCCGGGCCGAGACCGACGGCGGCGATCGCCGCGAGGAGGAGGTAGCCCTCCCCGGGCGCGTCCTCGACGTACTCGGCCATGAGCCAGACGATCCCGCAGGCGAGTGTGACCTTCACGAGCACGAACAGCCAGCCGACCCCGATCGCCTCCGCCGTCGGCAGCGTCTCCGCGAACGCCATGATCGCCCGCGGCAGCGGCGAGCGTTCGGTCACCTCGAGGGCGTCGATCCCCACCGCGGTCGAGATCCCGTCGAGGACGTGTCCGAGGACGACGAGCGCTCCCGCCGCGCCGGTCGTCCCCGCGGCCGCCGGGAACGCCCGTCGGAAGCCGGCCCACGTGCCCGCCGCGACGACGACCGAGAGGACGAGCGAGAGACCCGACCAGAAAAAGGAGATCGTCCCCCGGTCGGCGCCGACCGCGAGGACGGCGCCGACCGAGAGGAGCGCCGCGAGCGCGCCGACGCCCCCGAGGAGGCGATCGGGGGCGCCGGCGGAGTGGCCGCCGAGCCAGACCGCCCCGGCGAGGACGAACGTGCTGACGTAGACGCTCGGGGTTCCCAGAAGCGGCGAGAGCACGGCCGGAGCGGCGTCGACCACCGAGAGGACGTGCAGCGCCGCGCCGGCGACCATCCAGAGCGCGAACGCGAGCACCGTCCGTTCGTGGATCGTCGGCCGGACTCGCGTCGCCAGCACGCCCACCGCGAGCGCCGCCGAGAGCAGGACGAGGAGGTAGGGAAGCGGCGGCAGGGCGAACCCGTCGGGCAGGACCATACCCCTGCCCGAACGCGCGTCGATAGAAAGCCTTCCGATCGGTCGTCTCCCGGCCGACCGGGGGCGGAGCGCTCGTCCGACAGGACTTCATCGGATGGGTGCGTTCGTCGGCCATGGACAGAGCGGCGTTCGCGGCGCGGATCGATCACACGGTCCTCGGTCCCGGGACGACGGCCGAGGACGTCGAACGGACCATGGATGAAGCGGCGGAGTACGGAATGAACGCCTGCGTTCCGCCGTGCTACGTCGAGGAGGCGAACGAGCACCGGCCGGACGTGACGCTCGCGACGGTCGTCGGCTTCCCACACGGCCAGAACGACCCCGAGATCAAGCGCAGAGAGGGGGTGCGTGCCTGGCGGGCGGGCGCGAACGAGCTCGACGTGGTCTGTAACCGCGGACGGCTGCTCGGCGACGAGCCCGAACGGTTCCACGAGGAGCTCGCCGAACTCGTCGCCTCGGTGCCGATCCCGGTGAAGGTAATCGTCGAGACGAGCGAGCTCGGGGCGGAGGAGATCCGCCGGGCCGCCGAACTCGCCGTCGAGGCCGATGCCGCCATGCTCAAGACCTCGACGGGGTTCGCCTCGGGCGGGGCGACCGTCGAGGACGTCGAGCTGCTCGCGGAGTACCTGCCCGTGAAGGCAAGCGGCGGGATCGGCGACTACGCGACGGCGAGAGCGATGCTCGACGCCGGCGCGGAACGAATCGGTGCCTCGAGCGGCGTCGCGCTCGTCGAGGGGTTCGAGTCCGAGGCGTGACGGAGATCAGCAGGAGGTCGCGGACGTCCAAGGTCGGGGCTCGGTATCGGTGACCGTCGGAACGCGGCCGGCCGCTACGTCGAATAACGCTGAAATCGAGGTATCAACGCAGGTCGTTATCGCCGCTTTTCACGCTCGCACGACCACGACCGCTTCCACTCGCCGTACTTGATCTCGTGGACCTCGCCGTTGCTCTGCCACTCGCGCGGCCGGAGTGCAAGTCCGATCGCGAACCCGTAGCACAGGATGACGCTTCCCAGCACGACCGATCCCGGGACCCGGGCGGCGACGCCGCCTGTGGCCACGTCTGATCGGGGTAGTACGCCACGATCCGAAACACCCAGCTGATCAGCATGATGACCAGTAGCGGGAGATAGACACGTCGAAGCCGTCGTCCGAGCGCCTCCTAGTAGGGATCTTCAGCGCCGGCGTACGATAGTCCTCGCTCAGCTCCGCGCGCCAGCGTGGGCGTTCGACGCCGGCTCCGCTCCATCGATCGTTCGTTCGACTACCGAGCGAGGACGGACGCTGGCCGGGATCGACGGTATCCTACGGTCGTGATGCTCAGTCGACGTCCACCCTGGCCGGTTCTACTGCCGGAACCGCGTTCCATCCAGCGGCGAACACGCGGGCAGAGCCGACGCGCGAGGCGGTGGTTCTCTCGCCATCGGTTTCCGAGGCCGGAATCGGGACGATGCTCGTGATACAGGGAGGTCCCGGAGGAGTTACCGCGATTCGATTCGATGCAGGTAACACGACGAAAACGGGATGAAGACGTCTCGCCGACACCGATTCCCGTCCTTGCACGCCCGACCGCAGATGTAGCGACCGGACTCGTTCGTCAGGGGCTCTTTACGTCCATCGGGTACGGTTCTCACGTCGCTCCCTCCCGCACGCCGAGGAGCTTTCGTATTCGGGAACCCGCTCGAGGAAGGAACCCGATCGAGGTGGCTTCCTCTGAGCGAGCGACGTCGAAGACCGCCTCCCGAACGACGGGCCCGTATCGAATCTCAGTTCGAACGGGAACGGCGTACTCCTCGCTACATTCTTCGACGATCCCGAGCGCTCGTTCGCCGTACTCCTTCAGTGCGACCGGCGAGGCCTGTTCACGCCCCCGGGATTCGTCTCGACGACGTACACTGCGATGACCTCACCGTTGGCGTTCGCGACGTACGGCAGGGCCGCCTAGCAGGTGTCCCGCGCGTCGTCCCTACTGGCGATCGGATGAACGACACGGCACAGCAGGTCGGGTGAACTCATGAGGGAGTAGAGATCGGGAACCTCGATAAATCGACCGGTGGTGTTCAGCAATCAAAGAAAATAATAGGGTATAATTCAGTGAAAATGAAATAGTTTTGTACTAGACCAGCATATGCTGAGAGAGTGAACGACAGCGAGTGGACGAAGAGCGGCGTCCGAGTACCGACTCGACGAGATCGATCGACGGATCACCTACGAGTTCGTGACGATGCACGCGCTGCGCGCCGGAGGTCGCCGAGGTCGTGGGTATCTCGTCGGGAACGATCCGCGATCGCATCCACCGGCTCGAACGGGAGGAGGTCGTCACGGAAGACTACGCCCACGTCGATCTCGAGCGGATCGACGTCGTGTCGGCGAACTCTCCTCCGGCGGGGTCGACGACCGGACGGGGCGTGCATCCATCGGCTGGGACCCGAACGACGGCCGTCCGCGCTCCGGGCGCGATACGAGCATCGAACGCGTGGAGAGCCCCTGAGGCGACCCCTACCACCGTAATTAGTGTCCCGTATGTATCCCGCCGTTCCCCTGATCTCGTCCCGCTTGCCGGTCGAGGAGCCCGTGCTCGTCTTCGCCCTCGCGCTCGCGGTCTTCCTGGTCGCGCCGCTCACCGTCAGACGGTTCGGGCTCCCCGGCATCGTCGGCATCGTCCTGGTCGGCATGCTCATCGGCCCGAACGCCCTCGGACTGCTGGCGCTGACCGACGCGATCGAGCTGCTCGGTAGCGTCGGGCTCGTCTATCTACTGTTCACCGTCGGGCTCGAACTCGACCTGCGCGGGTTCGCGAGAGCGCCCGAGAACGCGGCGCTCTTCGGGTTGACCAGCTTCGGGCTGCCCTTCGTCGTCGGGACGGCCGTGGGCGTGGCGCTGTTGGGCCTCTCCGTGCCGGCGGCGGCGCTGCTCGCGGCGGTGTTCGCCTCGCACACGCTGCTCGCCTACCCGGTGGTCAATCAGCTCGACGTCACGAAGAACCGTGCCGTGACCGCGGTGTTCGGCGGGATCCTCTTCACCGACACGCTCGCGCTCGTCGTGCTCGCGGTCGTGATGGGAGCGCTCGACGGCGGGCTGACCGCGCTGCTGTTCGTTCAGGTGTTCGGCTCGCTGGTCGTCCTCTTCGCCGGAGTCTGGTTCGCCGTCCCGCCGACCGCACGGTGGTTCTTCCGGAACCTGAGCGAGGAGAGCTACTTCGAGTTCCTCTTCGTCGCGGTCGCCCTGTTCGCGGCGGCGAGCCTCGCCGAGCTGCTCGGCCTGTCGGCGATCCTCGGCGCGTTCGTCGCCGGGATCGCGCTGAACCGGCTGATTCCGCGCGGCGGGACGCTGATGAACCGCATCGAGTTCCTCGGGAACGCCTTCTTCATCCCCTTCTTCCTGCTCTACGTCGGGATGCTCGTCGATGTGGGCGTGATCCTCGACGGATGGCGCACCCTCGAGGTCGCGGCCGTCATCCTCGGGACGATGTTCGCCACGAAGTGGGCCGCCGCCCGGATCGTCAGCCGAGTCCAGGGTTACGACGCGAACGAGCGCGGCGTGATCTACGGGCTGTCGGTGGGACAGGCCGCCGCCGCGCTCGCGATCACGCTGATCGGGTTCGAGGCGGGGCTGCTCGGCGCCGACGTGCTCAACGCGGTCGTGTTGATGATGCTCGTCGCGACGGTCGTCAGCCCCTGGTGGACCGAGCGCGCGGGTAGGCGCCTCGCCCAGTCCGACGAGATCGAACCCGGCGAGGAGGAGGAACTCGATCCGCGCATCCTGCTGCCGCTGTCGACCGATGCAGAGCGACAGCGTCGGCTCCTCGAGTTCGCGTTCGTCCTCAAGGACGAGGACGCGGTCGAGCCGGTCCACCTGCTGACGGTCGTCCAGCCCGGGTCGGATCGAACCGAGGAGCGCGTCGCGCTCGTCGAACGCGACCTCGAACGCGCGGCATCGTTCGGCGGGGCCGCGGAGGTGCCCGTCGACGTGGAGACTCGCGTGAACCACAACGTCGCCTCGGGGATCGTCCGCGGCAGCGTCGAGACGCGCGCCGACGCGATCCTCATGGGCTGGGACGCCCACGGCTCGTTCGGCCGCCGCGTCTTCGGCGACGTCATCGATCGGGTGCTCCGGCGGACGACGCTACCGGTGATCGTCTCGCGGCTCGGCCACCCGATCAACACGACCGAGCGCCTCTTCGTCGTCCTCCCGGACGGGATCGATCACCACGAGGGGTTCTACGAAGCGGTCCACGTCGTGAAGCGCCTCGCAGCGAAGCTCGGCGCGCCGATGGTCGTCCTCGTGATGGAGGGCACGACCCACCAGTACGAACGGCTGTTCGGCATGGTGGAACTCGACGTCGACGCGACGTTCGAGGAGGCTCTGTGGGGAGACCTCCTCGAGACGCTCTCCGAACGTGCCGAGCCCGACGACCTCGTGGTGGCGCTCTCGCCGCGCGAGGGCGAGGTCGGCTGGCACTCGGAACTGGCCGAACTGCCGAGCCGACTGGTCGAACTGCCGCCCCACTCGTTCGTGACGATCCACCCGCGCCACGGCGAGCCCGAGTACGACGCCCGATTCCTCCGGTTCGAGTAGCGAGCGTCGAGGACGGCCGTCTCGGTCTCGACTGGCCCCTTCGGCGGGGAGACGACGGGTCGATCGACGCGCTTTACGATCGAGCCATCGGTACGCTCGTGAGGCGGTCGACCAGCCGAATCGACCGGTGCGGACGTACTCCGACGGGACGCTCGCTCCGCACCGTAACACCTCATGGGACTGCGAGCTCGACTCCGGGATCCGCTACGGGACGCGACCCCGACCCAGTAGACGATGACGGACCTCTTCTCGGGCGAGACGGTACGACGATCGGTAAAGAACACGACGTGATCGGTGCTGGTTCTCCTCATCGGGGATCGACGAACCTCTCCGTCGCACTCGTCGACGGTTCGAGTCCCGATCTACCGCCGTACGACCGCCGAACGCCGCTTTCGCCCATGTCGCGTTCTCGTTATATCCGGACGGGCCGCTCTCTCCTCGTAGATCCGTTTTCCTCGCTAGAGCGCGACGAACAGGTCGGTGACGTACATCACCCCGAGGCCGACGAGGAACGCGAGCAAGTTCGTTGCACTCCCGACGCGGCCGCCCTGCGCGCGGATCATGCGTGCGATCTCCAGATCGACCTGTAAGATCGCGCCGACCCCGATGGCGAGGAAGAACGCGCCGATCGTGGGCGAGTAGGCCAGGCCGCCGATCCAGCCGCCGAGGATGACCGGAGCGCCTGCGAGGAGTCCGAGTGCGACGAAGTGGTGCCAGCTAGGTCGCTCCTCCCGAGCGATGGGTGCCACCACGGCCGGCCCTTCGGTCACGTTGTGCAACATGAATCCGATCACGAGAAACGCCCCGAGTGAGACGCGTCCGAGCGCGAACGAACTCCCGATGGCGAGCCCCTCGGCGAGGTTGTGCAGTCCGATGCCGAGCGCGACGAGGTAGGCGACCCACAGCCCGCTGCTCGCGCGCGAGTCGCCCGCGGTCGCACGTCCCTCACGCCACGCGCTCACCGACTGGACGAGCAGGAGTGCACCCACGATTCCGAGGACTACGAGGGCGGTGCCTTCGTACGCCCCTGGGATCTCGTCGGCGAGTTCGAACGCTTCGAAGCCCGCGTCGACCGCGAGGTATGCGAGAACCCCCGCAGCGAACGTGAGGGCGGCGTGCAACCACCGGTCACTCATCGAGCGAATGTACGGGAACCAGAGCATGCCGAGCGCGACCGGGATCACGCCGACGAACACGCCGATGAGCGCGAGCGACCAGAGGACGTCAGCGGTGAGCCCCGGCGTTTGACTGGGTGCCTCGATGGTGTGTTCGAACGTCGTCCCGTCGGAGATGACCAGCGCGGTGTGAACGTCCCAGCCAGGCTGCCAGTGATACGGCACGACGATTCGAGCGCTTTCCATCGGGTCGAGCGTCCGGTCACCGCCCGCGCCTTCGACTTCGAAGTTCCAGTACGCGTCGTTGACGAGGACCTGCGAGATCGTCACCTCCTTCGGGCCGTTGTTGGTTACGTGCAGGACGAGCGTGTCGTCGCTCGGAAGCGTCGCGTATGTGATCGTCACGTCGGGCAGCGGCTCCCCGCTCTGAACCCCCGCGAGCGGGGAGGTGAGCGCGAACGCACCGATGAGGAGAGCCAGCAAGACGAGCGGTAGTACGGCGGCGACCCTGACGGGGAGTCCGAACGGTCGAACCGACTTCTCGTCGGTGGTCGTCCCACCATCGGGTGATCGGGGCGGAGTCTCGTCGTTCATCTACACCACCTCGAAGAAACTCATCCAGCCGAGTTCGGCGAACTCGGACTGGTGGGCGTGGAACATGTACAGCCCCGGCCCGTGATCGGAGTAATCGAGTTCCAGGATCCCGCGCTGAGCCTGGCACTGCATGATCGTATCCACGTTCTTGAGCGTCGGTTGAAGCGTCGTACCGTGGTCGTAGTAGTCGAAGAACTGCGAGTGCGTGTGGAACGAGTTGATGGGATCGAACTCGACGACGTTCGAGAGGTACACGCGTTGGCGCTGGTTTCGATCGATCTGAATCGGGCGCTTGGTCTCTCCGGCCTTCCAGTTGCCGTTCCCGTCAGTTTCCCCGACGCCGTAGGCGAACGCTCGCGTATTGGCCGCGTAGACCTCGTTCTCGCCGTCGAAGTTCGTGTCGAAGCCGTTCATCATCATCACCATCTCGTTGACGTCGTCGTTCTCGGCGTACTCGTGATTGCGAGAACGCGCGATGTCGATGAGTTCGTCCCTGTACTCGTCGGTGAGAGGCCCCTGATGGTTGACGTAGTCGCGTGGATTCTCGCGGACTCGGTCGGGGTCGGGATCGACGATGAGCGTCCCGTAGAGGCCGCGATGAACGTGCTCCTTGAGCGGCATCGAGTGACAGTGGTAGAAGTGCGTTCCTGCGGGTTGGGCGATCCACTCGTACGTGAACGACTCACCCGGTCTGAGTACGCCGGGACCGTTCTGAGGGACGCCGTCCATCACCGGATCGAGGTTTCGAAGGTGGGGGTGGATCGTGTGGGCGTGGCGACTCCCGTTGGTGAACCTGATTCGAACGAGATCACCCTCGACTACTCGAAGCGTCGGTCCCGGGACCTGTCCATTGAACGCCCACGCGTCGAACTCGACTCCCGGCGCAATGGTGATCGGAACGTCGACCGCCGAGAGTTCGAACTCCCGGACGGTCCGTCCGTCCTCCTCGTACCTGTTTTGTCGAACGTTCTCCTGGCCGTCTCGTCCGGTATTGAACGCCGTGAGGTACTCGTGTGGGTCGAAGTCGGCGTCCTCGAATTCGCCGATGACGCCGTGTCCATCGTGATCGTCGTGCCCGCCACTGCTCGCTCCGCCCCGACCGATGCCGAGTGCGGCACTGCCGGCGACACCGATACCTCCGAGTACGGAACGTCGCGTGACCGTTAGATCGGACTGAAGCCGGTCGATCAACCGCCGTTCGAGCGTTCGCGTCGTCTCTGCTGCGGTACTGTAGTCTATCGAGGCCATACGGCTCTCCGCTTGCCCAACCGAAATCGGGTCATTACCGTACGGTTATACCCTCACCGCCATAAATTTGACTCGTCTAATCCTACTATTTGTCTAGGCTAAGCTAGGGGTGGGGGCGGGACGGACTCGGTTTTAGCCTTACGCACGGAGAGTTCCTCGAAACGGTCACTCGTGCCGTCGCTCGACGACGTCTCTGGCCTCGTCCGGACGCCGGAGGACCGGCTCGCTCCGGTAAACTACCCCACGGCGAAGCCAGAACCGGTCGAATCGTTGATAGGAAGAGCGAGGCGAGGTTCGGAGGAGGTCACAGGGACGACTGATCGAACTTCGGCCCCACTCGTTCGTGACGATCCACCCGCCCCACGACGAGCCCGAGTACGACGCCCGGTTCCTCCGGTTCGAGTGGCGAGTGGAGTCCGAATCCAGTCGACCGTTCGTCTTCGACAGGTCGGCGACGATCCGATCGCTACGATCCCGTCGTCTCCCCTTCGAACTCCCGGATCATCGCGTCCGTTCCCGCGATCAGGACGTCGTCTTCCTCGTCGATCCGCGTCGTCTCGTCCGTCTGCAACGTTCCCTCGCGCTCGACGCCGACCACGACCCAACCGGTCTCGGCCCCTTCGTTGGCCTCCTCGATCGACTGGCCCGCGAACGGCGCCGCATCCGTCCGGACGAGTCGGATCTGGCTGAGCGGCGAGACGACGTCCTCCCCGTAGATCTCGCGTGCGAGCAGCCGCGCGGTGGCTCGCTGGACCGAGAGCACGTAATCGGCGTCGGCCTTGAACGCGGTCCGCACCTTCTCGTCGTCGGTCACGCGGGCGAGGATCTCGATCTCGCGCGATCGCTCTCGCGCGAGAGCGATCGTCAACAGCGCGGTCGCGTCGTCGTCGACGGTGACGATCAGGGCCGTCGCGTCCTCGATCCCCGCGGCGGTCAGCGTCTCCGGATCGCTGGTGTCGCCCACGACGTCGACGGCCTCGCCCTCCTCGAGGTCGATCGTCGTGATCGTGACGTCGTCAGGTAGTGCATCGACGGCAGCCTGACCGCCCTCGCCCGCGCCGGCGACGATGACGTTCGTGTGCTCGCGGGCGGAACGAACCCCCGAGACCTCCTCGCGGACGTCGTCGATCGCGTCCTCGGGCCCGGCGACGACCAGCACCGTGTTCCGCGTGAGACGGTCGGTCGGCGCCGGCGGGAGCCGGAGGTCACCCTCGAACCAGCCGGCCACCAGCGTGAGGTTCGGACGCTCGAAGAACGGCGTCTCACGCACCTCAACGCCGTGAAACGGGCTTCCGTGGCGGATGAGCAGCTCCCTGATCTCGACGTCCTCGCCGACGGACGTGCCCTCGGGCACCGAGACCGCCGCCGTGGCCTTGTGAGCGAGCCGGCGCCCGATGAGGGTGTGGGGGGAGATGATGGTGTCGACGCCGATCTCCATGAGCGCCCGGCGCCGTTTCGTCGACTCCGTGAGGCTCACCACGCGGAGGTCCTCGTTCAGATCCAGCGTCGTTAGGACGATGCTGGCGTTGCGGTCGCCCGCGTCGGTGATCACCAGGCTCGCGTCGTCGATCATCGCCCGTTCGAGGGTCGCCGACTCCTCGGGATCGCCGCTGATCGCCTGGTAGCCGTCGTTGGAGAGCCGCGTGGCCTCCTCCTCGCCGGAGTCGATCAGGACGTAGTCGATCCCCAGCCGTTCGAGTTCGTCGAGCAAAATGTCGCTGTCCTGGCGGTACTCGCAGATCACGACGTGGTCGTCCTTCGAGGTCAGGCGATCCCCCAGGTCGAAGGTCGTCCGCTCGAACAGCGGGATGATGAGCAGCCGGAGCGTAAAGAAGCCGATCGCGATGCCTGAGAGCTGCATCGTGACGACGAGCAGGTTCATCCAGGGGGTCGACCACGGGGAGTCGGCACCGTAGCCGGTCGTCGTCATCGTTTCGACGACGGTCTGGAACGACCGGAAGATCGAGTGCGAATCGCCCTCGAGCGTCCGCATTCCCGTGTTGTAGACGACAGTGTAGAAGAGGATGATGCCGACCAATCCCAGGGCGTAGAGGACGAGTAGTCGCTCGTGGCGCGAGAGATCGTCGAGCGAGCGGACGTCGATGAAGTCGTCGAGAACCATTGTGAAGTTACTCCCACCGCTAGGTTCGGTGGTCGTCAGCGGTGTACTAGAAAGGGTGAAGCGTTCGGTTAGAGAGTTTTGGTACGTGCCAAGCAACCGTTCGAGAACCGCTCCGGTCGCTCGGATCACGTTGGAATGACCGACGGCCCGCGGGATCGGATCCGCATCGAGCGGAGAACCGGTCCTCGGGCTACGGTCGACGCAGTCGTCCCGCACCGACGGCTGACGCCGGTCCGTTCTACGACCTCCAGAACCCTCTCGTGAACAGGACGAGCACAGGGACGATCTCGATCCGACCGACCCACATGAGGACGATCATGAGGAGCTTCGTCGTCGTGGGAAAGCCCTCGTAGGTGCCGAACGGGCCGGCGATGCCGAAGCCGGGGCCGATGTTGAAGAAAGTCGCACCGGCCGCCCCCATCGCGTCGAACTCGCTGATCTCGAGGCCGACGCGCGCGCCGTCGACGACGACGAAGACCGTCGCCGCCGCGAACAGCAGCAGGTTTACGAGCGTGAACGCGTAGATGTCGCTGATCGTCTCCTCGTCGACCACCGTGCCGCTCAGACGAACCGGCCGGATCGCCTCGGGGTGTATCGCCGTGAAGAGGTCGCGGCGAAACCCCTTGATGACGACCAGCCAGCGAAGCGTCTTGATCGAACAGGTCGTGCTGCCGGCCATCCCGCCGATGAACATACAGGTCAGCAGGACGTGTTTCGCGCCGGCCTCCCACAGATCGAAGTCGGCGTTGGCGTAGCCCGTGGTCGTCATCATCGAGACGGTGTTGAACACCGCGTAGCGCACGGTCTGCTCCATGGAGCCGCCGTACGAGTCATCCAGAACGAGCAGGATCGCCGTCATCGCACTGAGCGCCGCGAGCAACCCGATGTAGAAGCGGAACTCCTCGCTGTCGATCAGTCTGCGTCGGTCGCCCTGTAGCGCGAAGTAGATGAGCACGAAGTTCGTCGCCCCGAGGATCATGAACAGCGTGATGACCCACTGCACCGCCGGTGAGAACGCCGCGATGCTGTCGGGTTCCGGCGAGAACCCCGACGTCGAGACCGCCGTCAGCGGGTGGGCGATCGCGTTGTACAGCCCCATGTTCGGGGCCATTCCCACGAGATGCAACCCGTAGAGGACGGCGACGAGAAGGAGGGTCAGCCCGACGTAGAGCTCGCCGAGCAATCGGGCGGTCTTGGCGATCCGCGGGGTGAGTTTGTTGACGTCGCGGGTCTGGGTTTCGGTCTCCATCAGCTGGGCGCCCCCGACCCCGAGCTGCGAGAGGATGGCCGTCGCGAGCACGAGGATGCCGAGCCCGCCGAGCCACTGGCTGATCTGGCGCCACATCATGATCGAGCGGTCGTGGATCTCGAACTCCACCAGGACGGTCGCACCCGTCGTCGTGACCCCACTCATCGACTCGAACAGCGCGTTGACGGGGTGGGCGACCGAGCCGGTCCCCGCGAGGACGAACGGTATCGCGCCGACGAGCGGCACGACGAACCACGTCACCGCGACCATGAGAAACGCCTCCCGGGGGCCGAGACGGCCCCCGTTCCCGAGCCGCGCTAACGCCTCGCCGGCGCCGAGTGAGACGAGTATGGGGACGAGAAACGGTAGAACCGGCTCGGCGTAGTAGATCGCGACCAGAATCGGGAAGCTGAGCGGGACGGCGAGCCACCGGAGAACGATTCCGATGAGGCCGAGACTCACCCGCCAATCGACGTTCGTCCTCATGGTCTTCGTCGGTTGAGACGGTCACCAGTTCCGTACACGGTAGTGCTAGCCGAGCATTCTCGCATAAGGAGTTCGTTCCGCCTCGCGGGATTCCTCCACGACCCTTCTAGCGCCGTGTCACGGCCCCGGCCCGAAAACGCGCTCTTTCAGCGTCCGTTCCCGCGATCGTTCGGCGAGAAGAACGGGCAGATCGAGCGATTCGACGATATCGAACGCCAGTGATCCGTGAAGTAACCTGCTCAACAGTCCCCGTTCCGTCGCACCGATGATGACCATCGTGTGCTCCGAAGCAGCGGTCCTGACGGCGTCTTCAATGTCGCCGGACGTCTCGATTCTGGTTTCGGCGGAGTTGAGCCGTTGCTCTGCGGCCCAGCTAGCGAGGAACTGGCGGGCCTGCTCTTTCTCCCCGTCGCCAGTAGTGACGTGCAGTGGCGTTATCTCGGAGCCGTACTCCGCTCTCAGCAACCGTGCGATCTCGGCGCTGAGTGTCGGAGTCCGGACCGCCCGCGGTCGGAACCAGGATCCGTGAAGCGTCGAACTCGCCGTCCTTCAGAACGAGGAAATCACAGGGGAGATCGCGTGTCAGGTCGTCGATCCCTCTTTCCGCTCGTCCCGGCGAGAGATGTGTCTCCTCGCTCCAGCCCATGACGACGAGATCCACGTCGTGTGTTCGGGCCGTGTTGAAAACGGATCTGAACGAGTGACGGGAGAGCACGTTGCGGGTCGTAACCGGGACGCCGTACGTCTCGGCGTCAGCTCGTGCAGCAGCGAGCAACTCTTCGGACTCCGCGTCGATCCTATCGAGATACGCGGCTCCCGCCTCGAGCGGCGTCTGATCCGGGACTCGAACGATGTGGATCGCGAGAACGGAACCCTGCTTCTGATGAGCGATAGCGCTGGCCAACGTTATCAGATCCTTCTCGTGTGCTGGGTTCGCGAGTGGGACCAGTATCGTCGGTGCAGATTGCTGCGTCTCTCCCGTCGACATCGGTATACGCATGTTTTGGACGTTGTCGATCAATAATGCGTTGGTGAGTCGAGAGGTTCCAGACCCTCTCTCCGTTCTTCGGCTATCTGCTTCTCAGCAGCACCCTACGAGCGGGTGGTTCCCCTGGGGATTTCAGCAGAAGAACGCGTGTCTAGTGGGTGCAATCGGTTCGATTCGTGATCCGGTGTCCTCTATCCCGTGGGGGAGCCCTTCGAGGGGTCGAGACGGGACCGTCTCGTTCGTGAGCCTCGTCGAGGTCCCGTTCGACCCTCAGTCGTTCGACCTTGACGGGAAGACGACGACGGGTCGGTTGGCGCGCTTCATGATCGAGTAGCCGGGCGAGCCCGAGAGGATATCGACCAGTCGGTTCGACTCGCGGGGAGTGAAGGCGATCGCGGTGACGTCCTCCTCCTCGGCGGCCTCGAAGATCGTCTCGGCGACGTCCGTCCCGTAGAGGATCCGCGTCTCGAGCGGGATCCCCTTCGCCTCGCACTCCTCGGCGACGATCTCGAAGACCTCCTCTGCGCGCTCCTCCTGCTGGGTCGGCGAGGTCGGATCGAGCGAGCCGCCGCCCTTCTCGACGACGTTGACGCAGATCACCGATCCGTTCGCGCCGGCGATCCGTGGGAGCGCCAGTTCGCAGGTCGTCCGGGCGTCCTTGGGGCCCACGATCGGCAGCAGGACCCGCTCGAGAATGTTCTCGGACATGTGATCAAGCGTACGCCGTCGGCGGTTGTTAACCCCGGGGTCGGAGTTGTAATGGACGGAGCGATCCGCACTTTCCAAGCGGGAGTTCGTTTCGGGTCCGCGACGCTTCGGATCAGTTAAGGAACCTGGGACGGAACCAGGTGGCATGACGGTTCTCGATGCCGACGAATCCTGTCTCGGGTATGGGGAACGGGTCGAATCTTCGGCAGCTCGACGGTAACCATGTCGGGCGACGAGGAACTCGCGAAGGACCTCGGGTTGCTCTCGGCGCTAACTATCGGCATCGGGACGATGATCGGCGCGGGGATCTTCGTTCTGCCAGGCGCGGCGGTCGAGATGGCCGGTCCGCTCGCGGCGGCGTCGTTCGTCCTCGGCGGGGTGATCGCGCTGTTCACCGCGCTGTCGGCGAGCGAACTCGGCACCGCGATGCCCAAATCCGGCGGTGCCTACTACTACATCAACCGCGCGCTCGGACCGTTGTTCGGCTCGATCGCCGGCTGGGGCAACTGGATCGGCCTCACCTTCGCCTCGGCGTTCTACATGTTCGGCTTCGGCCAGTACATCGCCGAGTTCGTCTCGGTGCCCGGCATCGCCCTGGGTCCGCTGGCGTTCACTGGCCCGGAGATCATCGCGCTGTGTGGCGCCGTGTTCTTCACCGTCGTCAACTACGTCGGCGCGAAGGAGACCGGTCGACTCCAGAACGTCATCGTCATCACGCTCGTGGGGATCCTAACGGTGTTCACGCTGTTCGGCGTGATGAACGCCGACCTCGAGACGCTTCGCCCGATCGCGCCCGACGGGTTCTCGGCGCTGTTGCCCGTCACGGGGCTGGTGTTCGTCTCGTATCTCGGCTTCGTCCAGATCACGTCGGTCGCAGAGGAGATCAAGAACCCCGGCCGGAACCTCCCGATCGCGATCGTCGGGAGCGTCGTCATCGTGACGACGATCTACGCGCTCGTCCTGCTCGCCGTCCTCGCCGCCGTACCGAACGAGGTCGTCGCCGGCAACGACACCGCGGTCGTTCAGGTGGCCGAACTGCTCATCGGCCCCATCGGGGCAATCGCGCTGCTGATCGGCGGCCTGCTCGCGACGGCCTCCTCGGCGAACGCCTCGATCCTCTCCTCGTCGCGGATCAACTTCGCGATGGGTCGCGATAAGCTGATCAGCCCGGCGCTGAACGAGATCCACGAGCAGTTCGGGACGCCGTACCGCTCGATCGCCGTGACCGGCGCGCTGATCGTGGTGTTCATCGTCTTCGGCGACCTCGAACTGCTCGCGACCGCGAGCAGCGTGCTCCACCTCGTCGTCTACGGGCTGTTGAACGTCGCGCTGATCGTCATGCGCGAGGCCGAACCCAGCGGCTATAACCCCGATTTCACCGTTCCGCTGTATCCGATCACGCCGATCCTCGGCGCGATCCTGTCGTTCGCGCTGAATCGGCTTCATCGAGCCGTTCGTGATCGCGCTCTCGGGGCTGTTCGTCGTCCTCGCGGCGCTCTGGTACCTGCTCTACGCGCGGTCGAAGACCGATCGCGAGGGCGTGCTGAGCGAGTACGTCCTCTCGCGATCGGATGAGATGCCCGACGCCGCGGTGAACGCGGCCGAATCGGTCCAACCCGAGAGCTCCGACTATCGGGTGATGGTCTCGCTCGCGAACCCCCGCACCGAACAGCACCTCATCACGCTGGCGAGCACGATCGCCAAACAGCACGGCGGTACCGTGCACGCGACGCACATCGTCCAGGTGCCCGATCAGACGCCGCTGCGCGCCGCCTCCGAACACGTCGACCGGCTCGACAGCGAGTCCGAGACGCTGCTCGAACGCGCCGAGCGCGACGCCGAGACGTTCGGCGTCCCCGTCGAGACCCACACCATCGCCTCGCATCGTTCGTTCGAGGAGGTGTTCGACGCCGCCCGGACCCTCGAGGCGGACGTCGCGATCGTGGGTTGGGGCGGCGGCGACGACTGGGTGACCGGCCGCGTCGAGAGCACGTTCGACGAACTCGCCCACGACCTGCCGTGTGACTTCCTCGTGCTCAAGGACCGCGGACTCGACGCCGACCGGGTGCTCGTTCCCACCGCGGGCGGCCCCGACTCCGATCTCAGCGCTGAGGTCGCCCGGAACCTGCGCGACGGGGAGGGAGCGGAGGTCTCGCTGCTGTACGTCGTCGATAGCGAGGACGAACGCGAGGAAGGCGAGGCGTTCCTCGCCGAGTGGGCCGCGAGCCACGACCTCGAGGACGCTGAGGTACTGATCGACGAGTCGGGCGACGTCGAGGGGGCGATCGAGCGGGGCGCCGAGGATCACACGCTGGTGATCATCGGGGCGACCGAGCGGGGCCTGTTCTCGCGGCTGGTGCGCGGATCGCTCGCCTACGACGTGGTCGACGAGGTCGAGTGTTCCGTGCTGCTCGCCGAGCGGCCCTCCGAGCGCTCGATCCGCGAGCGGCTGTTCGGTAGTGGACGCCGAGACGAGGATCCGGACGAGTTCCAGGAAGCCGTCGACTGAGACGCGACGAGCGGGACCGTCGCGGTCGGGCCGCGGTCACCCCCGTAGCGCCGCTTCGTTCGATCGGTGCTGGTACGAACGCCGAAACCCCTCGTTTCGAAGCCATCCGTCTACTCGGACGAGCCGATGAACGCGTTCACGGTTCGGTCGTCGGCACCGCCCCGGGAGAACACCGTCACGACGTCGTCCGGTCGAACGTGCGTATCACCGTGAGGCGTAAGGACGTCTCCCTCCCGTTCGATGGCGATGATCAACGGGTCGTCGCTGATGACGCCCCGCTCGACCGCCTCCGAGATCGTCACGTCCGCGATCGGAGCGTCGGTCCGCACCGTCAGTTCCATGACCTCCGAATCGCCCGAGAGGCTGACGAAGTCGGTCGGCGGTTTCCGGCGTTCGTCCTCGTCGGGACCGAAGGGAGCGTACGGCTGGACCGCCTCGTGTTCGACGAGCATCTCGTCCTCGATCTCGACGCCGATCTCGGAGAGGGCGGTGCCGATCCGTCGGAGATCGGTGGTGTCCTCCCCGACGGCGAGGACGTGGAAGTTCCGTCGGCCGCCCATCAGCAGCCGGATGTTGACGACGCCCGGAATCGCGTACGCGGCGCGAGCGACCGATTCTCGCTCGGCGAACGGAACGCTACACATGAACAGGGCAGTGAGCCGTCCGCTGGTTCGTTCGAAATCGACGTGTGCGTGATACCCCGTCAGGATCTCCTCCTCCTCGAGCCGTTCGATCCGATTGCGGATCGTCCCCGGCGAGACGCTTACGGCTTCGGCGATCTTCGGCGCGGAACTGGCGCGGGCGTCGGCCATGAGTTCGTAGATGATCCGTCGGTCGATCTCGTCGAGCCGGTACCCCGACTCCGCGTCTTGCCTGCGCACGGCTGGTCTTCCCTCCGTACGACCCGCTCGCTTAAAAACCACGCCCCTCCGGATCGGCGTCGCACGTCCGAGATGATTCACTTTCCAAGGGATTTCAACCGAGTATTCTCTCTTAATGCTGAATGACACCGGGCCCTTTATCTCTATCGGGGCGATGGGACCGAACATGAACCCGTCCGACATCCTCCGTCGAGCCGTCCGTTCACGCGAACGGAACCGAACTCGGGGACAGACGCCGCTCGAACCGCCGCGGGTGCCCCTATGACGCGAACGTTCACCGAGACGGTCGTCATCCCGCTGGCGAGCCCGAAGGACGCGAAGCGGACGGCCGCGGCCGTCGTCCCGTATCTCGATCCGCCGCCGGATCACGTGCTCGCCGTCACCGTCGTCGAGAAGACGCCGGGTGGTATAGACAAGGCGCCGCTCGAACAGATGACCGAACGCGCCGAGGAGACACTCGAGATCGTCGCCGAACGGTTCGATGAGGCCGGCGTCCCGATCGAGACGCGCGTCCTCTACGGGGGGAACGTGATCGAGGCGATCCTCGACGCCGCCCGGGAGGCGGACGCGAGCTCGATCGTGATGACGCCCCGGAACGCGAGCCGGTGGGTGAAGCTTCTCAGCGGCGACACGGCGCTCTCACTGATGATGAACACGGATCGACCGCTGATCGTCGTGCCCGATCCCGAGGAGGCCGACTGAGATGGCGGACGACCAGGAGCTCGCGAAGGACCTCGGCTTGCTCTCGGCGCTGACCATCGGCATCGGGACGATGATCGGCGCGGGCATCTTCGTCCTACCGGGCGTCGCCGCCCAGGAGGCCGGCCCGATCGTCGTCGTCTCGTTCGTCGTCGGCGGACTGGTCGCGCTGGTCAACGCCTTCTCGGTCGCCGAACTCGGCACCGCGATGCCCAAAGCCGGCGGCGCCTACTACTGGATCAACCGCGCGCTCGGCCCCGCGTTCGGGAGCATCGCCGGCATGGGCGACTGGATGGGCCTCGCGTTCGCCTCGGCGTTCTACTGCATCGGCTTCGGCGGCTACCTCACAACGTTCGTCCCGCTGCCGAGCGTGCTCTTCCTGAGCGACGTCCAGCTCGGCGCGCTGCTCGCGGGGGCGACGTTCGTCGCCGTCAACTACATCGGCGCGAAGGAGACCGGCGGCGTCCAGAGCGTCATCGTCCTGATCCTGCTGGGGATCCTCGGCGTCTTCTCGATCGGCGGCTTTCTCACCTTCGACTACGCCACGCTCGTCGGCGACGGCGGGCTGGCGCCGTTCGGCACGGACGCGATCCTCCCCGCGACCGCGCTGGTGTTCGTCTCCTTCCTGGGGTACGCGAAGATCGCAACCGTCGCCGAGGAGATGAAGAACCCCGGGCGAAACCTCCCGATCGCGGTCATCGGCAGCGTCTCGCTCGTCACAGTGATCTACGCGGTACTCGTGACGGTGATGGTCGGCGTGGTGCCGTGGCCCGACCTCAGCCTCGAGACGCCGGTCGCCCAGGCCTCTGAGGTCGCGTTCGCCGACGTCGGCCTTCCGACGATCGCCATCGCTGGGATCGCCTCGATGATGACCCTCGGCGCATTGCTCGCGACGGCCTCCTCGGCGAACGCCTCGATCCTCGCGTCGGCCCGGATCAACTTCGCGATGGGGCGAGACAAGCTGATCAGCGACGCGCTCAACGAGATCCACACGAAGTTCGCGACGCCCTACCGATCGATCCTCGTCACCGGTGCGATCATCATCGTCCTCATCATCGGGCTCGGAAACGACCTCGAGATCCTCGCGAAGGCCGCGAGCGTGCTCCACCTCATCGTCTACGCGCTGATGAACGTCGCGCTGATCGTCTTTCGGCGCTCGGACCTCCCCGAGTACGACCCCGACTTCACCGTCCCGCTGTACCCGATCACGCCGATCGCCGGGGCGGTGCTCTCGACCGCGCTGATCGGCTTCATGGCCCCCGTCGAGATCGCGCTCTCGGCGCTGTTCGTCGTGGTCGCGATCGCGTGGTACTTCATCTACGCCCGCGGAGAGACCGAACACCAGGGGCTGCTCGGTCAGTACATCCTCTCGCGATCGGACGAGATGCCCGACGCCGCGGTGAGCGTGGCCGAGACGGTCCGGCCCGAGTCGGCCGACTACCGGGTGATGGTACCGCTCTCGAACCCCAGAACCGAGACCAACCTCATCTCGCTGGCGAGCACGCTCGCGAAGGCCAACGACGGCGTCGTTCACGCCGTTCACATCGTCCAGGTGCCCGATCAGACGCCGCTCCAGCAGGGTTCGGAGCACGTCGAACGGATCGACGCCGAGTCCGGGACGCTGCTCGAGGCCGCCCGAGAGGACGCCGAGACGTTCGGCGCGCCCGTCGAGACGACGACGGTCGTCTCCCACGAGTCGTTCGAGGAGGTCTTCAACTCCGCCCGGCGGACCGAGGCCGACGCCGTGGTGATGGGCTGGAGTGAGAACCGACCGTGGGCGGCCGGCCGCGCCGAGGGCGCGCTCGACGAGCTCACTCACGACCTGCCGTGTGACTTCCTCGTGCTGAAGGACCGCGGGCTGGACGTCGGTCGCGTACTCGTGCCGACCGCGGGCGGCCCCGACTCGGATCTCAGCGCCGAGGTCGCGCGCACGCTTCGCGATCAGGTGGGGTCGGAGGTCTCGCTGCTGTACGTCGTCGATGGCGAGGACGAGCGTGCGGAGGGCGAACGGTTCCTCGCCGACTGGGCCACGAGCCACGACCTCGAGGACGCGGAGGCGCTGATCGACGAGTCGGGCGACGTCGAGGGAGCGATCGAGCGGGCGGCCGCCGACCGAGACCTCGTGATCATCGGGGCGACCGAGCGCGGTCTGCTCTCGCGGCTGCTCGGCTCCTCGCTCGTGTTCGACGTGGTCGACGAGGTCGAGTGCTCGGTGCTGCTCGCGGAACGGCCCTCGACGCGCTCGTTGCGCGACCGGCTCTTCGGCTCCGGATCGGACGCCGAGGACTGACGCTTCCGCCGCCTCCGTCGTCCGAACGACGGCCTATTCCGGAGGGATCATAACGGTCGATGACCGTCTCGGAGCGAAAAGCCAACTGCTTAGTCCCTCTGTGAGTTGCATCGACCAATGGCTGACTCCGATCGTCCCGATCCAGCGGACGAGGTCCGGGACGCGGTCGAACGGTCGAGAAGCGGTGCTCCGGCGGCCGGAGCCGTCGTCCGCGATCGATTCTCCGCGGACGAGGTGTTCCAGCGGGTCGTCGCCGCCGCCGACGAGGAGATCACCTCGGGCAACCGCGAGCTGTTCTTCAGCGCGCTCGCCGCGGGGTTCGCGATCACGATAACGTTCCTGTTGTACTCCACGATGACGGCCGCGACGAACGAACACCCGGTACTGAGCGCCCTGCTGTACCCGCTCGGGTTCATCTACATCATCATCGGCGGCTACCAGCTCTACACCGAGAACACGCTCCCGCCGGTCGCGCTCACCCTCGAACGGCTGACCAGCATCCCGGAGCTGTTTCGCCACTGGCTGATCGTGCTCACCGGCAACTTCACTGGCGGCGCGATCGGCGCGGCCGTCCTGACGTGGGGCGGCGTGTTCGGTCCGGAGGCCACCACTGCGGCGGTCCATCACGCGGAGCACGGCCTCGAGACGAGCTTCGGGTCGCTCTTCTTCAAGGCCGCCTTCGCCGGCCTGATCGTCGCCGGCGTGGTCTGGATCGTCTACGCCTCGCGCGATACGATCTCCCGGCTCGTGGTCGTCTACATGGCCTTCCTCGCGATCCCACTGGGGGACCTGTTCCACGTCGTCGTCTCCTTCACCGAGATGGTCTTCATGGTCTTTCGCGGCGAACTCGCGCTCGTCGTCGGCCTCACCGAGTTCGTTCTACCGGTGTTGCTCGGGAACACCATCGGCGGAATCGCGCTGGTGACGGTCGTCAACTACTTCCAGACGACCGACCGGCGCATCGAAGCCGTCCGGTTCGAGGGGACGGACCGCCAACTCACCCTCCGAGAGTGGGCGTTCGGCGGCCTCGTAGGTCGATCGTACATCCCGCCGGTCGACACCACGGAGGGGGTCGTCGACGACGACTCCTACCGGATCGTGGTGCCGATCGCGAACCCCCGGACCGAGACGGCGATCGTCGAACTCGCCTGTGCGCTCGCGAGTCACAAGGAGAACGCGACCGTCCACACCGTCCACATCATCCAGACGCCCGAGCACGGATCACAGGAGTACGGCGGTACCCAGCGACGGCGGGTCGTCAATCGTTCCGAGAACCTGATGGAGAACGTCCACGAGACCGTCGAGAGTCACGACGTCGCGTGCGAGACCTCGACGGTCGTCTCCAAGCGGTCGTTCGAGGAGATCTTCACCATCGCCAGACGCGAGAACGCCGACCTCGTCCTGATGGAGGGCGAGGACAACCAGCTCTGGAACGCCGCCCGCGCCGAGCGCCCGATGAGCGAACTGACCCGCGGTCTCCCCTGTGACTTCCTCGTGCTCAAGGACCGCGGCCGGGACGCCTCGCGGATCCTCCTGCCGACCGCGGGCGGCCCCGACTCGGACCTGAGCGCCGAGGTCGCGTCCACGCTCCAGCGGACCGTCGGTTCGGAGGTCACGCTGCTGCACGTGGTCGACGACGAGGAGGGGCGCGAGGAGGGCGAGCAGTTCCTCACCGACTGGGCCGTCGAGCACGACCTCCAGGACGCCGAGTTGGTCGTCGAGACCGGGAACGTCGAGCGGGCGATCGGGCGCGCCGCGGAGGATCACACGATGATCCTCATCGGGGCGACCGAGCGCGGCCTGATCTCGCGACTCGTGACCGGCTCGCTGCACCTCGACGTGCTCTACGAGGTCGACTGTTCGGTGCTGCTCGCGGAACGTCCCGGCGTTCGGAGCTTCCTCAAGCGGCTGTTCGGGTAGCGCCGAACGATCCGTCGCGCTTTTCTCCCAGGAACCGCTCCCTCGAGTATGGCCCGGTACCACATCGAGACCTACGGCTGCACCTCGAACCGCGGCGAGAGCCGCGCGATCGAGAGCGCGCTGCGCGATGCGGGCCACTACCGGGCGGAGGGCCCCGACGAGGCGGACGTCGCCATCCTGAACACCTGTACCGTCGTCGAGAAGACCGAGACGAACATGCTCCGGCGGGCTCGCGAGCTCGAGGAGGAGACCGCCGACCTGATCGTCACGGGCTGTATGGCGCTGGCCCAGGGCGAGGAGTTCGCCGACGTCGACGCCCGCGTTCTGCACTGGGACGACGTCCCCCAGGCGGCTCTCAACGGCGAGTGTCCCACGCCCGGACCCGGGACCGAACCCGTCCTCGACGGCGTCGTCGGGATCCTGCCGATCGCACGCGGCTGCATGTCGAACTGCTCGTACTGCATCACCAAGCACGCGACCGGTCGGGTGGACTCCCCGCCGGTCGAGGAGAACGTCGAGAAGGCCCGCGCGTTGGTCCACGCCGGCGCGAAGGAGCTCCGGATCACCGGCCAGGACACCGGCGTCTACGGCTGGGACACGGACGAGCGGAAGCTCCCCGAACTCCTCGAGCGGATCTGTGCGATCGAGGGCGACTTCCGCGTCCGGCTCGGCATGGCCAACCCCGGCGGGATCCACGGCATTCACGACGAACTCGCCCGCGTGTTCGTCGAGAACGAGAAGCTCTACGACTTCATCCACGCGCCGGTCCAGTCGGGAAGCGATAGCGTCCTCGAGGAGATGCGCCGCCAGCATCGAGTGGGAAAGTTCCGCGAGGTCGTCGACGCCTTCGACGAGGCCCTGGAGTACTGGACGCTCAGCACCGACTTCATCGTCGGCTTCCCCACCGAGACCGAGGCCGACCACGAGCGAAGCATGGACCTCCTCCGTGAGGTCCGCCCCGAGAAGGTCAACGTCACCCGCTTCTCGAAGCGCCCGAAGACCGACGCGGCGGCGATGAAGGGACTGGGCGGGCAGACCAAGAAGGACCGCTCGAAGGCGATGAGCGAACTGAAGAGGGAGATCGTCGGCGAGGCCTACGAGGCGATGGTCGGCGACGAACGCGAGGTACTCTGCGTCGAACCGGGCACCGGCGACTCGGTGAAGTGTCGCGACTCAGCGTACCGCCAGGTGATCGTGCAGAACGCCTCCGAACACGGGATCGAGCCCGGCGACTTCCTCGACGTCGAGATCACGGGCCACCAGACGATGTACGCGTTCGGGACGCCGATCGACGATCGCGGCTCCGGTGAGACTCACGGCGTTCGATCGGACCCGCCCGCCGAATAGTGTGAGCGTTCATCGTTCGCTCCGCGTTCTCCGGATCCCTTTAGCGGTCTCCGCGCGTTCTCCGTCCATGTACGACGAGATCCTCGTCCCCACGGACGGTAGCGCCGGCATAAAACGCGTCGCTGACCACGCGGTTGCCATCGCAGGGCTATGCGAGGCCACGGTCCACGTACTGTACGTCGTCGACGAAACGGCCTACGCGACGATCCCCGACGACACGCGCGAGCGGGTTCGAGAGGCGTTCGAGGGAGACGGGCATAGCGCCACGAAAACGATCGCCGAGCGGGCCTACGAGCGGGATATCGCGGTGAGGCGTGAACTCCGGTGGGGGGATCCCGCGGTCGCGATCATCGCCTACTCGATCGAGAACGAGATCGATCTGATCGTGATGGGGACGCGCGGTAAAACCGGATTCGAGCGCTACCTACTGGGAAGCGTCGCCGAAAAGGTCGTGCGCGTCTCGCCGATCCCCGTTCTGACGATTCATACCGGCGACCGCGAAGCGTTGCTCGCGGAACTCGACGAACTGATCGGCGGATAGACGATCCTCCGGCGGTTCTCGAGTAGTGCGCGTGAGCCGTTCGGATCGAGTTCGAGAGGAGATCCCGGTCCAGGGGTTCGACGCGGTTACGATCGAGTGCCAAGGGCGGACGCGACCGCGACCGACTTGTCCACGGAGCGCCGACGTCACGCATGGTCGACTGTCCACACTGTGACGAGTCGCTCGAGCTCGTCGTCGAGACCGCTACCGTACCGATCCACCGCGAGGAGCGGACCGACGACATCGAACCGGACGTGTTTCGCTGTGCGGCGTGCGAGGCGGTGCTGTTCGCGACGGTCTCGCGCGAGCTCGAGCGACTGTAACTACTCGGACGAGCCGCCCCGTTCGTCGATCGACAACTCTCCCGAGAGCTCGCGCCGCGGAGCGCCCCCGACCTCGACGCCGGCCTCCCGGAGCCGGTCGGTCGCCTCGCGCAGGTACTCCGATCGGATGCGCACGAAGTCGGTTCGCCGGGGACTGGCGATCCAGTAGCGCGCGTCGAGTACGAGCGCCCCGTCGCGCCGGTCGAGGCGGACGGTCGGCTCCGGAGCGTCGAGCACCTCGGGGTGATCGCGCGCGGCCGCGAGCAGCGCGTCCGTCGCGGCGTCGATCTCGTGGGGATCGACCTCGAACGAGGAGACGATCCGCAGCCGGTTCGAGACGACGTGGTTGGTCACGGCGGCCGTCACCAGCTCCGAGTTCGGGACCGTGATGAGCTCGTCGTTGAACGTCCGAACCCGGGTCGAGCGGAACGTGATCGCGACGATGATTCCCTGTTTTCCGTCCCACTCGATCCAGTCGCCGATGTTGAACGAGGGATCGGTGACGATGAAGACGCCGCTGACGAGGTTGCCGACGACGTCCTGGGCCGCGAAGCCGAGCGCGACGGTCGCCGCGGCGACGATCACCGCCGACCCGCCGACGACGTGACCGAACCCGGCCGCGCCCGCGGCCGCCACGACCGCACCGACGACCACCGCGGCACGGAGCACCCGCCTGAGCGCCTGATCGAGCGTCGGCTCCAACCCCCGCGCGTCGAGCGCGTAGCGGATCGCCGGTTCGAGCAGGAACCGGCCGACTGCGTACAGGAGGGCGAACGCGACGACGAACTCGAGGAGCCCCTCGATCAGCGCGGCGTACCGGACGATCCGTCGCTCGACGGCCGCCGAGACCGTCATCTCCCACCTCCTGGGCTCGACGATGCGTCCTCGTCGTCGGGCACGGGGACGCTACGCCTCCTCGACGACGACGGCCCGCTCCGGTCCACGGTCCTCGACGCCGTCCTGGTCGGCGAACGCCTCGTGGAGCCGGTCGTAGCTCTCGTCGAGCGCCTGGACGATCACCTGGGTGTCGCCGATCACCGGCATGAAGTTGGTGTCGCCCTCCCAGCGGGGGACGACGTGGGTGTGGAGGTGGTCGTCGATCGACCCGCCCGCGCCGTCGCCGAGGTTGAGCCCCGCGTTGAACCCGTCGGGCGAGAACGCCGCCTCGAGCGCGTCGAACGTCCGCCGTTTCAGCCGGGCGTGATCCAACAGTTCCTCGTCCGCGAGGTCGCCGTACTCGCCGGTGTGCCGATGGGGGATCACCATCACGTGGCCCGGGCTGTAGGGGTAGTTGTTCAGCAGGACGAACGCGCGTTCGCTCCGCGCCACGAGTCGGTTCTCCCGGTCGGCGTCGTCCGCGACGAACGAACAGAACACGCATTCCTCCGAGGGCTCGGACTCCCGCTCGACCCACTCGATCCGCCAGGGCGCGAACACCTGATCCATCGTCCGTTGGTAATCCCTCCGTCCACCTTTAAGCTCGCGCATCCCCGGTCCGGTTCTCCTCCGTCCCGTTCCCGTCACCGTCGAACGAACGCCGGACGGATCGATCCGTCGACCTTCGGTGATTTCTTGGTCCGCGGCTCTCTGAAAACGACCATGCAGACCGTTTGGAGTCGATACCCGTGAGATGGCGAGTCGACTGGCGGGCTAGCTTCAGTCTGGTCGGAACGGTCGTGAAATACCTCGCTCTGACGATGCTGGTCCCGCTGTCCGTCGCCGTCCTCTACCGGGAGGACGTCTGGGCGTTCGTCGTCTCGATCGCGATCACGGCCGTGATCGGACTGGCGCTCGAGCGGCTGGACCCGGATCCGGACCTCGGGCCGGAGGAGGCGCTGTTGCTGGTCTCGATGGCGTGGTTCGCGGCCGCTCTCATCGGTACGATTCCGTACCTGCTCGCCGGCTACGGCACCGATTCGACGCTCGCCCACCCGGTGAACGCGCTGTTCGAGTCGACGAGCGGGTTCACGACGACCGGCGCGACCGTGATGGGCGAGATCAGCGTCGAGCAGCACTCCCACGCGCTGCTGATGTGGCGCCAGCTCACCCAGTGGCTCGGCGGTATGGGGATCATCGTGCTGATGATCGCCATCCTTCCCGAACTCGCGGTCAACGGCGCGCAGCTGATGCAGTCGGAGGCGCCCGGTCCCACGCTTCAGAAGCTGACGCCGAAGATCGCGAACACGGCGCGGGCGCTCTGGATGGTCTACTTCGGGTTCACCGTCCTGCTGATCTGTCTCCTCTACGGCCTCCACCTGGTCGGAATGGCGCCGAACATGAACCTCTACAACGCCATCGCCCACGGATTCTCGACCCTGCCGACGGGCGGGTTCTCGCCACAGGCCGACAGCATCGCCGCGTTCTCGGCCGCCGTCCAGTGGATCATCATTCCCTTCATGGTGATCGCCGGGGTGAACTTCGCGCTGTTCTGGCGCGTGCTCAGAGGGGAGGTCAGAGCGCTCCTCGAGGACGTCGAGTTCCGGGCGTACGCGGGCGCGATCGCGGTGTTCGTCGCCGTGCTCGCCGTGTTGCTCTACCAGGGAGCGGCTCCCGTCCTCGAGATCGGCGGGTCGACCGAGGGCGCAAGCGAGAACGCGCTACGCCAGGCCGCCTTCCAGATCGGGTCGCTGCTGAACTCGACCGGGTTCGCGACGAGCGACTTCGCCGAGTGGGACACCCACGGCCAGATGGTCGTCCTGTTCGCGATGTTCGTCGGGGGATCCGCCGGCTCGACCGGCGGCGGGGTGAAGGTCATCCGGTGGATCGTGATCCTCAAGACGCTCCGACGCGAGCTGTTCGTCTCCGTTCACCCGAGTGCGGTCCGCCCGGTGAGGGTGGCCGATCGCGTCGTCGACGAGGACGTGATACGGGGAATCTTCGCCTTTACGTTCCTGTATCTGCTCCTGTTCGCCCTCGCGTCCGTGTTCATCGCGCTCGACGCAGCCCGCGTCGGGGTCGAACTGAGCGCGCTCGAGGCCGTCAGCGCCTCGCTGGCCACCATCGGAAACATCGGCCCGGGGTTCGGGAGGCTCGGCCCGTTCGGGAGCTATCTGTTCTTCTCGGACGCCTCGAAGCTCCTCATGATCTTCCTGATGTGGGTCGGACGCCTGGAGATCGTCCCCGTGCTCGCGCTGGTCGTCAGTTCGATCGAGGAGTGACTGAGACGCGCGGGCGGGCGCCGGAAACCGCTCAACCGGCGCGTGAGAGGATGCGTAGAAACGCCCACGTCGTCCAGAGGACGACGACGATCGCGATGACGACGAGCTCCTGTCGGATGATCGACGATCCCGTCACCTGCAGTACGAGGTACTCGAGGAGGACGTACGAGAACAGAACGGCGAGGACGTCCCAGATCGACCGCGGATCTCTGAGGCTGGGTGGTCTCATAGGCGTCGTTCGCGCTTCTCCACCAACCCAGTTGGTCGTTGTGGGGTCCGCACTCGATCGGTTCGGGAGGGCGCGATACCGTCGACCGGCGTCGGTTCGATGACGGTGGCCGAGCCGACTCGTCCGTTCCATTCACGGCTCTGCCGTTCCCGCGACGTGTGATCCGACGTACACATATTATAAACTATGTAAAATAGACAAATATTTATCCAATTAGACACAAGGCCAGAACTGATGGCCGCCAAAGAGCCCTCCTCCCAGACGATGAACGAGCCCTGTCCGACCTGCGACAGGAACACCGATCACGTCGTCTCACTCGAGATCAGAACCGAAGGAACGAACCCCGAGACCGCCCGCTACTCCCGAGAACCCTACCGCATCACGCGCTGTCTCGGCTGTGGCGAACGCCGGAGCCAGCGAATGAACAACGCGTAGTCCGCGCCGCGCCCGAACTGAGAACCCTCGCCGCCGGACGCACGGAGTCCCCGCGACCGCCGGTCGATCGGGTCCGACGCGAACGGCCCGTTCAGCCGCGCGTCGTCACTTCACAGCCGTCCTCGGTGACGATCACCGTGTGTTCCTTCTGACTGACGAGTCGACCCGCGTCCTCCTTCAGGACGGGGTAGCCGTGGACCAGCCCCTGGGTCTTCAGCCGTCGTAGTGCCATCTCCGAGCGCGAGGAGTCGAGCCACCGGGCCGCGAACGGCAGGGTGCGAAACTCCTCGGTGATCTGCTCGAGCACCTGCTTGGCCTGGCGGTTGCGCACCGAGCCCTCGCGCTCGAGCGCGAAGATCTGTTCCGAACTCCCCTCGCCGACCCGTCCGCTGCCGTCGGTGGCGAACGGCTCGATGGCGACGACGTCGCCGACCTCGAACTCGACGCCCTGCGAGACCCCGCGGTTAGGGATGCTCGGGTCGGTGTGCTGGTCCCAGTGGCCCAGCCCGTGGCCCGAGAGATTTACTACCGGATTGTAGCCGTAGCCCTCGATCGCCTCCTCGATCGCGGCGCCGACCTCGCCGGTGTGGACGCCCGGCTCGACGGTCTCGAGTGCCGCCTCGAGCGCCTCGGCGCTGGCGTCGACGAGGTCCGCGTTACCCGAGTGGTCGACCGTGATCGCGGTGTCGGCGAGCCAGCCATCGACGTGGACCCCGATGTCGAGGTTGATCATCTCCTCGCCGAACGTCGACTCGTCGTCGCGGCTCGGCGTAGCGTGGGCGGCCTCCTCGTCGATCGAGATGTTCACCGGGAAGGCGGGCTCGCCGCCGAGTTCGCGGATGCGGTCCTCGGCGTATTCGGCCACCTCGAGGTGGCTCGTACCGACCTCGACCCGGTCGGCGGCTTCCTCGCGGACCTGCGCGAGGATCTTCCCCGCCTCCCGGTGTTTCTCGTACTGTTCGCTCTGGAGGTCCACGCTGCTCATGCGAGGCGGTTCGGCCGACCCGAGCAAAGGCCTTGCGTTGCGCCCTTGCCATCAGCGGTAGCGGCTGACTGCGGTGTGGTGGCCGGCGCGAGCGTGGCTGCCACTCTCGGCAGCCACGCGAGTGGAGTGGGGCAAGGCTGGCCTCGAGAGCAGCCGTCCGATCGGACGGCTGCGATGCGGCCCTGGTGGGCATGAAAAGGGCGAGGCTGACCCGCCAGGGTCAGCCGAGGGCTTTCGTTTGCATGAGTTCGCTGTTGTAGGCGCTTCCCGTCTCGCCCTCGCGATCACAGACGATGATCCCCGCGGTTGAGTCGGTGAGCTCCGCGAACTCCTCGATCGCCCGGTCGGCCGCCTCCTGTGCGCTCGCGCCCTCCTCGAGGTGGTCGACCGCGCACCGCGAGAGGGTGGTCCGGGCGATGTCCTCGCCCGCGCCGGTGGCGCTCGCGCCGCCCGCGGGAGCGCAGTAGAAGCCGCTCCCGATCTGGGGGACGTCGCCCACCCGGCCGGCGAGCGCAAGCCACCGCCCGCCCGTCGAGGTCGCCGCCGCGACCCGCTCGCCGTCGCTCGCGACGGCTCCCACCGTGTCGTGATCCGGAGGATCATTGCCCGCCGAGCTCTGCTCGGCGATGTCGTGATCCCTCTGCTCACGGCCAGTCGACCCTCGTTCGACGCGGTCGTGATCCAGGTCGCGTCCCTCGGGATCGTCCGCCGTCTCGCCGAAGCGCTCGCGCACCCACGCGAGCTGGTCGAGCGGGCCGCCCCGGGGTGGATCCGCCTCCTCCCAGCGCTCGCGAGTGCTCGGGGACCGGAGGTCCTCCTCGACGTCGATTCCGCAGTCGGCGGCGAAGTCGACGGCGTGGACTCCCGAGAGCATGACGTGTGGCGTCTCCTCCATCACCGCGTGGGCGACGTCGACGGCGTGAGACACGCCGGGCATCGAGCAGGCCGCGCCCGCCGAGCGGTCAGACGTCATGATCCCGGCGTCGGTGCGAACGATCCCGTCGCTCTGGATCGCCCCGCCGACCCCGGCGTTGAACCGGGGGGAGCTCTCGAGGACGCGGACGGCCGCACGGACCGCCTCCGTCGGCGTCGCCGTACTCGCTCCGTTCTCCGCGGCCTCGTCGAGCGTCTCCTGGCGGAGCTCGGGCTCCTCGTGAGCACTTCCGGCCCCACCGTGAACGATCACGTTCATATCGCGCCGTCCGGGAGGAGCGGCTTAACGCTACCGACCGTGAATCACCGCGAGAGGGGTGACTCGTGCCCTCTGGAGTCGTCTACCCGGCGACGTCCGATCACAGAGGCCGGCGCCGGTTACCCGCTCGTAACGCGGGCCGGTGACCTCCACGTAAGATCAAGCATATATATTCTCGTATCTCAGGTGTGAATAGATCCCGCCCCCTCCCATGACCACCTCCAAACCCTTCGAATTCGCCCCAGTCAAGACGGCGTTCGGCACGCCCACCGACGCCGAAGGCTACGACATCGACGCCGACGCGTTCGGCGAGGCCGACGAGGACGCTCTGGCCGCGTTCATGGCCGAGCAGACCTGTCTCGGCTTCATCCACCACGACCGACGCGAACGCGCGGCCGCCGTCGAAGCGTTCTACAACGTCGACCGCCACCAGTTCGCCCACCTCTCGGACGCGGAGGCCCGCGAGGCCGCCAAGGCATTGACGGACGCGTTCTGGGCGAAGGACGACGTCGAGGAGCCGTACATCGACGGCACGACGGTCGATCCCGCCCTCGCGGAGGCCGACTGGAGTCCCGTCGAGGACGCCCTGCGGCGGCGCGCCGAGATCGTCGGCATGAGCACGGAGTACGCCGAACAGACCGTCGTCGCCTGGCGCAACCACAAGGTCGGCGGCGACTACTGGACGCCGACGATGACCGCCCAGCACCACGAGATCGGCGCCGCGATGGGCGACCGCCCCGAGAAGCCCAAGTACGGCCAGTCGGGCTTCGGCCACCTCGCCACGCGGTATCTCGTCGGCCTCGAACTGCACGACATGCATAGCGAGCACCACTGGAAGGAGGCAGCCGGCGTGATGTGTGCGTACTACGCCGAGATCCTCGCTGGCCAGGGGGCGGACCGATGAGCGCGAGCGATCGCCGCCTCGCCGAGAAGATCATCGAGGCCGTCGAACTCCTCGAGGGACACGACGATGCCGAGTACGAAGCGCTCGAACCGCAGGCGAAGGCGAACTACCAGGAGGCACTGGAGTTCCTTTCGCGGCTCGAGGCCAGCCTCGAGAACCCGCCCAAACGAACGGACGGCGGCGAGGAGACGGAGGAGCCCCTCGAGTACGACCTGGCCTCGACGCTCGGTCGCGACGAGGCGCTCGCCGGTCCGTTCGAGCCGGAGGACCTGGTGATCTACGACCCCGAGGAGCCGGTCGTCGCCGAGCGGTGGATCTCGATGGAGTACGGCGCGACGATCCCGTTCAGCGACGCCCGCTGATCGGCCCGCTCGACGGGGGTTCGCACGCCGATCGGACGGAGATAGTAGGTCTTTTACCATACATCGCCGAGGGTCTATGTGTTATGAGCTACGACAAGGTCGAGGTGCCCGAGGAGGGAGAGGCGATCGAGTTCGACGGCGAGAGCCTCTCCGTCCCCGACAACCCGATCATCCCGATCATCTACGGCGACGGGATCGGCGTCGACGTCGCCCCCGCCGCTCAGAACGTACTCGAAGCCGCGGCCAACGCCACCGGCCACGACATCTCCTGGATGCGGGTTTACGCCGGCGAGCGCGCCCAGGAGGAGTACGGCGAGGGTACCCACCTCCCCGACGACACTGTTTCGGCCTTCGAGGAGTTCCACGTCGGCATCAAGGGTCCCCTGACGACCCCCGTCGGCGCCGGCTTCCGGAGCCTGAACGTCGCGCTCCGTAAGGAGCTCGACCTCTACGCCAACGTTCGACCGACCTACCACCTCGACGGCGTTCCCTCGCCGGTGAAGAACCCCGAACAGATGGACATGGTCTCGTTCCGGGAGAACACCGAGGACGTCTACGCCGGCATCGAGTGGGAGGCCGGCACCGACGAGGTCCAGGAGGTACGCGAGTTCGTCGAACAGGAGATGGGCTTCGACGAGACCATCCACGACGGTCCCGTCGGCATCGGCATCAAACCGATCACGGAGTTCGGTACCAAGCGACTGGTCCGACGCGCGATCGACTACGCGATCGAACACGACCGTGACTCGGTCACGCTCGTCCACAAGGGCAACATCATGAAGTTCACCGAGGGCGCGTTCCGCGACTGGGGCTACGAGGTCGCCCGCGAGGAGTACGGCGAGAACGTCATCACCGAGGACACCCTCTGGGAGGAGCGTGACGGCGAGGCCCCCGAGGACGCAGTCGTCGTCAACGACCGCATCGCGGACAACATGCTCCAGCAGATCCTCACACGCACCGACGAGTACGACATCCTCGCGCTCCCGAACCTCAACGGCGACTACCTCTCGGACGCGTGTGGCGCCCAGATCGGCGGCCTGGGCATCGCGCCGGGCGCGAACTTCGGCGAGGGGCGCTGTCTCGCCGAGCCCGTCCACGGGAGCGCGCCGAAGTACGCGGGCCAGGACAAGGTCAACCCCAGCGCGATGATCCTCTCGGGCCGGCTGATGCTCGAGTACCTCGGCTGGGACGAGGCGGCGGACCTGGTACGCGACGCCGTCGAGGAGACGATCTCCTCGAAGCAGGTGACCTACGACATCCACCGCCAGATCGAGGGCGGCGAGAAGGTCGCCACCAGCGAGTTCGCGGAAGCGATCGTCGAGAATATCGAACAGTTGGCCTAACGGCCAACCGTTCGGACTCTCGCGGCGATGCCGCGAGAACATCGAAGAACTCGCCTAAGGCGATTTTCGAGCAATCAGACGCCGGAGGCGTCTGATCACATCGAAGAGCTGGCTTAGACCAGTTCGTCAAGTGGTCGGATTCCGTCGGGATCCGGTGTTAGTGAACGGCCGTCGTAGACGACGATTCGGATTCCTTCGCAGCCGCGATGACGTCGGGACGGACGGCGTAGAGCGGCTTTCCGAGCAGTCGTCATCGTCAGCGAGAGCGTCGAGAAACCGACTACGGCGTGCGTTCGTCCCGAGTCGCCGTCACACCGCGTCCTGGATCTCCGAGCGCATCGAGTCGAGCTGTTCCTTCGACTCGGCCTTCGACCCCAACACGTCGGTACAGACGTCGACGAGCACCTCGTCGGCTCCGTCCTCGTCCTCCTCGTCCTCGAACGCGAGCAGTCCCTGGCCGATCATCACGGCCGCCCGCGTGCCGACGTGGACGTCGAGTCGATCGCGCAGCTCTCGGACGAGGTCGACGACCTGTTCGATCCGGTCCCCGCGGAGCGACTCGACGCGCGCGGCGACGATCTCGACCTCGGTCTCGCGCTCGTAGTAGCCCATGTGGACGCCGATCAGCCGATCGAGCAGCGCGTCCTGTGGGCGGTGGACGCCGGCGTACTCCGTCGAGTTCGACGTGAGGATCGCGCGGAACTCGGGATCGACGTCGATCGTTCGGTCCTCGCCGCGCTGGCCGGGTCGATCGAGGACCCCCTCCTCGAAGACCGACAGCAGGACGTTGTGTGCCGCCGGTTTCGTCCGGGAGAACTCGTTGTAGACCAGCGTCGCGCCGTTCCGGACCGCGACCGAGAGCGGATTGTCCACCCAGCGGTCCCGGATGATGGACTTCTTCTTCGTCACCCCCGAGACGAACGTATCCCGCTCCTTGTACTGGGCCTTCCCGGAGCGCTCGCCCACCAGCGACGCGGTGTCGAGCATCTCGTTGCCGTTGATCCAGACGACGGGCCGGTCGCGGGCGGCGGCGATCGACAGCGCGAGCGCGGTCTTCCCGCAGCCGGTCGGACCCACGAGGTGAACTGGGTGTGGTACGTCGAGCCAGCGCTCGACCCGGTCCTGGAGTGCGTTGATCTCGTCGGTCTCGATGAAGGCCCCCCCGATCGCCTCCTCGACCGTCGTCGGCGTGGTCTCGACTTCTCCCTCCCCCTGCTTCTGCATGAACCGTTCGAGTTGGCGTTCTTCCTTTTCCATGGCTGTTGAGTCGGTTTCCCCACTGATGAAGGCGCGGATCCTTGAGGCCGTTGTCCACCTCCAGACAAAAGGGGCGTGCTTGCGACTGCTCGTCGGGTTACTCGCTCCAGTCGGGGTTCGGTCGCGGCGGGCTGAAGACGTCGACGCCCCGGACGGGCGTCTCGCCGCGGTTCTCCGCGCCGTGGACCTCGCCGCCCGCGAGGACGTACGAGTCGCCGGCCTCCACGACGAACTCCTCGCCGTCCTCGAGCAGGAAGGTCAGTTCCCCCTCGTAGATGAACCCCGACTGCTCGTGGTGGTGATCGTGGATCGGGACGCTCGCGTCCGGTTCGAACTCGAAGTGCTGGACGCTCATCTCCTCGCCCGCGGCGAGCTGGGCGAGGTGGACGTCCTCGACCGCCTCCGTCGTCTCGGTCAGCGAAACGCGCTCCATACCCCCTCTCGGACGGCCTACGGCTTATACCCTACCGAGGAGTTCAACACCGTTCGGGTCCAACCCCGGACATGTACGTCGTCGTCGGCTGTTCGTCCTGTAGCGCGCTCTGGATCCTCGAGGGCCGCCAGGAGACCGCTCGATGCCCCCAATGCGGGAAGACACATCGGTACGCGAAGCTGAAGACGTTCGTCGAGACCGACGACGCGGATCACGCCCGCGAGGTTCGCGCCTCGATGCTCGCGAGCCGCGGTGGCCACGCCGACGCGTTCGCGGCGGTCGACTCCTTCGCCGACCTCGAGTCGCAGGTGGAGGCGCCGGTCGTCGACGACGAGCAGTACCTCGAGGGGTCGGGCCTCGACAGCGAGGAGATCGCCGCCGCGGGCGGATCCGAGGAGCGTTCGAAGAACAGGCGTGAGATCGTCCTCGAGGCCGTCGAGCGCTGTGACGAGCCGACCCACGAGTCGATCGTAGCCTACGCGACCGATCGCGGCGTACCCACCGAGTACGTCGATGGGGCGCTCGAAAAACTGGTACGCGGTGGCGAACTCACCGAATCCGGCGGTCGGTATCGTCGGCTCTAGAGAGCCTGCCAGATCGCGAGCAGCGTCGCGAGGATCGACAGGACCAGTTTGACGATTCGCAACTGCAGGACGGTGAGCTCCGGACGGTACCGCCGCTTCGCGTCGTTCGATCGTTCTCTCATGGGGTGGAGTACCCGCGGGTGCTCGCCCGACGGGTACGTTCTCCCGGTTTCGGCGGCCGAGGGATAATTCCGATCCGCGCGCGGCGGAAGTGAAACTTGTCGCGTTCAACACGTGCGCGGTCCTCTTACGAGGACCGGTACCGGTTGTGTGCGGGGATCGACGGTCCGCTCGAACGAAGGCGGACGGCACCGGAGACGTCTCCGGACGAGCTCTTGACGCGTCCCCTACAAGACCCGCCAGATCCTTGTCACTCGATCGTTAACGTCCTCGCGTATGAGCGATACGAGCGAGCTTCCGAGCATGCGCGTCGAGGCCGAGAGCGAGAGCGCGACCAAGACCAGCGTTACCGCGCGGGACTTCCAACTGACCGTCGATGAGCCCGAGTCGATGGGTGGAAGCGACGACGGGCCCAACCCGCTCGAGTACCTCATCGCCGGGCAGGCCGGTTGTCTCAACGTCACCGGTCACCAGGTGGCCGAGGAGATGGGGATCGAGCTGGACGACCTCGCAATCACGATCGAGGGCGAGTTCGATCCCGCGAAGTTCCAGGGCGAGGACATGGACGAGCGCGCGGGCTACCAGGGGCTTCGCGTGACGATCGAGGCCGACACCGATGCCGACCGAGAGCCCCTCGAACGGTGGATCGAACAGGTCGAGGAACGCTGTCCGGTCACCGACAACGTCGAGAACGCGACCCCGATCGACGTCTCCATCTCGGCGAAGTAGGTCCGTTTCGAGCCCCGTTACGGCGACGAAATTCCTCCGCCGTTAGCGTCCGAGATCCGCGTGGGCGCTCGAGAGGTGACGCGAGCCGAGCGCCGCCAGAAGGGAGAGTTCACCGGCAAGCGCACAGACGGCGATGCACTCCGCGAGCGCGTCGGCGTTCGCTCCCGGAGGATCGCCCCCGCCGCGGAGTCCGAGGACGTCGAGCGCCTCGGACTGGGTGGGGAGTTTGGTGCCGCCGCCGACGGTGCCGACCTCGAGGCTCGCGATCGAGACCGAGACGTAGAGCCCTTCTTCCCTGACCTCGGCAGTCGTGATCGCGTTCGATCCCTCGACGACCTGCGCGGCGTCCTGGCCGGTTGCGAGGAACATCCCCGCCACGGCGTTGGCGACGTGGGCGTTGAAGCCCAGGCTGCCGGCCTTCGCGCTGCCGACGTGGTTCTTGCGAGTGTTGATCTCCGCCATCGCCTCCGGCGTGGTGTGGAGTCGTTCCTCGACGAGCTCGCGCGGGAGGGTCACGTCCGCCGTGACCGACCGCCCGCGGCCCTCGACGGCGTTGACCGCGGCGGGCTTCTTGTCCGTACAGAGGTTGCCCGAGAGCGCCACCAGCGAGGCCGAGGTCTCCTCCTCGACCAGGTCGCAGGCCTCGCCGGTCGCGATGGTGGCCATGTTCATCCCCATCGCGTCCTTCGTGTCGTAGCGAAAGCGGAGGAAGACGGAGTCGCCGACGACGTACGGCGTCACCTCGAGCAGTTCGCCGTGGCTCGTCGTCGTCTCGGCACGCTCGGCCAGGCGGCCCTCGTTCTCGCGGACCCACTCGACCAGCGCCGCGGCCTCGGCGACGTCCTCGACCCTGAAGACGGGTGCGCGGGTCATCCCCGATTTGGTGACCCTGGCGGTCGCGCCGCCTGCGCTGTTGAGGGTCGAGCAGCCGCGGTTGATCGAGGCGATGAGCGCCCCCTCGGTGGTCGCGATCGGGAGGTGGAACTCGCCGGCGGCGGCGCCCCCTCCAGTAGGATTGATCTCGACGGGCCCGGCGATCCCCATGGGAATCTGCGCCGCGCCGATCATGTTCTCGACGTTCGGGTCCGCCCGTTCCGCGGGAAAGCCGTACTCACCGATCGACTCGAGTCCGGCGTCGGTCTCGTCCTCGAGCAGCCGGCGCCGCGCGGCGGTCGCCGTGTCGGGATCGGCGTGCTCCTCGAGCTCGTGCAGTCGCAGTTCGCCCTCGCGGACGCGTTCGGCGAGCTCCATGGGGTCGGTCATACCGGCCTCTCGTAACCGCGGGGCCTAAGGGTTGCTCTTCGAGGGACCCGCTGGTCCACTTCGAGCCGACCCGCGCTCGATCGCCCGTTCGATGAACTCCCGTGGGCGTTCGTCGATCTCGCCGGCCTGCACCCGTCAGAAGGTCGCGGCCCGAACAGCCGCGCGGCGATCGTACCGATCACGCCGACCGCACCCCGGAGGACGGTGGCTCTGCCGTACTCGGCGTAGAAGCGCCACATCGGGTTTCCGGTGACTTCGTGCAGGCGTCGCTACGAGTCGTCGGTCCGTCACTGTGAGAAGACGGGTGTGATGTCAGAGGCTACCCGTCCGACGCCCATTCGCCGTGGTCAGGAGCTCATCCAAGCTTTCACGGATCGAGGCGCCCATTCGAACGCAGACGGCTCATCGACAAAAGCGATGCCTCTACACGCTTAGCCGACCGGCGAGGTCCGTTCCGAAAAGGGGGTCTCTGACGGAATTTCAGTCTCGAGCTAGAATCATAAAATCATGAGATAAGATCCATGGACGTATCATCTACTAGTGTGGTTGACACTCGCTGACGCTGCCCCGTTCGAACCCTTGCGACCGAACTATCGGAACGACATCACGTCGGATCGTGGAATGGTCTCGAGACCAATCCTCCCCGAGGCCGTGGCCACATCCGACCGAGCGGTCAGATCGCTTGGAAAAGCCTCATCAGCGGGGCCGACGTACGGAGGACGATCGACTGCCGGGGCGTCCCGACGGCGACCCTGGCCCGCAAACCCGTATGTCTCGAACCGACCGCTCGGATACCCACGACGAATCAGTGCTCCTCGCCACCGTAGCGACGGACGAACCGACCGAGGGCGGGCCGACCCACGAGCGACTCGCCGGCGGGATGGAGCTGCTCGCGTTTTCCGACGTCGAGTCACTCACTCGAACGCTCACCCACAAGCGCCTCGAACTGCTCGACGCCGTCCGCCGTGAACGTCCCGAGAGCATCGCCGAGGCCGCTCGCGTCGTCGATCGCGACGTCAAGAACGTCCACACGGAGCTCCGACAATTCGAGGAGCTGAACGTGGTCTCGTTCGTCGACGAGGGGCGCGCGAAACGCCCCGTCGTACGGTTCGATGAGATACGCGTCCGCGTCCGGTTCGACGACCGCACCGGCGACCCGGTCGACCGATCGTACGCTCGCGGGTCAGAGACGCCCGAGCAGGTCTACAGTCGGATCACGGACGCGTTCATCGCGCTCGATACCGCCGCGCGCGTTACCTACGTCAACGAACGGGCCGAGAAACTGCTCGAACGGTCCGCCGAGGAGCTGATCGGGTCGGTGATCTGGAAGGCGTTCCCCGACGCGCTCGGCACGGCGTTCGAGAAGGAATACCGGCGGGCGGTTCGGACCGGAGAGCCGATCGACCACGAGACGTACTACCCGCCGCTCGACACGTGGTTTGCCGTGCGGGCGTACCCCTCGGAGACCGGCCTGACCGCGTACTTCCGCGACGTCACCGAGCGAAAGCGCCGCGAGCGACAGCTCGAACGACAGCGCGACGAGCTGGCGGCCGTCAACCACCTCAACCGGGTCGTTCAGGGGATCGTCCGTTCGATCGTCGAGTCCTCTTCGCGAGAGCGGGTGGAACGGGAGGTCTGCGAGCGACTGGTGGGCTCGGACTCGTACGCGTTCGCCTGGATGGGACGCGTCGAGCGCGACGACGACGAGGTGACGCCGAGCCGGTCGGCCGGAGACGAGGCGTCGTATCTCGCGCAGATCCGGACCTCGATCGACGACGGGGACCCACGTGGTCAGGGGCCGACGGGCACGGCGATTCGAACGCACCAACCACAGTTCGTCCAGGACCTGCGGACGGACGTCGACTACGAACCCTGGCGCGACGAGGCGACGAAACGGGGGTTCCGGTCGTCGGCGGCGATTCCCCTCGCGTGCGACGACCGTCTCTACGGCGTCCTGAACCTCTACTCGACGCGGTCGAACGCCTTCACGAAGCCGGTCCGCGAGGCGATCGGTCTGCTCGGGTCGGTGATCGGCCACGCGATCCACGCCATCGAGCAGCGCAAGGCGATCGTGAGCAACTCCGTGATGGAGCTCGAACTGCGAAACGAAGCGCTGGGTCGGCGGCTGGTCGGCGAGACCGCCGACGTCTCCCTCATCGTCGAACGGACGGTTCCCAGCGGGGACGGCAGGGCCTTCCATTTCGTAACGGTGACGGGACTGTCGACCGAGGAGTTCGTCGACAGGATGGCGGGGTTCTCGGTGGTCGAGGAGGTCACGCTGCTCGACGATGGCGACGACGGCGAGCGACTGTTCAGGCTGACGATATCGGACCGCTCGATGATCGAGACGCTCGCGTCGTACGGCGGCCGATTGCGACGCTTTCGGGCGACCGCCGACGGGTCGCGCATGGTCGTGGAGCTCCCACCGAGCGCCCACGTGCGGGAGGTGCTCGAGGACGTAAACGAGATCTATCCGGGAACGGCGCTCGTCGGCCAGCGGACCCTCGAACGCGAGCCGAGAACGGTAGGGGAGGTCTACGGCGCGCTGCTGGATCGACTCACGAAGAAGCAGCGCGCCGCCCTCGAGACGGCGTACTTCGCGGGCTACTTCGACTGGCCGCGGACGGCGACGGGAGAGGAGGTCGCCGACATGCTCGGGATCGCCGCGCCGACGTTCGCGAACCACCTACGCGTCGCCGAGCGGACGATCCTCGATGCGTTCCTCGAGGACGACTCCGTGGGACGGTAGCCGCGGGACGAACGACGGCCACACGGCTTCCGCCCGACCCGGTCGGCGATCCCAAACGTTTACCGCGTTCGACCGGATCCTCGCGGGTATGACCCAGGCCGCGGATCTGATCCTCACGAACTGCGAGGTCCACACCCTCGCGGAGCCCGACGAGACCCACGAGGCTGTCGCCGTCCGTGACGGGCGGATCGTCCGGGTCGAGAGCGCCTACGAGGTCGACTTCCTGAACGGCGTCGATACCGAGAGAATCGACTGCGGAGGGCGGGTCGTGCTGCCGGGGTTCGTCGACGCCCACACCCACCTGCCGATGCTCGGCAGGTACCTCGTTCACGCCGATCTCTCCGGCGCGGAGGGTCCCGCCGAGTGCGTCGAACGGCTCCGCGGGGTCGCCGACGGGGCCGAGGACGGGTGGATCCTCGGCTTCGGCTACGACGAGAGCGCCTGGGAGGACTCGCGCTATCTCACCCGCGCCGACCTCGATGGGGTGAGCGACGACCGACCGGTGGCGGCGTTTCGCGAGGACATGCACGTCGCGAGCGTCAACGGCGTCGCCCTCTCGCGTCACCGCGAGGCGATGCCCGGCGAGGACGTCGAACGGGAGAACGGCGAGCCGACGGGCGTGCTCGTCGAGGAGGCCGTCGACGCCATCTACGGGGCGATCGAGCCCGACGCCGAGGAGATGCGCGAACTGATCGAGGCCGCCCAGGAGCGCGCCGTCGCCCGCGGCGTGACGGGGGTCCACGACATGGTGCGAAACTCACAGGCGCCGCGCGTCTACCGCGAACTCGACTCGCGAGGGGAGCTCTCGATCAGGGTGCGGCTGAACTACTGGAGCGACCACCTCGAGTCGATGGAGGAGCTCGGCCTTCGAACCGATCACGGCAGCGGGTTCGTCCGGACGGGCGCGATCAAGAGCTACACCGACGGCAGCTTCGGCGGCAGGACGGCCAAACTCTCCGAACCCTACGAGGGCGAGGACGGCGGGAGCGGCCAGTGGGTCGTCCCGCCCGAGGAGCTCCGCGAACTGGTCGAGCGCGCCGACGGCGAGGGGTTCCAGGTCTCCGCGCACGCCATCGGCGACCGGGCGATCGAGGCGGTCGTGGAGGCGTTCGAGCGGACGGGGCACGCGGCCGAGGCGCGCCACCGGGTCGAGCACGCCGAACTCCTCTCCGAGGAGCTGATCGAGCGGATCGCGGAGGCGGGGATCGTCGCGAGCGTCCAGCCGAACTTCCTCAAGTGGGCCGGCGAGGACGGGCTCTATGGCGACCGGTTGGGAGACGAGCGCCGCCGCCGCACCAACCGCTACGCCGACCTGCTCGAGGCGGGCGCGCACCTCGCCTTCGGCAGCGACTGCATGCCGCTCGATCCCCTCCTCGGGATCCACCACGCGGTCAACGCGCCCGAGGCGAGCCAGCGGCTCTCGGTAACGCAAGCGCTTCGCGCCTACACGTCGGGAGCGGCGTACGCCGGCTTCGACGAACGCAGGCTAGGGACGGTCGAGCCCGGAAAGCGTGCGGATCTCGTGGTGCTGGAGGAGTCGCCGTGGGAGCGCCCGGGGAGCATCGACGGGATCGACGTCACGACGACGATCGTCGACGGCGAGACGGTGTACGACGCCACGAGCTGACTACAGGTCGATCCGTTCGCCGGTCTCGGCCGACTCGTAGGCCGCCTCGACCGTCCGCAGGTCGGCCAGTCCGTCCTCACCGTCGGTCTCGCAGTCGCCGCCGGCGAGGATACAGTGAGCGAAGTAGTCGAACTCCTCGCGGACCTCGTCGACGGGTGCGCCGGTGTACTCGGTGTGGGTCTCCCCGCGCTCGACGACGAGCTCCTGGGAGACGTCGCCGCCGAACGGTGCACGGATCAACAGCTGTCCCTCGGTGCCGAGTACCTGTAGGCGGCTGTCGGGGTGAGCGTCGAAGCTCGCGGTACAGGAGGCGGTCGCGCCGCCGGGGAAGGTCAGCTGGAAGGCGACGTCTTTCTCGACGCGGTCGAACGGCACGGCTCCCGAACTCGTCGTCGCCTGGACCGCCAGGGGATCGATCCCGAGCAGGAATCGGGCGGTGTTGAGCGGATAGACCCCGAGATCCATCAGCGCGCCCCCGCCCGCGATCTCGGGATCGAGCCGCCAGGTGTCGGGGCCGGCGTGTTCGAGCAGCCGAGAGGAGAAGCCGCCGTGGACCTGGACGGGCTCGCCGATCACGCCGTCGGCGATCATCTCGCGCATCCGCCGAATCGAGGGCTCCGTCCGGAGCCGGTAGGCGGTCATCAGTACGACGCCCGCCTCGGCGCAGGCTTCGACCATCCGTTCGGCCCCCGAAACGTCGGTCGCGAGCGGCTTCTCACAGAGGACGTGCTTCCCCAACCGGGCGGCGGTTTCCGCGTACTCCTCGTGGAACGCAGGCGGGGTGGCGACGTAG